>JAANXF010000001.1 GCA_018263395.1 Methanonatronarchaeales archaeon
GTCTGGAAAGCATGGATGAATGTAAACACCCCGCACCTTTTTTTTTCAACCCGAGCCGAAGTACATACTATACGCCGCGCGTCTAACTAAGAAAAGTGTGTCGCGTCGGAAAAAAGGTGGAAAGTCAAAAAACGACACAAATGTGCCATTCAACCAGTTGGTGAAAACTTTTGTCTTCACTGCCACGGGATAACAATACTGTATAACGCGCGTCTAACTATCTTTGACGATCACGGAAGGTTTGAAAGGTTTGGAAGACTTGGACACGTACCCTATAGTCTCACGCGTGACCCTATGTATCAGGGAAATCAGGGAAATTGAAGAGTTTGACGCATAGCTTATATTATGACGCGCGTGCCTTCCCGAAAAACGCGGCGCCGCGCAGCGATAACCCTGGATCACCCGGTGTTTCGCCGGACCGAAAGGGGGGTGTACGTGCAGAAAAACCCCGGCGACCCGGTGTTTCCCCTCCCCGTGTCGAGCCTGGAGAGCTTCACACGCGCGTCAAACTATAACAACATATAACAACAGCTAACGACCCCACAACAATTCGGCGATAGATTTAGAGATCTCTTCCTCCAGGTCGACGTATTTCCCCACCTTTTCACCAGGTGGCCAGTCCACGCCCTTGATGTCCCATTCATCCGGTGCATTCATCCATACGTCGAGCTCCCGGTCACCTATGCGGTTCACCGGGGGAAACACCCGGGCCTTGATGCCGCGGTCGGTTGCCCTGGCCTTCGGGCTCCTGCCCTCCTGCCGACGCTCAACCTGCCGCCTCTTCGTCTCGACCTCCATCTGGCTGGCGCCGCGGCGGTTCTCCATGCCCCGCATAGACCTTCGGCCCCTGGTTTTACCGACCTTGCTAAGTATGCGGTCAAGGTTTTCATCCATGTGGAGAGAGCTGTCGACCAGGCCCCGTACATCCACGGTGTCGGGCTCGACGCCGCGGCTCTTCAAGGACTTCTTAATGGCGTTGACCTGAAGCGCCTTCGGCATCCGTCTCTTGCCTTTAGCCATGTTCTGGCTGGACCTCGTTTTTTTAGAAAAACAAAAAACCTTCCCGTCGAGGACCCCCCCACTTCCCGGTTTCGGTCAGGAAAGGTAATTACCCCGCGCCGCGGCCCCCGGAAAGACGCGGTTTATTGGAAAGACCCTCCTTTTCTGACGTGATAAAACTGCTACAAGTTTATAAAGAAGTGATGATACTTATCGGCAGGTCGGAAAAAAATTATCATAAACCTCCAGAGGAGGGAGAGGATAGAGTATCATGATCGAAAAACTTCCCCAAGAGATACAAGCGAGGCTCAAGAAACCAGGGGAGCGGTCGGAGCGGGAGAAGGCGAGTTTAGAAAAAGTTACCGACCGCGGTCAATCGAAAGATTCTGAACAAATCCCGGTCAAAGTAGCTGCCAAATTCGCAGGACGTAAAGATATTGTGAGGAGAGCTAGGGAAAACCCGGGGCCCGGCGCTACTCCTCAGGAGGAGTTAGGCCCTGTTTTCCGTGTCGAGGTGGCTGCGCTCCGGCTCCCGAGTATATAAAGGGGGGGGTTGGTCGGGATGCTCAACCTCGTGTAGCTCACCGTCGCCCTATAGAGGGGCTCAGACCCGATTCCGGGTTTACCATCAAGATGGTAAACCGTTTGACTTTCCGTAAAGAGCGGTTCGGACCAAGGGGTTATGGGTGCCCGGGCCGTAGCTTATTCTTGGAATGGCTACCAGGGAGAAGGTGTTTAAGGCCCGTGAACTGGTGGAGGAAGGGGAGTTCGACTACCAAAGAGCTCTCGACATGGAGGACGAGTTTAAGCCCAGGAAGGTGTCTTCCCAGGCGTGTGAAAACGTGTTCCACGCCATGGTGGAGACCGTGGACGTGGTTCTGGCTCGGCGCGGGAAACCGGTTCCCGATAGCCATTTGAAAAGGATGGAGGCTTTGCAGGAGATCGGTAGGAGCGACCTCGTGGACATCTACGCCTTTGCAAAAGAGACTCTTCACGACGAGGGTTACTACGAGCAAAGACTTTCGCCGCTCCAGGAATCCGCGATCGACCGAGTGAAGGCCGTGATCGAGAAAGAGCTCGGGTTGGAGTAAGACCCGGGAAAACCGGGGTCGCCGCTTTACGTTTTTAGAAAGAGTCCGGTTCCTGGCTTTGTTTACCGCTAAAAACAAGGGTGTATGGCCCGGGGACGGGTTGGGGCGAAGGTTTACCGAAAAACGGGTCAGGGGGCCAAGTGTATAACTGTTTGGCTATTGATAGAGTTGTAGAACCACTCCGCCCAGTGCAGCCTGAGCACCTGTATCGACGCGAAGAGGGTCTCCACTACTACGATGAGGAGCAGGGTCAACAGCAGCCACGCTGCGAAGCCGACGGGGCCCGGCCGGTAAGCTCTCAGAATCAGGTCGCTGAAGACCATGTGGGTAATTGACACGGCAGCTATCCTTACGTAGGACGACACGTGCAGGATGGAGTCGAAGAGCCGGACGAACAGGTCCAGGAGACCCCTGTACAAACCATCTCCCTCCTTCAGACCCACGGCGAAGCTGCTGGCCACCGTGGCAATCAGCACGACCCCTGCGACCCACAGAAACTCGAGCCTGCCGAATATCGGCGGAATCCATAGCAGGTAAAATGTAACTCATAGCGACCCGTACGCCGCCCGGTAAATCCTGCGATTGAGGAACGAGTTGACCCCGGCCAGAATCAGGCCCAGCACGACGTGAAGTAACCCGGCCACGAGAGAGACCTGGAACCGGAAGGGCACGTCCTCAATCCTGTCGAACCACAGCGGCTCGAAGTAGTGCAGCCCGAACACCTCTCCGTAGAGTGCACCGAAGACTGCGGACGTGAATGCCAGGAAGAGGAGGAACTCCGTCGAGCCCTCGGGAAACCTCTCTCGAAACCGGGACCCTATGAGGGCCAGAAGCAGCAGCATCGCGGCGTGACCCAGGTCACCGTACACCATGCCGAAGAGGAGCGGAAATGTCACTCCCACTATCGCGGTGGGGTCCACCTCGAAGTAAGAGGGCAGCCCGTAGGTCCTCACCAGCAGTTCGGGGACGCCGAGGAAACCCGGGTTGTCCAGGAGCGTGGGTGGATAACCCTCCAGCTCCGGCTTGTCCAGGAACCAGGCGCAGAGCCCGTCCAGCGACTCCTCCAGCTCCCCGAGCTCGTCCACGCGGTCCACGGGTATCCAGCCCTCCGTGACGTACGTGGACCCGGTCCCGCCGAGGCGGGACACCGCCCCCCGGCTCCCGGCGGCGGACCCCTCGTCGAGCTCCTGGTCGCCCTCCTCAACGGGAGGCGTACCCTCACCGGGGCCGTCGAGACGGTCCGCCCCGTCCGGACCCCGTTCACCCGTCCACGACGAATCCGAAGCCGTCCTCTCGGCCGGGGTCGGCTCGTCCACGTGTACGCAGCCCATGTCTCCCAGACCGTCGAGAAAACGCGCGAGCACGCTCTCGTGAACGAAAACGGTAAGGCGGAACAGCCGTACCGGGCGTAGCACGGCCAAAAATAAATCCCCCCTCGATAAAGCTTAACCGATGAGACGGGTCCTCGTGGCGACCGACGGCTCGGAGACCGCCGTGGGCGCCGCCGAACTGGCGGTAGAGGACGCTACAGAACACGGTGGCAGCGTGCTGGCGATGCACGTGCTGGACACCGGGGACTACGCGGCCCCCATGCGGGGGCGCTGGCAGGAGTTCTACGAGAATCTCAGGCGGGGAGGTGAGGAGATAGCGGAGGAGGTTTGCGACATTGCCGACGAGAGCAGCGTCCAGTGCGATAGCGCCATCCTCGAGGGAGACCCTGCGGAGGAAATAACGAGGTTCGCCGAGGAGAACGAGGTGGACGCGATATATATGGGCACCGTTGGCCGCTCCGGCCTGAAGGAGGTCTTCCTCGGAAGCACGGCAGAGCGCGTAATCAGGAGCGCCACCCTCCCCGTGACCGTCGTGCCCTCCTAACGAAAGGCGTCGTAGCCGCCGAGGTCCCTGGAGCCCCCGAGCCGGACGTCGTCCCCGCCGACCCACCCTATGACCGGGAACCCGAGCCGCTCGGCCTCGCCCGGCGGTGCCGTGAAGAGGAGCTCGTAGTCGCCGCCCCCGTCGACGAGGCCCTCGACGTCCCGGCCCGCCTCGACGGCCTCGACGGCGGATGGATGCAGCGGGACCCTCTCGGGGTCCACCGTGAGCCCGACGCCGCTCCGCTCCGAGATTACCTCCATGCCCCTGAATAGGCCGTCGCTGAGGTCCGTAGCTGCCGTCGCGGAGCCCGCCAGCCGGAGGCCCTCGTCGACGCGAAGCGGCGGCTCCAGCAGCCGACCTACGGCGTCGCGCCGTGACGGGATGTCCAGGCCCTCCACCAGGACGGCCTCGCCTGCAGCGGCGCCCCCGAGCGTACCCGTGACACAGACGGCGTCCCCCTCGACTGCCCCGCCCCTGAGAATCGGCCCGTCCCCGGAAACCGTACCCACCACGCCGCAGTCGACGCACAGCTCACCACGGCTCAGGTCGCCTCCCGATACACAGCCGCCCGCACGCCGCATCGCCTCGTTTGCCCCCTTCGCGACGCCTCCGAGCAGCCCAAGGTCCCTCTCGGCAGGGACGGCGATGGAGAGGGTGAGCCCGAGGGGCCTCGCACCCATTGACGCCACGTCCGCGACCGACGCGGCAGCAGCGTGCCACCCCACCTGCCTCGGCGTCGCCTCCTCCGGGAAGTGTACCCCGTCGAGAAACATGTCGCTGCTCTGAACCAGAAGGTCGTCGCCGAGCTCCATTACGGCGCAGTCGTCCTCTCCCGGACCGACCAGAAGCTCCTCGCAGCCCTCGAAGACCCCCACGAAGCTGCGGAGCGCGTCCACCTCCCCGGCCCCGGAAATCCTCATCCCGGGAAGATTATTCTCTCCACTTAAATGGTTCCCGGGTTAACGTTTTCACTCCAGAGGGAGAGGATGGACCGATGATTCAGGGTTCCTCCAGCGACCTCCTCGGAGGAAAAACTGTCGTACTCGGGGTGAGCGGGAGCGTGGCCGCCGTGGACAGCGTGAGGATAGCGAGAGACCTCAGGCGACACGGAGCCGTGGTGAAGCCAGTCGCCTCGGAATCCGCGCTGGAACTGGTGGGCGAACCCACTCTGGAGTGGGGCTGCGGAAAACCCGTGACCTCGACCCTGACCGGCGGGGCAGAGCACGTGGAGCTCTCGGGAGAGGACCTCCTCCTCGTGGCGCCGGCTACCGCAAATACTGTCGCAAAGATGGCTCACGGCGTAGCGGACGGCGGGCTTACGGCGGTCGCCGCTGCATTTCCCGCGGAGAAAATCGTCGTCGCACCGTCGATGCACCTCGAACTCTACGGGTCGGGCGCGTTCAGAGAGAACCTAAAAACCCTGCGTGAAAGGGGCGTCAGGTCGATCCCGCCGGAGGTATCCGAGAGCGCCGCAAAGCTTCCACCCGCCCAGGAGATAACCAGCTACGTAAAGCGCCAGCTCAGGGAGAACGATATACCCATCAGGGTCGTGGTGACGGGCGGAGCCACCGCGGAACCCGTGGACGACATAAGAATCGTGACGACGAGGGCCAGCGGGAGGACGGGGGTGGCCCTGGCGAGGGAGGCCTACGAGCGCGGCGCAGACGTAACCCTGGTCCACGGCAAGGGAGCGGAGGAGCCGCCGAGGTGGGTCGAGTCCATCGAGGTAGGGACGGCCGAGGAGATGACGGATGCCACGGTGGAGGCACTGCAGGGGGCCGATGTACTGATAAGCTCCGCCGCCATCTCTGACCACTCGATGAAACCCGCGGAGGGAAAGCTTCCCGGCGACGAACCCGCCGAATTGGAGATGCGGCCGGTGGAGAAGCTGGTGGACATCGCGATGGAGAGGTTCCCCGACCTCAGGGTCGTGGCGTTCAAGGCCGAGAGCGGCGTCGACGACGACGAGCTTCTGCAGTCGGCGAGAGAGAAGCTCGACGAGGGAGCTGACCTCGTGGTGGCGAACGACGTCTCCCGGGATGGAGCGGGTTTCGGGTCTGAAGGGAACGAGGTCATGATAGTCGACGGCGGTTCCGAGAAAATCAGGGCGTCCAAGGCCGAGATAGCGAAGCTCGTCTTGGACCGGCTCGAGGAATGAGGGCCACCGCCTGGAGCCCCGGACACCTCAGCCTCCTGTTCAGGCCGATCGTCAGGGGCGGCAGTTACGTGGGCTCCGAGGGCGCCGGGGTCTGCATCGACAGGGGCGTAACCACGACCGTGACCGACGAGGTGGATGGGGAACCCGTCCACGGCATCGTTACGCGGGTCCTCGCCGGACTCTGCGCAAAGAACCTCCACGCCACTCACGACATCGACGTGCCCGTCGGGGCGGGTTTCGGGACGAGCGGTGCTCTGGCGCTAAGCACTGCGCTCGCCGCGGCGGCCCTGAAGAACCTTGGCTACGTCGCCGCGGTGAAGGCGGCTCACGAGGCGGAGCTGGCGTGCTCGACAGGCCTGGGCGACGTGGCCGCACAGGCGGTGGGCGGCGCGGTGATACGGACCGAGCCCGGGTTTCCGCCCCACCCCTCGTTCGACAGGGTCCCTGCCCCCCCCACGAGGATGGGTTACCTAGTGCTCGGCGAGAGGAGCACGCCCGCATCGCTCCTGGACGTCGACGCGCTGCCCGAACTCGACCGGGTGCTGGAGGGCGCGACCCTCGGCACCCTATTCGAGAGCGGCCTGTCGTTCTCGAGGAGAACGGGCCTCACGACGCCGCGCGTGGAGGCGGCGGTCGAGGCAGTGGAGGCACGGGGCGGCGTGGCCGCGCAAGTCCACCTGGGCGAGACCGTCGTGTTCACAGACGCGGAGCTGGAGGAGGCCGAGGGGGCGAACCTGTCCCCGTCCCCCGCCCACGTCCTGGAGGTGGACAAGTGATACCGGGGGACCACCCCAGGGCCGAGTCGCTCGCGAGGAGGGAGCTGCTGGTACGGGGCTGGAGGGAGGGAATCGTGTCGACCCAGGGCCTCGTGGCCCACGGCCGGGGCGAAACGTTCGACTACCTGCTGGGAGAGGAGTCCACGCCCCCGGCGCAGGAGGCGGAGATGGCCGCGGCCGCGGCACTGCTGCTCGGCGACCCCGTCGTCTCCGTAAACGGCAACGCCGCCGCCCTGGCCCCCGGCGAGCTCGTGGAGCTCTCCGGGACGTTCGGCGCCCCCCTCGAGGTCAACCTGTTCCACCGCTCTGAGGAGCGGATCGAGAGGATAGCCGACCACCTTCGCGAGAACGGCGCCCGGGAGGTGCTCGGTCTCGACGGCGACGCGGAGATACCCGGGCTGAGCCACGGACGCGGCATCGTCGACGGGGAGGGTATATACTCGGCCGACACCGTGCTGGTCCCTCTGGAGGACGGCGACCGGACCCGGGCCCTCGTGGACATGGGTAAGACCGTGCTGGCCATCGACCTGAACCCGATGTCCAGGACTTCGGTCGCCGCCTCCGTCGCGGTGGTCGACGAACTGACGAGGGCGGTTCCAAAAGTTACAAATCACGGAAAGGGCATGAAGAGGCGGGAGGCACGACGCGTCCTGGGGGAGTTCGACAGCGCGGAAAACCGTGCGGAGGTGCTTCGTCACATGAGGAGGAGGCTGGGTGAACTTGCGGATTAAGCGAAAAGAGCTGTCCGGGCTGGATGAGGCCTTGGAGGCGCAAAAGTCGGGCCTGGAGTCGGCAGCCGACAAAATCGAGCCGGTGCTCCGCGACGTGGCGGAGGCCGGAGACGAGGCGCTCCAGAGGTACACCGAGGAGTTCGACGGCGTAGAGGTGGACGAAATCGCCGTGTCTGGCGACGAGATCGATGAGGCGTACGGCGGGGTGGACGACTCCTTCCTGCTGGAGCTGGAGGTTGCGGCCGAGAACGTCGGAGCATTCCACGCGGACCAGCTCCCGCCTCAGCTGAAACTGAGCCAGTACCAGCCCGGCGTGTACCTAGGGGAGAAGGTGACGTCCATAGAGAGCGCCGGATGCTACGTGCCGGGAGGGAGGGCCGCGTACCCGTCAAGTGCCCTGATGTGCGTAATTCCTGCCGCCGTCGCGGGGGTGGAGAGAATCGCCGTCTGCACTCCTCCACCTGTTCGGCCGGAGACGGTCGTGGCCGCCGACCTCGCGGGGGCGGACGAGATATATCGAGTCGGCGGGTCGCAGGCAATTGCGGCCCTGGCCTACGGCACGGAAACCGTCGACCCGGTGGACAAAATCGTGGGGCCCGGCGGTGCCTTCGTAACTGCGGCAAAGTCCCTCGTGAGGGGAGACGTCGAAATCGACTTCCCGGCCGGCCCCAGCGAAGTTATGATAGTGGCCGACTCCGCGGCGGAACCGGACGAGGTCGCGCTCGACATGGCCGCTCAGGCGGAGCACGGACCCGACTCTCTATCGGTCCTCGTCACCACGGAGCCCTCCCTGGTGGACGAGGTGGAGGAGAGGCTCGAGGAACTGCTCCCGAAGTCGCCGAGGGCAGAAATCCTGGAGGACTCCCTGAGGAGGGCCGTCGCCGTACTCGTAGAAACGGTCGGGGAGGGAATCGACGCGGCGAACGTCGTCGCGCCGGAGCACCTCGAGATCGTGGTCGAGGACGAGTTCTCCGCCCTCTCCCGCGTGAGACACGCCGGCGCGATATTTCTGGGGAGGTACAGCCCCGTCGCCGCGGGGGACTACGCCACCGGGGCCAACCACGTCCTGCCGACAGCCGGCTACGCGAAACGGTTCGGCGGCCTCGACACGGCGCACTTCCTGAAGAGGTCGTCTGTGCAGAGGCTGAACAGGGAGGGACTGGAGCTCCTGGAGCCCACGGTGAGGGAGTTGGCGGACGTCGAGGGTTTCGATATGCACGCGAGGTCCGTCGATGAGAGGCTTAGGGATGATTAAGAGGACGCACTACTCGTCGGAGCTGGAGGGGGGAGAGGAGGACGTGACAGTGGCAGGATGGGTCCACGAGATCAGGGACCTCGGCGGGGTGGCGTTCTACGTCATCAGGGACCGCGACGGAAGGCTCCAGGTCACCCTTCCCAGGAAGAGCGTAGACGAAAAGCTGTCGGAGCGGTTCTCCGGCGTGGGCAGGGAGGACGTGGTGGCCGTAACGGGCCGAGTCAAGGAGGACGACAGGGCGCCCGGCGGCTTCGAGGTCGTACCCGAGTCCCTTGAAATCGTGTCGGAGGCGGCGTCCCCGCTGCCCCTCGACCCCACCGGCAAGGTGGGGTCAGAGATGGACACCAGACTGGACAACCGCGTTATGGACCTCAGGAGAGCGGAGATCTCTTCCATTTTCAGGGTGAGACACGAGGCCCTGCGCCTGACGCGGGAGTTCCTCTGCAGCGAGGGGTTCGTCGAGGTCGACACGCCGAAAATCGTCGCCACCGCGACCGAGGGCGGCACCGAGCTCTTCCCCATCACCTACTTCGACAGGGAGGCCTTCCTCAACCAGTCCCCGCAGCTCTACAAGCAGATGCTGATGGCCGGCGGCCTGGACAGGGTGTTCGAGGTCGGGCCGATCTTCAGGGCGGAGGAGCACAACACAAGGCGGCACCTCAACGAGTCCACCTCGATAGACGTGGAGGCCGCTCACCACGACGCCGGGGACGTGATGTCCACTCTGGAGGAGCTGATACTGTTCGTCGAGTCGGGGTTGACCGAGAGCGCGGCCGGCGAACTCGAGGCGCTGGACCGCGACCTCGAGCCGCCGGAGCCGCCTCTGCCCCGCGTAACGTACGGGGAGGCCGTCGAAATCGCCGCAGGAGAGGGGGTCGACGTGGAGTGGGGCGACGACCTGTCCACCGCTGCCGAGAGGGCGGTCGGCGAGCGGGTTGGCGGCTACTACTTCGTGACGGAGTGGCCTGCCGATATAAAGCCGTTCTACGTGCAGTCCGACGGCGACGTCTGCCACTCCTTCGACCTCATGCGGGGAGGTCTCGAGCTGGCGTCAGGGGCCCGCCGGGTATCCGACGTCGACCTCCTCCTGGAGAGAATCGACGCGCAGGGGCTCGACCCGGAGGGCTTCGACTTCTACGTCGACGCGTTCAGGTACGGCGTGCCGCCGCACAGCGGATGGGGCCTCGGGCTGGAGCGGCTCCTCATGTCCATCACGGGAGCGGAGAACATAAGGGAGACGGTGCTTTTCCCGAGGGACAGGAGGCGACTCTCGCCGTAACCACGGGGCGGAGGGAATCCGGGCCGGCGTGGGGAGGCACGGCAAAATTCCGCCCGGATCGACCGCAAGTTATAAGTCCCGTTTAACTTTATTTGGCACAGGGATGGGGACCTTTGGGTATACAGGAGGAAGTCATTCAGCCTGAGCAAAAGGAGTCCGGCCTCTACATAAGGGAAGTGGTCCTGGACAACCTGAAGTCCTTCAGGGGAAAGACCCGTATCGAACTCGACCGGGGATTCACGGCCATCTCCGGTCCCAACGGCTCCGGGAAGTCGAACATAATAGACGCCCTGGGATTCGCCTGCGGTATACAGTCGTCCAGGGAGCTCAGGGCGGATAACCTGACCGACCTGATACACAAGGACGGGGACGTCGACTACGCGGAGGTCGAGGTGGTCTTCGAGAGGGAGGACGGGGAGAGGTTCACCGTAAAGAGGAGAGTAAAGAAAACGAAGAACGACTACTACAGCTACTTCTACATAGACGGGAAGAGCTGCAACCTGTCGGACGTAAGGGACCTGTTGTTCGAGGAGGGCATGTCGATGGAGGGCCACAACGTCGTGATGCAGGGCGACGTTACCCGCATCACCGAGACCACGCCGCTGCGGAGGAGGGAGATTCTGGACGAGGTTGCCGGCGTAGCCGAGTTTGACTCCAGAATCGACCGCGCCGAGTCGGAACTCGACGTGGTGAAGGAGAAAATTGAGAGGGTGGGAATAGTCCTCGAGGAGGTAAGGACGCGCCTGCTGAGCCTGGAGGACGAGAGGGACGACGCACTCAGGTACCAGGAGCTCCGGGGAGAACTCGGGGACCTCGAAAAGATGAAGGAGCTCTCCCGGTACGGGGAGCTGGAGGCCGAGGCCGGGGACATCGAATCGGCGCTGGAGGAGAGGCGGTCGGAGAAGGACGGGCTGGTAGAGGAGCTGGCGACGCTGAAAGAGGAGCTGGCCGGTGCGAGGGAGAACCTCGAGGGGCTGAACGAGGAGGTCTCGCAGAAGGGGGAGACGAACCTCATAGAACTGAGGCGGGATACGGAGTCCATCCGGGGAAAAATCTCCAGGAGGCGCGACGAAATCGAGCTGCTGGAGGAAAAAATCTCGGACAGCCAGAAGGAGTCCAGGCGCCTGTTCTCGCGGAAGGAGAACCTGGAGGAGAGGGCGGAGAGATGCTCAGGGGAGGTGGAGCAGAAAGAGCTCGCAATGGACGCCCTCGATGAGGAGATCCGGGAGAAGGAGGGGGAAATCGGAGAGGTCGAGGAGCGGCTGGAGGCCCTGGACGACGAGTTCGTCGAGCTGAAGGAGGAGGCCTCGGAGCTTCGCGGCCAGATCTCCGACCTCAGGGACGAGAAGTCCGAGCTCATCAGGGAGCAGGACAGGCTCCTGCACTCCCTTCGCCGGAACGAGGACGACAGGGCGAGGGTCGGGAGGGAGGTCGAGTCAATCGAAGAGGCCCTCGAGCAGTCGGAGGAGGAATTAACAGAGATCACCTCCGGAATCCGGGAGCTGGAGGAGCGTCGCGACGAGCTGCAGGAGGACGGATACGAGCTGGAGCGCAGGAAGCGTTACCTCGAGGAGCAGCTGGAGTCGGTCGAGGACGAGCTACGGGAGGCGCAGAGCCAGCTGGCGAGGTCGAACGCCACGGTCAGGGCCGCGGAGGAGCTGGAGAAGAAGTACGCCCGACCGGTCAGGAGGGTCCTGGAGGCCGGGCGCTCCGGAAAGCTTCCGGGAATCCTTGGAACCGTGGCCGAGCTGGGGAAAGTCTCGGAGGAGTACTCGACCGCCCTGGAGACGGCAGCGGGAGGACGGATGCAGAACGTCGTCGTGGCGACCGACTCGGACGGGGAACGGGCAATTAACTTCCTGAAGGAGAGGGGGGCGGGACGCTGCACGTTTCTACCCCTGAACAAGATACGGGGCCGCCCGGTGCGCGGAAGTGCACGTGACGCCCTGAAGGACGACGGCGTCCTCGACCTGGCGATTAACCTCGTCGAGTTCGACGACAGGTACGACAAGGTTTTTAGCCACATCTTCGGCGACACCCTGGTGGTGGAGGATATGAAGACCGCCAGGCGACTCATGGGCGGTCTAAGGATGGTCACCCTCGACGGCTCGCTGGTTGAGAGCAGCGGAGCCATGACGGGGGGTTCCCGGAAGACGGGTTTCAAGTTCACCCAGGACGAGGAGGAGAAGCTCTCGAAGCTCTCGGAAAGGGTCACGGAACTCGAGGGCGAGAGGGAAAAAGTCCTCGGGAATCTAGAATCCGTGGAGTCCGAGGAGAAGGAACACAGTTCGGAGCTCAAAGAGGTCGAGAAGGCGTTGGACAGCGCCCGCCGCGACCTCGCCGAACTGGAGGCAAGGACGGACAGGAAGGAGAAGGAGAGGGAGGAGAGGCTTCAGGAGCTGCAGGACCTCGAGGAGGGACGCGAGGTTGATCGGGAGCGGCTCGAGGAGATCGAGACCGACATCGGGGACGTCGAGGAGAGAATATCCGGCGTCCGGGAGGACCTCGTGGAGGTGGAGAGGAGAATGGAGAAGTCCGAGGCACCCCGCCTGCTCGAAATGATGGATTCGTTGCGGGGGGAGAAGACGGACCTCCTGGAGCGGAAGAGGGAGCTGAAGGGAAGCGTCGACCAGAAAAGCCTGGAGGTCGAGCTGATAGACGAGGAGCTCGAGGAAGTCGGGAAGCGTCGTGAGGAGCTGGCGGAGAGGAGGTCCGGTTTCGAGTCCAGCGTAGAGGAGAAGGGGGAGGACATCGAGCGGCTCGAGGAGGAGCTGGAGAAGAACGTGGAGAGGGAGAGGCAGCTCGAGGAGGAGCTCGGGGACCTCCGCGTAGAGAGGGACGCCGCCCTGGACCGGGTGAACGACCTGGAGGACCGGGAGAGGAACGTGACCTCCAAGATCGAGCACGTGGAGGAAAGAATCGGGGAGCTGGAGGCCCGCCTCGAGGAGAAGGAGGGCTCCCTCGAGGCGCTGCGGGAGGTCGTCGAGAGGTGGGACGTGGACCCGGATGACGCGCCCAGCCCCCGGGAGCTGGAGGAGAGGCGAAAGGAGATAGAGGGGGAGATGGAGCGGCTGGAGCCGGTAAACATGCGCGCCGTAGACGAGTACGGGAGCGTGGAGAGAAGGGAGGCCTCGCTGACCGATAAACACGCCACCCTGGTTGAGGAGAGGGAGGCCATCCTCGAGCGCATGGAGGAGCTCGAGGGCGAGAAGAGGCACGTCTTCATGGACGCGTTCGAATCGATCGACGAGAAGTTCGGCGAAATTTTCTCCTTGCTGTCCCCCGGGGGCTCCGCGGAGCTGGTTCTCGAGGACGAGGAGGACCCCTTCGCGGGTGGTCTGGAGGTCAAGGCGATGCCGGGGGGAAAGGACGTTCACTCCCTAGACGCGATGAGCGGGGGCGAAAAGTCTCTCACCGCGCTAAGCATCCTTTTCGCGATACAGAGACACGACCCCGCTCCATTCTACGCCTTCGACGAAATAGACATGTTCCTTGACGGCGCAAATGCCGAGCGTGTGGGTAGAATGATCGAGACGCTCTCCGAGGAGGCCCAGTTCATAGTCGTCTCCCTGAGGCAGCCCACGCTGGAGAGGTCGGACAGAATCGTCGGAGTAACTATGGGGGACGGTGCCTCCCGCGTCACGGGGGTGACCCTTGCAGCTTGAAGCCGCAGAGAGTGAAGGCCTCGCAGACGGTCCGATAGACCTTCTGGTCAGCCTGGCGAGGGAGGGAGAAATCGACCCGTGGCGGATAGACATAGTCAACGTCACCGACAGGTTCCTCGGCGCGGTGAACGCGATGGACCGCCGCGGCCTGAGGGACTGTGGCGAAACCCTGCTCTACGCCTCCACACTCCTCAGGATGAAGAGCGAGGCCATCCTACAGGAGGACGGGGAACCTGTCGAGGCAGAGGAAGGCTGGGAACCGGCCCCCATGAACCCCCTGTGGAACGAGCCGCCGGAGCTGGAGCCTCCCGTAAGGAGGGAGGCGCCGAGACCGGCCACCCTGCCCGAGCTGATAGGCGAGCTGAAGAATGCCGCGAGGCGGTGCGAGCTCAGGGAGATCAGGCTCAGGGACCGGGACGAAGAGGAGCGCAGGAGCCGGGAGACCGTTAGAAACCTTCCCCACAGCGAGAGGCTGGAGGAGCGGGTGGCGGAGCTTACCGAGAGGCTGCGTGGGACCCTGTCGTCCGGGAATAGCGTGGACTGGGAGGACCTCCTCAAGAGCCCCGACAGGTCCGGCAGGGTATCCCTGCTGCTGCCCCTGCTCTTCCTGGAGGACCGTGGACTGGTGGAGCTGCGGCAATCGGAGATCTATGGGGACCTGTACGTCTGCCCGGGCGGGGAGCTTTTCGAGCCCGATGAAGCGGACGATTGAGGCCGCTCTTTTCACGGTCGGGAAGCCCGTACCGATAGACGCGCTGGTCGCGATGACCGACTCCGGGATGGTGGACGTGATGAGGGCGATCGAGGAGCTTTCCGCGGAGTACGAGGGTCGGAATTCGGCGGTCGAGGTGAAGGAGGTCGGCGAGGACAAGTTCGTGATGCAGGTCTCACCGCGGTACGCCGAGGAGGTCATGACGCTGGCGCCGAGGGAGCTGTCGGCTCCGCTGCTCAGGACCCTCTCGGTGATAGCGTACCAGCAGCCGGTCACTCAGAGCGACGTGGTCGAGGTCAGGGGCAACACGGCGTACAGCCACGTCGACGAACTCGTAGAGCAGGGACTCGTAAGCGCCGAGCCGCACGGCCGCACAAAGATGCTCACAACCACGAAGGGCTTCGCCGAGTACTTCGGCCTCCCGGGCAAGGACGCCGACGAGGTGAGGCGCTACCTGGAGGAGGAGGTGGACGCTGACACCGTGGAGAGGTTCCTCGGGTGATGGCGGCCGCGGTTTCACGGGGGCGGTGGACGGGGAGGACCACTTCACGGCCCCGCCCGCAAAAGGAAGTACTTTCGCCGAGCCCCCACGGCTGCCTTTAATAACTCACCGGCCCATCATCTAGACCGATCAGCCTCCAAGGCAACCAGGAGGCAGGAGCAGAAACTATGTCAGCAGACAAGAAACTGAGTAAGGCACTGGAACAGGTAAAACAGTCAGTGGACGACTTTTCCGAACGGGAACTAACCGAGGAGCTCCGGGAACTGCTGGAGTACGGCGTGCCACCCGACCAGGCCGCCGAGACGGTCATCCGGAGGAAGGGGCGCAGCGACCCCGCGGCCGCTGCGGGAGAGAAGAAGCTCGCAGACGCGGTCCCCGGGGAGCGCGGTCTAACCGTGGAGGCACGGGTACTGGACCGGAGGGACCGCACCATAAAAGTCAAGGGAGAACCAAGGGAGATAGTCTCCGGGAGCCTCGGCGACGAGACCGGTGTACTTTCGTTCACGTCCTGGAACGAGTTCCCCTTCGAGGAGGGCGACGCCGTCAGGATATCGAACGCATACACCCGGGAGTGGAACGACAGGCCGGAGCTGCAGGTAGGGGACTACACCGAGGTGGAGGAAATAGCCGGGGAGGACCTTCCGCCCGCGGAGGAGCTCTCGTCCCCGAGAGACGTCTCTATACGCGATGCCTCCCGGGCGTATCGACCCCGCGTCGAGGCCACCGTCATAGACGTCCTCGACCGCAGCGGTCTCGTGATGCGGTGCCCGGAGTGTAACCGCGTAACCGAGGGCGGAGAGTGCAGCGAGCACGGGCCCGTCGACGCCGAGCCCGACCTGCGGATAAAGGCGGTGCTCGACGACGGCGACTCCTGCATACAGGCGACGTTCCCCAGGGAGGTCACGGAGAGCCTGACGGGCGTAACGCTAGAGGAGGCAGAGGAGATGGCTCGCAAGGCGATGGACCGCGGCGTCGTCCAGCGCGAGATGGAGCGCGTCGTCGGGAGGGCAGTGGTGGCCACCGGAAGGGTCCTGGGCGATAACTTCGTGGCACTGGACGTGGAGGAGCCGGAGTCCTCGCCCGAAGACGACGCCAGGGAGCTGCTGGAGGCCCTGCAATGAGAGAGCCGGCCAGGCGCGTCTTTGCCGCCGAGTATAACCGCTCCGAGATGAAGGTGAAGGAGGGCGAGTCACAGTACGCCCCCGGCTACGTGATCACACCGACGGGGGCCAGGTGCAACCGGCTCTTCGTCGTCGGCGTGTTGACCGAGGTAGAGGACATCGGCAGGGAGGACTCCCTCTACCGGGCGAGGGTCTCGGACCCGACGGGAACGTTCCTGGTGTACGCGGGAAGGTACCAGCCGGAGGCGGCGCAGGTACTGTCGTCCATGGAGCCACCGGAATTCGTCGCGGTCACCGGCAAGGCAGACGTGTACCAACCCGACGACGGGGACACGATTCCATCCATCAGGCCGGAGGCCGTATCCACAGTGGACAGGGGCGAGAGAGACCGGTGGGTAGTGACGACGGCTCGACGCACGATCGAGAGGCTGGAAAAACTCGACCAGTTGCCAGAGGAGGTCGAGGAGCGCTACCACCCATCTCTGAACGAGTACAGGGACGTGGTCAGGGAGGCCCTGAGGAACCTGCTGGGCGAGGAACGGCACGAGCCGTCCGTCGAGGATGAGCCCGAAGACGGGGAAGCCGACCCCGAAACCGGGCGTGCGGACGGAGAGCAGGGTCGGTGGAGGGAAGAGCCGCCGGTGGAGGACGTGGAGGAGTGGGACTTCTCCTGAACGGGGGGGGTACAGGCACCCGGTGCGCACCTCTTCGGGCACCTCCCCCGAAGCGGTGCGGCATTTTTTACCCGAATCCGGCCATCACTGCCGGCTCGCCGGAGGAGCCATCGACGAGTGGAAGTGGGGCAATCCCGGTGGATTAAAACGGGAACCTCCCCCTGGCAAACGGTCCATCCCCGATTGACAGCGGCGTGACCCGGCCCCCACGCCGCCGGCACTCCGGGCCGGCCATCCCGAGGCCCGGTTACTTTTGGCTCCTATTTATTACCGTTCACCCGCAACAAGGGGTTTGATGGCAGAGTCGGAGACCGAGGTGCAGCAGGAGCTGTCCCTCAAATCGAGGCCCCCCGGAGCAAGGTACGCCATCCTTGGCTGCGGCAGCGTGGGCCGAGAGGTTGCGAAGAAGCTCAAGCAGAGGGACAGGAAGCTCTTCATCGTGGACAAGGACGAGTCCCGAGTAAGGGAGCTCAGGAGCGACGGCTACGAGGCGTACGTGGCGGACATCAGAGAGGTCGAGACGGTCGGAGGTCTCCGTATCGAGGACCTGGAGGCAGTTCTGATCCTGAGCTCGGACCCGGCCACGAACGAGGAGGCCGTCAGGAACATATCGAAACAGTCGGAGGGAACGTCGCTGACGGTGGTGGTCAGGGCGGTCGACCCGGTGAGCGAGGGGAGGCTCGATGAGGTGGGCGCCTCCATGGTTATCCGGCCCTCCAGCGTGATAAGCGACGCCGCGGTGCGGCTCCTCGATAGAGCCGAGTCGGCAAAGAGTGTCAGGAAGCTCGACGAGCTGATCTCCGGAGCCGAGAGGTTCGGGATAATTCTGCACAACAACCCCGACCCGGACACCATGGCGGGGGGCCTGGCGCTGAAGAGAATAGCCGAAAACCACGGCGTCGAGGCCGACCTGCTGTACTCCGGTAGAATCACGCACCAGGAGAACCGCGCGATGGTCAACCTTCTCGACATCGAGCTGCACAGGCTTCCCGACGAAGACCGGGACGGTTTTCTGGAGACCTACGACACGACGGCATTCGTGGAGCACTCTATTCCGGGGGAAAACAATCCCCTCAGCGAGGGGTTCCACCCCACGATAGTTCTGGACCACCACGAGGTGGAACTGGACACCGTGGACGCCGACTTCGTGGAGATACGGACCGACGCCGGCTCCGTAAGCACGATTCTTACCAAGTACATCCAGGACCTCGATCTCTCTATCGATGACAAACTGGCCGCCGCCCTTCTCTACGGCATACGGGTCGACACTAACCAGTTCAAGAGAAATACGCACACGTCCGACCTCACGGCCGCGGCTTTTCTGAATCCCTGGGCGAACAGGGAGCTCCTGGACAGGCTGGAGACGCCGCCGATGAGCCCGGAGACGCTGGACGTTCTCGGAAAGGCGATAAGGAAGCGGGCACTCGTGGGAAGCTACCTCATATCCAACGTCGGAATGACGCAGGAGAAGGACGCCCTGTCGCAGGCCGCGGACTACCTGCTGCAGCTGGAGGGGATTTCCACTGTTCTGGTTTACGCCATCACGGAGGACACGATCCAGGTCTCTGCGAGGAACAAGGATTTCAGGCTGAACATCGGCGACGTGCTGAAGGAGGCCTTCTCCGACATAGGTTCGGCCGGGGGCCACTCCTCGATGGCCGGCGCGCAGATACCCATCGAGGTCTTCGGGGACGTGATGGAAACCCAGGCCCTGCTACGGCTGGTGGAGGAGTCGATGACGAGCAAGTTTCTGGCGGCCGTGGGGGTCGAACGGAGCTGAAACCCGGCGCCTCACCCCGTACCCTCCTCCTCTTCCTCCCCTGCTGGCTCCATCCCGAACCTGTGGGGGAGGTGTTTTATGATCACTATGTCGCCAATCGCGCGGACCCACCTGAATGGAACTATGACGTTTCTCTCCCCGTCGGCGAATTCGGGGTTCAGGTTGCGTAGTGCGATTCCGTGGAGTTTTCCCCCGTCGACGTTCATAACTGCGTCCTCGACTTCGCCCACGTAGGCCCCCTGGTCTGTGTACATCTTCAGACCGGGGTCGAGGAGGCTGCTGAGCTCGGTTATCATCGTGTACGCAATGGGGCCAGCCATAAATAATTAATTCGATGGACACCAGGTAACTGCATGGCGTCGTCATACAGGATAGCGACTATCATGGGCATCCCGATCAGGGTTCACGTCACGTTCCTGCTGATCCTGCCGGTGTTCGCCGTGGTGTTCGCGATAAACCCCTCCCTGTTCGGGGACATACAGCCGGCGTGGCTCAGTTACGCCCTCGGCGGCGTCCTGGCGGTCGTGTTCTTCTTCTGCGTACTGCTCCACGAGCTGGGGCACTCGTACGTGGCGCTGAGGAACGACATCCAGATAAAGAGCATCACCCTCATAATCTTCGGAGGGGTGTCCCAGATGGAGGAGGTGCCCCGCGACTCCAGGGTCGAGATGCTCATGGCCCTCGCGGGTCCGGCCATAAGCCTCGTTATAGGCGTCACGCTCATCGCGGTGTACCTCCTCCTCGGCTTCTCCACCGTGCCGCTGCCCGGGGAGAGCGTCCCCGTATCGGGGCGCGTAATCGGGTGGCTCGGCCTGATCAACGTCCTGCTCGCGGCCTTCAACCTGATTCCGGCGTTCCCCATGGACGGGGGGCGGGTCCTCAGGTCCCTGCTGTCCAGGAGGCTGCCCTACCTCGACGCGACGTCTCGCGCCGCGTCCCTCGGAAAGGCCTTCGCCTTCATGCTCGGTCTCTTCGGCTTCCTGACGCTGCCCGGCGGACTGTGGCTGATACTCATCGCGTTCTTCATATACCTCGGCGCGGGCCAGGAGGAGGTGGGGACCAGGGTCTCGTTCACTCTCGAGGGCGTGGACGTCGCCAGGATAATGACCCGGGAGGTAACCACCGTAGGGCCCGAAACGGAGCTGGACGAGGTGGTGGAACTCATGCTGGAGAGAAAACACACCGGCTACCCCGTTCTATCGAACGGCCGCCTCGTCGGGATAATCACCCTTGACGACGTCCACTCCGTTCCCAGAGAGAGGAGGAACAGGACAACTGTCGAGGGCGCCATGTCCACCGAGCTGGTGACCGCCACGCCGGACACGCCCGCCTTTGACGCATTGAAGGTCATGTCGAGGAGGGGTTTCGGCAGGCTGCCCGTCGTCGAGAACGGGGAGCTCGTCGGCATCATATCGAGGACGGACCTGACTAGGGCTCTGGAGATTCTCGGCGAATGAGCTTTGTAGGGGCGGATACAATTTAACCGGTCTTGATAGAGCTGCTCGGAACCGCCCACGTCTCCGGGAGGAGCGTCGAGAAGGTAGAGAGACGGATAAGGGAGACCCGTCCGGACGTCGTGGCGGTCGAGCTCTGCCCCGCCCGCCTCAGGAGGCTGAGGGAGGGAAGCCGGGACCTGGACGTGTCGTCGCTGCTGAGGGGGAACCTGGCGGTGAACCTGCTGACGTGGCTGCTGTCCTACGTGCAGTCCAGAGTGGGGGCAGACCTCGGCGTGAGGCCGGGGGAGGAGATGGTCCGCGCCCTGGAGGTGTCCGAGGAGCTCGGGATCCCCGTGGTGCTGGTGGACCGGGATATACGCGTCACGTTGAACCGGTTGTGGACCAGCACAGGTCTCCTGGAGAAGCTGAGGACGCTGCTTCACCTCGTCGCGGGAGCCCTGGGGTTTGGGGAGAGACGGGAGGTCGATATCGACGAACTCGCCGAGGGCCGGAGGGTGGACGAGCTGGTCGAGGAGCTCAGGCACCTCGCACCCACGATGGCCGAGGTCCTTATCGACGAGAGGGACGCCTACATGGCGTCCAACCTCGTCGCGGCCTCCGAGAGAGGCACGGTCCTCGCCGTCGTGGGTGCCGGACACGTACCGGGAATAACCGCCTACACGGAGAGACCCGCCACGATTCCGCCGACGGAGCCGCTGCTCGCCACCAGAACGAGAAGAATCAGCTTCGGGAAGGTCCTCGGGGCCGGAATCACCATCGGCATCCTCGGCATGCTGGTCGCCATATTCCTCGGCCAGCCCCTCGAAGTCGTGCTGGACGCCATGGTGTACTGGTTCCTCATAAACGGAGCCATCAGCGGAGCCGCTGTCCTCGTCGTTAGAGGGCACCCGGCCTCCGTCGCCACCGCGTTCGGGACCGCGTGGCTCACGTCCCTTACCGTGTTCCTGGCCGCCGGGTGGTTCGCGGGTGTCTCCGAGGCGTACTTCAGGAAGCCCGGCTCGAAAGACCTCGACGCGATCATGGAGGCGGCCACTCTGGACGAACTTCTCTCAAACGACCTGTTCCGCGTGGTGCTCGTGGCCGCGGCCGCCAACGTAGGGTCGATAGCGGGCACGATACTGGGCGGAGTATACCTGGCCAGGGTCGCCGGTATAGACCTGCCGCTATGAGTGGTTCGACGCTGCGGACCAGTCCGACGGAGGTAAAACACCTCGCCGTCGCCTGGCTTTCGATTTCCTTGGCCTTCGCCGTCGTTAACGCGTACCCCGCAGGGGGGCGCCCCCCGGTCACGGAGCTGCTCTCGCCCCAGATGCACTACAGCCTCTCACTCGCCCTCGTGACCGTCGGGGCGGGGTTCCTGCTACACGAGCTCGGACACAAGCTGGTGGCACAGAGGTACGGCTGCTGGGCGGAGTTCCGGGCCTCGTTCGAGATGCTGCTCGTCGCCCTCTTCGGCGCCTGGGCCGCCGGTGTCCTCTTCGCGGCACCCGGGGCGGTCAGGGTCCATGGAACCGTCGACAGGACCGCCGGCGGACACATATCAGCCGCCGGGCCACTGACCAACCTATCCCTGGCCGGGCTCCTCTACCCCCTGACCCTCGACGCCGGGTTTGCCGGGGACGTGGGGCGCTTCGGCGTCTTCGTCAACCTCCTGCTCGCCGGGTTCAACATGCTTCCGCTCGGGCCACTCGACGGAAGGAAGGTGGTGAGCTGGAGCAGGCCGGCCTTCGCCGCACTGATTCTGGCACCGGTGGCTGCCCTCGCCTACCTGCTTATTTAAAACCTTTTTATCCTGCGGGGTGAAGGAGAGCCGGAATGCGCGTAGTGATGAAGTTCGGTGGCTCCAGCCTCGCTGACGCCGACAGAACCCTGAAGGCCGTCGACGTAATCGGAGGCCGAGAGGGGGGCGAGGTCGTCGTGGTCGTATCGGCTCTCCAGTCGGTGACGGACGGCCTGATGGAACTCGCCAGCGACGCCGCCGCGGGTGCGGAGGTGGACAGGCTGGAGGCAGAAATCGAGGGCCTTAAGAAGCGCCACCTCGCGGTAGCCGGGGACGTCGTGACGGACGACAGGAAGAGGCGCGACCTGACCGGCGTAATACACAAGCAGTTCGAGGAGCTGCGCAACCTGGTCTTCGCCGTCAACCACCTCGGGGAGCTGACGGGGCGCTCCAGAGACTACGTGATGTCCTTCGGCGAGCGGCTCTCGTCTTCAATACTGTCAGCCGCGCTCGACGCGTCGGGGCTGAACTCCGCGGTGCTCTGGGGGGACGACCTGGGGATAGTCACGGACTCGTCGTTCGGAGCCGCCGAACCCGACATGGACGCGAGCCGGGAGAACCTGACGAATAACCTGCTGCCGAGGCTGGAGCGCGGCGAGACCCCGGTCGCTGTCGGCTACGTGGCGCAGAACGAGCGCGGAATAACCACGACGCTGGGACGCGGCGGAAGCGACTACTCCGCCTCGATAATCGGGGCCGCCATAGAGGCCGATGAGATATGGATATGGACCGACGTGGACGGCGTCATGACCTGCGACCCCCGCCTCGTCGATGAGGCTCACACGATACCGGTGCTGTCGTACCGCGAGGCCATGGAGGTCTCCTTCTTCGGGGCCGAGGTGATACACCCAAAGACCATAAAGCCCGCCATGGACGCCGACATACCTGTCTACGTCAAGAACACGTTCAACCCGTCGGGGGAGGGCACCAAGATAATCAGGGAGCACGAGCGAATCGAGGACGTCGTAAAGGCCGTAACCACGGTGGACTACGTCGCCCTCGTCAACATCTCCGGGGTCGGTATGATAGGCGCGCCCGGCGTCGCGGCCCGGGCCTTCTCCTCCCTCGGGGACGCCGGGGTCAACATAATGATGATATCGACCGGAAGCAGCGAGTCCACCATATCGATGGTCATAAACGAGGACGACCTACGGAGGGCCGAGTCGGCGCTGGACGGCGAGTTCCGGGACGGCGTCGTGGAGGACGTGTCCGCCGTGGAGGACGTCGCTGTCGTCACGGTCGTCGGGGCAGGAATGGCCGGCACGCCGGGAATCGCCGGAAGGGTGTTCTCCACCCTCGGGGACGCGGGGGTCAACATCATAATGATTAGCCAGGGCTCCTCCGAGTACAACATCTCCTTCGTCGTCAGGAAGGAGGACGAGGCCGCCGCCGTGAAGGTGCTCCACGACGAGTTCGGCCTCAGCGAGCTGGGCACCAAGGCCAGGACGGGTTAGCCCCTCGCCGCCTCGGCGTACACCCCGAGCACGTCGTCCGCTACCCCGCCCCAGTCGAATCCCCCCGCGAAATTTACGGCGGCCGCCGACATCTCCTTCCGCGTCCCCTCGTTCGACAGCAGGAGGCGCAGCCTGTCGGCGATGGCTTCACTCGAGGGCTCCGTCAGAAACCCGGTCTCGCCGTCGACGACGAGCTCCGTGGCCGCGTTGTCCGGGTGGTCCATGACGACCGGCACCGCGCCGCAGGCCCCGGCCTCGAGCACCGACATCCCGAACCCCTCACGGGTCGAGGCCGAGACGAAGACCCTCGCCGCCTTGAGGTGGCCCAGGACCTCCGAGTGGTCCTCCACGAACCCGACGAACTCCACGGAGCCGGAGACGCCGAGTTCCCCCGCCAGCCTCTCCAGCCTCTCCCTCTCAGGACCCCCGCCCACCAGGCGACACGAGACCCCTCGCTCCCCCGCGACCTCGGAGAGGGCCCCGAGCAGCAGGTCCACGTTCTTGTGCTCCGCCAGCCTCCCGACGTAGACCACGTCTACCTCGCCGAGCGCCCTGGCCGACTCCACCTCGGCGAGATCGACGCCGTTGGGCACCACGTCGACGTCGGTTCGGCCCAGCCCGGCGAGGTCCCTCCGCACCCTCTCGGAGACCGCCACCACCGTGCCGGGGGCCCTGAGCGCCAGCCTCTCCACCGCCTTGCCGAAGAAGCCCCTCCACCCGAGGTATTTGTACCAGTAGTCCCCCCACAGCTCGTGCCACGTGACCACGAGTCTCGACCTTCCCAGGGAGGCGTGCAGCCTCGCGGAGAATACCGGGAAGTAGGGGAACTCCTGGCAGTCCACCACGTCGAACTCCTCCCGGAGCAGCGGCGGAGCGACGCGGGCGGCGAAGTAGACCGCCGGGGGTATGGACCTCCTGCCCCCGGCGTAGAGCTCCACCGGTTTACAGACGCCGTGCAGCGTCACGCCCTCCCTCTCGACCACATCGGGCCCGTCCCAGTACTTCATCCCGAATACGTGGACGTCGTGCTCCCCCGCGAGGCGGCTCGCCAGCTCCCACACCCGCCTCTCCACGCCCCCCTTGACCCAGGGATACACGGCGTCGTAGACGTAGGCGATCCTCACCTCCCCTATGATGGGGGCTCCTCAAGAAGTATCCCGCGCCCGTGCTCAAGAATTAAACCCCCCGGCCCCCATGTAACCCGGAATGGTTCGCGCCTGGAGGTTCGGAGACGACGTCTCGACCGACGCAATAATTCCCGGCAGGTACCTCGTGCTCAACGCGCCTGAGGAGCTCGCGGAGCACTGCTTCGAGAACGAGCGCCCCGGGTTCCCGGACGAGGTGGATGAGGGGGACATCGTGGTGGCCGGCGAGAACTTCGGCTGCGGCTCCTCCAGGGAGCACGCCCCGCTCGCCCTGAGGGTAGCCGGTATCTCCGCCGTCGTCGCGAAGAGCTTCGCCCGCATATTCTACCGCAACGCGGTCGACACCGGGCTCCCGGTCCTGGAGTGCCGCGACGTGGACCGAATCGAGGACGGCGACGAGGTGGAGGTGGACCCCGGGAGGGGCGAGGTCCGGAACCTGACCAGGGGCGAGGCGTACGGGACCGAGCCGCTGCCGGACTTCGTGATGAGGGTCGTCGAGAGCGGAGGCCTCATAAACTACCTGAAAGAGAGAGGAACGGAGGCGGGGGCATAGGATGGCGCACACGGTACCCGTAATCCCGGGAGACGGCATCGGACCCGAAATCATCGAGGAGGGCAGGAAGGTGCTGGAGGCCGCCGCCGACGTTCACGGTTTTTCGATAGAGTGGAGGGAGTACCCGTTCGGCGCAGACCACTACCTGGATACGGGGGAGCTGCTGCCCGACGACGCCCTGGAGGAGCTCTCCCGGTACGACGGGATATACCTCGGCAGCGTCGGCGACCCCCGGGTGGATGACGGAGTCCTGGAGAAGGGCATTCTGCTGAAGGCGAGGTTCTACTTCGACCAGTACGTCAACCTCCGCCCCGTGAAGCTCCTGCCCGGCGTACAGTCCCCTCTGCGGGGCAAGGGGCCGGAGGACATCGACTTCGTCGTGGTGCGGGAGAACACCGAGGACTTCTACGTCGGGATCGGCGGCCGCTCCGAGACCGGGAAGAGCCGGAAGGAGCTGGAGATAGAGCGCTCCCTCTACACCACCAGGTTCGGTCTCGACGTCGAGACCGACGCCGAGGAGATCGCGTACCAGGTCGGCCAGATCAGTCGCGAGGGGACCCGACGGGTCGTGGAGTACGCCTTCGACCTCGCCGAGGGGCGCGGAGACGACCGCGTCACCGGGGTCGACAAGGCAAACGTCCTCACCGACATCTACGGCCTCTGGCGTGAGGTCGTGGAGGAGGTCTCCGCCGACTACCCCGGGGTGGAGCACGAATTCAACTTCGTGGACGCCGTCACCATGTGGTTCGTCAAGGACCCCGACTACTACCGGACCGTCGTCACCCCCAACACCTTCGGCGACATAATTACCGACCTCGGAGCCATGCTGCAGGGCGGCCTCGGCCTCGCGCCGGGCGGCAACATCAACCCCTCGGGGACGAGCATGTTCGAACCCATCCACGGCTCCGCCCCGAAGCACGCCGGGAAGAACAGGGCCAACCCCGTCGCCACAATCTGGGCAGGCTCGATGCTGCTCGACCACCTCGGCGAGGAGGCCGCGGCGAAGGACGTGGTGAACGCCATCGGCGACGTAATCCTGGAGGGCGAGACCCTGACGTACGACCTCGGCGGCGACGCCGGCACGGACGACGTCGGGGACGCCGTCGCAGGAAAGGTCCGGGGGAGATAGAGCGGCCCGTGGAGCGGGGAACGGACTACCGTGGCCCTACGTCTCCTCGAACCGCAGACCCGCGACGTGGCCGCATCTCGACGGGGGAAACCATCGTGGGGAGCGCCGCCGCGCTGCCGCCAATAACTCACGGGGCCGGGGAACTACCGGCACGCCGCCCCCTCCCCGACGTGCTTCCGGCTCCGGTCCTCCCCTGCGTAGACGCCGCTACGGATGGCTTCAAGTATCCGGGAGCATCATTGGACCGTATGCACAGGACCGCACCGCTCATCGCCATGGCGCTCGCGCTCATCGCCCTCCCCACCGCTTCGGCCGACACCCCGATAATCTACGACGACACGCAGCTGTTCACCGACAACTCCACGCTGGACCTGCACGAGGACGCGACGCTCCAGGTGCTGGAGGTGCGGCCCGGCGTCGGCCTCAGGCTACGGCTCCACTGGAACGACAGCACGGAGGACGCCAACGTAGTAGAGGGCAGCAACTACACCTTCGAGGTGGAGGAGGAGCCCTACGTCGAGGTCAGCGAGATAGAGACCCGGAGCGGCGGAAGCACCAACTACTCGTTCGCCCGGGTCCGTCAGCACCTCGGGTACGACCTCGCCATACGCAACTGCACCGCCGCGCAGACACAGGAGGAGTACGTCGTCAGCTTCACGATGTCCAACCGCGGCTTCCGCTGGACCACCGCCGACATCACCCTCCGGGCCGGCGGCGAGACCGAGACGAAGACCATCACGGTCGGCGGCGGAGCCACCCGGCGGACCCGGGTATCCATGGACTGGAACCTCACCGAGGAGGGACCCATCGACGAGTTCACCCTCAGCGCCGAGGCCCCGGACGAGAAGAACAGCGGCGACAACATCTGCACCGGAACCACGGTCGAGGGCACGCCGCTCCCCACACCCACCGGGACGCCCGTGGGAACAGCCACCCCGACGCCGGGGATCACCGCCACGGAGACCCCGGCGGGGACACCGACGGCTACGCCCGGGGCCACGTCGACGGAGACCCCTACCCCCACGGGGACCGCGACGCCGCTCCACCCCGTCCTGCCCCTCGCCGCGCTCGGAGCCGCGGCACTCGCCAGGAGACGGACGACGAGGTAGCTCCCGTGACCCGGAACCGACGAACGGTAACGGTACACCTCCGAGTGCGGCCACACCGTTACACCTCCCGGCGTCGACCCGCGTATCGCCCGGACACTTTTCCCATCGGTGACGCAAACCCTGCGATCCGGGCGGTTCCCGGGTGCGGTGAAACACTGATTAGCGGCCGGGTGGACCTCAGGGCATGGGCAACGAGGTGCACAGGGACGGGGACAGGCTCAGCCTCGTGAGGGAGCCCAATACCGTCGAGGACGAGGTCGTCAACGACGTACTGATGCGGGGCTTCGAGGGCGAGGAGGCGACCGAAGACGTCCTGGACGAACTCCTGAGCGACGGGTAGCCCCCCCCTGCCCGCCTGACCGAACGGGGGAGACGCGGCCACGCCGAACGGCGAGCCTCCCGCTCTCCAGAAGGACCCGTCGAGGAGGTCTCTGTACGACTGCTGGTTCACGCTCCAGAAGGGCGAGCGGCTCGAGCCGTCGGAAAGCCGGGCGCGACGAACCAGTGGAACACCGGACGGCACCTAACCCTCCGACTCCCCGCAGGTCCCTCCTCCCGCCCTCCCCTTCCGGCCCCGGCTCCCCGCTCGGCCGCGGCGCCCTCGAAGTCAGCTCACCGGCCCTGCTCAACAGGTACGTCGAGACCACGGAGGAGGCCAGGTTCGAGGTCACCAGCACGGCCATAGCCACCTCGACGGAAAACCTCTCTCCGGTCCCGGCACCGCTTAAACCGCCGTGGTCGGGTAAAGCTCCGATTGTCGGGAGAACACAGACTTCGCGACGAAGAAGGCGTCCGAACCGGCAGGTGGGTCTATGGCCCTTCAGTGTGCAACTCGTCTCGGAGCCACGACGCCGGGTTCATGCCGCTGCCCCTCTCCTAAATCGGGGTGCCGTGGAGCCCAGAGGTTCGGAACCTTGATTCTTCGCTGGCGCAATCGTCGACTGGGCATGAGGCTCGAGGGCGACGTTCTGCTCCTAGAGAAGGAGCTATCCGAGCTGGACAGGAGGGTCCTCTCCTTTGTAGAAGTACTGGAAAGGCAGGGGGTGGACTACGTGATTGTGAGTGGGTATTGGGCCATACTGACCGGGAGGTCCAGGGGGACCGAGGACATCGACGTGCTCATCGAAGAGCTGGGGAAGGATGAGGCTCTTGGTCTGGCGGAGGCGCTGGAAGAGATTGGTTACTGGTGCATAAATGCTGGGAAGTACGAGGTTTACGGCTACCTGAGTGACGGACTCGCGGTGAGGTTCGCCGAGGAGGGAGAGATTATTCCCAACTTCGAGGTCAAGTTCGTCCGCGACTCATTTGACGATGTTTCCCTGCAGAGCCCGGTTCTCGCAAGGGTAAAGGGAGGAGAGCTGCGGATGGGTCCCCTGGAGCTACAGGTAGCTTACAAGCTCTTCCTCGGCTCCGAGAAGGACTTCGAGGACGCCCTTCACCTCTACACCGTGTTCGGAGGGAACATTGACGTTGACGCGTTAGAAATGTACGTAGAGGAACTCAGGGTTGAAGAGGGATACAGTGAGCTTAAGGGAGCTTGAAGAACGCAAGAGGCTCAACGTCGAGCAGAGGAGGGAGTTCGTCAAGTCCTGGGCGGAGTACGTCCGGGACCACCCGGACGGGGAATGGTCCAGGCAGCAGAACACCGTCGTGGACTCCCAGCTGCCCAGAACGGAGTGAGGGCACCGTTTAGGCAGCACCGGCACCAGCTCACCGCGGAAACGAGGTCCACTCGAAAAGGCCCTCGAACGAGTTTCCACGAGAGAACCACGGGAGCCGCCATAAGAGGCCCGGACCGGGGAGGAGGGAGGATAGGGATGAACGGGCGCTCACTGGAGCCGGGTCGACGGAAACCTCTTTTCGCCCTCGGCACCACTTAAAGCGCCGTGGCCGAAGACGATTCGGGCAGTTTGGAGAAGAGAGGGGGAAACAGCTCCGGTGAAAGTGATGCGGAGTATTCTCCTCATAAAAAGGCCGCCGATGGGGCCGCACCATCCCCCCGAATGGTGCTCAAACAGGTTCCTACAGTGAGGCGACCTGTGGCCTGCAGCGCTTCGAAAAAGCGGGTGCTTGAACTCGAAGACGCGAAGCGCCTTCTGCGAGAAGATTCCAGGGAATCTTCGCAAATTTCCGGACGCACCTCTCCTCTGAGGAGAGTGCTCTAACAACTTTCCAGGGAAAGTTGTGAGGAAAGCTGTGGCCACAGTCGTGCTCGCGGGAACGGTCGTCCGTTTCGGCCTCTAAGCTGCGTGGAGTCAGAATATTGTCGAAAACGCGTTACCTTTTTATATATGTACTGTGTAGTTTCGTTGTATGAATAGTACGCCGGTTTCGCGTAGGGAGGCCGAGGTGGTCGAAGCGGTCACGGAGCGGGACCTCGTGGTGTTCGGACCCGGCGAAATCGAGCGATTTCTCGGCGTCTCCGCGAGGAACGCCTACCGGATCCTCGACAGTATGGTTGAGAAGGGACTGGTTCACCGGTTGGCCCGTGGCAGATACGTCCTCAAGGAGACGTATGAGGGCCTGGACAGCTACGGAATTGTGTCCCACATCGAACCGGCGTCGTACGTCGCCTTCTGGAGCGCGCTCCACTTCCACGGCATGACGGAACAGGTGCCGCGAAAGATTTTCGTGGCCGTCACGAAGCAGAAGCGCTCCCTCCGAATCCAGGGCCAGGAGGTCCGGTTCGTCCGGGTCAAGCCCGGGGCGTTCTTCGGCTACGATCGCTACGGACGAGCGGTGGTCTCCGACTCCGAGAAAACTTTCCTGGACTGCCTCCGCCTCCCAGGGTACGCGGGAGGAATTCGACACGTATACGAATCCATCTCCGCCGACCTCGACGTCGAAAAGATAGTCCGATACGCGGAGCGCCTCGGAAGCGGGGCCGTGGCCGCACGGGCCGGGTACCTGCTGGAGCGAAAGGGATTGCTCGACGAACGCGACGAACTGACCCCACTCGTCACGTCGTACACGAAGCTCGACCCGTCGGGCGAGCGAACGAACCCGGTATCGGAGTGGAAGCTGTACGCCAACGTGGTTCTGAATGATTGACCGAACCCGGCTCCGGCGGCTCCACGGCACCGACCTCCCCCTCCACGTGCTGGAGCAGGACTACGTCCAGGCTATCTTCATACAGGAGCTGTACCGGGAGACCGAGGACCTCGTGTTCAAGGGCGGGACGTTCCTGAAACACGCCCACGGACTCGACCGCTTCTCCGAAGACCTCGATTTCACCCGGGTAGACGAGACGGACACGGTGAGTCACCTGTCGAACGCGGCGTCCCGGCTCGACCGCTACGGAATACCCGCGGAGATCGACGATGTCGAGCGGAAACAGGACACGATTATTGGCCGCCTGCGCTACGAGGGCCCGCTGTTCGACGGCACGGACCGCTCCCGGGGCAGTAGAGATAGACGTATCCACCAGAGGAGACGTGTTCCGGGACCCGGAGTGGCTACGGCTATTCTTTCCCTACCCGGAGACGAGGGCGGTAACGGCCCTCTGCCTCGCCATCGAGGAGGCCTTCGCGGAGAAGCTCCGGGCCCTCAGCACCCGGGCACGAGGCCGGGACCTGTACGACTGCTGGTTCCTGCTCCAGCAGGGCGTCACGGTGGAGCCCGGCCTCTTCGAGAGAAAGATGGAGGTCCTGGGCGAACCGGCCCGCGTAACCGTATCTATAACCGAACGGGAGTGGGACCGCGACCTCTCGATACTTCTC
>JAANXF010000010.1 GCA_018263395.1 Methanonatronarchaeales archaeon
ACCTATACATTTAGAAACTTAAACTCCTCAACCCGAATTATAGATAAAGATGTTGATATAGACTTAGGAAATGGATATATACTTAAAGCAGTTACCCCAAAAACGTCATTAACATCTAACGACTCTATAGAATTTCACCTGTTTAATGAAAGCAAAGATAACTATATAAAAGTTGGGATAAAGGTGAATGAATCATCTGAATTTAAATTCACCAAAAACTCTCGAACAATAGTAAATTTAACCGTCATAAACGTAGCAAATTATTGGTGGTCATCCTACGGAAGAGAACAACAAGCCAAAATCTCCTTTTCACATCCATCTAAAGTCCCCATAAATATTCATAATTATGGTGGTGGTAGGGATATCCCAGTTGGTTGGTTAACGGTTAAGGATTCACTTGGAATGAGCCGAACAGCCCCTATAATACCAAGATCCCCAGTTTTCAATTATTCAAACTTTAAGTTAAAGCCAAGGGCTATTAAACCAGGACAAAACACCGTAATGGAAGGGGAAGTTAAACTTGTAGGTAATAACACCCTCGATGATTCCATAAAAATGGAGACAGAACTTTCTACAGATGGTCAAAAAGAATGGAATAAAAGCTTTAAAATTCATCCAGGAGATACAAAAAAGATTAGTGTAGATATATCTAAAAATAAAGCAGGTGTCTATAAGCTAGGTCTATTTACTACTTCCATAGGAGTTGGAGTTGGCTCCCATAAATTTGTAAGAGACCTTTTAGTATACCCGTCCGGTACGAGTTCCTCCTCCAGCGATTCCAGCAGCTCCGGCACTGTCTCAGGCGGAGTTTCAGCTATCACATCAAATGAAGACCCGGAAAACTACAACGGCGTCGTAACGAAGTACCTCTGGGGAATTAATGCTGGAGATACTGTTACCCAGCCGTTAGAAACCTACAATCTCGTAGTTAAAAGGGTTTCCTTCAATTACGGAGTTGCGGCTAATGAGGTAAAGGTCCGGGTGGAGGAACTAAAAGGACCAACGACAACCCTTGATAAAGCTCCACCGGGAAAAATCTATAAAAACTTTAATCTATACGTCTCAGTCCCTGACAAAACGAAGATGACTAACCCAGCTTTAACCCTTGATGTAAACAAAAAATGGCTCAAAGAAAACAATTACGAACCTAACAACCTCCAACTTGCCAGATGGAACAACAGCAAAGAAAAATGGAAACTGCACCCTCTAAAAGTCGAGAACGTAACCAAAGATGCGTACTCCCTACGAACGACACAGCTACCGGGCTTTTCCCAGTACGCAATAACGGTGGTAGAGAAAGAGGAATCTGCGGCTAAAGAGACGGCTACACCCACTCACACGCCTACACCTACTGAGACACCGGCAGCCACGGCAAAAAGTCCTGAAGAAAACGTCCCCGGACTCACCTCTCCGGCGGCCATAGTCGCCCTTGTTCTGGGAGTTTTAGCGGCCTTAGCACGAGAAAAGGGGTAGGTGGTATTCTCCTTCACCCGGTCGGGACGCACACCTCCTCACAGGAGCCTTGAGCGGCGTCTGAGGGCCCGGCTTTTTCTCCATCGATTTGCGGGGAGGTGGGGTGAAGGTCGGGGTGTAAGGACCGAGTGGGTTTATATCCACTAACCGAGAAAGCCTTCTTGTGTCTCTGCTCCCACGTGTCGCGGTCATCGTTCTGGTAGCTTCTTTAGTTGCCTTTGCCGGGTGCTCGGGAGGGACGCAAAGCGGGGAAGGCGGGGCGACACCAACACCTACACCAACTCCAACCCCTAGCCCAGAAGCTGAGTTCGAAATTGTGGAGATTGTTGTCCCAGAAGAGGTCGAACGCATTGAGCGAAATAAGGCCAAAGACACCTTTGGCAACCTCACGATTCTCACGGAAAAGCTGAATCAATCACAATCCAACGCTCCCTGGGGGGAAAAACGTGAAAAAATAGACGAGCACTCAATCCTTAAACTAAATCGAGAGTTACTACGAAACTGGTACGACCAGTGGAACGAAGAGACCATCTCTGATAGGGGAGAACGACTTTCAGAAATCGCAGCAGAAGTTTGGCCATCCCCTGACGCCCGGTACTGGGATTAAATGCGACAAAGAAGCTTTTCGACTAATCCTCCGTTCCTCCTGACGGGGTAGATCTTAGTTGTAATGGAAATAAAGAATTGTTCCGGGCTCCCCGAGCTCCTTGAAGCAGCCTTAATCACTCTTGCTATCGGAGACGTGGCTACGACGGTTTACGCCGTGAACAGGTGGGGTGTTTGGGCTGAGGGGAACTGGTTGCAGCGGGGCCTGATGGAGGTCTCCGGAGTGGGTCCGTGGACCTCTCTCCTCATTCCCACCGTAGCGGTTCTGTTAATTGCTGCTGAGCGGCGATACGCACCTCTTATAGCGAAGGCTTGGGTGGATGGCCGGGTTACGTTTACGCGGGCAGCTGCCCTGGTCCCGGCGGTGCTGGTTATGTCGCTGAACGTGGCCAGAAACTTGGCGATACTTACTTTCGGTGGGTAGAGCCGAGACTGAATCCTTTTGCGAGGGACCTGCGCGTTTCAGAGGTTATTTAGTTCTCTGGCAAGTTTCAGGACGGAGACAGACCACCAACCCGCAGCAACTATCCCTTGATGCCTAAGCGATGGGGCGCCTCGCAGAAACGTACCTGGACCCGGAAACCCTTGATTCTGCCAGGCCCTTTAATAATAGATATATATGCCGTGAGACCCCGTTCCGTGTGTGTGCAACTTGGACTTGAGTTGGTCCTGTTTCGATTCACGTATATCTAATAATAGCTGACTGACTGAACAGTTTTCGTTCTCAGGGAGTGTTTTATGCTTCCCTACTTGTCCATTCGTCGTCTGGTAGGGAGTAGCTTAATGCGTGTCGGGGCCGTATCTCTCTGTATGGCTGCGGCGTCTGAGAAGCGTTACAAGGCCCATCGCTTGATTGAGGAGGCGGAGGAGGACTTCGAGGCAGCGCAGGGCCTTGACGAGGAGAACGAGGTAAAGAAAAAGGCTTCACGGGCGTGTGAGGATGCCTTCCACGCCCTGGTGGAAACCGTGGACGTGGTGCTGATCAGTCACGGTAAGCAGGTGCCGAGGAGTCACGAGGAGCGGAGGGAGATGCTTCACGACATCGGGAGGAACGACCTGGAGCTTCTCTACGGCGCGGCGAAGGACGTTCTCCACACGGAGGGTTACTACGAGCAACACGTCTTGAAGGGCTCGCAGAGGCGCCTGATCGACCGCATCAGGGCCGTAATCGAGAAAGAGCTTTCACCGTGAAACCGGGGCAAAACCAGTTTCGATAATTAGAAAGAACCCGGTGCCTCGCTTTCTTTCCATCCAAAACGGGGGGTGTACGGGGCGAAGATGCCCGGTGACGCGGGTTTGGTGAAACGGGGACAGAGGACCACCCATATAATGTGTTTGAATAACGACTAATAGACGGAGTAGTCCCCAGTACGGGGCCTCGGTTTATCCCGGTAGTACCTGTACGCGTCCTCCGGTATCCCCAGCGAGAGGCTCCACTCCCTTCCCCCGAAGCGCCAGTCGAAGGATTTGTCCAGGTACTCCTCCGTGCCGCTCGAGGAGACGCTTCCACCCTCCACAGCCCCGGTCGGTGCGGGGGTCGGAGTGGGAGCCGGGGTGGACGTTCGCGATTCCCCCGGCAGGGGGGTCGGGGTTTTACCGCCTTCGGTTTTCCCCGCCGGCACTCCGGCTACATCGCTCCACTCGTCGAGAAGGGGCGTCTCCTCGACCCGGACCGAGTGGGCCGACGAGACCAGTGCCGCTACGAACAGGAGGGCCACGATGGCCTTCCATAGCCTCACGGACCTGAATCGTCGCGGTCTTTATTATGCGTTCGTCGCGGAGGGGACAGCCGTCCACCCCCGACCGCCGCACGGACCTGCGCCCACGCGGAACAAGTGGGCAGCACCGAGGGCCGTCTTAACACGGCTGCCCCACGTAGAGGAATGTACCTGCCCGACACGCGTGTACCCCTGAAGCCGGAGGGCAGCCGGTTTTTCGGAGACTCTACCTCTTCAGGTATATCCTGAAAAAGTCGCCCTCTTCCTCGATTCCGAGGAACTCGAGAACGGTTCTCCTCGCGAACGACCTCAGGTCGTTTTCCGCACCTGGGTCGGTCGCCAGGACCTCCAGCACCTCGCCCTCTCCAAGCCGGTCCACCATCTCTCTGGTCTCGAGGACGGGCATCGGACAGCTCTGGCCCCTGGTGTCGAGGGTCTCGTCGGGTTCTACGTCCACTCACGAACCCTTACCCCCTGGAGCATATTTAATTTTTCTTCAACCTGCGAGGCGCTGCGCGGAGGAATGGTAGAGGTATAGGACTTCGGGTTACGGGCTTAACGGCTCAGGTCCGGGCGATACTCCCTGACCCAGGTGGGTCCCCGTCAGCGACCTTCAAAACCCGGGACACAGTCGCGTGGGGAGTTCCGAAAACGTGCTCCTGACGGAAAGACTTTAGACATTCCGCAATCCATTCCGGTATATGGCAGGTGAGGCGCCGGAGGGAGACACGCCGAGGGTCAGCATAATCGTCAGCAAGGGTACCCTCAACATGGTTTTTCCACCACTGATACTCGCCACCACCGCGGCCTCTATGGGCGCCGAGGTGACCCTCTACTTCACGTTCTGGGGCATAGAGGCCCTGAAAAAGGACGGGATAAAGAACCTGAAGGTGGCCTCCGTGGGCAACCCCGCGCTCCCGATGCCCAACATCCTGGGAATGCTGCCCGGCATGACCGCGATCGCCACCAGGATGATGAAGGGTAAGGTGGAGGAGGCGGGGATGGGGGATCCGGCGGACCTGCTCGACATGTGTGTCGAGATGGACAACGTGGAACTGGTCGCCTGCACACCCACGCTCGGGGTCATGGGAATCGACGAGGACGACCTGATCGAGGGCCTCACGTTAGCCGGAGCCGGCTACGCCATGGAGCAGATGTTCGAATCGGACGTCCAGCTCTTTATCTAACTCGACGAGAGGGTGCGGGGCCACGAAGGGGTCGGAGACCGAAAGCCGGCCCGCACGGGGGGACTGGGGACTTCCCCCAACCCGCCCTGCGCCCCGGGATTGCCTCGCGACTTCGGTCAGGCTTATCTCACGCCGTGGACATTGACCACCATGGACGAGGGGGCAGGAGGCGACGGTCAGGAGAGTGCCGAAGAGCGGGGTCCCGAGGCCGCCGGGGGACGGATGGGGCCGGCACCGTGGGTTACCCGAATGGGTCCCGAAGGGGCCATCAGAATCCCGGAAGAGGTGCGGATATTCGAGGGCTTCGAGGAGGGGGACCAGGTCTTGGTCGTTCCTACCGGGGACGGTATCCTCGTCCGGACGCTCGAGCTCCCCACTGTCGGTGAGTACGCGGAGTGGGTGGAGCGCAGGGCCGAGGAACTCGGGGTTTCTCCCAAAGAGGTCGAGGACGTGATTCACAGGTACATCGCCGGCGAGTCGACGGACGGAGAGCCCGAGGAGGGCGAAGGGTTCCCTGATGACGGGTAGCCCTGCCGGACGGCATCGATCGAAGCAAAACTTTAAATACCCAGGTCGTGTTAGAGACACCTCGGGGATGGATGATGGCCGAGCCGGATTTCCGGTTGGAAAAAATCGAGTCCCCTACAGGGGGTCCGAATCGGAGCCACGAGTGCCGAATCTCAACCCGTGGCCCGTCACACCTGCGCTACTCGGCTCGCCGCATCTCGATGAGGGGTGATTAGAATGGTCCAGGAGAGCATTTCCGGGTTCAAGAGGGAGGGAACCTGGGAGCAGGTGGTCGAACACGGGGAGAAGATCAGCGACATCCTCGCAGAGGAGGGGGTCGAGGGCGACGATTTCTCCGACTGGGAGAGCTGGAGACCCAGGTCCAGGGAGGACCTCTGCGGGGACGTGACGGAGAGAACCGCCGAGAAGGTCAGCATCGAAACCGGGAAGGGTTCGGGCATAAGGGAGGTCGGCAGGAAGCTCTTCTGCAAGCTGGAGGAGACCGTGTACAGCAGGGTGATGAGCAGGGTCGGCCCGCAGTACTTCGACAACGACCTGGTAAGCGCGAACATAGAGAGGATCAGGAACGGCAGTGACAGGTTCCGCATGGAGGTAATCATCCATCCTCCCGACACGAGGGAGGCCGTCGGGAGGGGGCTGAAATCGGAGACGGAGAGCTGAGGCCGCCCCCTGGATGGACCCCTTCTCGTTAACGCTGGTAGTGGCGGTTATCGGCAGCGGCTTCATGGCGTGGTCCGTCGGGGCGGAGAGCAGCTCCCCTCCTCTGGCGCCCGCCGTGGGGGCAAACGCCTTGCCGGTGATGCGTGCAGCCCTCCTCGTCGGCATTTTCGCGGGCCTCGGGGCCGTCTTTCAGGGCGCCAGCGTGTCCGAAGCCGTGGGAAAGGAGCTGATTCTGGGCGTCAGCATCACGCCGCTCGCGGCGGCGTCGGGACTCCTCACAGCCGCCTTCCTGATCTTCCTGGGCGTCAGGAGCGGCTACCCCGTCCCGGCGGCTTTCACGGTGACCGGGGCCATCGTAGGGGTCGGACTGTCCATGGGGGGGGACCCCGCGATCGGAAAGTACAGAGAAATCGCCCTCATGTGGGCCACCATACCGCTGATCAGCGGAGGGATAGCCTACGGGACGGCCTACCTGCTGCGGAGGGAGGACGTGCCCGAAAGCCTCGGGATTCCCCTGCTGGGTGCGCTGGTGGGCTTCGCCCTTGCAAACGTCCCTCTCACGGTCATATCGGCCGAGGGCGGGGCACAGGGCACCGTCTCGACCTATGCTTCGCTGCTCTCCGGGACGGAAACGCAGGTGCTTGTCGGTGGATACGACGCCGTGATGCTCGTTACCAGCCTCCTGTTCGCCCTTTTCTCCTTCGCGGTACTGAGGAGATGGTTACGGGGCTCGATGGACCGCGGAACCAAGAGGTTCCTCGTCGTGCTGGGTTCCGTCGTCGCGTTCTCCGGCGGCGGAAGCCAGGTCGGCCTAGCAACCGGCCCCATCCAGGCCGTCTTCGAAACCAGTCTCCAGATACCGGTAACTTACCTCCTGCTCTTCGGAGGTGCAGGCATCCTGGTGGGTTCCTGGACCGGGGCTCCCAAGATAATACACGCAGTCTCGAGGGAGTACGCCATTCTGGGGGCGCGCCGCTCGATAGCCGCGCTGGTCCCGGCGTTCCTGTTAGCTCAGGTTGCCATCGCATACGGCATACCGGTCTCGTTTAACGAAATAATCATATCGAGCATAGTGGGCAGCGGCCTCGTGGAGGGCTCGACCGGACTCTCCCGGTCCAAGATCGTTTACACCGTGGCGGCCTGGCTGGTCGCTATAGCGGCCTCGGGCACGATCAGCTTCGGACTCTACGGAATAATCTCCACGCTGACAGGGGTGACGTGAAGCAAAGCTTTACCTCGGAGAATGAGGCAGTAAAGTCCATGAAGGCGGTGTACGCCACGGACCTTTCCGCGCCCAGCGAGGCGTGTATCAGGTCCGAAACCTGCACGGAGGGACTCCGAAGTGTGGGTATAGACGCCCTTCACCTGATAAACGTCATAGAGGTCTCCCCCCGTTCGGCCGTGGCACCGTTCAACCTGGAGACGGCGAAGGAGAGTGCACTGATGAGGGAGAAAGGTCTCCTCGAGGAGAGGGGCTTCGACGTGGAGACGCACGTCGTGCGTGGCACTCCCTACCGCCGCATCAACGACCTCGCGGAGGAGGTGGACGCGGACATGATAATCGCCGCCTCGAGGGGAGGCCACGGATGGCTGGAGCGCTCCCTGATCGGCAGCACCACCGTAAACATGGCCCGTACCGCCGTCTGCCCCCTGCTGATACAGAGAGTGGAGGAGAGGGACGTAGGGGCCGGGGTCTCGGGCGACGGGATTTTCTCCAGGGTCCTTCACCCGACCGACTTCTCCGAGAACGCGCTGAGGGCCTACAACGAGTTCCAGACGATACGGAACGGCGTCGTCGAGGTGGACCTGCTTCACGTTATCGCGGCGGAGCAGAAACGCATGGGGGTGAGGGAGGCCGAGGCGGATGAACGCCTCGACGAACTGGGGAGACAGCTCGAGGAGGCAGGAATGGAGGTCGATACGAGAATAAGGTACGGCGACGCCGTAAAGGAGCTACTCGCCGAGGAGGCCGAGTTCGAACCTTCGCTGGTGCTCATCGGTTCCAGGGGGGTCAGCCGCTTACGCCGCCTCCTCCTGGGCAGCGTCTCCGAGGAGTTTATCAAGAGGGGCGAGAGCAACGTGCTGCTCGTTCCCCCGAGGAGGGGAAAGGAGGGGGCCGGGGCGGTGAGGGGCGCCCCGTAGGTGCCGGCTCGAGTGCGCCGCACTCTCCTGGACGGTTCCCGTAAACGGGGAGGTTACCAGAATTAATAAGTTACCCAGGACTGATAAGCTCCTCGTGGAATCGCAGGAGCTCATGGCCCTCAAGGCGGTGGCGCTGTACGGCAACCCAGTGGAGTGCTCCACGTCCGATATCGGGGAGCGTCTCGGCTTAAGTCCACAGAGCGCCTCGAGGTACCTCTCCATCCTCGAGGACGATGGTTTAATCGAGAGGACGCTCCTGCCCAGGGGCCAGAGGTTAACCGTCACAGACGAGGGGTATATGCGCCTCAGGAGGGAGTACGCGGAGTACCGCCGCATCTTCGAGGGCGAAGAGGAGCACGTCGTCAGGGGCGAGGTAGTGGAGGGCCTCGGCGAGGGAAGGTACTACATGTCCCTGGAGGGGTACCAGGCCCAGTTCGAGGAGGAGCTCGGTTACCGCGCGTACCCCGGAACTCTCAACCTGAGGCTGCTCGACGGTCAGACCCATCCTTCCGCCCTGGTCCCCGGGGAGTCCGTCAAGAGAGTCGAGGGCTTCGAGGAGGAGAGCCGTACGTTCGGCTCAGTGGTCTGCTACGAGGCCGAGGTGGAGGGCGTAAAATCCGCGGTCGTTACCCCGGAGAGGTCGCACCACGACTCGTCGATAATAGAGGTAATCTCGGGGCTGAAGCTCAGGGAGAAACTGGGTCTGGACACCGGCGACGTGGTGGAGGTGGAGCTTTGCTGCTGAGGGCCGTCGAGGACTTGCGTGAGGGAAGGCCCGTCCTGCTGTTCGACGCCGCCGACCGGGAGGGCGAGACGGACATGGTGATACCGGCCGAGGCCGCGACCTACGAAGACGTCAGGCTTATGAGGGAGGCGGCGGGCGGCCTGATATGCGTCGCCATACACCCCGACTCGGCGGAGAGCCTGGGCCTGCCGTTCGCACGTGACCTCCTCGATGGATTCGAGGAGCACGTGACCTACGACGGTGCAACCTCTTTCTCCGTCTGGGTCAACCACCGCGATACGTTCACCGGGATCACCGACAGGGACAGGGCGCTGACCGCCAGAAAGGTCGCAGAGAGCGTCAGGGACGCCTCGAACGGCGGCGCGGGGGAGTTTAGATCGGAGTTCAGCGTGCCGGGGCACGTGCCGCTTCTAATCGGCGCGAAGGGCCTGCTGGACGCGCGACAGGGCCAGACCGAGCTCTCCCTCGAGCTCGCCCGGATGGCCAGCATAACGCCTGCGATGGTTCTGTGCGAGATGCTCGACGGCGAAACCGGAAACGCCCTCTCGGAGGAGGGTGCCCGGGAATTCGCGGAGAGGTCAGGAATCTCGTTCGTGGAGGGGTCCCAGGTCACGAACCGCAGCGTGGCCTGAAGCGGTCCCTTCGACCCCCCGAGGGTTAGTTCACGCCGTGATGACCGCGGAAGTGCTCTATTTCCCGGATTGAGCGTGGACCTCGCCCTCCGTGAATGCCGGGAAAGGGATTTGAAACCGACGGGTTCGCGTTAGCAAGGCCGGAGGAGCAGAATCCCGACACCAGCGTGAGTGAAACGGACACCTGGGGAGGGATTCTAACCCCGGCGGCCCAAACGAAGCGAGGGCCACCGGTAAAGAATGCCGGGGGAGGGATTCGAACCCTCGGACCCCTGCGGGAGAAGGTCTTGAGCCTTCCGCCTTTTGCCCGCGAACGGCCGTCCGTTCGATCGATTGCGCCGTTGCCTGGCAACGGTACGCTGACGAGCAGCCCGTTCGGTTTGGCCTGGCTCGGCAACCCCGGCTGACTGTGGATGGTTCCCTGACGGGTAAAAAGTTATTACTCAATTTCTGGGGCATAGGTATTCTCGCCGCCTCCCTCCCGGTGTCACGTGCCGCTACCCTAACGAAGTACCGGTAAACCGAATCGGAAATCACCAGCACCTTCTATGACCGGGTGATGCCTCCTGCCTCGTGAAGGCTTTTCGGAGTCACGGTTCTGCTGGTATCCAGCAGTTCCTCGGGAGGGTCCTCCAGAGTAATGTGTGCGTTCCTGTGGGACGCCATCATGTCGGCAAGGTGGACGGCTTCCTGAAGCGGCGTCGAAGGGGTGTCCCCCTTCCCCCATGGGCAGTGGTGGGCATCTACAGCTTTGAGCACGGGGACGGGAAAGTCGAAGTTTTCCTTGAGGTATAGGAGTGCCAAGCGGTCATGGTCCTTCCACGTATGGGTCTGCCGTCGCCCGGTTCGCCATACTTCAGGATTTCGTGAAGCAAGGAGGCCGCAACCCCTTGATTCACCTCTCTGGATTTCAGTTGCCCTCTCTGCTTATGGGACCGTGCGACCCGGTTGAAAACTGATTCTACCCGCAAGGTGTGTAACCAGAGCCCTCTCTTACCTGTAGTGTCCGCGGGGTGTTATTTCCCTGAGGAGGAGGCGGGCTTTTCCCAGAATGCCGCTGGACAGCCAAGTCTGAAGGCCTCGATTGTCTGCTTCCGAAGCGAGGCGTTCAGGTTTCGAATGAGTGGAAGCCTTCTCAAAACCTCGTTCTTATCGAGCTCTTCTCCTCCACTCACCTGATACTCAACTGCGGGTTACGCCCGGGCTGCACAGGCGATTCTTCCGTGAGTATATTCACCTTTCCAATCATCGATTTGCCCCTATCGGCCTTCGGCACCTTCCACCGCTCCGTCATACAGCCATCCGTATCAATCTGACTTAGATACTGTTTTACCAAAGGGTCAACGAAACCCTAGATTCCGGCAAAGGGATCCCGGGTTAGAGAACTTCCAGACGGAGACCTGTCGAGGGGGGGCAGAGAATATTCAGAGCGTCGTCTGTCCCCGTCTTCCTCAACCAGGTGGACGGCTGCCCATCCGCGTTCCCGCAGCTTGCGCGCTATGAACCGGCAGTGACAGTTCGACGGCTGTTTCTCAAGGCACATGACTGCCATGGTTTTCTCCGAGGCGGGGTTCTCCAGATTCTCCAGCGCGTCACTGAGTTCCCCTGTCTCCACGTACGCCCTGTAGCCCCCTCCCGGTACCCTCCGAGTTCCGGCACGTGGAGGTACGCAATTCCTTCACCGGGAAGCTTCCTGCGCAGCTTTTCCCCGTCGAACCTTCCTGCGGGACAGGGAAAGACCTGACGTCGACGAGCAGCTGGACCCCGGCGTCCCTAAACAGGGAGACGAGTTCGTCAGGGGACCTGCCGCCTTAGCCGAACGTGTAGACTCTCCTAGGCAAGGTCGTTCAGGGCGCCCCTCCCGGCTATGAGGCCGCTCACTGCGGCGCCCACTATTCCGCGGCTTTTTCCGCACCCGTCCCCCGCGACCCTCAGTCCCCGCACTTCGGTCTGCAGCGTTTCGTCCGTCGGGTAGACCGAGTCGTAGAACTTGATTTCCGGGGCGTAGAGCAGCGTGTGCTCCTCGTTGACCCCGGGAATCACCTCGTCCAGGGTCTCCAGGGCGTGTATCACGTCCATCACGACGCGCTGCGGAAGGGCTAAGGCGATGTCTCCCGGGGTGCAGTCATCCAGGGTCGGCCTGAACGGCAGGCTCTCGATGCGGCCAGAGGTCGAGCGCTGCCAGTCCAGGAGGTCCCTCAGGCGCTGCACCAGGGGCCTCCCGCCGCCGATTGTGTTGGCGAGCTCCGCGATTCTGCGGCCGTACGCCTTCGTGTCCTCGACGGGTTCGGTGAGGTGTATTCTCGTGAGGATGGCGAAGTTCGTGAGGCGGGTTCTCTCGGATCTCTTCGCGTGGCCGTTGACGAGCACCATGTCTCCGTGGTGCTCCGCCGTCACGTAGCCCCCCGGGTTTGTGCAGAACGTCCTGACGAGGTCGTCGTAGCCCCTGCTCCTCCAGCGAAGCTTCGGGTCGTATAGGTAGTCCGTCACCGGGTCCGTGACCTCCCTAGGCAGCTCCACCCTGACGCCCACGTCTATTGGTCCGTACCTCACCTCGATTCCGAGGCGCTCGGCCTCGGAGCGAAACCAGTCGGCGCCACTCCTTCCCGGCGCGGCCACCACCTGTCTCGTCTGGATTCTTCCGGCCGCGGTCTGCAGCGAAAAGTTCCCGTCCCTCTCTATCGATTCGACCTCCGTTTCCGAAAGGAGCTGCACGCCCCGGTCGTCCAGCTCTTCCGCGAAGGACTGCACCACGTTGGGCATGTTTTCGGACCCGACGTGCTTCTGACGTCCGTGAATTAGCTGTATTCCGGCCGTGGCCGCCCTCCGCCGGAGGCGCCGGACGCTCCTTTCCCTGCTGTCCCTCTCCCCGTACGTCTCGGCATCCACGCCGTTCCTCACAAGGACGGCGTCGACCTCGTCTATCAGTGCCGAGGCCCGGTCACGGTCTAAGTGGAGCTGCTCCAGCTCCATGCCGATGTCAGGGGTCAGGTTCAGCTTTCCGTCGCTCAGGCCGCCCGCACCTCCGACTCCGCTAAGGACATCCACCGGGGTCCTTTTCCTCTCCAGCGGCGGCTTTCCTTTCTCCAGAACGACGACGTCCAATCCGCTCCCGGAGAGGGCGTGGGCTGCGAAGAGCCCGGCGGGGCCCGCACCAATTATCGCTGCGTCTGTCCTCAAGCCATCTCCACTCCAGTCCCGAGCCCTCCGTGTTTTCTGAACGCCAGGTGCGCCGTGACGGCGTCCTGCACCGCGAGCCCGGTGGAGTCGAAGACAGTAACCTCGTCGTCCGACAGGCGGCCCTCCATCTTTCCCGCCACGACCTCGCCCAGCTCGCCGTCGACGTCCTCGTCCCTCAATTCGCCACTCTTCAGCGGAACGTTGACCTCTCCGCTGTGCCTCGCCTGCTCCCACTCGTCGACGAAGAGCCTGGCCCGCCTCAGTATCGCGGGGTCGAGCTCCTGTTTCCCGGCGGCGTCCGCTCCTATGGCGGCGACGTGGGTGCCGGGGGAAACCCACCCCGCCTTCAGCAGGGGTTCGCGGGAAGGCGTCGTCGTCGCCACCACGTCGCTGCCCGAGACCGCCCCCTCCACCTCCTCGCAGACCGTCACGTTCCCGAAGTCGACGTCCTCCGCGAACTCTCTGCAGGAGGAGACGTTCCTGCTCCATACCCTGACCTCGTCGAGGTCCAGCACGTGCGTAATCGCGGATAGCTGAAAGCGCGCCTGCACACCCGCGCCGACCAGGCCCAGGACGCTGGAGTCCCGTCTCGCGAGGTGTCTGCACGAGACGGCCCCGGCCGCCCCGGTCCTCATGTCGGTTATCAGGGTGCCGTCCATTAACCCGAGGGGGTGCCCGGTGGACGGGTCGCTGTAGATTATCGTGGCCATCACGGTGGGCAGCCCTCTACCCGGGTTGTCGGGATGGACGTTGACCCACTTCACGGAGAGGGCCTCGGGCTCCTCCACGTAGCACGGCATCGACCGCATGTCCCCGCCGTGCCTGGGAAGGTCTACGTACGTCTTCGGTGGCATCTCGACCCGGCCGAGACCGTGGGCCCTGAACCCGGCCTCGACGGCCTCGTTGACCTGCTCCTGTACCAGTACCTGTTCGAGGTCGGCAGAGGTGAGGATGACCCATGGCTACAGGTCAGCACGTGACCCTTTTAAGATAATGTACGCGGCCGAGAGCCCAAACCCGGAAGGGGCAACGTGCACAGCTCCCACACGTGGTTCCGGGGCCCGGGTTCCGGTTCCGGCGTTCCCGGATCCATCGCGACCTCTGAGCCGCGTGCCCTCAGGGTCGCCGGTGACGTGGAGACCGGGGTGAGGTGCTGTGCGGGTCCTTCGCCTCCGGTGCTCGACCCTCCAGACGCGGCGGACCTGGTCGGGGTACGGGGCATCATACCTCTATGCCGCCGTGTTTCCGCACGTGTTCCTTCAGACCGCCGTCCAGGATTCGCCGCATCAGGGGCGGCAGGGGTCTGAAGCTGTGGACGGTGCCCTTCGTCACGTTGCGCACCACCCCGTTCCCGAGGTCGATCTCGAGCTCCTCTCCGTCGTCTATCCCGGAGGTGTCGATCTCTACGGCGGGGAGCCCCACGTTGATGCAGTTTCGGTAGAATATGCGTGCGAAGCTCTCGGCGATGACGGCCTCGACACCGCACATTTTTATGATCGCCGGGGCGTGCTCTCTCGACGACCCCATACCGAAGTTCTGCCCCGCGACCACGAAGTCGCCCCTCTCGACCTCGGAAGCGAACTCGCTCCTGGCGTCCTCCAGGGTGTGCTCGGCCAGCCTGGGCAGTTCGCTTCGCAGGTGGAAGTATCGCCCCGGCGCAATCAGGTCGGTCGATACGTTGTCGCCGAACTTCCAGGCGCGTCCACTGACCATCGGGCATAAATCGGCGGGGTGCCTTATGGATTTAACGAGGTCGGTCGCCTCCGGGGCACGGAAAACCTCCGGTCGACCCGGTCAAACGCCCCTCCACCGTCCACCGACAGGTTTAAATGCGGGAAGTCCTAATTAACGGTGTTAAGTACGGGCGTATTGAGTGGACCATATCGATGACACAAGTATACCTCGACAACGCGTCCGCCGCGAAGCCGTTCCCCGAGGTACTCGAGGCGATGCGACCGTACCAGGAGGAGATGTACGGAGTACCCTCCTCCGACTACGGCCACACGTTCGACCTCCAGGCCATAGATGCGGTTGAGGACGCGAGGGAGTCGGCGGCCTCCGCGATGGGTGCAGAGCCGGACAGGGTGGTGTTCACCTCCGGGGCGACGGAGAGCAACAACCTCGCCGTAAAGGGCGCCGCCTACAGGGCAGGAGGGGGCCACGTCGTGGTAAGCGAGGTCGAGCACTCCTCGGTGCTCAACAGCGCGGAGTCGTTGAGCTCCTGTGGATTCGACGTCACCCGGGTGGGCGTCGACGGGGAGGGGTTCGTCGACCCGGCCGAGGTCGAGGGAGCGATACGCGACGACACCATCCTCGTGTCCGTGATGCACGCAAACAACGAGATAGGCACGATACAGGAGCTGGAGGCGATAGGGGACGTGTGCGAGGACAGTGACGTCCTGTTCCACAGCGACGCCTCGGCGGCCTTCACCAAGACGCCCCTCGACGTGGATGCCGCGAAGCTGGACCTAGCGTCGTTCAGCGGTAACCAGGTTCACGGTCCGAAGGGCACCGGGGCGCTCTACGTCAGGAACGATCGCAAGATTTCCAGGGTCCTGGAGGGCGGCGACGAGGAGATGGGCGTCAGGCCGGGTACGGTGAACGTCCCGGGGGTGGTGGGTTTCGGGAAGGCCGTCGATATATCCGAGGAGCTGGACTACGGCGAGGTTTCGAGACTGAGGGACCGGCTGATAGACGGAGTCCTCGAGATGGACAGGACCCGGCTGAACGGGTCCCGGGAGAACCGGCTTCCGACGAACGTCAACACCACGTTCCTCGACATCGAGGGGGAATCCATCCTCCTGCACCTCGACATGCGGGGCGTAGCGGTCTCGACGGGAAGTGCCTGCTACTCCAAGAAGCTCGCGCCGAGCCACGTCCTCACCGCCGTTGGGCTATCGCCGGAGGTCTCCCACGGCTCCATACGTTTCTCTCTGAGCGTGAACAACTCGGAGGAGGAGATCGACTACACCCTCGAACAGCTCAGGGAGGTCGTCTCCAGTCTCCGCGAAATCAGCGCAATGGGAAGGAAGAGGAGCGTTCCGGGAGGTCGGTGATGAGGCCCACGACGTACTCGGAAAAGGTGAAGGAGCACTTCACGAACCCGCGGAACAGCGGCGAGATGGAGAACCCCGACGCCGTGGGCGAGGTGGGAAACCCCGCCTGCGGGGACGTCATGCACATATTCCTGAAGGTGGAGGACGACCGCGTCGAGGACATCTCCTGGACCACCATGGGGTGTGCCGCCGCCATAGCGACCAGCTCCATGATCAGCGAGCTGGCGAGGGGAGAGGAGCTCGAGGAGGCCTGGAAAATCACGAAGAGGGACGTATCCGAGTCCCTGGAGGGGCTGCCCCCGATTAAGCAGCACTGCTCCAACCTGGCGGCGGACGGCCTGCACGAGGCAATAAAGAACTACCTGATAGGGGAGGGCCGGTGGGAGAACCAGTTCGACGTGAACCCGATGGAGGTGGCCGAGCCCGCCGAGGTGGAGCACTTCGTCGAGGCGGGCATAACGGAGGACGCGGCGGAGAGGCTGAGGGACGAGGGGTTCCTCTCCCGACCAAACGTCCTCTACGCGTCACCGGATTACCTCGCGGAGAAGGGCGGAATAGACGAGGAGCAGGCCCGCGAGGTCCGGAGGTACTTCGAGGAGGACTACGGAGCTGAGCACGAGAACGGACACGGCCACTAGCGTCGACGTCAGGGGCGAGACCTGCCCGAAACCCCTCATCGAGGCCAGGAAGGCCTTCAGGGCCATGGAGCCGGGCGACGAGGTCACCATCGTGGGAGACTACAGGCCGTCCAAGAAGGAGATACCGATGGCCGTCGGGGCCCTCGGCCTGGAGCTTGTATCGATAGAGGAGGAGGGCGACGTCTGGTCGATAACCGTGAGGAAAGCGGGTAACCCCGCGTAATAAAAAAACGTCAAACACCCTTCCCTCAGAGCCCCACCGCCACGGAGCCCATCAGAACAGCCGTTACTCCGGTTACCAGTATCCCGTCGAAGGTTCCCGCGCCCCCGATACTGGCAACCAGGGCGCCGAGGTTCGCGATTTCCTTCAGGTTCATCAGGTCCGCACCCACCAGTGCCCCCACGACACCGCCGGCGAAGGCCACGCGTGGAAGGAACGCCACGTCGAGCCCGAAGAGATGCACACACGTTAAGGCCGCAATGGCGCTCGAAAGCCCCGGCAGTACCGTCGGCACAACGATTCCGAGTCCCCGCACAGGTCTGGCCACCGCGTTGGTCAGAATCGCAGTGAGGGCCGCGGTGAACCCCGCGCTGACGGCAGCAGTCGCTCCCGAAACGGCGAGAATGTAGCCGCTCATCGCCACGGGTGTGACCGCGCCCCCGAGGTTGATGGCGAGCACGGTTTCGCTCCTCTCAGTCCCCGGGACGGGGTACGGGATGCCGAAGACCCTGACCATCCTCAGCCTGACCACCCTCCCGCCCCTCAGCCGATTCACGGGGACGTTGACGCCGCCTCCGAGAACGATTGCGAAGAAGCCAGGGGCGGTCTGGACCGGCGAGAAGCCCAGCAGCGAACCTGTAGTGGCCGCCGCGGCCCACACGAGAAAGGAGACCGCAACCAGCATCAGGAAGAAGAGCGGCGCGACAGGGAGGTATAACAGCTCCCGCCTCACGGCTCAACCTCGCCCCGGCGGGTCAAAATCCGAGCTAAAGAACTTCCCGCGGGTCCGTTATTTCTCCCCTGAGCGCCGAGGCAGCAACGGTGGCGGGTGAGCCGAGGTAGACGTCCGCCTCCGGGTTCCCGAAGCGCCCCCTGAAGTTGCGATTGTTGCTCCCTATCGCGTTCTCGCCGTCGGCCAGCACGCCCTGGTGTCCGCCGTAGCAGACTCCGCAGCCCGGCGGGTCGATCACGGCCCCCGCCCCCAGCAGGACGTCCGCCACGCCCCTCTCGATGGCGCCCCGGTACACCTCCCTGGAGGCCGGGTTCACTATGAGCCGGGTGTCGGGGTGCACCTCCCTCCCACTCAGGACGTTCGCGGCGATTTCGAGGTCGTCCAGCCGCGCGTTGGTGCAGGAGCCGAGGAAGGCCTCCTGAACCGGCATGCCGCTCACCTTCTCGTGAGTGACGGGGTAGACGTTGTCCACCATGTGGGGCGCCGCCACCTGGGGCTCCAGGGCGTCCAGGGAGTACGCGTGCTCACCCGCGTATTGGGCGTCTCCGTCCGGCGCGATTTCGCGGAAGCAGTCGCCGCGTCCCCTCTCCTCGAGGAACCTCCTCGTGGTTTCGTCCGACGGGAAGGGGCCGCACTTCGCGCCGGCCTCCACCACCATGTTCGCCACCGTCATCCTCTCGCTGATGGAGAGGTGCTCGAGGGCGGGGCCGCCGAACTCCATGGACATGTACGTGGCGCCGTCGGCACCGATGTCGCCTACGATTCGCAGTACGAGGTCCTTGGCGTAGACACCGCTCTCGAGCTTCCCTTCGAGGGTGAAGAGCAGGCTCTCCGGGACGCGGAACCAGGTCTCTCCCGTCGCCATCGCGATCGCTACGTCTGTGCTGCCCATACCGGTGGCGAAGGCCCCGAGGGCTCCACCGGTGCAGGTGTGGCTGTCCGCACCCACCAGCACGTCCCCGGGACAGGTGTGGTTCTGGTTGACGAGCTGGTGGCAGATGCCGCGCCCCACGTCGTACAGCGTCGCGCCGGTCTCCCTCGCAAAGTCGCGCAGGAGCCTGTGGTCGTTTGCCAGCTCCCTGGTGGGGGTCGGCGCTGCGTGGTCCAGGAAAATCAGGGCGTTCTCCGGGTCGTGGACCCGCACCATGTCGAGGTCCCGGAGCTGCTGGACGGCGAGGGGGCCGGTTCCGTCCTGTACCAGGGAGATGTCCACGTTCGCAACCACTGTGTCCCCGGCCTCCGCGTCCTCCCCGGACTTCTCTGAAAGTACGTTCTCGGCTATCGTGCCCATCTATTCAGTCCCCAGGTACTCCTCGACGTACCGGTCGAACTCCTCCCCGGTTATACAGGAGTCCCTTCCCCCGTCGAACTGGCGCTGTACCTCCTCGAAGGCCCTCTGCACCAGCGGGTCGTCCTTGTCGAGGTCCTTCTCTATTCCGCGGCGGGCCAGGGCCTCCTCCAGCTTCGACGCGACGGCGCCCCTCCCCGACGAGTCGCCGACCATGAACCTCCGGTCCGCCCCGACTACTTCCGGCGGGTACGGCTCGTACGTGAACGGGTTCTTCAGGACCGCCGAGGAGTGTATACCGGACTCGTGGGCGAAGACGTTCTTCCCGACAGCCGCCTTGTTGTCCGGCACGTCGTAGCTGGCCTCCCTCTCCAGGAACTCCGCGGCCTCCTTTATGCTGGACAGGTCGTACTTGCCCACCCCGCACCTCGTCACGAGGAAGACCAGGACCTTCTCCAGCTCCGCGATTCCCGCCCGCTCACCCATGCCGAAGAAGCTGAGGTTCGCCCAGTTGGCGCCGTGGAAGTACCCGCTCAGCACGTTGGCGACGCCGAGCCCGAAGTCGTCGTGGACGTGCCACTCTATCTCCCCGGCGCCCAGCTCCTCGACCCTGCGCGTCAGAAGCGGGACGCTGAACGGCAGCTTCGACGGGTGGTACGGCACGCCGTACCCCAGCGTGTCGCAGAGCCGTATTATCGCGTCGGGCGCAACCTCCAGGACGTCCTCGACGAACGGGAACACGAACTCCTCGAGGCTTGCCCGGGTCACGTCCTCGACGTGGCACCTCGGCCTGAGGCCGTGGTCCACGCAGTACTGGAGCCCGTCGAGGTACGTCTCCCTGGCCTCCCCGTAGTCCTCGAACCCCAGCTTGTCGAACAGGTGGGTGTCCGAGACGCTCATCAGCAGACCCGTCTCCTCGATTTCGGGGAACTCCAGCACGACGTCGATGTCCCCCGGCACGGCGCGGGCCCACGCCGTCACCTCGGGGGCCTCGTACCCGGCGTCCAGCATCTCGCCGGCCAGCCTCTTTCCCCTCTCGTTGAAGAGGAAGCACTCCAGCTTCTCGACGCCGATGTCGTGAAGCATCTCGTAAATGCGGAGCTTGACGTCGAGACCCATAACGACCCCAGGCATCTGGACGCCCTCGCGAAGGGTGGAGTCGCTTATGAAGACCTCGCCCGGAAGCTCGACCTCGGGAAGGTCCCCGTAACCCGTAAACATCCGGCCACTTACTCTACCCTATTCGGTAAGAATCTTCTGGACAGCACCGTCACCTCGACGTCCTCGCCCTCGTCCAGCGTCGAGACCCCCTCCGGCACCTCCACGTAGCCGTCGGCGTCCATCAGGAGCGTCACGGCCCCGCTGACCTTCTCCACGGCGAATGCCCTCAACCCGCCGTTCCTCTGCTCCAGGGACACGAACCTCAGCTCGTGCCTCCCCGCGTCGCTCTTCGCCGACCGCCTCATCACGGCCCCCACCCTCTCCTCCTCGACCGGGAGGCCCGTGGCGGACCTCAGGAAGGGATCGACCAGCTTCGCGTAGACCGCGTAGGCGGAGGACGGGTTGCCCGGCAGCCCCACGAACGGGGTTCCATCCAGCTCCGCCAGAACGGTCGGCCTTCCGGGCTTCATCGCGACGCCGTGGGCCAGCAGGTCGCCTCTTTCCTCCACGACCCGGTAAACCACGTCGCCGGCCCCGGCGGAGGTGCTTCCCGACGATAACGCGAGGTCGTGCTCCGCCGCCTCGTCTACCAGCCCGGATATCCCCTCCTCGTCGTCCCGCGAGACGCCGAGGAAAACGGGTTCGCAGCCGGCGTTCCTCAGCGCCGAGCGAATTACGTACGAGTTCACGTCGAATACCTGGCCCCTCCTCAGCTCCCCGCCGGGCTCCACCAGTTCGTTCCCGGTGGAGAAAACGGCGACGCTCGGCCTGCCGAGGACCTCGACCTCCTCCAATCCGATGGCCGCGAGGCCCCCGACCTCCCTCGGCCCGAGGCGGGTGCCGGACTCCACCACGGCCCCCCCCTCCCGGACGTCCTCCCCCGCCTGCATCACGTTCTCCCCCGGAGCGACGGCCCGCCTGATGAGCACGTCGTCGCCCTCCCGGTCGGTCCGCTCCACCATCACGACGGCGTCCGCACCCCCCGGAAGCACTCCACCCGTCGCTATTTCCACGCAGCCCCCCTCATCCACCTCCGCGGACGGCTCCTCCCCAGCCTCCACGGAGCCCGACAGCTCGAGCCCGACCGGCGAGGCCTCCCCGGCGCCGTACGTGTCCCCGGCCCTCACCGCGTAGCCGTCCATCAGAGACCTGGGGAAGGGCGGGACGTCGATTTCGGCCCTCGCGTCCGACGCCAGGACCCTTCCCTCGGCCCCGGCGAGCGGGACGGTCTCCGGGGCTACGTCCACGGAGAACCCCCCAACTATTCCCCGGGCCTCCTCGACCGATATCAGGTCCCTGAACTCCCTCCTCAAATCAGCAACACCTCCACCTCCTCGCCCGCCCCGATTCCCTCCAGGTCCTCGTCCACCACGACGTAGCCGTCCGCCCTCGCCACGCTGCTCAGCACCCCCGCCCCGGTGGTCCTGAGAGGCAGGGCCTCGCCGTCCTCGAGACGCACCCGTGCGTAGGTGCGTCGACCGACGCTGGAGTGGACCTTCCTCGACAGGACTCCCCACGCGGAGCACCTCCGCCCACAGAACCCGGCGAGTTTCTCCAGGGTCGGCCTGACGACCGCCTCCAGTGCGACGGCCGTGGCGGCCGGGTATCCGGGGAGCGCGATCACCGGGGTGTCATCCACGAAGCAGAGTGCGGTGGGCTTTCCGGGCTGGAGCGCGATTCCGTGCACCACGACCTCGCCCCTCCCCCGGAGCACCTCCACGAGGTTGTCCCTCCGCCCCACGGAGGAGCCGCCGCTGAACAGGACGAGGTCGGAGCCCGCCCTTAGGGCCCCATCCAGCGCGGCCCCGAGCCTGCCCGGTTCGTCACTCAGCACCCGGTCGTACCTCGGTTCCCCTCCCCACCTCTCGACGCTGAGACCCATCATCAGGCCGTTGCTCTCCACCATCTCGCCGCGCCCGGGCTCCTCGCCGGGCGGTACCAGCTCCTCGCCCGTCGGGACGACGGAGACGAGCGGTCTCTCGACGAGGGTCACCTCCCCGGTGCCGAGGGCCCTCATCAGACTCAGGTCGGAGGGCCTCAGCCTGTGCCCTGCCTCAAAAAGGACCGACCCCTCCTCAACGTCCTCACCCGCCGCGCCGACGTTCTTCCCGACGGGGACCGCGGTGTCGACGAGCAGGTGTTCGCCGCGCTCCTCGGCGTCCTCTATCTTGACCACGGCGTCCCTTCCCGGTGGCACGGAGGAGCCGGTGTGCACCGCCTCCACCCGCTCCATCGGAATCCTGACGGGGGTGGCTGGTGACGCGCCTACCGTGTCCGCCGCCTCCACGGCGTACCCGTCCATGGCCGAGCGGTCGTAGTGCGGCGAGGACCTGGGCGCCCTGTACCCCGAGGAGAGGACCCTGCCGTCTGCCGCCTCGACGGGCAGGCTCTCCGTCCCCCTGATCGTCTTCACTCTTTCGAGGAAAAGCGACAGGGCGTCCTCCAGCCGGGTCAGCCGCTTGAAGCCCCTGTCCCTGAGTCCGTCGCCCATGGCTCCTAACACTCAATCGCTGGAGATTTAATCCCTGCGTCCCATTACCCGGGAGCGCGATGAAGGCCACTCTGGAGCTGGACGGGAGGAGCGTCGGCATGAAGGGATACGTCCAGGAGGTCCTGGGCAACGTGGTGCTCGGGGTCGTAAGGACGATGAAGGGCGTCCCGGACGACTGGGATGAGGCAGTCGTGAGGATAGAGAGGGACTGAGCCCGGTCGGAGCGCCCCGGGGAAGGGGTATCCGTGTGCGCACCTGCACCGGAGGCACCCGGGGGTGGGCCGTGGCGGGTTACCGGCAGTGATGCTCCCCGTCGCACTCTACCGGGGCTTCCCCGCGCCATTCCCCGCCTACGCGTAGATGCGAAAAGTTTCCTTTCCCCGCGCAGTGAATAGACCGGATGGCGAGGAGGGCACTGCCGCCGCAGGAGGACGACCCGTTCGAGGAGCAGCGGGAGCGGGTGGAGCACTCGATGCTCCGCCTCTTCAGGGAGTACGGGTCTGAGTACAGGTTCCCGTTCGCTGTCGGCGTATCGTCCAGCGTCCTCGCGCGGCTGCTGGACCTGCTGCCCCCGCTGATTCTCGGCGTCGCGATAGACGTGGTGTTCCTCGGCACCGGCACGGTCCCCGTGGTTCCCTCCGGCTGGCTCCCCGGTACCCGCACGGGCCTGTTCTGGGCCACGGCGGCCGTTATCGCGCTCTCCTTCCTGGTCGGGGCCGCGTTTCACCTCCTCATGAACTGGGGGTTCAACACCTTCGCGCAGAACGTGCAGCACTCGGTCCGCACCGACACCTACAACCAGATGCAGCGGCTCAGCATGGAGTTCTTCGACGACAAACAGACCGGCGAGATGATGTCCATACTCTCCAACGACGTCAACAGGCTGGAGAGCTTCCTGAACGAGGGCGTGAACTCCTCCTTCCGCCTCGGCGTGATGGTGCTCGGTGTGGCGGCGGTGCTGCTCTACCTGAACGCCGCCCTCGCCGTAATCGCGCTCCTCGTCGTGCCCCTCCTGGCGACGTTCACCCTCAGGTTCGTCAGGACCATTCAGCCGAAGTACGCCAAGACCCGCGCCACCGTCGGCGCCCTGAACTCCCGGCTGGAGAACAACCTTTGGGGAATCGAGGTCATCAAGTCCAGCAACACGGAGGACTTCGAGAACGAGAGGGTGGAGGCGGACTCGATGGAGTACTTCGACGCCAACTGGGACGCCATCTCGACGCGGATAAAGTTCTTCCCGGGCCTGAGGCTGCTCGCCGGCACGGGCTTCACGCTGACGTTCGTGGTGGGGGGCCTGTGGGTCCTGGGGGGAGCACCGGCGTGGCTCTCCGGTACCCTGACGGTGGGGCAGTTCGTGGTCTTTATCCTCTACACTCAGCGATTCATCTGGCCCGTGGCCCAGTTCGGCCAGATAATAAACATGTACCAGCGGGCGCAGGCCTCCAGCGCACGGATCTTCGGCCTGATGGACGAGCCCAGTCGGATAGAGCGGTCCGCCTCGGCCGGGGACCTCGAGGTCACGGAGGGACGCGTGGAGTACCGGGACGTCGATTTCTCCTACGGGGAGGAGCCGGTGCTCAGGGACGTATCGTTCGCGGCGGAGCCCGGGGAGACCGTGGCGCTGGTCGGGCCGACGGGCTCCGGGAAGACCACGCTGCTCAAGCTGCTGCTGCGGCTCTACGACGTCGACGGCGGCTCAATCGAGGTGGACGGAACCGACGTCCGTGACGTCACGGTGAGGAGCCTCCGGGACTGCGTGGGCTACGTCTCGCAGGACACCTACCTGTTCTACGGGACCGTGGAGGAGAACATCCGGTACGGCAGCTTCGACGCGTCGCGCGAGGAGGTGGAGGAGGCGGCGAGGGCGGCCCAGGCCCACGGCTTCGTGGAGGAGCTGCCGAGGGGCTACGACACGGAGGTCGGCGAGCGGGGCGTGAAGCTCTCCGGGGGACAGCGCCAGAGAATCGCCATCGCGCGGGCCCTGCTGCGGAACCCGCCGGTGCTCCTTCTCGACGAGGCGACGAGCGACGTGGACACGGAGACGGAGGAGAGGATACAGGCGGCTCTGCGGGACCGGGCGGAGGAGCAGCGTACGACGCTCCAGATAACGCACCGGCTCTCCGCGACGAGGGGCGCGGACAGGATACTGGTGGTGGACGGTGGACGGGTGGCGGAGCAGGGGACACACCGGGAGCTGCTGGAGAGGGGCGGCGTCTACGCCGCCATGTGGAGCGCCATGGAGGGAGAGGACCTGCTGAGGGTGGGGTGA
>JAANXF010000011.1 GCA_018263395.1 Methanonatronarchaeales archaeon
CAGCGTTCGAGCAGGTCCCTCGAAGAGAAAACCTGCGACCACGCACGGGTCGCAAACCTCTGGAAGGGGTTTCCATGCTGCAAGGGAAGACAGCCGAAGATCGGGGGTTCAAATCCCTCGTCGCCCGCTCACTGCTCGAAGACTTCTTCGAAGTCTTCTGCGAAAAGATCCCTGCGGAATCTTTGGTTCGCGGCCTCCTCAGGATTCTCAACTGTTGGCCTTTCACCGGCGCTCGGCCTAGCAGATTTCAAGTCCCTCGTCGCTAGACAAGTGTTTTGAGTCGTCGAGGAAAATCTTTCCTCGATGCCGTGGGAGGATACGGAGTTCGAGGTTTCACTGGGGTACGCGTTTCTGACCAGCAGGGATCTGGCCTGGGCGGTGGACCTGGTGAGGGCGCCGCTGCGTGAGGACCTCCTCGACATAACGGACTATGACCGGTTTCCCCGCGACTTCATCGAGGTCGTGGACATGGAAACCGGCCCCGAGGCGACCATCAGCCTTCGACCGATTCCCCACGTCCTCGCGGACTACGGCGTGGACCCGAGGGAGTTCGAGGAGGCGCTGAACCTCGGGCTCCGGACAGCGGCGAAGGACCTGCGGCACTGGAAAAAGACACACAACAGGCCCAATGTCCACTCGGTCTCGCTGAGGTGCGGCGGGCTGGACTTCGAGCAGTCCTTCGAGAAGGAGGAGCAGCTGAGGCTGGACCAGTTCTTCTAGGGCGGCCTTCCCGGGGGCAGCGAGTCCCTGTCCAGGGTGCCGGTGAAGACCTCGACGGCCGGCCCCGCCATCCTCACCGTTTCACCCACATGAATCTTCAGGGGGCCGCCCCGCGTCTCCACGTCCACCTCTTCACCGACCCTCTCCAGAGTGTTTGCGATTACGGCGACGGCCGTTGCCCCTGTTCCGCAGCTCAGGGTCTCCCCCTCCACGCCGCGCTCGTACGTCCTTACGCGGAGTGCGTCATCCGTGACCTCGACGAAATTTACGTTGGCACCCTCGGGAAACGCCCCGTGGAACCGTATCCTGGGGGCGACTTCCTCCACATCGATGTCGTCCACGTCGTCGACGAACACAACGGCGTGCGGCACGCCCGTGTTGCAGGCGTACACCTCGAAGCCCCCGATTTCCTCCCGGAACTCGCTCTCTCCGGCGGCGGGGATATCACTGCAGAGGAGCGTCGGCTCCCCCATGTCCACCTCCACCCAGGCCTCGCCGTCCCTCTCCCGGACCTCCGCCACCAGGTCGCCTGCCTCCGTGGAGACCTCGACCTCGCCGAGCGAGGCGTAACCCCTCTCCACGGCGTACCTCAGGAAGCACCTTATGCCGTTTCCGCACATCTCAGGCTCGGAGCCGTCGGCGTTGAAGATACGCATCCGCAGCTTACCGTTCCCGCGGGAGAGGAACAGGGCGCCGTCGCCGCCCACCCCGAAGTGGCGGTGGCACGCCGCCCTGGCGAAATCCGGCCTGTCCTCCTCGAAAACAAGCGTCTCCTCGTATTCGTCGATCAGGATAAAGTCGTTCCCGTTTCCATGCAGCTTGGTAAAGGGCAGGGGCTCCATGCCTGCTACACCTGCCTCTCGAAGAGGTCGTCCAGGGACTCCCTCTCCCGCATCAATCGGGGCTCCCCGGCGATAAGGACCTCCGCCGGCAGTGGCCGCGAGTTGTACCTCGAAGCCATTGCGAAGCCGTAGGCACCGGCGTCCCTCACCGCCAAGGTATCGCCTCTCCTGATTTCCGGTATCTCACGGTCCCGCGCCAGCAGGTCTCCGGACTCGCACACCGGGCCGGCGACGCCGTACTCCCCGACCTCGCCGTCCGGGTTCGAGGCGTTGAAGACGTGGTGGTAGGAGCCGTACATAGCGGGGCGGAGCAGGGTGTTGAAACCGGCGTCCACCCCGGCGAAGGTGTGGAACGGCGTCTCCTTCACCGTCGAGACCCGCGTAAGCAGGAGCGTGGTGTCCGCGACGAGGTAGCGGCCCGGCTCCATGGCTAGGGCCGGCTTCCCCAAACTGTGCTCCTCAAGACCGTCATCGAAGGCCGTCACGACCTTCTCGGCGAAGTCCTCCACGTCCAGCGGCGTCTCCCCCGGTCGATACGGGATACCGACGCCGCCCCCTATGTCGATGAACTCGAACTCCACGTCGGCCTCGTCGGCGACGCGTCCCGCCACCTCCATCATCTTCTCCACCGCCGGGACGAACCGGTCGGCGTCCAGTATGCCGCTGCCGATGTGCATGTGGATACCGACCGGCTCCAGGCCGAGCTCCTTTCCGGTTTTGTAGGCCTCGACGGCGTCGTCCTCCCAGACGCCGAACTTGGAGTCCGGGCCGCCGGTGATGCAGTGGTCGTGGTGCCCGGCCCCGACCTCGGGGTTGATTCGGACGGAGAACCCCTCGCCCCCGGCCTCGGCCAGCCTCTCCAGGCCGTCCATGGAGTCGACGTTCACCGTGGCGCCGCGCGCCACGACGCCCTCCATCTCCTCCGTCGAGACGGCTGTCCCGGTGTAGAGAATCCTGTCAGGGGAGAAGCCTGCGCGAAGCGCGGACTCCACCTCGCCGAGCGACACGGCGTCGATATGGCCTCCCTCTTTCTCCAGGATGCGGAGGACGGAGAGGTTGGTGTTGGCCTTGCAGGCGTAGTGCACCCGGACCCCGCCTCCGTACTCCGCCTCCACGGCGTCCCGGATGCGGCGGTAGTTCTCCCGGACGCGGTCGGCGGACGTGACGTAGAGCGGGGTGCCGAACTCCTCCGCGAGGTCCACGCAGTCGTGCCCCGCGATTGCGAGGTTTCCGTCCCGGACCTCGACGTGGCCCGGAACCGTCATGGAGTGCGTGGGATGGTTTTCAGAGGTCAAGGTCCTCCAGTCTCCTCGCCGCCTCCCGTAGCCGGGACCGGCTACGGGTGAGGGCGAACCGGACGAAGCCCTCGCCGTGCTTCCCGAACCCGACGCCCGGAGTCGCCGTGACGCCGGCGTCGTCCAGCAGCAGCTTGGTGAACTCCATGGAGTCGTAGCCCTCCGGAACCGGGACCCAGAGGTAGAAGGTGGCCCTCTGCGGCTCCGCGTCCAGACCGAGGTCCCGCAGCACGTCGACCAGGAGGTCCCGTCGCTCCCGGTACCGCTCCATGTACTCCTGCGGCACGCCGCCCTCCAGCGCCGCGACCCCGGCCCTCTGCACCGCCCTGAAGACGCCGCTGTCCACGTTGGTCTTCACCCTCCCGAGGCCTTCTAAGATTTTTGCGTTCCCGACCGCCATGCCGATGCGCCAGCCCGTCATGGAGTAGGTCTTTGAGAGGGAGTGGTACTCCATCCCGACCTCCCGGGCTCCGTCCACCTCCAGGAAGCTCGGGGCCTCGTAGCCGTCGAACGTCATCTCGCTGTAAGGGTTATCGTGCGCCACGACCACGTCGTGCTCCCTGGCGAACTCCACCACCTGCTCGAAAAATGATTTCGGCGCCGTCGCACCCGTGGGGTTGTTCGGGTAGTTGAGGAACATGAGCCTCGCGTCCTGCGCCACCTGAGGGTCCACGGAGTCCAGGTCGGGCAGGAAGTCGTTCTCCTCCTTTAAAGGAAGAGGCACCGGCGACGAGTCCGCCAGGATGGGGCCGATGCGGTACGGCGTGTACCCCGGGTCCGGCGCCAGAACCACGTCGCCCGGGTCCACGAGTCCCAGCGGCGTGTGCGCGACGCCCTCCTTCCCACCGATGAGGGCCAGCACCTCGTCCTGAGGGTCCAGCTCCACGCCGAACCGCTCTCCGTACCACTCCGCGACCGCGCCCCTGAACTCGTCGGAGCCGCGGTAGGACGGGTAGGTGTGGGTCGAGACGTCCTCCACCGCATCCTTCATCGCCTCCACGACGTGGTCTGGCGTAGGGAGGTCCGGGCCCCCCACGCCGAGGTCGATGACGTCGACTCCCTCGGCGCGCTTCTCGTCCCTGAGCCTGTCTATCTCCGCGAAGAGGTACGGCGGCAGCTTCTCTATGCGACGGGCGTACATCCGACTCCCCATGTGGCTGAGGGAAGATATTTTACTTGGTCCGGGGACTCGCATCCCTACCTGTACTGGACACCTCGTCGCTGGGAAAGCCGTAGATGTGGCTCCCGGTCGCGGCGTAAACGATGGGGCGCAGTGCCGCCCCCGCGTCCTCACCAGCCCGTCCACGGCATCACAGATAGTGTCCTCGTCGATGTCCATCGATGCCTCTCCTGGGGGATAATCCTCGATACAGGTAGTCTTAAACGTCGGTAGCTTGGATGAAGGCGGTCACGTCCTACCCTCCCCACCCCTGAACGACTTCAGCGCTTCCGCGTTATGAACACCAGGGGCCTGCCCACCAGGTACCAGCAGGGAAGTACGGTAGCCACGGCCACGGCAATCCAGAACAGGACATACACCCCTGGACCCATACCCACCTGAATACCCTCGGCCATCGACCTCCAGGTGATCCAGAGCAGTATGACGCTGCTCGACGTGAAACCGGTGTGGAAGCACAGAACCGCCTGTTCGGGTGACCAGTGCGCTAACCATCCCGTATCGTGCTCCCTTTGCAGGTCCCATACCCCCCTGTTTTGCCACAGGCTGTGGTCGTCATCCGACCAGTGGGGACCGGGTTCCTCGTTGTTATAGGGGTGGGTAAAGCTGTTTGAATCCGACCCGGCCCAGGCACGCATCATAGCTTATACAAGTATCGAATATTCAACCATGTAGTATTTAAGTGTTTGTTACTTCTCCGGCCTGCCCGAATCTTTGCCGATGGTCCGTCGAGAGGTCGAGGACGAGCTCAGGAACCCCAAACGCAGGGACACGCTCAAAGAGGTGTACCTCCTGGAGAGCTCCGGAGGGACTGCTACCACCTACCGCCTGGGCCAGGCTCTGGGTATAGCGACCTCCTCCGCCAAGAGCAGGGCCGAACCTCTGGTCGAGAAGGGGCTGATCAGGGAGAGGTGGGAGGAGGTCAGCGAACGCGGAGCCGACACGCGGGTATACGAGACCACGGAGGATGGGAGGGAGGCGCTGCTGGAGGCCGTGGAGAGGCGGCTGCTGGAGATCGAGGAGGAGAAGGAAGAGCTGCGGAGAATCCGAAGAGACCTGAGCCAGTGATGGCCACAGGTCGACCCGGGGCGACTCGGCGACCAGCACGCTCCCCCGTCACAGCGCACACGTACCGCCTCCCGAACCTAAGCATACTGCCGCCAGTTCACCGTCATCGCAGCCGGAGACCACCCACCGGAATCGATGTCTATCCGGCGAAACTGCGGTGAAATGGTACGACTGCGCCTAATCTCGCCCCTCATCCTCGCGGCACCGCCTTTCGCGGCTCGCCCAGCGACTCAGGGGCCGGTGGGGACTGCGTCTACGGGACCGGGTTCCCCGACGAGATGGCACAGCACGGCCTCCGTTTCCACGGAGGAGGCGCCACGCTCCTTCCGGTTGATGGCCCCCCCTGTTTCATTGGACCCGGCGTTCCTGGACGGGGGGGGTGCGGGTCCTGAGCGTGGAGCACGCGGAGCCGCGGCTCAACGCCTCAGGTGACGGGGTGGAGAGGCACCGCATCGAGGGGGACGCGAGGTGCGTCCCGGTGTTCAACGCGGAATTCGCGGAGAGGCACGGGTTAGATGCCGGGGACCGATTGGAGCTCTGTCGCGAGGAATGATGCTCGGCCAAACGGAGGAGGCGAGGCTGGGGGACCGCCCCAACAGGTTTCTGGCTCGCGTCGAGCTGGAGGAAACCGGGGAGGTCGCCGAGGCCTTCATGCCGAACCCGGGCCGCATGAGGGAGTTCGTGGTGCCGGGCACCACCTTCTACGTGGAGCGGGTCGAGAGGGAGGGGCGGAGGACCGGCTTCGACGTCAAGCTCGTGGAGTACGGCGACGAGCTGGTCGCCCTCGACTCCCGGAAGACACACCTCCTCCTTGAGGAGGCCATCGAGGAGGGAAGGATTCCCGAGTTCCGCGGGTACCGCGTGGCCGAACGGGAGCAGCGCCTAGCCAACTCCGTCCTCGACCTCCTCCTCACCGACGGCGACGAGGAGGTATACGTGGAGGTAAAATCCTGTACCCTCGTAGTGGACGGCCGGGGTCTGTTCCCGGACGCACCGACTAAGAGGGGCCGGCGGCACCTCCGGGAGCTCCGGAGCCTCGTCGAGTCTGGGGGGAGGGGAGCCGTCGTATTCATAATCGGGCGCGGAGACGCCGGGTCCCTCAGCCCCAACCGCCTCACCGACCCGGGGTTCGCGGAGGGGCTGGAGCGATGTTTAGCGGCGGGTGTCGAGGTCCTGGCGTACCGGTGCGACGTCTCGCTGGAGGAGGTCCGTATCGAGGGCCCGGTCGAGGTTGACGTGGGGGGCGAGATGCCGTGGGAGTAACTACTTTCTCCCGACGTGCTCGCGGTACAGCTCGACCGCCCTCCCGGACGTCCTCCACCGCCCCTTCTCCTTGAAAGCGGGGAGTTCGCCCTCCTTGGCCCTGAGTCCGAGGTAGTCGGGGGAGTAGGGCGCGCGCTCCGCGACCTCCTTCAGCTCCAGCAGCCCGTCCCGGGAGGTGCCCACGACATCGAGGAGGTCCACGAGGGACTGCGCCATCTTCTCTTTCAAAAACTCGACGAGTGGTGAGAGGTCGCCGTCCGCAGCCGAATTCAGAGCGGAGAGGTAGGTCTCCCGGTCGTTCGGCAGGACGTGGACCGGGGCCCAGTTCCTCTGCACGAAGTGGAGGTTCAGCAGGATCCTCCCGACCCGGCCGTTTCCGTCGGTGAAGGGGTGGATGCGCTCGAACTCGTAGTGCATCCAGGCACCGACCTCGAACGGGGCCTCTCCCCGAAGGTCCCTCTGTCTGTACTCCTCGACCCATCCGTCCATCTCGGAAACGACCTTCTCGGCCCTCGGCGGTGAGTAGCTGGCTCCCCGGATTCGGACGTTCGTCCGACGCCACCTTCCGGCGTCCCGTTTTGACCCTTTGAACATGTCCTCGTGGAATTCAAGGACTGTTTCGAGTGTGATATCCTCCTTTCTCCTGTCCAGCAACTCGCGGAACGCCCGCTCGTGCTGAACGGTCTCCAGCACCTCCGGCATCGGGTGTCCCCCGACGCTCTCTCCGTCCAGCACCAGCCGCTCCGCCTCCTCCCGCGTGATGGTGGAGCCCTCGACCGCGTTCGTGCCCCAGGTGTTGAGGGCCGCGACCCTGCGCCAGGCGGACTCCGGTACCGCGTCGAGACCGCCACGGTCGAGGAAGGCGTCCCGGAGATCCGTGAGTATGGAATTATCCAATTCTGTTAACTAAACAATATCCAGTATATAAATAGGTATCGTTTAATCAGACTTCTGTCACGTCTCTAGGCCTCTCCAGCCCTGTCTGGTGCCCGCTCTCCCGTCAGCAACTTCGCGCCTTGTTTCTCGGCTGTGACTAGTATCGCGGCGTCGCACTACTCTCTAAACTCGGCACGGTCGGCCTCCTCGTCCCACTCAAGGAGCTCCGGGTCGGCTCCGAACATCGAGATGCCGTAGCTGCGGGCCAGCCTCCTGAGAAGTTCGTCCATCGAGCCCGTACTAAAGATTGGCTGGACCGCTTTTCTAGGTATGGCGTGTAGAGGACATAGACCCTCCCGGAAATTTTGGAGCAGTTAGGCTTTTTAAGCTTCTTGGAGTTCTTTACCTATCCACCGTGAGTAGGCTTTAGACATTTTCCGAGCTACAGGGTGCATCATAATCGAGAAATTAGTGTCGGAGTTGGAGCCGAGAAGTGCCCTCTCATCGCTGTTCGGAAAGTGAAGCTCCTTGAAATCCGTATCCGCTATCTCTTTGTAGTGTTCTTTATTGCTGATTCCGTAGAATACGACGAATTTTGGGGAGTTATCTTTGATAAGGTCCTTAATGCGGTATCGTTCCCGGCTCTGTAGGTACTCGATTTCCGAGTATTCATCGTAGATCCATTTATCGGTACTTTTCGATGGTAGGGGTAGGAGCTCTAACAGGAGGGTTTCCCCGTTCTTCCTACCGAGTTTTTCGGATTGGTACCGTTTCACCTTATCGAGATCCGCCTCTTCTTGGGTTCCTCTCTTGATCGCCAATAGGACCCGTATCAGTGGATTCCAGGTATCCTGCGATTTAGGGTTTTCTCCGAACCATTCGTCGATGCCTATCTCTTCTTGAAAATCTCGTAGATCTTCGAGCTCTTCTCTCTCCCATTCATTCCACGTCTTGAGTCTTTTCTCAAGCCGCTTCTCGACATCTTCGACATCTTCTTTGAATCCCCCCTCCATCCCGATAAACCAGCAGTCGGCATCCAAATTACCGTATCCGTAGAAGCCATGGATATACTGTTCGAGCAACTCGTCATCGAGCATGATTACTAGAGCTATGCCCGCCCAATTAGATACCTTTCTGATTATACACTCTCAAGGAGACTGAAGGCGGCCTGAAACCATTCAAGTTAATCTCCGTACCGCCGGATGCGGTCTCCTCTTTAGTGAGGCGCGTAAGAACAGTGAAGGCCCGCTGGAGCCATTCTAAGTATTAACGTGCGTGTAGAGGAACTGGACCTTCCGGTTGAGGCGCGGGACCTGATCTCGGGGCGTGGCGTGGAGGAGCTGTATCCGCCGCAGGCCGAGGCGGTGGACGAGGGGGTGCTCGAAGGCGAGAGCCTGACACTCTCGGTCCCGACGGCGAGCGGTAAGACCCTGGCCGCGGAGATGGCGATGCTGCGGTCCCTCCTGGACGGCGGGAGGGCGCTTTACGTCGTTCCGCTGCGGGCTCTGGCCTCGGAGAAGTACGGGGCGTTTTCGGAGTACGAGGAGCTGGGACTGAGCGTCGGCATCGCCACGGGGGACTTCGACGAGTCGGGGGAGTACCTCGGGAGGTACGACGTGGTCGTTGCGACGAGTGAGAAGGTCGACTCCCTGTTCAGGAACGGGGCCTCGTGGCTGCGGGACCTGGACGTCGTTGTCCTGGACGAGGTGCACCTCGTCGACGACGGGGAGAGGGGTCCGACGCTCGAGGTCGTCGTCGCGCACCTGCGGGAGATGAATCCGGATGCGCAGTTCATGGCGCTGTCTGCGACCATCTCCAACGGTGACGAGGTGGCCGACTGGCTGGATTCGGGGCTGGTGGTGAGCGACTGGAGACCGGTGGACCTGAGGAAGGGGGTCTTCTTCGGCAGGGCCCTCAACTTCGAGGACGGCGGCCAGGAGGAGGTCGAGGTCTCGCACCGCGACGAGGCGACGGCGCTGGCCATCGACGCCGTGGAGAGGGGGGGCCAGTGCATAGTCTTCGCGTCATCGAGGAGGCAGGCGGAGGCCGCGGCGAGGAGGGCCGCAGAGGCCCTCGGACCGGCCGAACAGCTTCAGGAGGTGGCCGAGGAGCTCCGGTCCGTAGACGGCACGGAGACGTCGAGCGACCTGGCGAGGCTCGTGGAGTGCGGCGCGGCGTTTCACCACGCCGGGCTGACCCGGAAACACCGCGAGATCGTCGAGAGGGAGTTCCGGGCACGTCGCATCAGAGTCGTGGCAGCGACTCCGACACTCGCGATGGGTGTAAACATGCCCGCGAGGCGCGTCATCGTGAAGAGCTACCGGCGCTACACCGGTGCCGGCATGGAGCCGATTCCCGTCATGGAGGTTCACCAGATGTTCGGCAGGGCAGGTCGACCCGGGCTGGACGACGAGGGCGAGGGCCTCCTCGTGGCGAAGCACGCCGACGAGATGGAGGAGCTCATGGAGCGGTACGTGGAGGCTGAGCCGGAGCGCGTGTTCTCAAGGCTCGCCTCCGAGTCGGCGCTGAGGAAGCACCTTCTGGCCCTGGTCTCCTCCGGGAGCCGGGGTCGGGAGGAGGTCATGGAGTTCCTAGACGGTACGCTCCACGCAGTACAGTCCGAGCGCAGCTACCTGGAGGAGACTGTCGACAGGACCCTCGAGTTCCTGGTAAACGAGGGCTTCCTGGTCGAGGGCGACGGCCTCGCGGTCACCGGCGTGGGGAAGCGGGTTTCGCAGCTCTACGTCGACCCCGTCAGCGCCTCCATAATCCTCGCCGGCCTGGACGGGTCGGGGTACCGGGCGTACGGCGACGTCGGGCTGCTCCACATGGTCAGCGCCACGCCGGACCTCCGCTCGCTGTACCTCAGGAAGTCCGACGAGGAGCCGATGAACAGGTTTCTCGAAGAGCACTTGGACGGGCTCCTTTTCGAGCCGGGAGTGGAGACCGCTGACTTCGTGAGGGCCAGCAGGGCAGGCGGGGGTGGTCCGTACTCCGTGGACTTCGAGGACTTTCTGGGCGACCTTAAGGTGGCGAGGCTGCTGAAGTGGTGGATAGATGAGCGAATGGAGAGCTCTATAACCGAGGAGTTCGGGGTCGGGCCCGGCGACATCAGGTACCGCGTCGAGGCGGCTGAGTGGCTGCTTCACGCCGCCACAGAGCTCGCCCGGGTCTCGGGCTTCGACGGCGAGGTGGCCAGGGACCTGGAAAGGCTGCATACCAGGGTGAAGTACGGCGTGGGGGAGGAGCTTCTCGAACTAGTCGAGCTTCCGGGTGTCGGAAGGGTCAGGGCACGGTCGCTGTACGAGAGGGGGTACCGGACGGCCGCCGAGGTCGTCAGGGCCAGCGAGGAGGAGCTGGCTAAAGTGGAGGGTCTGGGGCGCAGGACCGCGGGCAAACTGAAGGGCGCAGGGGAGGCGAAGGACGATGGAGGAAATGCGAGCCTCGCGGACTTCCTTTGAGGTCTTGGGCGTGGAGCTGGAAGTCGAACCGATGCGGTTCGTCGATACGCTGGGGGAGCTCGACGGCGTGGCCCAGGCGGTCGACGCGCGGTTCGTGGCCGGCAGAGAGCACCTCGAGGTCGCTGCCGGACTTGCATTCACGGCGGAGGAGCGGGGTAGACGCGTGGCGAACGATCCGGCGATGGAGGTGCTCCTCTACGCCGCGGGCACGCGGCAGATAGACAGGGCGATTGAGAGACTCGGCCTCAGGCGGTCGACGAGGTCGGCGGGAGTGGTACTGAGAGACGTCCCGGCACAGGACATCGCGGATAGCTGTTGCAAAATAAACGGAGAAGTGCTCGAACTCAGCGAGGATAACCTCGGCTTCGTGGTCGACGCGTTCGAAATCGGTGAACTGGAGCTCGAAACGGTCGGGCTGGACAGGCTACCCCTGCTGGTGCGGGAGCGGGTAGTTCTGAGCGACCTGGAGAGGTAAGTTACTCCTCTACGGGCTCTGGCTCTTCTTCCCCTTCGCCCACCTTCTCCTCGGAGTCCTCGGCGCCCTCCTCGATATCGCCAGTGGTTTCCTCCTCGATATCCTCGGTGGTTTCCTTCTTGACCCGCTCGTACTCTTTCTCGGCCTCGTACCTCGCGGATTTGAACTCTCCGAGGGCACTGCCGGCCGACCTTGCGAGTTCGGGGAGCTTGCTCGCGCCGAACAGGAGCACCACGATTACCACTATGAGTATCCACTCCTGACCGCCGGGGACCCCGAATGCGAGAACCGGATTCATCACCTATAGATGTGTGCTCTACAATATAATAGTTCTCAGGTAGAGCTTAGCCCCGTGATAGGGGGCTGCGACAGGCTGCTGCCCAACGGGGCGTGTGCCCTTCTCAACGGTGGAGAGGATGGGGAGTCCCCGGGCTCCGCGGGGTGCCCCCTGATACGCGGTAACACCTGCGTCAAGAGACTCGAAAGTCCCCCGGGGGTCTGAGGCCCCTCAGGAGCCTCTCGGCCTCCTCCAGTTCATCCTGGGCATCCCCGGCCCTCTCCTCGAGCTTCTCCTCCAGCTCCGCCGGGTCGAGTCCGGTCTCCGTCGCCAGCTCGTTCAGCCTGACGGTCGAGGAACCGGTTTGACGGGCAGCTGCCTCCACGCGACGAAGCTCCTCTACCGGGCCACCGATTCTCTCGAGCTCTCTCTTGACGAACCTCGCACGGTGAAGTGCAGTCGATGGAGGTTCGATACTCATCCTGAGGAAATCAGTTTCGTGCAGCCGTGAGACTTCCCTGAGCCAGACGACGTTGCTGTCTACGAGGCTCTTTACCCGTTCTCCGTCGTCCAGGACGTGTCGCAGCTTCTCCTCGCTGTACCCCTCCAGTTCCAGGAGGTCGAAGACTGTGTAGCCCTCCTTGCTCGCGAGCTCCTCCGCGGACCGAGGGCTCCGGGGGTTGGGCGGGTTTGTCTCGGGAAAGTACCGGGCGTGCAGTACCAGCCCGAGCACCTCTGAGCAATCCCTGTTCACGAAGTCCTTCAGGGCTTCGGCCACCGCGTCGTTGTAAACCTCGACGGAGTCCCTGTACTCCCGGAGCTCTTCGGCCTCGCCGACGTGCTCCCTGGCGATAGAGAGCTCCTCCTCTACCTCCTCCAGCTCCGACCTCAGCTTCTCCACGCGCCCCCTCAGGCCCCTGTACGCCTTCGCGTACCTTTCGAGCGCCTCTCCGTGTCTCGCCAGCAGACGGGCCCTGTCCCTCGCCCCGTCCAGAGCCTCACCCGCCGCCTCTGCGTCTCCGTACTTAAGCTTGGCAAATACCGGGTCGAGGAGCTCCATCTCCGAGTCACCCAGCAGGCCCTGCTCGTAGTCTTCGTGGATATCGGCCGCGAGCGACTTGGATGCCTGCCGCACCGCCGCCCTGTGGGGCAGCCTCTTCGTTCCGGCGTCCTCAACCATTTTCCTCAGCTGGGAGTACCGCGTCGAGAATTTCTCTATGGGGCCGACCCCCACCTCCCTGAGCTCCTCGTCAAGTTTCTCCAGCCGTGACAGCAGTCTCTCATATTCCTCAGCTCTCAACTGTTGATGTTCCCCTTTTCCCCCGAGGAGACCTCCCGCCTGAGCGCTCCGAGGGTGGATCGCCTCTCGGCGAAAGCGTCGTGCGAGTGAATGGACTCCTCGTTTACCTGCTTCGCGTGAACCGTCGCACTGTCCGGCAGGTCGGGGAACCTCTCGACAGTCAGCTGAAGCATCCTCCTGACGCAGTCCTCGACGAAACGGGGATTCCTGTGGCTGTCCAGCACTATCTGGGCCTCGTCCTCCCTCTTCTGGAGCTCGTACACCCTGGCAGACATTGACTCCTCCACCACGTCGATGAGTTCCTCTATCGGGACCACCCGTCCACCCCTGAGCCTTATGGATAGCTTCCCACGTCCCCTCTGGTTATGGGCTGCCTGCGGAACCTCCTCGAAAAACCTGCTGGCCGTTTCCTCGTCGACTCCCAGCTCCAGCAGTTTGTCGGCCGCGAGGTCGGTCATCATGCCCTGTGCACAGGGACAAACAGTTATCCCGGTGAGCTCCACCCCCACCTCCGTCTCGATGGAGTCCCTCGTCGCCACGGCGTCTACCAGCATCCTGGCCACCTCCTGTGAGCGCCTCTTCGTCACCGGGGTATCCCTCTTCACTATGTAGTCGGCCTCCATCCCGACCTCTGCCCTGCTGGCGTACTCGTGCCTGTCGAGCAGTTGCTGCGCAACCGCGTCACACAGGTCCTCCACCTCGTACACCGGGTGATCCACTGCCTCCTCCAGGACCTCGTCGATGGCCTCGAAGTTCCTGGAGAGGTTCGCCCCCTTTCGGGCACTTGGCAGGTCCACGGAGACGTCGAAATTTGAGAGCAGCACCAGAGGACGCTCCTCCTCCCTCGCGACCTCCACGAGCTTCGTCACGTTCGATACCCCCACGCGTGTAAGGTCGACCGACACGTCGGGTCTCGAGGCCTGAACGTCGCGAAGAGCCATTCCAGCCTTAATCCGTCTCCAGGGTTAAAGAGGTGTCGCGGGAGGACCGGCTACGGGTGACCGGCTCGGGCCGCTGCGAGGGTCGATACCAGGAGCGCCACTCCGGCCCCCAGTCCGGGTATCGGCATCGCGCCATCCCCCTCTGCAGTGGTCTCCCCGGGGACGGCGGTCCCGGTTTCCGTCGGCGTCTCCGTCTCGGTCGAGGCAGGTGTCCCCGTGTCTTCCTCCACCCGGGTTTCCTCCGGACCGGATGATTCGACGGTCACCGTGAAATTGACGTAGCTCTTCGGGTCGCTCCTCGTAAGGTCGAACAGCATCACGACGTGGCCGCCAGTGACCACGTCTTCTCCGACGCCGATGGTCACCTCGAAAACGTCGCTCCTACCCGGCCATATGCGCCTCGTTCCCGTGAGCTCCTCGACCGTGAATCCGCCGGGAAGCGTGTCTCTGTCCACCGCGACATAGGTGTCCGCGTCGTTGCCACCTGAGTTCTTCGCAGTCACTTTAACCGTGAATGAAGTATTTTGCTCCACCCGGACGTCGTCCGGCTCCTCAAGCGTTACGAGCGGAGCCGCAGAGGCGGGCGAAGCCGAGAGGCATAGCAGGACCGCGAGTACTACGAGAACCGGGAGGCCTATCCTTCCCATACAACCCTTTGGTGAGCTCCTCCTTTAAAAGCCCTTTGGCCACCTTCCCTAACTGAAGTCGTCGAGACGTGATTGCCCCTCGAGAAAAGGCCTCGACCGCCTGGGAAACCGTACGTCTTCCCCCTCCAGGATTCTCCCGGCGGTCCCCGGACCGATTCCCGGCACCCTCAGAAGCTCCTCGCGGGACGCGTCACTCGGGTCCACCCTGAGACCGTTTCTGCCGGCGAGGTACGTCTTAGGGTCGTCCGGGAGCGAGCCGCCCCTAAATGCCCCCTCTACCTCCTCGCTGTCAAAACCGTACACCCTGGTGAGCCAGTCCACGCGGTAGAGACGCCGATCCCTCCGGGGATCCGTCGCCTTCCGGCTCTCCATTTCGGTTCCCGGAATCGCCCTGAACGCCGAGAAGTAGACGCGGCGGAGACCAAATCGTCCGTACAGCCTTCTCACCTCATCGAAGACCTCTCGATCGCTCTCGCCCGCCGCTATTAACTGGGTGGTGACGCCGGAACTCGGCGAGGCCCCTGAGGCCCACCTTAGCCTCCTCTCTATGTCGTTACGATAGTGCTTCGTGGAGCTGAGCTCCTCCATACGGGATGGCAGGGTCTCTACGTTGACGCTGAGCCGGTCCGCGGATTCCGCGCCCCTCTCCACGAGGTGCCTCGGGGCGCCCGGCATGACCTTGAGGTGGATGTATCCCTCGTATCCTGTGCCCCTTGCCAGCTCCGCGGTCTCCACCAGGAGCTCCTGGGTCTCCTCCGCGCTCCCCCGCACGCCGCTGCACACCGCCTCTTCGAGGTGGGTGTTCAAACAGGTCTCCTTCGGAGAGCTGTGCTGCTCAGGAAGAGGCCGCCCCGGAAACCCTCCCGACGCATCCGGAAGAAGCTGTCCACGACCTCTCCGGGGGACGAGCCCCGGTGTCTCCCCCCGCCGGAGGCAACCGAGTTTGGGCAGTAGCCGCAGTCGTGGAGGCACCGGCCGGACATCAGCACCTTCAGCGGGGCACATCCGCCGTCCATTTCAGCGACGTCGTCGTGAGATTGCTGGAGCCTCACGCCGATATCCCCGCCCCCGAGCGGTTAATCAGGTGCGGAGAGGGGCGGCCGGAAGTATAGTTATTGACGTAACTTATTTATGGTTTGCTCTTGAAGATGGTTTATGCCGAGAGACTACGTCACCGAAACCAAAAAATGGATTTCTAAAAAAGAGTTGGTAAACAAAATTAAGAAGAAAAGAAT
>JAANXF010000012.1 GCA_018263395.1 Methanonatronarchaeales archaeon
GCCCTATCTCCAGCGAGTCGTCCTCCGCGAGGTAGTACCCCTCGATGGCGTCCCCCACGACCAGCTCGCCGTCCGTCTCCCCCGCGAAGCCGTGCCAGTCGAACGTGTACCTCACGACTCCCCACTTCAGGGTCAGGCCCTGCACTTCCGCTGTAGCGGAGAAGTTCGATACCGACATATCTCTGCCGGTCCCGTTGCTGGCCTTTGACACGGTGAGGTGAAGCCTCTCCCTGAAGTTCTCGGTGGAATTGCTGGAGTCTATGCCCTCAGTTATGCGGAGGAAGGCCCGCTCCTCGCCCGGGTCCGCGAGCGGCTCCCTGAGCTCGATGGTCCAGTAGCTGTCACCGCCCTCCTCTACCTCGATCTTCGTGACTGTGCCAGCCGCTTGGACTGTTGACGCTAAAAGGGTCACGGACAGCAGGACGAATAGGACTCTGATTGTCAGGCGCATCCGGTCATTCCGCCTCTACTCTCTCCGTATAGGGCTTTTAGGGTTATGGTACGCCTATCGAACCCTCGACGTACGAGGCCCCCTACGCAGCCGGCCGGTGGACTCGAGACTACCGGAGTGGACATGTCGGCGTCTTTGCTGCTTTGAGTATGGAGTGGGACGGGCCTGGGGGGGGTAAGGTGCCCCGTCCCGAGCGCGGACTGAACTCAGACTGAACTCAATGTCCTTCCCCATCGTCGCTGCTGTTCGAGTCGTCCTTATGCGACTCACCGTCTTCGCCTGAATCTCCGTCGTGGCCGCTTTCTCCACCCTCCTCCCCGTCATCAGGACCCTCCTCGTCGACTTCCAGGACGGTTCCAGTGTGGGCGTCCACTTTCACCTCGGCCCTCGAGCCGTTTCCGAAGAGCTCTACATCGTACTCTCCGTCGTCCAGCTCCACCCCCTCCACCCCCCAGTTTCCGCCGAGCGTCTCCAGGGCGATGTCGGCGGCCTCTTCGGGGGTTACGGTCACGTTGAACCCCCTCTCAGCCCCCTCCTCTTCCTCGTCTTCCTCTTCGTCCACCTGTTTTCTCTCCAGTTCGAGGACCGTCCCGGTGTAGCCGTCTATCTTGGACTCCGCCTTCGAGCCGTTGCCCAACAGCTTGAGTTCGTACTCGCCGTCATCGAGCTCTATCTTCTTGACGGTCCACTCGCCGCCCAAGAGCTCGATGGCCCTGTTAACCGCCTCGTCCGGACTTATTGTGGGCCCTCCGGTCCGGTTGGTACCGTTCTCCAGCTCTCTCTCCAAGTAGGTCTCGCCGTCGCGCTCTATCTTTATCTCGACCGAGCCGTCCTCGATCTCGACCTCTATCTTGCCCCCGGTGGATAGCAGGGATTCGAGCAGCCTGGAGGTGGCCGACCCGGATAGGTTTCCTAGTGTGGCCTCTATGCTCTCCGCGTGGATCTGGGCCGATGCGCCCTTACCCCTGAGTTTGGCCAGGGACCTCTTCAGAGACTGGACCTCTGCCTGTATCCCTGCATGTCTGACTACGTACTCCTCACGCCCGATGTCCCCGCTTCGAAACTCCGCCTGAAGCTCGTGCTTCTCCTGGCGCAGCTCCCTCTCCTCCTGGCGCAGCTCCTCCACCCTCACCTGGATTGCGGCATCCCCGTCCCTCTCGTACTCCAGATCGAACTCCTCATCGTCTATCTCGCCCCTCAGCTCCGTCCCCTGCATCTTCACCAGTGAAGAGACTATTCTCCCGATGGAGGGCTCTACCGAGACGTTATTCGAGACGTTATTCTGCAGCGGCTCTTCGGATGAGCCGTCACTCACGTTTCCGTCCCCGCCGTCCGAGACGTTTACGTCCGAGAAATTGGAACTCGAGCCGTCGTCTGTAAAGTTCTCGCCACCGTCGAGGGTGGCGTTGCTGTCCGTCGAGTTGGAGGTGTTTGCAGCCGTGGCCATCGTCGCGGCGACGAGGATGAGGACGAGTGCCGCCAGTGCGAGGAGGAAAAGAAACCTCTCCGCGCCCCTGTCGGCCCTGTCGACCTGCAGCATACATCCACTTAACATGACACCTCCATATAGGTCCCTGGGTTTATAAAACCAGTTCATTCTGTCGATAAATTTTAATAAATTGGCGTAAATTGGGCTAAACTGTCGCGCGAAAGGGGGGTAGAAACGCGACACGGCTAGGACCGGAGCCAAACGAGCCTCAGGGCGACCGACTCCCGCACCCGGCGCTCCGGCACGTCCCAGTACCTGCGGAGCAGCTCCCAGCCGTCCTCGCCCCTCCCGAACCTGTTTTCTCTCGTAGAAGCCGATCCCCCACCCGCCTCCCTCTATGTTCCGACGAGCACTCCTCGCACTCAGCCAGCTCGACCGCGTACTCGAGGGGGCCTGTCCCCCTCTCCCCTGGTGTGCGGGGTGGACGTGGAGGTGCCTGACGAGCGTCATCTCCCCAGGTCCTGGACCCCACCACGCCTACGAGCTCCCGCTCCGCGTAGCCGTGGAACTCCATCCTCCCTACCCCGTCCATCAGGCCCCGCCTGGACGGGCAGGGCCCGGAGTAGCGGCCCGCCGGTATCGCGCCCCGGTACCTCCTGGCCGCGGCGTCGACGACGCCGAAGACCTCGGGGTGTTTACTGGAGCCGTGGGGCGGCGACGCCCTGGAGACCTACCCGGTGTCTGGAAAGGTGAACGGGGTGGAGAACGACTCTCCGGCCCTGGTGGAGAGGCGGCAGTCCGGGCTCTCCGAGGTTTAAGAGCAGAGGTTATGAAGGATCTATCGTTTTATGCGGTATTTTTTTTAAAGAAGCCCGGGGTGTAAGTCATCATTTCGCTTGTCCAGCTGCGCCCTGCCCCACAAGTTAATGTCGTGCGGCACCAGTTTGAGGGGACAAATTCGATGAACGTGAAAAGGTACCGGAACGGGGCCCTCCTGCTCGCCGGCCTCGGTGCCCTCTACGTCGCGATCAACCTTCCCCGCATATACAGCGACCTGCTCTGGTTCTCCTCCCTCGGATACACGCCGGTGTACCTCGAGATTCTGCTGTACAGGGTAGCCCTCTTCGCCACGTTCGCGGTGGCCACGTTCGCCGCCGTCTGGATCGGGATCCGGACATCGTCGAGCAGGGTCCACGGGACGGGGTACTCGGCGGACCCCTCGGTGCTGGGCGGCGTAACGCTGGTATCTGTACTCGTCGGCCTCGGGTACTCGCGCTCCTGGGACACCGTCCTGAGGTACCTGAACGGTTCCGAGTTTGGAAAAGTCGACCCTGTCCACGGACGGGCCGTGAGCTTCTACGTTTTCGACCTCCCCCTCTACCGCCTCGTAACCGGATTCCTACTCTTTGCTACGGTGCTTTCGCTCGCCGTCGCCGTCGCCGTCTACGCCGTCAAACTGGGTTTCGAGGTTTACGAAGAGGCCGCGAACGACCCCGTGTCCGGCGCGGGAACGACGGTCGAGTTCGAACTGTTCACCTTCCTGAGGAGCCTCAGGAGAAACGCTCTGGGTCACATATCGGGTTACGCGGGCGTCCTGCTCCTGCTCGCGGCGATCCACTTCTACCTCGCCCGCTTCGAACTGCTCTACTCCCCGAGCGGCGCGGTGTACGGCGTAGGGGCCGTTGACGCCGCTTTAATCGAGCCCCTGCTCACCGGGCTCGCCGTCATCTCCGTCGGGGCCGCCGCCGTAAACTTCGTGAACGTCCGGATGAAGGACCCGAACGCCCTCTACGCAACCGTCGCGGCGGTGGTGCTGATCATGCTCCTCGGCAACCTCGCCGGCGGTCTCTACCAGAGTTACGTCGTGGAGCCGGACGAGTTCAACAATGAGGAATCCTTTATCGAAAACGAGATAGAGTTCACCCGGTCGGGATTCGCGCTCGACGAGGTGCGGGAGAGACAGTTCAGCGTCTCCGACACCCTGACCCGCGAACAGGTCGACGCGAACCCCGGAACGATAGACAACGTGAGGCTCTGGGACTACCGCCCCCTGCTGAAGACCTACAACGAGCTGCAGATATTCCGCACCTACTACCGCTTCAACGACGTCGATATCGACCGATACGAAATAGGCGGAAGGGACAGGGCCGTGATGGTTTCCGCGAGAGAGGTCGACCTCGAGGCTCTAACCGCCGAGTCCAGGAGCTGGGTGAACCGGCACCTGGTCTACACCCACGGCTTCGGAGCCACGATGAGTCCCGTCAGCAACGTCTCGGCCGAGGGCCTCCCGGAGCTCTACGTCAAGGACATTCCGCCCAACTCCACGGCCGGTATCCCCATCGACCAGCCCCGCATATACTACGGCGAATCCACGGACGCGTTCGCCGTCGTGAACACCGGGACCAGAGAACTCGACTACCCCGGTGGTGAACGAAACGTGTACACCTCCTACTCCGGACGGGGCGGCGTCGAACTCGACACGTTCACCAAGAAGCTCTCCTTCGCCGTACGGCAGGGCTCCCCGCAGATACTCCTCTCCGACTCCATAACGCCGGAGAGCCGGATACAGGTCAACCGCGACATCGAGACACGCGCAAGGACCTTAGCACCATTTCTGAAGTACGACGACGACCCGTACGTTGTGGCGTCGGGAGGGGACTTGTACTGGATATACGACGCCTACACCACTACCTCGAGGTACCCCTACTCCAGACCGACTGTGTTCAAGGGCGAGAGCACCAACTACGTCCGGAACTCCGTCAAGGTCGTCGTAAACGCCCACTCCGGCGAAACCACCCTCTACGTCTCCGACCCCGACGACCCGGTTATCGAGACGTACCGAAACGAGTTCCCCTCGCTCTTCCGGGACATGGACGAGATGCCGGAGGACCTGATGGACCACGTGAGGTACCCGGAGGACGCCTTTCAGGCCCAGGCACAGGTCTACCTGAACTACCACATGACCGACCCGAAGGTGTTCTACAACAAGGAGGACGCCTGGAGAATTCCCGACGAGATCACGCGCGGAGAGAGGACGGAGATGGAGCCGTACTACCTCGTGATGAAGCTGCCCGGGGAGGACCGGCCGGAGTTCGTCCAGATATGGCCATTCATCCCGAGGGGCAGGGAGAACATGATCGGCTGGCTGGCCGCCCGCTCCGACACCCCGAACTACGGGAAGCTAGAGGCCTTCCTGTTCTCCAAGCAGCGCCTCGCGTTCGGCCCGATGCAGATAGAGAGCCGGATAGATCAGGACGCCGACATATCCCAGATGATGACGCTCTGGTCCCAGAGCGGCTCCCGGGTCATAAGGGGCAACCTGCTCGCCATACCGGTAGAGGACACCATCCTCTACATCGAACCCCTCTACCTCGAGTCTAGGGAAACCGGGTCCATCCCGGAGCTCAAGCGCGTCATCGTGGCGCACGGCGACCAGCTCACCATGCAGCCCACCCTGGAGGGGTCCCTCGGCGTGCTGTTCGGCGAGGCCGAGGAGAGGCGCCCGGGGCCCGTGGATAGACCGGGAACCCTCGCGCCGGGAGACCTCGATACCCTCAGGACCCTGTACGACGAGGCGCGGGCCGCGCTGCAGCGGGGCGACCTCGCCACCTACGCCGACAGGGTCGAGGAGATGGGTAAGGTGCTCGAGGAGGCCGGCAACTCCTCGGCGGCCAGGTAGAGGAAGCTCAAGAAGAGGGGTTACTCGACGATAAATGACCTCGTAAATCACAGGGAATGAGAGAGGAGCTGGGGCAGGTCATAGTAGGCCCCACCACCCCTTCCCCAAATAACTAAGTAACTCAGTAACCAGAGTGGGTTATGGGCTCGAAGGCGATCAAGGTCTCGGAGGAGACCTACGAGTACCTGAGGAGGCGTTCCGAGGAGGAGCACGTCTCCATCAAGGAGGTGGTGGACCGAATCGCCCGTGAGCGCGGCGACCTGGAGGACTTCGCCGGTAGCTGGGAGATGAGCGACGAGGAGGCCGAGGAGCTCCGGCGGAAGCGGAAGAAACTATGGGAGACCTGGGAGCTGTGATCGTCGACACCGACGTCCTGATCGACTTCCTCCGCGGCCGGGGAGAGGGCGTGGACCTGCTCGAGGAGCACCGGGCGGACAACGCCGTCGAGACCACCGACGTCAACGTCTTCGAGCTGTACCACGGCGCCTACGGGTCCCGGGAGAGGGAGGCAAACCTCGTCAGGCTGAAGGGCTTTCTGAACAGGGTGACGAGCCACTCCACGTCCGAGGACAGCATGGAGCTCGCGGGCCGAATCGCCGCCGACCTAGACGACCGCGGAGAGCCCGTGGGGGTGAGGGACGTCCTCATCGGCAGCATCGCCCTCATCGAGAACCGGCCGGTCCTGACCAGGAGCAGGGAGCACTTTGAGCGGGTCGAGAGGCTGGAGCTGCTTGGTTGACGGGTTTTGCACGATGGACCGACGGACCAAGCGTCCATCTGCGCGCGTCCTTACGCCGAAGAAGCCCCCTTGGCCTAAACCCCTGCGGCACCACCGGGGGAGGGGCGGGATTGGCCACTGGGGGGATGCGCGCCAAACCCTCTAGGCCGATTATCTACGTCTCCCCGGCCTCAACCCCTCGGTGTAGAACAGCTCCGCCTCCACGTCCCTCCCCGGGTAGACCTCTTCGACGGCTCTCCGGTAGACGTCGAGCTGCTTTCCGTACTCCTCCTCGGCTGACCGGTCGAGGTCGGTCTTGTAGTCCACGATCCTGGCGGCGCCGTCGGTGAGGTGGAGGAGGTCGATGGTTCCGGAGAACACGACGTCCTCTCCTTCGTGCTCGGTGGGTAGGGTGACCGGGACCTCGGCCATGAGCTCCCCGCCCTCTTCCCTCAGGTCGTCGACGAATCGGGCGACGTTCTCCTCGTCCGGGTTCCGGGGCTCGACGTCCTCTCCCCGGGCGTACCTCTCGGCGAAGCGGTGGACCCGAATCCCAACCTCCCTCCCCCGACCGCCTTCGGCCTCCTGGAAAACCGATTCGTCGATTAGGTCGTGGGGAGCCATCTGAAGGGGACGGGTTTCCTCGGGAATCTCTACCTCCAGAGGGTCCGGTGCCCAGGTCTCGACGTCGAGGAGTTCCGGTGAGGGTTCCTCGATTTCCTCGACCGGGATGCCGTGGTTCTCCGTTATCCCGGTGAAGAGGGGGCTGGGGTTTTCTCCTGCGGTGATTACGAGGTGGTGCTGTGTCCGGGTGGCGGCGACGTAGAGGAGCCTCCTCTCCTCGTCGTAGCTCCCGGCGAGCGGGGCGGCGAGCACGTCGTGTCGCCAGTTGTGATACCGGAAGGGGTGGCCGTGGGCGTCGTCGATCATCCGGGTCTGCCGCAGACCGATGGGGTCGCGGTACCTGACGGCGTCGCTTCCGCCGCCGGCCGTTGAGGGGAAGCGTCTCGTGTTGACGTCGGCGAGAATGACGACGGGGTACTCGAGGCCCTTGGAACCGTGGATGGTCTGGACCGTGACGCTGTCCGTGCCGTGTCCCTCGTCGACATCCCGGAGCGCCTCCTGCTCTATCCCCCTCTCCAGGTACCGGACGACCTCGGCCCGGTTCATGTAGGTCTCCTCCTCCACCTTTTTCAGGTCTGCGAGGAGGGCGTCGGTGTAGGCGTCGTTCAGGCCGTACCGGTCGAACACCCGGCGGGCCACCGCCGCAGCGTCGTCGAACCTCTCCAGCTCCTCACGGAACTCCACCACGTCTCTGGGGTAGTCCCCCGTTTCCAGCATCTCCTCGACCCGGGCCGGAGGGTAGTTCGCCCCCTCTAGCGCGACGCTCCAGCCCCTGCGGGTTCCCGGTTCCTCCAGTATGCGGAGCCAGGCTAAGAGTAACAAAGCGGGTCGGGAGGTGAATAGCTCCGTCTCTCCCTCGTGCTCCATGGGGACGCCAAGTTCGTCGGCCTCGTTACGTAATTCGCGCCCGAACTGGTTGGTGCGGGTGAGGACCGCAATGTCGCCGAACCCGGGAGGGACGAGTTCGCCATCCCTCTCCACGGCGTACTCCGGGTTGCCCCGCATCTCCTGTATCTTCTCCAGCACCGCCAGTTTCTCCTCCTCGCCACGCAGAGCCTCGATACGGGAGCCGCGGTCGGTTTCGGCCTCGAGAGACACGGTGCGGTCCCTGACCTCCTCGGCATCGATCTCTTCCCTGTCGGTGGCGGGGAGTAGCAGAGTCTCCCCGGAGAGGTCGAGTATCTCTTGGGTGGAGCGGTAGTTCCGGGTGAACTCGATGGTCTCCACCGGCTCCACCCCGTAATCGATCCTCACAGCGTCCCGGTTAAGCTCGTCGCGGTACCTCCGGAGCCGTCGCCGGAAGTTCAGGATGTTCTCGACGGAGGCGGACTGGAAGCCGTAGATGGACTGTTTCCAGTCGCCGACGCAGCACAGGTTTCCACGGGAGAGCAGCATGGCGAGCTTGAACTGGATCTCCGAGGTATCCTGGAACTCGTCCACCATGACGTGGCGAAACCGGGTGTCCTCCCGGAGCTCGTGGTCCTCGCGGAGGAGGGCGTAGGTAAGCATCTGGATGAATCCGAAGTTCAGGTAGTTCCGGCGCAGGGCGTACCGGACGTACTCGAAGTAGACGTCGTGGACGAAGGCCTTCAGGCCCTCCCGGTCCTCGTGGAAGGCCCGCTCCGCCAGGTCCCTGTCGATCGACTTCGCGCCCCTTCCGCCCCTCACCTCGTCCCTGGCCGGTGCCTCCGGGAGGTATGTCCTGTCGCCGCCGTACCTCTGACCCAGCCACTTCCTCAGGTCGGACTGCGTCGCCCCGTTCTTCCCCTCGTTGGGCCGGTTCGCCTCGTCGAAGATATCCAGGAACCGGTCGAGGTCGCCGTCGAGGTACGTCTCGCCGCTGTACCACCCTTCTCTATGGGGAAAGACTCCCTTGGCGGAGAGATTCCGGATCAGGTCCAGGAGGGAAACCGGGTCGTTCACGGCCTGGAGGTAGCGGTGGTACTTCGGGTAGGTTTCCGAGAACTTGTCGACGAACCGGGCGAACAGCTCCTCCTCCACCTCCTCCTGAGAGACGACCCGGGTCGACGGCGTCACCCTGTCGTCTACGCCGAGGAGGATAGGGGCGTCGCTCCCGTGGTTCCCCAGCAGGTCCTTGCAGAAGGCGTGGAACGTCGTGATGGGGGCGTCCCGCAGCTTCGTCTGGTCGTACTCCGTCTCCGAAATGATTCTCTCCTTCATCTCGGAGGCGGCGTTCCGGGTGAAGGTGGCGAGCAAAAGGTCGTCCGGTTCGTACCCCTCCCCGAGCAGGTACCGGTATCGCCGGGTGAGGGCGAAGGTCTTACCGGTACCGGCCCCGGCGTCCACGAGGTAGACCCCGTCGCCCGACCGGATGAACTCCCGCTGCTCCGGGTTGGGGTTATCGTCAGCCATCGATCAGGAGGTCCCTGTGGTTTACGCGGTCATAGTTCGGCTCCCCGACCGGGAACCCGTCGCTTCGGTACTGATTGTACTCCTCGACCTTCTCCTGCAGGAACTCCTCGAACCGGTCCAGGTCCTCCTCGAAGAAGTTCTCGCTCCGGATGTCGAACAGCTTCTTCAGAGACTTCCTGCACCCCTTCCGGACGTACTTGTAGTCGCCTATCTCCCTCTCTCCGTGGCGGACGTACTCGGCGGCGAAATCGGTCTCCAGTAGTTCGTCCTTGGCGTCGAAGTAGGGGAACTCGTTCCCCTCGAAGAACTTCCTGTACGCCTCGTACCCCATCCGGTCCAGGAGCTTCCAGCGGTCGTTGCTCTCCGAGACCCGCATCTGCGCCTCGTAGGCCTCCCTGGAGGACGCGTATTCTGGAAAGGTCTCGGGGTGGTAGGTCACCGTGGTGGCGATGTCGTCTACACTTCCGTCGCCGCTGACCCGGTCCCCCACGTTGTCCAGCACGTGTAGGAACGTGAAGTGCAGCTTCTTCCCGGGCACCTCTCGTCGGTGGTGGGCGAGGTACATCGGGGCCTGGAAGTCCGGGGTGTCGGAGACCGGGTCGACGGAGGCGTCCCGCACCACCGAGGACTGTGAGTTCCGGGGCCCGGTCTTGAAGTCGATCAGGTGGGTATCGTCGAGCACCAGGTCCACCACGCCCCTCGCCCCCAGCTCCACGTCCTCGAAGAACTGCTCCGCGACGCCCGATTCCAATTCGACCCCTAAGTGGTCCGCCAGGGTGTTTCCCCAGGGGCCGGGTCGGTAACTTCCGGGGGAATCGGGGAACGGCCGGTTGTCGTCGATGAACTCCCCGGCGTTCCGCATCCCTACCAGGAAACTGGTCTCCAGCACGGGGGCGCGGTACCGCGGAAGGAAGGGCTCCATCTCCTCCAGACACCAATCCACCAGCTTCTCCAAACTTTTCTCTTCAACCAGTCCGGGTTCCTCGACGTAGAGCTCGGCGAAGTCGTGAAGCACGTTGCCCCTGGTGAAGTAGTCCCTGCCAGGGGTTTCGACCAGCTGGTCGAAGAAGAGGTCCTTCGGCGAGTTCGCGAGGGTATTTAGTTCCGACTGGCTCAGCGTCTCCACCGGCTCCGCCTCACCGACCTCCCCGTCCCCCGCCTCGAAGGGCTGGCCCGTCCCTTCCCTGACGGTGCCGTAGTCGTGGTGAGGGAGGTCGCGGAACTCCTCGAACTCCCCCGGGACGAGTTCGTGGAGGTAGAGGCACGGGGTGACGGCGTCTCCTCCCCGGAAGTTCTGCACGGCGTATATACGGGTCTCGCCGTTCTGTATCAGGGCCTGGAACTTCTCCAGGTTCTCCCTGTCCCGTCGTCCCCGGTCGATCCAGGGGCGGTCCGGTATGCCCCGGGTCCAGTCGGCGTCCATCCCGAGGTAGAACACCACGTCCCGGTCGACGTAGGGGTCCGACTTTGCGTCAACCAGAAGGACGCCTTCGCTCTCACGGTCGAGGGATGGGTCGTAGGAGTCCACGAAGAACTCCAGCCGGGACAGTGCGTGGTCCGAGACCTCTGTATCCAGCATCTCCAGCTCCGAAATCTCTCTTCGCAGGGGTTCGACGTCGGCACCTGTCCGTTCCTCGAAGATATTCAGGGCCTCGGCGAAGGTTCCCCCGGTGAGGGTCTCGAGGAGCGCCTTCACCGACTCCACCCCGTCGTGGCCGAGCGTCTCGATACGCTTCTGGCCGTCCTCACTGTAGGCCTCTTCTCCGATGAAGGACAGCAGGCCCCGGACCCTGTTCACCGTCGGGTTGATGGTTTCGAGGCCGGTCCTGAGGCTGGTTAGGAAAGTCCTGACGCCTCCTTGGCTCGATACGCCTTTCCTGGATACGAAGGGTACGTCGTTGGCCCTGAACGCCGATTCGACGAGTGCCGGGAAGGGTCCCGCCGAGTCCATGACGATGGCCACCCGGTCGGCAAACTTCTCCTCGACGTTGTCCAGGATGGCGTCCACGATCGATGTAGATGAGTCGAAGACCCCGAACTCCGGCATCGCCGTCTCCTCACCCTCCCGAAAGGGATTTATCGACTCGTAACTCTCAGGAAGGACGCTCCTCTCCAGCTCCGAAAGCCACTCCTCGCCGATCACGGCGGCGGAACCCTCTTCGAGGTCGTAGTTCTCTAGCTGCCGGTGCGCAGTGTCAGTCTCTTGAACGATCCCCAATATCTCCCCTGAACTCCTCAGCCCTCCCAGGTGCTCCTCGAATCCGCCCAGATCGCCGGTCTCCTCCCAGTAACCGAGCGCGGTTTCGGCTACGATGGAGCAGGACTTCCAGTCCAGATCCGTTCCCGTGGCCAGGGCCCTGAACACGGTCTCCGCGTCCCTTTTCTCAGGCTCGCCCGTCGCGAGCATCCGGGGAGTGGCGGCGAAGTAACCCAGATGGGCCTCGTCGAGACGCCGGTTCAACCCCCTGGCGAGGGGGACGCTCGGAGTGACGACTAAAGCGTACCCTCGGGCCTCTCCGTAAAGCTCCTCGAAGGATTTGCCTCGTCTTAAGGCCACAACCGGGTATCGTGGTTAACCTGCATGAACTTGGGGCAGAACTCGATACGGCGAGGTTGGCCGAACGGCACTGGCGGCGTGACCGGCCCGGGAAAGGACGTTTAACGAAGTGGACCGGTCGGGATTTGAACCCGAGGCCTCGTCCATGCCAAGGACGCGATCTACCGCTGATCTACCGGCCCGGACAGGGAACCTCTTCGGTCCTCTCTCTAATTAGGCTTCCGGGCCTCCAGCACCTCCTCGTCGTCTGCCTCCAGCACCTCCCGGACGCAGCCCTGCCACTGGTCGTGGAACCGCTCCCGCTCCACCTCCGACGCGGAGTCCTCCAGCACCTTTCCCAGCAGGACGTTCATCTCCGGGTCGGCGGGCAGGCCGCTCGGGTCGTACACCACCTCGACCCGTTCCCCGGTGTCGACGCGCTCGAAGACGAAGGCGTTCCTCTGCAGGTCCTCGCGGTCGAAGAGCAGCAGGTTCCGTCGGCTGGAGAATCCGCGGAGACCTCCGAACCCCTCTTCCCCGCACGCCCCGGTTATCAGCGAGATGACCTGCGACATGGGGCCGTACCCGCCGCGGGTCGGTCCGCCCTTCAGCGTCACCTTCACGTCCCCCCGGACGGGGGTCTCGTCGCCGTACAGCTCCCTCAGCGCCCGCCTCGTCACGATGAATGCCCCGGAGACCGTGGGGCAGGAGTGCCCCGCCATCCTCACCACGTCGCCGTACCCGTACTCCAGCACCTCGCCCTCCTCCACCGCGCCGAGGACCTCGGCCAGCGGGTCCCGCATCTCTATCGGCTCGCACTCGTCGAAGAAGGTGTACTTCCAGCTAACCATCGGCCCGGTATCGCCGCCCGCTCTAAAAAGGTTTCACGGGTGGGCAAAATTTAACCCTCTGTCCCGCTTCTAAAAATCCATGGGCCAGTGGCTTAGCCAGGTTATAGCGCACGGCTGATAACCGTGAGGTCCGCGGTTCGAATCCGCGCTGGCCCACTTAGCTCACAGGACTCGTTCGTGGGTCATCTTGATTCTCACATTCCTGGCCGCCGCTCCGCTTCACTCGTCCGGAAAGTTTCGAATCCGCGCTGGCCAACGTATCTCTAATCGGTCTCTCCAGGATAAGAACGAAGGCGGCCCTTATTTTCAGCCCCAGCGCCGTAGGAACTCCTGAACCCCCCATCCGGCGAGGAAGCCCAGGACCGGAGGCACCAACGGAATGAGCAGAGCGGCGGGGTGGAACCGCCCCGTCTCGGCCAGGTGTAGCACGACGGCGAAGGAGAAGTATCCAGGAACGAGGCCGAGGGCGAAACCGACGTAGCTTCCCAGCATCCGAAACGGGTTCCCCATGTCCCCACTGCTTCCTGAGGCCAGAATAAGCCCCCGGTCACGCACGTACACCCGGCGCCTTCCATTCCGATACCCGGGTCACTTCTTATTAATTCGGTGGCCCCGTTCTCCCCGAGATTGCCAGGGGTACTCGATGAGGTGGATGACGCAGACCGGAAGCGGGAGGTCTAGGAGTACATCGTGGAGAACCCGGAGTCCGCCGTGGAGCAGTTCGCCGGGATACAGGAGGAACTCGGGTAAGCCGCAGAGCAGTAATCACTCGTCCTTCTCGTGGAAGACTCCGCTGCAGATGTAGGGGAACCGCTCCTTCAGGTCCTCGCCGTCCCGAACCCAGGTCACGTTATCCCACACCGCCTGTATACGGCTCCGCGACCCGTCCGTGAAGAAGGACATTGGGCAGAGCCTCTCCGGGTGCGGCACCCGGCCCCCGGTGGTGTAGTCCCGCCACCCCTCCCTCGCGTACCCGAACTCCCAGTGAATCATCCAGTGGTCGTCCTCTGGTGTCGCTTCCCAGCTCGTCCCGAGCAACTCCCCGCGCTCCACCCTGTCCCCGACTTCGAGGCCCGGGTTTACTTTACCCATCTCGGTGTACCCCACCGTGTACTCCCCGGTCCGGACGAACACGTCCCACGTACCGGCGTGTCCCTCCGTCCTCTGCTCCACGTAGATGACCTCGCCCGGCGCCGGCGCCACGATATCCACCTCGTGGTCCCAGAAGAAGTCTATCCCAACGTGGGGCTCCCCGTCGTGGCTCTCGGTCTCCCCCATGGGCAGCAGGCCGTGCGGGTCGTCCTCCGGTGCGAACGGCAGGGTGAGGACGATTCCCTCGGGCTCTTCCTCCTCTTCACCATCGTCCGGCCCGGTGACAGTTACGCTCGTCGCCTCGTCCTTCCCGATTTCGTCGTCCCCGGGAACCTCTGTGGCGTCACCGTCTCCCTCTGTGCCCGACTCGCTCCGAGCCCCGGACCCATCACGAACCCAGCCGTCACCGTTACCTGGCGGCGAATCCCCGGTACAACCCGATGCCAAGACGGCCACGAACAGAAGTAGGAGTAAAAACTTCCCCCTCACCTCTCCAGGTGGGGACCGGCTCCAAAAACAGTTCCGTATCCCGGAGCCCCCAGAATAGGCCCGGGGGCCGTAACCTGAAGCACCCGCCCCGCCTGGGTTTTAAGTTGATTCAGAGATTCAGCCACCTCTTAGTCCAGGACCGGACGCCGAGGCTTCGCCTCGCCATAATCACGGTATTACTGCTCCTTCGTCCAACCTCCTCCGGGACGGAGCCGAACAGGAACTGCTGAAAGAGCCCCTCCCGCGTCGCGCCCACGACCGTGACGTCGTTTTTATCGGATAGACTGACGAGCGTTTCCACCACGTCTCTCCCCTCCACCAGCCCCTCCTTCACGTTCACTCCCGTGCTCACGTGTTCGGCGGCCGATTCGACCCTCTCTATCGCGCTTTCTCTGCGTCCCTCCGACGCCCCGGGCTCGATCACCGAGACGACCTCCACGTCCGCGCCGTGTCCCCTGGCTATCGCCCCCACGACCTTCCCCGCGAGTTCCGCGTGGGGCCCCCCGGCCGTCGGGACGAGGATACTTTCGACCTCATCGAGCTCCTCAATTTTCTGGACCAAGACGTCGCATCGGGCCTTCCGTACGACGTCGTCGACGTTGCTCCCGAAGACGAACTCCGTCCGGTAGGACCTCTCCCTCCACCCCATCAGGACGACGTCGCTGTCGTACTGCTTCGTCGTGTTCAGTATGGCCCTCGCGGGGTCGTGCCCGATTCGAATGACTCCGCCGACGGGGACCCCGGCGGCGTCACCGAGGCGGGAGGCCTCATCGAGAATCTTCCTGCCCTCTCCCGTGAATCGCCGTCCCTCGGTGATGGGGGTCTGCTGGGGTACCGTGACCACGTTGAGCACCATCACCTCGCCGTCCCTGTCCCTCGCCACGTCCAGCGCGGTGTCCATCAGTGCCTCCAGGTTCTCCCGATTAGCCACCGGCACCAAAATCCTGTACCTCTTCTTCTCGACCGGGTGCTCGGTGACGACCCTCGGCATCTCCTCCTCGATTTTCGCCTCCTCCTGCTGCCGGGAGTACGCGTAGTAAATCACGGTTCCCCCCACCATCCAGACGACGGTGGCCAGCAGGGCCACGAGCCCCTCGTTTCCGTGACCGAGACCGATTGCCTCCAGCCCGAGTTCGTATATCAGGAACGGCGTGAGGATGAACTGGAGCACGAGCCCCACGAGCGGTGGCCACGGCATCAACGGTATCCTGAAGGTACGGGGCAGGTCGGGGTGGGTCTGCCGCATCTTGACAACTGTCCAGTTGACCTGCACGAACAGCAGTATGAACATGATGTCTGCGGCAGCGGCCACGCTCTCGATGGGTAGCAGAACCGCCATGGCGACTATGACGAGGGCGGAGAACAGTATGGCCCAGTGCGGCGTCCTCTTGACGGGGTGGATGGCGTTAAATACCGCCGGGAGGGCCCGGTCCCGCCCCATGGCGAAGGAGACCCTGCTCGACGAGTAGACCGTGGCGTTGAGGGCCGACATGGTGGCGGTGAGGCCGGCGATCAGCAGCAGCGGGACGCCGTAGGGCACGAACTGGCCGGCGGCCTGGATAATGCCTATCTCCCCCAGTTCTCCCAGGACGCTCCAGGTCGGCACCGCCTCGGAGAGCCCGGCGAGCCCCAGGATTCCCTGGTCGACAGTGATGCCGCCGATGGCGGCGAACGCCACAAGTACGTAGATGGGGACGACGATGAGCAGGGAGTAAAAACTGCCTTTGGAATGTCCCTTCCGGGGTCGACGACCTCCTCGCCGCTCTGTACGATGATTTCGTACCCCTCGAACGCGATGTAGGTGAACCCCATTGCGCCTATAATTCCGAACCACCCGTTCGGGGCGAACCCGGGGCTGGACAGGAACTTCGAGGGCCAGTCAGGAGTCGAAAGCGTAGCCTTTATCCCGAAGGCGATGAAGACCGAAAGGATTACGATCTTTATTCCGGTGACGAACACCCCGGCCTTGCCCGTTTCCTCGGCACCCCTGTAGTTTATGTACGCAAACGCCGCCACCATCAGGACCGCCAGACCCTTGTCAACGATTCCTCTCGATAAAAAACCCAGAAACAGGAAGTCGTGGTGCAGCCCGGTGGAGTAGATGATTAGCTCGGTCAGGAAGACGCCGAACGTGACTGCGTAGAGGGAGCAGGCGACGGCGTGGGCGAACCAGGACATCCACCCGGCGAAGAAGCCGTTCGGGTCGACGAGCGCCTCCTTCACCCAGAGATATCCACCGCCCGCCTCGGGGAAAGCGGCACCTAGCTCCGCGTATGAGGCAGCGGTGAATACCGCCACGAAACCGTTCAGGGCGAAGGCCAGCAGGAGGGCCGGCCCCGCGATGCCGGCGGCGAACCCGGTTAGGGCGAACACGCCGGCCCCTATCATTGCACCGACGCCGATGAACGTGATGTCGAACAGGGACATGTCCCTGGACAGGCCGATATCCTCTGTCCCGGCCTCCTCAGCCATGGGGTGGCTCTATTCAAAACGTACTCCTATAAAAGATGGGTAGCACGTTTATGAATGCGCCAGTCGTCCGCTATTTACTGAATCGTGGGTCCCGGGCTGTGTAATTATAATGATTATTGGAGATGTGTGGTGATTTTTATCGAGGTCAAGGTGTGGTTGGATGGGCCGTTTCCTCCTCTGTTTTCGTGAAGGATTGCGGGTTCCCTTCAAGAAGGAGAAGTTCACCAATCTTTTACGGTAATCACCATATTAACCGAACTTTTACCCGACGGCTCGCCGGGTCGACGGTGAAGTTGAAGGCGTCGAAAGATCTACACGCCCGGGCTGGAGGCGTTCTCGACGTGACAGAAGGGGCCGGAGGAGATGAGAAAATCGTGAGCACGGTCAGGAAGAGCCGCATCACATTCAGGAGGTACGTGAAGACCGTGCCGAGGAAGAAGCGGGGGTCCCGGTGAAGCAGAAGAACTTCAGGGCCCGGAATACCCGGAGGATTTGCAGGATCGAGATGGAGGCCGCCATATGCCCAGGCCGGGCAGCACGACGAGGGATACGGTGGGCAGGATGGCCACGAGGTCGGCGACGGAGTAGGGGTCCGTGGCGAACCCCATCCTGTCGTGGGAGCCGTACAGCCGAACCGGCTCTCGTGGTCGATCAGGTAGAACTGCACGGTGTCACCCAGCGCCGGGCCCCCTCATCGTCGGGTGGTGCTCCATCCCGGCGGTAACTTGGGTCGGCCCAATCTATACCGGTAGGGTCTGAACCACTCCGCACGAATCGACGCCGCCCTAACCGCGGCCACCCGACGACTTCGACGGGATGTAGCGCGTCAGCAGCACCACGGCGAGGCAGATCACGGCGGAGGCGGCGAAGACCGTGGTGAGGCCGTGAGCCATGACGCCGCCGAACTCCAGCGAGGAGCCACTCATGACGGCCTCCCTGAACTCGCCTATGCCGGAGACCGAACCCGTTCTGGACAGCTCGCCCCTCATCGACGTTATCATTACGAGGCCGAGTGCCACGACGCCCACGGTTCCGCCCACGTTTCGGAAGAACTGCTGCGACGAGGTTGCTTGCCCCATCCTGCCGGTCCCCAAGTATAGTTATTGACATTACTCTTTTATTATCTGTGTCCAGAATTTCTTGATCCAGCTCTGTGCGAATGTTTTTCTCTTTGAGTATTTTTCGAAGAGTTTTTTGATAGTTTGTTTGAATTGTTGAAGGT
>JAANXF010000013.1 GCA_018263395.1 Methanonatronarchaeales archaeon
GGAAAATGCCTCGGGAAAGACTAATGTTTACCGCTTACCAACAGGCAGGCCGGTGGCGCCGATGGTCTAGCGGTATGACTCAGCCTTGCCAAGGCTGTAGCCCGGGTTCAAATCCCGGTCGGCGCATGCCCATAAAAGGTTTTATTCGTAAAATCCGTATTAGATGGTGGAAACCCCGCTCGTCGTCTGATACCTTCATATTCTCTTCACCTCTTCAATTTTTGGGTAACGAAGATCTTCTTCGTTTGCTGCATAATTTTCAAAGACTGAGATTCCGATACCGACCTAGAGGTTCCTGCCTTTTTTACTTAATAACTATCTCGTCTGGGAGATCTATGTAGTCCAGTAATCCTTTCTTCCTGTTTTCCTTCAGGTATTTCAGTATTACCTCCATCCTCTCAGTTGAGAGCTCCCCGTTTACTACGAGGCTGGCTAGGTGGGCGCGGGCCTTTTCCGGGTCCGTTGGGATAGTTCCGCGCCGGGTCTGTTCCTCCAGTTGCTTTATCTCCTCTCTGAGCCTCCCTAGCTCAAGTCTGTGGGAGAATTTCCACTGTTGCTTCCCTATTTCTCCGTCCGGATTTCTTTCTCTTGCTGCGTAGATGTAGCCCGACTTGAGCTGGATGGGCAGTTTTTTGAAGCTCTCCTCTGAAACGGGTTTTTCGAGGTCGGAGAAGCCTTTCACGGTCTTCCAGGACCGGGTTCCCTGTTTCCGGTGCACTACCTCGTACCTCACGCTTGACGACTCACGTATTCTCCGCTTCAACCCTTTGATCGCTCTGGTGACCGGTCCTTGGGATCTGCTGCATCCCTTCCTGCGATGCCCTCCCAGTGCCTGCTTGGAGTCGAACCCATCACCGCAATCTTTGCAGGTGTACCCTGTCATCCGGTAGTAGAGGTACACAGGGAAAGAAGTTAAAATGTTTCCTGGGTCTTCCCCTCTCCCCGAACCTTGTAACCCGGGTCTTGGTGTGTGGAGGCGGGTCGCCATGTGGTGCTCGTAGCACCGCTTCGCCGCTAACTAAGCACCACTAACCCATCGGCTCTCCGCCGCTTCCCTCCCGGTTAAGCACCACTACCCCGCCACCGGCTTACCACCTCCAAGAAGGCCTAAGCCTTCCAGCTCCTGAAAGGCCTAAACCACTCTAGATTCGGCGAATCAATTCAAGGTCCGAACTCCTCATCACGGGTCCATAGCGACAGCAGCCTCATAGTCTCCGTCCCCGGCAGTCGGTCCAAGGAGATTTTTCGCATGAATTTCGGAGCAGCCGAGTCTCGTGAAGAGGCAGTGTACGGGGCGAGTAGGCCGGGGTACCCCTCGCCATCGATGATCAGCCAGCGAGAGGTCGAGGTGTGGATACGACGCACGAAAGAGCTCGGTATCCGTCGGGTGTGACCGCTTCGAAATACTCTCGGCCAGTCTATTGCCAATTAGATATCTCACTGCTAAGCGATAGGGAGCTTATAAGTGCTAACCGATAGGGAAAGTATATTCAATTTTTTTCTCTTTTCCATTTCCGTAGAACACGCGATATTTGGCCCTCGCTTCGCCGTCGCTATTTATCGAATTAGCATCGTCGTATCCTATAGTAAACTCTACATGTTCGGTTGAACGTTCACCAGATCCAAGATCGCCAACACTTTTCTCTAAATAGTTGTGGCCGTTGATTTCAATCCGCTCTCCCCCTAATGTAAAGAGCTCAAGCCTGACCTGGACATCCTCCGCCGTCTGCTCCCCTGTATTCGTAATTGAGGATTCCCCCCATACTGAAACTGAAAAGACGTTTAAGCTGTAATCTACATTGTTTATGCCTAGGTCGAAGTCTGGAGGTTTCGGGGTTCTGCTCGCTTCTGCCTCTTCTTTCTCTTCCTTTTTTATTTCTGCGGCTGGTACTTTGGCTGAAAGTCCCTCGAATTCTAGTGGTTCGATATCCGGGTTCTGGGGAGGTTTATAGGAGAGACTGACTTCACGGATATCTATTTGAGCAGGGCTTGAGATGGAGACACTGGATGGGGCACCATTTTTGTTGCTGGTAGCTGATTTGAATTTATCGTAGAGAAAACTTGAGATGCGGAGTAAGGGGTTTGACTGTATCTTCTCCTGAATCCTTTTCGCCTCATCTTGGGCCTCTATTTGTGCCTCTTCCGATAGCTGTATAGACTCGCTGTACTCTCCTGTCTGTAGTTTTTCCTTGGCTAGTTGAAGGGTGTTCGCCGGTTTCGAGATGTCGGCATCTACGAAAAGTGTTGATTCAGATTCCGCTTTGGCTATTTCGGATTCCGCACTAGTTATGCTATCCAGAGCGTCTAGAGCTGCATCTACTTCCTCTGACGCCTGCTCTAGCTCTTTTTTAGGGCTTCTGTCATGGGTGAGGTCTTCGGATGCCTTATCGAGGGTTTCTTCGAGGGATACGAGCGTCAGGTTGTACTTGTTGGATACGGTTTGAGTGAATCCACGGTACTTGGATATCTGTTCGGTCTGTTGTGCCTGTAGAAGGGATTGTTCGACGGCTCCGTACTCTCCGATATTTAGGCTTTGATGGGCTTTGTCGATGAAAGGTTTGGATGGTGCGGAGGTCAATCGGCTTTCAATCGTTTCAATCTCGTTTCTGGCCTCGGCATTCTTCCCTGCTGTAACGGCCTTCTCCTGGATGTTTCCAGATTTCTCGATTACTTTTTTGGCTTCATTACTTACCGTGTCGAATTGGCGGTTCTGTAGGGAGTCTAAACCGTTATCAATCCCTTCTTTCGCTACCTGAAGCTGGTTTTGGAGGGTAGTGGTATCGGCCCCTGCCTGTTTAGCAGAGGAGACGTAGGCCGCAGCGATTTGGTACTCTTCGTTTGATTTTTGGAGTTCCTGCTTCGCCTCCTCGATGGCCGTTTCGTACGCCTGCTCCAGCTCTTGTTTGGATTTCGTGAGGGACCTGTTTACGGAGTTGGCTTTACTTATGACGTCTTCTGATAGTGATAGGGCGCTTAGGTAATCTCCTCTGGAGAGTGAGCTGTTGATTTTGGTAACTTTTCCTTCGAGTTGTTTAAGGTTCTCCGATGCTGCACCTAGGGTGCTGGAGGGAGTTGAGATATCGACTCCTCTACTGTCGGCTATCTCGACCTCTCTCACGAGGTGGTCTGCCCTCTGGTTGAGTGTGTATAGGAGGTCTTTCGCTTCCTTTGCACTCTCCTTCGCATCGTCTTTGTAGGGGCTAGGTGTGGGGCTGGGGGTAGGAGTGGGAGTGAAGGTCTGGTTCTCGTCGACCCCTCCGTCCCCAACACATCCCGAAGTCGATAGGAGTCCGGATATTAAAAGAAGGGCTAATGCCCATTCTTTCTTCAGTAGTCTACCCATCCATGGGTTAGATTCGATCCTTGGGCGTTTATTTAAATCTCTCCCTTAAGAGGTAGGCAAGCCCGATTAGTGCGGTGGAGCTGGTTATACCTAGGAATCCGGGGCTTTGTAGTTCCTCCAGCAGTACTCTTAGGACTACTTTTGTAACTGCCACAATTACTTCTTCCTCCCAGCCCTGGGGACTGATTTCGCCAGGTCTTCCTCCGTTAACAGGTGCTTTGGCTTTAATCTCTGTGGTGTAGGTGGTTGGAGGTGCGTTCTCCGGTACCCGGAAGGTTATTGGGGCTTCTATCGGGGGAACCATGTCCTCCGTGATGAAGTAGTCGTAACTGGATGTTCTTGACTGTCCTAGTCCTTCCGCTTTGAGCTCTATTTTGACTGGGCCGGTCCAATCAACTGGTTCCCAGTCCAGCGTAACGTGGTACGTGACCTGTTCGCCGCCGATGGCCTCTATCTCCTTTGGCTCAACTGTGATGTCGAGTTCTTGAAGTTTCGAAATGGGTTTAGGAACTTCAGGGGTGTTAGTCGGAACCCTAATTGTGGGAACCTCTGTAGGAACTTCAGGGGTGTTAGTCGGAACCCTGAATGAGGGTGATGTCGTCATGTCGACTTTCTGGCCAGCTTCCAGGACGGAGGGTACCTGGATCTCTCTGGTGGTCTGTGCTCCGGTGGCTGGTGTTATCCTTATTATGGCGGGGTCGCCGGGGGTTTTCTGCACCTACACCCCTCTTTCGGGGCGGCGAAACACCGGGTGACCCAGGTTTTATCGCTGTGCGGCGCCGCGTTTTTTCGGGAAAAGCTCCCGCGCGTCGTAATATAAGCTATGTGTCAAATTCTTCAATTTCCCTGTTTTCCTTGATTTTCCTCGATACATAGGGTCACGCGTGAGACTATAAGGTACGTGTCCAGGTCTTCCAAACCTTTCAAACCTTCCGTGATCGTCAAAGGATGAGCTGGACGAGCTGGATATACTGAACAGCACCCTGGCGGACTACGAGGACCTCAGGGAGGAGGTCCGCGGCATGGAGGCGGGGAGGGAGAAGGCGGAGCTGCGTATGGAGCTGACGGAGAAGGAGCTGCAGAGGCAGTACCAGCGCGAGCTCTCCTCGAAGCAACAGATGAGCGACTACGCCACGGTCGAGGTCCGGATAAGGCAGCGAAAGTCCGTCGCCGTCACGCCCGACAACGTCTGGAACCGCGTGAAGGAGCGCGTTAAGCGGATGCTCGACAACCTCGTCACCATTGCCATAGAGACCTTCGCCGGAGGAATCGAGCTACTCTTCCGAACAGTCCAGGCCATAATCTACCTCGCCATAATCGCCGTACCGGTCGCCGCGGCCTACAGGCTCGGGCGGGAGGTCTACAGGCGGTACGGGGAGGGGTGAGTCGGGTTGGGCGAACTCGTCGTGTACTGTGCGGATGTCGGGTCGATAAAAAGCGGTAATTTCGGGTGGGCAAGAGAGGGACCGGATACTTCTGGACAAAGCGAAATCGAGGATAATTCCAGTGACATCGACACCCTTGTTGAAGGTGTCGTAAGCGACCTGAACGAGGGTCGAAAGGTCGCGCTCGGGTTCGAGTGCCCGCTCTACGTCCCGGTGCGTGATGAGCCTGAGGACCTTACATCCCAGCGTGAGGAGGAAGAGGGGTCAGGGAGGCCTTGGTCTGCTGGAGCAGGGGCCGCGGTCCTCGGAGTTGGTCTCGTCGAGGCGAGGTATGTTCTTGATAAGGTTTGGAATGCTGTACCTGATGATGTCGAGCCGCACCTGAAATTAGAGCTGTTCCAAGATTCTGAGGGTCCGAGCATGTTGCTTTGGGAAGCGATGGTCACTGGAGATGCGAAGTCCGGTTCGGAAGAACATGGGCACGTGGAGGATGCCCGTACCGCTGTCGATGAATTCCTCAACACTTACCCTGACTTAGACCTATCCGAGGAGGATGCGAGGGAAGGTGTCCACTCTCTCATTGGGAGCGTTCTAATGCGAACAGGGTGGACACAGAATCAGCGCTTTCTGGAGCAGCCCTGTCCGTTCGTCAAACCTTGACCTGGGCGACTAGACGAACTCCGGCGCCACCTCGTCGATGAACCGCTCGATGGTCTCCCCATCGTTCCCCGGGACGCGGAAGATGTAGAGGTCCGCGCCGAGGTCCCGGAAATCCTCGACGGTGGCGGCCACGTGCTCCGGTGTACCTACGGCTCCGCGGTACTCGTCCCTCGCCGGAACCGGAGCGGCTCTGTCGCTCATCATAGCCTCGTAGGCGTCGTGTGCCTCGTCCTCGGTGTCCCGTATCACCGCGACGTTGGCGACGGTCTTCTCGATGTCGTCGTAGTTCCGACCCACGTCGTCGCAGTGCTCCTGCAGTACGGAGAGCTTGTGGGCGTACTCCTCCGGGTGCGAGAAGACGTTCCACGCGTCCGCCTCTTTGGCCGTCGCTTTTAGGGTCAGCTGCTCCCCTCCACCGCCCACGAGGACCGGGGGGTGCGGGTCCTGCACCGGTTTCGGGGAGAGCACCAGGTCCTCGACGGAGTAGTGCTCCCCGTCGTAGCTCACCGGGTTCTCCGCGGTCCACGTCTCTTTGATGAGGCGGACGGCGTCCTCCATCTGCGATATGCGGGTGGCGTCGTCGGGGTACTCTATGCCGTAGCCCTCGTACTCGTCCTGGAACCAGCCCGCGCCGATGCCGAGGACGGCCCGGCCACCCGAGATGTGGTCGAGGTCGGTGACGAGCTTGCCGAGCAGCGCCGGGTTGCGGTAGTGGACGCAGGTGACGAGGGCCCCGAGCCTCATCTCCTGCGTCAGGGCGGCGACGGCGGGAAGCATCGAGTAGCAGGTGAAGAAGTGGTCATCAGGCTGCCCGACGTACGGAATCTGCCAGAGGTGGTCCATGAGGCTGAACCAGTCGAAGCCGGCGGCCTCGACGCGGTGCGCCGTCTCTCTCACCGACTCCAGCATATCCGTCCCGGTGTCCTCGAAGGAGGTGTAGTGGTAGCCGAAGTTCATCGCGGCAATGAATCTAGCCGGGCCCAATACAAGGGTTCTGGGTCCGACCGGTCGAAGCCTTCAGCTTCTTGTCTGCAGGCCCCTGAGTGGGTCCGACCGGATTACGAACTGCCCCGGGCCGAGCGTAAGCGAGGGCCGAGGGGTGTAGAATCCGGAGGACGCACGGAGCGAAGCGGAGTGGGTCCGACCGGATTCGAACCGGTGATCCTCGCCGTGTAAAGGCGATGTCATGACCGACTAGACCACGGACCCCGTGTACCATATTCTCCGTCGGTCGGTAAAGTCTGTTCCGGGTCAGGGCTCCAGGTAGTTCGCGGTGTGTCCGCAGACGGTGCAGCGGGACGTCTTCTTGTCCTCGCAGACGTGTACGACGTGCAGCGTCTCGTCTCCGCAGTCCGGGCAGTGCGCGACCACCTCCTCCTCTCTGCAGGTATCAGTACCGTGCTTATCCATCCTCACTCCTCCAGGTAGTTCATGGCCGAAATTGCGGCGGATGCTCCGTCCCCGACGGCGGTGGCGGCCTGCTTCATTCCTCCGGCGACGTCCCCGGCGGCGAAGAACCCGTCGACCGGGGTCTCCATCGAGGGCCTATCGACGCAGACGTAGCCTCTGCCCGTCAGCTCCGCGCCGACGTCGTCGGCGAGCTTGCCCCTGGGCTCCCTGCCGAACTCCACGAAGACGCCGTCCACCTCGACGCTCCGGTTCTCGCCTCCCGCCTCGAAGTCGAACGCCTCCAGCGAGTCCTCGCCCCTTAGCGCGGTCGGCTCGACGCCGAGGAACACCTCCACGTTTCCGGCCTCCTCCAGCCGCCTCTCGTATACCCTCTCCGAGCGAAGGGACTCCTCGGTCGATAGCAGGTATACCCTGGACGCGACCTCCTTCAGCTGGATGGCGGCCTTGGCGGCCCCGTTTCCGAAGCCGACCACCGCTACCGGCTCGTCCCTGTGGGTGGGGCCGTCGCAGTAGGCGCATAAGGAGAGCCCCCTGTGCTCGAACCGCTCCTCTCCCTCTATCCCTATCGAGCGCGGCTCCGCCCCCGTCGCCAGTATCACCGCCCGGGCGTCACGGCTCCCCGTCTCCGTATCCAGCGTGAATCCGTCTTCCCTCGACAGCCCCTCGACCCTCGTATCCACGGTCTCAGCACCGTATTGCCGGGCCTGCTCCAGCATCTCCTCGGCGAGGTCCAGACCCAGCACGCCGTCAGGGTACCCCGGAAAGTTATCGAAGGTCCCTCCCCTCGCCAGCTGGGAGTCGTACGCGTCGCCGAAGACCGCCGTCTCCCGGTTTCCCCTGGCCGCGTATACCGCTGCGGTGAGTCCGGCGGGGCCGGCGCCGATGATGGCGACGTCCAGCACGCTTCGAGTTATCTTCGTGGAGGGGAAAAGGTTTGCGGCAGCCTTTTAGAACTGTGGAGGTATAAGACTCCGGGGCTCGTGGTCTAGCTGGTCATGACGTCGCCTTGACATGGCGGAGGTCGCCGGTTCAAATCCGGCCGAGCCCACTCCGCGGTGTAGGGAGGTAATGCGTGGTGCGTGGGGCCGTACGGCTGGACAAACGCTTTACCCGTGTGGTGTAAGAATCTCTATCGTGATAGTAGGGGACGTTCTCTCGGGGCTCTACGCCGGTGCCGTCGCTGCGTTTCCCAGACTGTTGGCGGCACTCGCGGTGCTCGCCGTCTCCTACCCCCTGGTCCTCCTCGCCTCGTCGTCGGTTAGGAGGGGACTGGTCACGGCGGGGCGGCACGAGGACGTCGCGGGTCTCGCCGCACTCCTCGTCAGGCTGTTCCTGTTCCACTCGGCTGCGCTGGCGGTTCTGGCGGTTCTCGGATCTCGCCGCTTCTCTTGGCACCGCCGTCGGCTTCGTGGGGCTGGGGGTATCATTATGCCCTGAAGGGCGTGATAGGTGACGTTGTGGCGGGTGTCTACCTGCTCAGAGACCCGGACTTCTCAGTGGGTGACCGCATCGTCACGGGGGAGGGCTTCGGCGAGGTGGTGGACGTGGACCTGAGGAAGACCCGCATCCGCACGGAGGACGGGGACCTGCTCGTCGTTTCGAACTCGTCGGTCGACAAGAAGTGGACACGGAAGGAGTAATCGCCCAGTTTTTAAGCGCTGAGGGTAAGTTACACGTATGCCTCGCATCAGAATCGAGTACGACAGGGAGACCTGCATCGGTGCCTTTGTCTGCGTAGACCAGGACCCTGACCACTTCGAGCCGGATAACGGAAAGGCCGTCCTCGTCGGGGGTAAACGGGATGACGGGGTGTACGTGCTGGAGAACGACGTGGACGGTGACGGGATGGAGAGGGCGGTCATGGCCGCAAAAGGCTGCCCGGTGGACGCGATAAACGTCAGGGACGTGGATTCCGGAGAGGACCTGTACTGGGGCTTCGAGCACTGAGAGGGCGACCTGAGTCCCGGTCCCCCGCCGCAAACCGCCCCCGGCAGACCTCTAAGGATAACTCTCGGTGCCACCCGTTTCGACGGCTTCGCGGCGTCCCCGAGAAGGCCAACTAAGCTAGTTACCCAGCCCTTTAAGCGGCGCAGGTATCCGTCCGCCCCTGCCCACGAACTTTCCGGGAGAGGCGTGGGCGACCTCCATCACCGGCGCTCCACCCAGAAGCCCCCCTACCTCTACACGGTCGCCGGGTTCCCTCCCGGGAACCGGGATCAGGCGGGCTGCGGTGGTCTTCCCGTTGACCACCCCTATGGCGCATTCGTCCGCTATGATTCCGCTGAGGGTGTCGGGCGACGTGTCGCCGGGTAGGGGAACCATGTCGAGACCCACGCTGCAGACCGAGGTCATCGCCTCCAGCTTCTCGACCGAGAGAACACCCCTCTCCACTGCTCGAGCCATGCCGGAGTCCTCGCTAACCGGGATGAAGCTGCCTGACAGCCCTCCCACCGACGAACTGGCCATCGCGCCCCCTCTCTTGACGGCGTCCGTCAGAAGGGCGAGTGCGGCCGTGCTTCCGGGGCAGCCCACGCTCTCGAGCCCCATTGCCTCTAGGATCTCCGCGACCGAGTCCCCCGCCGCGGGAGTCGGTGCGAGGGAGAGGTCGACAATCCCGAACTCCACGCCCAGCCCCTTCGCAACCTCCCTGCCGACGAGCTCGCCCGCCCTCGTTATCTTGAATGCGGTCCTCTTCACTGACTCCGCCATCCCCTGGAGGGAGGCGTCCTCCCCTATCGCCGACATGATTGTGCCGGGCCCGGAGACCCCGACGTTAATCACCGTCGAGGGCTCGGCATGTCCGTGGAAGGCCCCCGCCATAAACGGGTTGTCCTGGGGCGCGTTCGCGAAGACCACGAGCCGGGCGCACGCGGTCCAGTCCAGCTCCGAGACCTCCTTCACCACGTCGCCTGCCCTGCTAACGGCGTCCACGTTCACACCCGAGGCCGTGGAGGCCACGTTGAGCGAGGAGCAGAGCCTCTCCGTGGCCTCCAGGGCCCGGGGCACGGCCCTGAACAGCAGTTCGTCTCCGCTGGAAAAACCTTTCTCCACCTGGGCCGTGAAGCCGCCGATGAAGTCCACGCCCACCTCCGATGCCGCGGAGTCCACCGCCTCCGCGAGCGCCACGGCGTCGTCGACGGAGGGGTCGCTCCAGGCCTCCATCACCTCGGAGAGGGGGGTAACGGCTATCCGTCTGTTGACTATCGGGACGCCGTACCGCATCTCCGCGGCGTCGGATTCATTCACCAGCCCGGAGGCGGCTTCAATCAGGAGCTCCCGGGCACTCTCGCGGGTCCTCTCCGGGTCCCGTGACGCGCATCCGCCCAGGTCCACCCCGAGAGTCACCGTCCTGACGTCGAGGTTCTCCACCTCCAGCATCCTCAGTGTCTCAAGGACCTCCTCTTCGGTGTAAATCATGCCTGAAACCATTCTCCTTCCGTGGCCTAAGTTTTCCCCTGGAAAGTGGGAGTTCTGCCACGAGGGAGGGTATTTATAAGCCTTAAGGACCTTTTAAGTACTCGTGATAAGGCATGGCGGGGACTGAAAGCACAATCAAGATTGAGAACGTCGTCGCGTCCACGTCGCTCGACATGGACCTCGACCTGGAGAGACTGAACGCTGAGCTGGTCGGAGCGGAGTACAAGCAGGAGAAGTTCCCGGGGGTGGTGTACAGGTTGACGGAGCCCAAGACCGCCGCGCTAATTTTCGCATCGGGCAAGGTCGTTTTCACGGGCGCAAAGAGCGTCGACGACGTCGAAACCGCCGTAGGCAAGGTCCTCGACAAGATGAGGGGCGCCGGCGTAGACATCGAGGGGAAACCCGAGATTACGGTCCAGAACATCGTGGCCTCCGCGGACCTCGGGAGACCTCTCGACCTGAACGCAATAGCGATCGGACTGGGCCTGGAGAACGTGGAGTACGAGCCGGAGCAGTTCCCCGGACTCGTCTACAGGCTCCAGGACCCGAAGGTCGTGCTCCTGCTCTTCGGCAGCGGCAAGGTCGTGTGCACGGGCGGAAAGACTCCCGAGGACAGCCGCAGGGGAGTGGAAAAGGTCAGGGGAGAACTGGAGGACCTCCGACTCCTGTAATTCCCGTAATAGTTGGAGCGCGGAAGCAGGGAGCCTCGGGAAAGCGGCGAGTGCGGCGGCACGTACGTATTCGAGCTCTCCGGCGAGAACGAGGAGCTGGCGGCAGCGGAGGTCAGGGCGGTAGCAGAGGCGGAGGGACTTCCCTTCGAACCGGTCGCGAGGTACCCGGGGCTACTCCTCGCAGAGACGGGGCCGGCGGAGCCGTTCCGGCGCCTCGGGACGGGCCACAGGGTGCTCCGCCTCGTGGACTCGGTGGAGAGACCGGAGGAGTTCGAGACCGGGCTGGAGCTTTCCGAGAGCTTCAGTGTACGGGCGAAAAGGATGAGGGGAGGCCGGAGGGACCTGTCCCCGATAGACGTGGAGCGCGAGATCGGGTCCGTGCTGGTGGACGCGGGGGGAACGGTGGACCTGGAGTCCCCGGAGAGAAAGTTCCGCGCGGTCCTCAGCAGGGAGGAGCTATTCGTGGGGGAGGAGCTGCTCGAGTTGGACCGCTCCTTCGCCGGAAAGCGCCCCCACCAGAGACCCTTCTTCCACCCCGGCGCCGTGGAGCCCGTCACCGCGAGGGCCATGGTAAACCTCGCGAGGGCAGGAGGGGACCTCCTTAACCCCATGTGCGGAAACGGCTCCCTCCTGATAGAGGCCGCCAAGGTGGGCGCCAAGCCGTTCGGCCTGGACGCGGACCCGGCGATGGTTAACGGCACGCTACTGAACGTGGAGGAGGAGGGATTCGCCGCCGCGGTCGTCACCGGCGACGCCCGGAGCCTGCCGTTCCGTGACGACCGCTTCGACTCGGCGGTGGCGGACCCGCCCTACGGCCGCTCAGTAAAGGTCTACGGCGAGGACGTATACGGGCGCTCAATGGAGGGGATGGAAAGGGTGTTAAGGCCGGGGGGTTATATGGTTGTCGCCGCACCGCGCCCCCTGGACGGCGCGGACGAGCGCTACGAGCAGAGGGTTCACCGAAGCCTGACCAGGTACGTAAACGTTTTCAGGTGTCACGAATGAGCGACGTCGTCGTCATAACGGTAACGGGGTCGGACCACCCGGGTATAGTCGCAGGGTTCACTGTTGTCCTGGCAGAGGTGGACGCCAACATCCTCGACATCGCACAGACCGTGGAGCGCGGCATATTCACCATGCTTCTCTTCGCCGACCTCGGGGAGGCCGACGTGTCCCTCGAGGAGCTTCAGGACGCGCTTCGCGAGGAGGCGGAGCGCCAGGGGGTCAGGGCGACCGCTCAGCACGAGGACCTTTTCAGGGAGATGCACCGTGTGTGACCCCGGCACCGCACACCCCCTGCAGCGCCAGCCCGCAGCCTCCGACGTTGTTCCTCCCTCGCCGGCGTGGACGAATTTTGGCACCGAGGTAACCGTTTTTCTTCCGGGAAAAGGGCTTCAATACATGGAAACACAATAAGAGGCGATGGCCTTCCTGCGCTGCACTGGATGCGACGGGGTATTCGACGCGGACCGGCCGCTCCACACCTGTCCGGAGTGCGACTCGCTGCTCGAGGTGCGGTACGGGGAGCTGCCGGCCCTGGACCTTTCCGACCCCTCCCCCGAATCGGTGTGGAGGTACCGCGACCACCTTCCGGTGGAGCCACTGGTAACCCTGGATGAGGGCGGCACCCCGCTGTACAGTGCCGAAGGGCTCGCGGAATGGGTAGGACTCGAGAACCTGCACGTGAAACACGAGGGGATGAACCCCACGGGCTCGTTCAAGGACCGCGGAATGACCGTCGGGGTCTCCAAGGCCCTTCAGCTCGGGGTCCCGAGGATCGCCTGTGCATCCACGGGCAACACGAGCGCTGCGATGGCCGCTTACGGCGCGAGGGCCGGCGTCGACAGCTACGTCCTGCTTCCCGCGGGAAAGGTGGCCCTCGGAAAGGTCTCCCAGGCGCTTATTCACGGCGCTAGAGTCGTGGCCGTAAGGGGCAACTTCGACGACGCGCTCCGGCTCGTCAGAGAGGTCTGCTCCTCCGACGAAATGTACCTGCTGAACTCGGTCAACCCGTTCAGGCTCGAGGGGCAGAAAACCGTCGCATTCGAATCCGTCTCCGAACTCGGAAAGGCCCCGGACCGCTTCGTGTTCCCGGTGGGCAACGCGGGAAACATCTCGGCAGCCTTCAAGGGGCTCAGGGAGTGGCTCGACCTGGGCATGATAGAGGAACTCCCGAGAATGACCGGTGTCCAGACCGAGGGGGCCAGACCACTGGTCGACGCCTACGAATCGGGAGCCGACGACGTCACTCCGGAGACCGACCCCGAGACCCTGGCAACCGCCATAAGGATAGGTAACCCGGTTAACGGCAGGAGGGCCCTCCAGGCTATCAGGGAGAGCGGGGGCACTGCCCTCGCGGTCACGGACGACGAGACCGTTGAGGCCCAGAGGAAGCTGGCATCCCTCGAGGGCATCGGCGCCGAGCCGGCTTCCGCCGCAAGCGTCGCGGGGCTGAAGAAGATGGTGGAGCGGGGCGTGGTGGAAACCGACGAAACCGTCGTCTGCGTCGCGACCGGGAACCTCCTGAAGGACCCCGAAGAGGCCGTCGAGGTATCCCCCGCACCTGTGGAGACGGCGGCAGAGCTCGGCGCGGTGAAGCACGCAGTAGGTCTGTAGGGCAGGCGGGCGTGGCCGGTGCGGTTCGGCCGCAGGTGCAGCTAGGGGTTCACCGTCGCGGACTCCCACCCACCGTCGCCCAGCATGGTTGCAGCTCCGCAGACGGGGTGCTCGAAGTCCAGCGGTTCCTCGAAAAGCGCCTCAGCTGCCTCGGCCGCGCTCTCGACCTCCATTTCGTAAACGTCTCCTGGGAGGTCGTTCCTCCCGTACGTGGCGACCATCGCTGCCTCGCCGTGCGAACCCTCGAACTCCCTCACGATTACGGCGTCTCTCCGGGCGATGCCGAGGTAAACAGAGCCACGGCTCACGGCCGCGGCCACCCGTGGCGTGTCGTATTCGTCCTTCTCGTAGTCGAGGCTCAGCAGCGACAGGGCGAGGGCGTCTCTTGGAGGGTACCCCATCCCGATTTTCTCCGCGGCCGGGTCTGTGTGGGAGCCGTTCGCCAGCACCGCGGTGTCTCCGGCGATGCGGACGCAGTTATAGGATACGTAGGGGTTCCTGAAGACGTCCTCCCCGTGTCCACTCCTCGGCACGACGCTTATCCCCCTCTCCGTCTCCACGGCCCTCCTGTCGGGGAACGAGCGGGAGGAGACGCGATACGCCCCGAAGGGCCTTCCCCCGGGGGAGACGCCCGCGACCACGAACCTTCCGACGTACATAATGTCTCTATCTCGTCCCCCGAAAAAGGATTTGCCGATAAACGCTTTTGTGCGAACGACGCAATATTCTAGCTATGCGAAGGGGTTACGTGCTCATATCTGCGGCGCTGCTGCTCTTCATAGGGTACTCGGCCTTCCAGTACTCTGAGGTCGGCCCAGCCGGCTACGGGGACGTGACGCCCGAGAAGGCGTACGGTATAATTCAGGAGCAGGACCCGGTGGTACTGGACGTAAGGACCCGTGCCGAGTACCGGCGGGGCCACGTACCGGGAGCGATCAACGTACCGGTGGAGAGCCCGAACGAGCTGAAGGAGAGGTGGAGCGAGGTCCCAGAGGGACGCCCCGTAGTCGTTTACTGCCGCTCCGGGCGCCGCAGCGCCGTCGCCTCGGAGCTGCTCACGGAGAAGGGGTACGGTCAGGTCTACAACATCCTGGGCGGAATCGACCGCTGGGCCGCGGAGGGGTACCCGATCAGGAGGTGACCAGCCGCGCCTCCTTCACCACCAGCTCCGAGGACGAACCGCTCTCGACGACGCGGCTCTCGACGACGTGCAGCCGTCCGTCGAAAATGGGCGACTCGAGCACGAGTGTCTCGTACTCCCCTCCTTCCCCCGCGACGTGGACCCCGTACTTCTCGTTGAGTTCCACGAGTTCCGCGATCGTTTCCCCGTCTATCTCCCTGCCGAGCCACTCCTCTCCTAGACCCATGGCGGCGACCTTCACCACGACGACGTGCATACCGGAGTCCACCATATCCCTCAGGAGGCCGGGTCCCTCTCTGCCCCAGAGAGGGTTGATGGACTCCAGCCCCAGCTCTCCGCACAGCTCCTCGACCCTGGACCTCTGGTACTCGCTTTCCACCGCGCCCGTTACGACCCCCTCGACCCCGAGCTCGAGCAGCCGCTCGAGCAGGAAACGAAGGTCCCCCAGCTCCTCCTCCCTCGCGGCCCCGGTTTCCCTGACCACGAGTGCCCGGTCTGTCGCCCTTGCGAAGAGCCCCAGCAGTGCCCGGCTGGGCCTGTGAAACATCCAGGAGTCCCGCCTCCGAGGAACCACGGCTCCCAGTGCAATCACGTCGTGCTCCTCCGACGCCAGCTGCATCGCGTAGGTCGAGTCCTTCCCGGTACTGATCAGGGCCGCCACCCTCAAACCGACCCAGCCTCCGTTACACCGGGAGAAACCCCGCCGGGTGCCATCCCCACCGTCGACGCCGGTATCCCGGGGACTCGATGGGTCCCGGCCACAACCCCGTACACAAAGCCGCTCACGGTTCCCCACGCCATCGGGGTAACACGTTTAAGCACGGGTTCACCGGCAACGTTGCCCTCACCCATGCCGCGTGGATACCGCGCCCGCCCCCTGTCATCGTCGCCGCGTGGCCCCGGCTCCGGTTGAGAGGCGTTCGCAGGAGACGGAGCGGTCCTCAGCGGTCCCCCCTCTTCCTGAAGAGCTTCCCGATCAGGCCGCCGCCCTCCCGGGAGCTGCCGTCTGAGCCCGCGTCGCCCCTGGAGCCCCTATCGACGCGCTTCCCTTCCCCACCGCCTCCACTTCCCCCCTGGGGCTCGTCGGGCAGATCGAGCCCACCGTCGCCGTGAAGGCTGCGCCTCACCCTCACGTCGACGAGGACCGGACGCTCCACGTTCGTGGACACCATCAGGGCCGACCCGGACGGCAGCCTGCTCACCTCGTCCTCCATGTCGGCAGTCAGGCCCTCGACCCCGCTGGCCAGTGCCTTCAGGTCGTTCGGGTTCGTCACCTTCAGTATTATCTGCGTGTTGCACTGCGACAGCACGTTCTTGTCCACCTTTGCGGGACGCTGGGAAACCACGCACAGTCCCATTCCGAACTTCCTTCCCTCGGATGCGACCGTCCTGAGTACGTCGCTGCTTGCCACCTTGCCGAAACCCCTCTCCGGCACGAAGTTGTGTGCCTCCTCGAGAAACATCATCACCGGGGGAACCTCGCCCCTCTTCCGGGCCTCGAAAACGTTTCTCGCGGTCCTGGCGACGATTATCGGCTGCATCTCGGGCTCCACCCCCCTCATGTCCAGGACCGAGCACCTCCCCTCGCGGACGAGCTCCTCCACCGGCGTGGGAGAAGCAGAGAGCACGTCGAGGTCGCGGAGGTACTCCAGCGAGTTTATGAGGTTCCACTTGGACTTGGAGCGGTTATCCTCCGCCCGCTCAATCACGTCCTCCACGTCGTACTCCAGCCCCTCCTCCCGTAGCTCCTTTATCGCCTTGTACAGCACCCCGACCTGCGTATTGGTGAGGCTCGTCGGCACCAGCTCCTTCAGTTCTCTGGGCCCAAGGTTCAAACCGTTCATGCGGAACGTCTCTCCCTCCAGGCCGGTCGGCGAGAAGACGTGCACCCCGGGATACCCCCTCGGTTCCACGCCGTACCGCTCCATCAGGTCCCTCTCTCCCTTTCTGCTATTTGGACTTCGCAGGGAGCCGTACTCGCCGTGGGGGTCGATGACGAGAATCGGCACTCCGCTCTCCATCAGCTCCTCCATGAGGACCCCGGCGGCGTAGGACTTCCCGCTCCCGGTTCTGGCCAGTATGGAGCAGTGCTTCTTTACGAGGGAGGCTGCTTCCAGCCTGACCGGGATATCCGTGTTCTCCAGGAGGCCGAGGTACAGGGAGCCCTCCCCCAGCCCCAGAACCCCCTCCAGAAGCTCTTCGTCAGCCGGGTACACCCTGTCGCCTGGACTGAGCGGGGACCTCGGGGGCCTCAGTACGCCCCTCTCGTCCCTGCTTCCTATCGTGACCGCTGATGCACTCACCACCTCCTCGGACGTCTCGATGCTCAGGTCGTCGAGGCTCTGCGAGTCGTTCTTGCGCTCCACGTCCGTGACCCTCGCCAGCACCCAGTAACCCTCCGGGTGCCACGCCTTCACGTAGTCCGTTCCGTGTACCTTCGACGGCTCCGTAACGACGAAGTCGAATCTAGCCGTGGAGCTAACGCCGAAAACGACGCCGACGGAGCCCTTCATTATAACCTGCCACTCTCCTCGAACCGCTCCAGGACCATCCCCTTCAGCCGGTACGGCGGTTTAGTCTTGAAAAGCCTCCTGGCCTCCTCGAGCTTGACCTCCGACTCGGAGAAGATGGTTACGACTGACTCGCCGGCGTCCACCTCGTCCCCGACCTTCTTGTGGAGCAGCAGCCCCGCGCCGCTGTCCCTCGGGGCTCCGGCGGCCCTTGCGACGCCGACTATCTGCCTGTTGTCCAGGGAGGTGACGTAGCCTCCCTTCTCGGCCTCGGCCGCCCACCTGTGCTCCCCGGGCTCCAGTTCCTCCGAGGAGACCTCCGGGTCTCCCCCCTGGGCACGGATTATGTCCCGGAGTTTGTCCAGGGCCGCTCCACTCCTCAATGCCTCCTCTGCGGAGTTGCTGCCCCTCCCGTTCACCGCGATTCCGGCCATCTCCAGCAGCACCCCGGCGACTTCGCAGCTCTTCTCGACCAGGCTCCTCGGGTGCTCCCCGCCCTCGAGCACGCGAAGCGCCTCCCGGGCCTCAAGGACCGGCCCCACCGCCCTTCCGACCGGAGAGGCCCCGTAGCTGGTCACGCACTGAACGTCCATCCCCATGCGTCTGCCGAGCTGTATGAAGTCCATGGCCAGAGTGGGGGCATCGTCCTCGTTCTCCAGCTTGGTGCCGGAGCCGACCGGGAGGTCGATAACCACCTTGTCGGCACCCACTGCCATCTTCTTGGAAAGGACGCTGGCCAGCAGCTGGGGTCTCGGGTCAAGCGACAGGGGGTACTCGATTTCTATAATGTTGTCGTCCGCCGGCGCTATACTGGTGGCGCCTCCCCACGCTATCGTTCCCCCGACCTCCGTAGCGATCCTCTTTATGTCGTCCACGCCGAACCCGACCGGCGCCAGGACCTCCATGACGTCCGCCGTGCCCGCGGCACCCGTGATGGCGCGCGAAGAGGTTTTCGGAATCGTCAGTCCTGCCGAGGCCACTATCGGTACCACGAGCAGAGTTATCTTGTTGCCGGGAACCCCCCCTATCGAGTGCTTATCGACGATCGGGCCCTCTTCGAACTCGATTCGTTCACCGGACTCGACCATCGCCTCCACCATCCACTGCACCTCGTCGTAATCCATGTCCCGCATGTAGGACGAGCAGACGAATGCTGTTGTCTCTATTCGGGAGAGCCTGTTGAGGGAAACGTCCTCGATTATGGCCTTCACCTCCCCTCGCTCCAGCTTGAAGCCGTCCATCTTTTTCCGAATGTAGTCGACGCTCCTGGGTCTGGATACCGGCTTGACGTCGACCTCCCGGGGCAGTTCCGCCCCGCCGACCACACCGACCTCTCCCGGACTGACCATTCCCCGGGTAACCTCGGCCACGGCGACTACCGACTCTCCGTCCCCCCTGAGCATCAGACGGTCCCCCGGCCTGACCAGCAGGTCCCTCGCGTCCTCCTCGTTCAGGATTGCCTCGAGCCCCTGCACCTCCAGGTCGAAAAACCTCGTATTAAGCCTCAAACCACCCCCGCCTCCTGCCCGCCCCCGAACCTTCCGCCGCAGCCATCCGACATGTAAACGTCCGACCAGTAACTGAGTTGGGCCTCCCCTTCCTTAGTAATATCGACAGGGCCCGTGGGAGCTCCTGTGTCCCCTCGCAGGGGCAGACAGTTTACCCAACCGTCCAGGGCCATCAGAATCGTGACCGGCACGTCCGGTTAACGCTTCCTCCTGAACATGAAGGACAGCAGGATTATCAGCACGCCCGCCGTGGTCATGGCTGCTGTAAAAATCGCGGCCGGCCCGTCCACGTATCTATCTGCCTCCGGGGTCTGGTACTGATTAAGCGAAGAGAAGACCACGTTGACGTTGCCCTGGGTATCCTCGAAAATCGAGGAGACCTTCCCCGTAAGAATCGTGTACTCGGTGCCCTTTACGACCCGGCTGTACACGATTACGTCACCCTCGGCGACCTCGTAACGCCCCAGGGGAATGGAGCTCTTCACCAGCGATACCTTCACCGCGTCCCCGGACCTCGACGACTTCAGGGAGTAACCATCTTCGAGCTCCCGTGGCTCCCCGCTTCCGACCCTGAACCCTTCCTCCTGCAGCAGCGGGCTCGGGTACGGCCGGATCGGGTCCCGGTACTGCTCCACCTCTATTCCGGCTACGTAGACGCCGCGATCCGACTCCCGGATGTATCTCAGGGAGATCCTGAGCACGACGTCGTCCCCCCTCTCGACTGTGCGCTCCTCCCCCTCCTCCATGATGAGTTCATCCAGTGGCCTGAACGAGTCGTCATGAACCATTACGCCGGCGGCGTCGAGGTCCTTCTTGATCCAGCCGAGCTCGATGGAGTACCCCTGCTGTAACTCGATGCTGTCCCCGCTCTTCAGGCTGCGGTCCCTGTAATCTATCAGCTCATCCGCCTGGACGGGGACAGCGAGCACCAGCACCAGCAGCAGGACCGGCAGCGCCTTACGCATCCGTCTATCCATCTCTCCCAGAATATTTACGCTTGACTTAAATTAGCATTAGCGGGGCCCCGATGTACAGGGACGCGGCGACGTACCCCGCAATTGCGCCCCCGTTGAGGGACGGAAGGCCGGCCTGGGGCTTACCACTCGACACGAAGTAAGAGAGAACGAGGAAGCCCACCGTGCTCCCCACCAGGGAACCCACAGCCTGGGCCGGAAGGCCGAACGTGTAACCGCTCACTGTGAGTATCCCCGGCATTATTACGTCCCCCAGGCCCATGAAGTAAGCCCCCCGGTCGTCCTCAGCCACGGCCTCCGCCGTCAGGAAGGAGTAACCCCTCTTCGCCGGAACCACGAACATGACGGGCAGCTTCATCTTCATCGCCGAGTCCGCCAGACTCAACATGTGCCTGGTTCGGTAGACCGCGATTGCGTCGTAAACCGCCAGCCCCGCGAGCAGCAGAAGCACAGGAAAAACCTCCAGCGAGACACCGAGAATCGCCGTGATCCCTATGGCAACCAGCAGCCCCACCGAGTCGATGACGTACCACTCCGGGTAGAGCATGGCTGCCGAGGTGCATAGGGCCGCCAGGACTAGTGCCCCGATACCCGGTGCTGCGAACCCTGCTAGCAGGAGAAGCCCCCACCCTGCGTAGTAGATTGCGGATAACAATGCTATCCCAAAAATTTCCTTGAGGAGTATACTATTCAGGTCTTCTGGATGGAGAACTGCCCCTACTGCGAATCCTATAAAAATCACGACAGAAATCGAGACCGCTGCGAGAGATGAGAGACTGCCGAAAAATGCCGGAAGTAATGTTGAAAGCGATATGAGTGAGATGGTGGAGGGAATCAGCGCGATTACAAAAATGAAGATGGCTTTTGTAATTAGGCGTTGGGGGTTTAGTCGGGCGATTACCAGCAGGAACGCGGTGAACAGCAGTATCAGTCCGAGGTAAATCGCGGAGTTAACCGGAGACGACGGGTCCTCCACGGCCTGCACTCCGGCGGAGTGCAGCGGCCCCGCGGCCGCCAGCGCACCCAGCTGGCACGCCACCAGGATCACGCCCATCGCGAGGAAGGAGTAACGGCGTTCCACGGCCTTCAATGAGCCGCCGCGCTGTTAGCTTTTCCGGGTCTGGGGAACCTTTTTAACTCGGCCAGTCAAAATGCAGGCAGTATGGCGGGCCTGATGGAGACGAGGGACCTCATCTTTGCCGCCGTCATGGTTCTCTCGGTCGTGGTGTTCTCCTACTCCTGGCTCGCGGAGTTCTGGGGAAGCTTCAACACCCTCGTGATGCTGTCCGCCGTCCTCATGATGGGCAGCCTCGCCCTCCTGCTTCTCAGCCTGACGGTCCAGCTACACCAGTTCAGGAACAGCATAGAGGACAGGGAGCGCTCCCTCCGCGTCTCCGTTCAGAGCGTGGAGAGGACCGTTGACGAGCGGCTGAACACGATGAACAGGAGCGTCGAGAGGCAGCTGGAGAGACTGTCGGAGCAGGCCTCAAAGCTGGAGAGGAGACGCTTCTAGAGGGAGACTAGGTCCGTTAGCTCCTCGACCAGCCGCTCCGCCTCGTCCATGTCCCTGACCCCCCTTGCGTCGAAGTCGCCGTCGCCGTAAAGGGTGACCTCAACTTCGCCTATCTTGAGCCTCGCGACGCCGAGGCCCGGTGAGCAGGTCGCGTTTTCCGGAAGTTCGTCGGCCAGCCGACCGAGGTCGACCTCCGACCCGAGCTCCCCGTGAACGGTGTAGCGGTCCGGCTCGTCGACGCAGGGCCTGATCATCTCCACCACCGCCATGGCCCGGTATTGCGCTCGACCAAAGTTATCCCTGTCGGGAGGGCGTGTGACGTCCCCTCAGCCCCGTCGTCGCCCTGCCAGACTCTACCCGGTTACGCCTCTACGGCCCCGCACCAAACCCGCCGCCCCCGTCCCGCTCGGCCACTCGCTGGCACGGCCGAGGTGGTGTGGCACTGCCAGTACAGATTAAAAAAATTTTGTATAAAATAGTCCAAGCAAAGTGCGGCGGTGGCCGGAACGGTCTGCGACCCTACCTATACAGGTGCTCGTCCAGCTGTTTTTCGAGAAACTCGGCCGGTACGTCCGGCAGCGACAGCAGCGTCGTGGTCCCCCGCTCACCCTCCCCGGAGAGGTCTGCGTCCACCGCGCCCACCCTGTCCAAATCCTTAACGTAGTGCCAGAACTGCGTGTGCTTCCTCGGCTTCACGCCGTGATTCTCACACTCCCGGCTGTAAGCCTCCTTTACCTCCCCGGTGGTGAGGTACGCCCTGTCACTCCTCCGGAGGAGTCTCGCGACGGCGAGGAGAACCAGCAGCCTGTTGTCGTCCAGACCGTCCAGCACCTCCTTGCGAAACTCCGGATGGGTCTCGCCCTTGGCGTACCTCGCGTGTTCCGGGACGACTCGCTCCGCCACCTCGTCGTCCGCCTTCTTGCCCGACTTCCACAGAAGCTCTATGGCGAACCTGGCGTTTCCCCAGTCCGACGCCACGTCGGAAATGAGCTCTACGGCCTCAGGGGACACCCTGTCCGGATAGAAGGCGAGCTCGACCCTCTGCCCCAGTATGTCACGCAGCTCGTCCCTCGAGTACGGCCCCAGCTCCACGACGTTGCTGCGCAGGGTGCTCCTCGTCGACTCGTCCAGCTGGTCCCGGAAGGACAGGTCCCTCGTGACGTAGATGAGGGATATCCGGCTCTCCGACGTGTCGTCGGCCATGCGGGACAGGCTGTAGATGAGGTCTCCCCCGTTCTTCCCCATCAGGCAATCCACCTCGTCGAGCGCGAGGAAGAGGTAGCGATCCCTGCGCCGAAGTATGCGCGAAAGGGAGTCGATCATCTCCTCCACCGAGTACCCCCTCTTGGGGTGCCCGGAGTCGAAACTCTGGAGGACCCTGTAAACCGCGAGACTCGCCGTGTTGTGCCTGCGGCAGTTAACGTGGACGTAATCGAACTCCCTCCTCTCCCGCACCATCACGCCGAACCTGCGTGTCACGGCCGTCTTTCCTGAGCCCACCCGCCCGGTGACCAGGGCGCTCTGAGAGGCCCCGACCCGGTTCTCCAAGACGGTCCTGAATATCCTCGCGAGTCGGCGGAGGTGCTCCTCCCTGTGAGGAAGCTTCGAGGGAACGTAGTCGAAATCGAGCTTCGACTCGTCTCTGAAAACAGAGGGCCTCCCAAGCTCCTCGTCCAGGAGACTCATCGACAGTACTTTCGGTCACCGCGGCCTAAATACTTTCGGCCACCGACTTCAGAGGTTAGAGGGGGTTATCTATCTCTGGGTAATCGCCTCACCGTTTTACCCTCCCCTGTACAGGTGGTCCCCGATGCACTGTCCGATTTTTGGAAGAGAAAAGGGTGAATCAAACCGTGGCTAAATCTGACGGTCTGACGGGTCGAAGCTACCCGAAGGCCGTTATGAACCTGTACATCGTGTAACCGCTCAGGGCCACGAGAACCGCCCCCGCTCCGAGGGGCAGAGCGCCCCTCTCGCTCCCTCTCCTGCGGAGGACGAAGCCCGTGACCAGAAGCACCACCCCCGCGAGGAGGAGTGCCAGAGACGTCAGCACCGTTCCGAACGTCAGTGAGAGCACCGGCACGGGAGAGGCTTATCCGCGGCACCTATTAACGTCTGCCCGGTAAACCGTAAAGGCCCTCTTGCCTCGACTATAATGTACGCCGGTGCTAAAGGCCGACCTCCACATCCACTCCACGTTCTCCAGGGACTCCGACAGCACCCCCCGCGAGATAGTGGATGCGGCGCTAGAGCGCTCGCTGGACGCAATCGCGGTGACGGACCACGACTCGCTGGAGGGGAGCAGGGCGACAGCGACCGCGGCGGAGGAGGCCGGGGCTGACCTCCTCGTCGTGCCGGGGCAGGAGGCCTCTACGATGAGGGGGCACGTGCTGGTCCTCGGACCCGACGAGCCCACGCCCCGGAAGAGCAGAGTGGACCGGCTTATCGAGTGGACCCACGAGAGGGGAGGAATCTGCGTGGCTCCCCACCCCTTTCAGCGGTACAGGCACGGGATAGGGAAAGGCCTCCTCTACGCCGCGGAACCCATGGACGGCGTGGAGGTCTGCAACTCCCGGCACATCCTGCCGCTGGGTGACAGGCGCGCTGAGAAGCTCGCGAACCGGTACGGCTACCCCCGTCTCGGTGGAAGCGACGCCCACATACCGGAGATGGTGGGCAGGGTGTACACCCTCGTGGACGCCGAGCCCTCGATAGAGGGAGTGCTGGACGCCGTGCGGGAAGGCAGGACCGAGGTTAGGCGGGGACGCACGCCGACAGTTCTTTTCGCCAAACAGCTGCTGGGGACGCTGAGGAGCCGATTCACGGCCTGAAGTCGGCCGGCTCCTCGATTACCTTCACGCCCTCGAAACCGGCGACGATTTCCGCGTTCTCCCTGTCGACCCCCCGGACGTAGGTCCTCACCTCCTGCCCACCCACGACTGCTCCGTATCCACAGGGCCGGACCTCCCCTACGTCCTTGACGACGCTCTCACCCGGAGCCACGGGCTCCACGCACAGGCCGCACGCCGTGCACCTCTCGAGGACTATCTGCGTCCCGGCGGACCTGTCGAAGGCGTCCACCGGGCACACATCGGCGGGTGGACAGTCCTCGCACTCGACGCAGAGCTCCCGCCTGACGCGGTAGGGCGTCTCCGACACCGAGTCCTCCAGGTCCACCGGAACCACGAATGCCGGGACGCGGGACTTCCCGGCCTGTGCGAAGCAGTTCGTCACCAGCGAGTCGGATACGCCGTGCGCCATCTTCGCCAGCGTGTTGGACGTGCAGGGCGAGACGACCAGGAGGTCGTACTTCCCCAGGGCTAACCTCCCGGCCTTCGAGTGGCTCCTCCCCGCCTCGCTCTCACGAAGTAGCTCGTTCAGATAACCCCCTCCGAGGACGGAATCCAGCCTCTCCCCCAATCCGTACATCTTCAGCACCTCCTCCGCGGCACCCGAGAGAAAAACCGTCACGTCGTGGTTCACCGAGAGCTCCTCAATACGTTCCACGGACTCCTCCAGCAGGTGTCCCGCGCCGGTGATGCCCCAGGCGACGCTGCTCATCGCAGCGCCTCCCTGATTATTTCGACGGCCTCCCTGGCCCGGTCACCGCCCAGCCTCTCGACGCGGGACGCCTCCAGCTCCAACCTCCTCCGCAGCTCGGCCGCCTTTTCGTCCAGGCCGCGCTCCTCCGCCACCGCTGCCCGTGACGCGTGAACGGCCGCCGAAATCGCGGCGCAGGCCCCACGGGAGAGTGTCACGGGCTCACCGCTCCCCTCGAAGGCTTCCCCTATCTCCACGGTGAAAACGGTCAGCTCCGACTCCCCGAGCTCGTCGTCCACCGACGAATCCCGCTGATCCAAAACCTCGAAGGGCGCGTACCACTCGGCCGACGCCAGCCTGGTCGGCCGCTCCCGAAGCTCGACCCCTTCTCCCAGAGACGCCACGGCGATGGTGACGGGGTCCCTCGTCACGTTCAGGACGCCCTCACCGGTTCTCTTCAGGTTCCTCCTCGTCGAGCCCTCGAAGACCCTGAGCAAGAACGCCCCGTCCCTCTCGATCAGCCCCATGGGGGCAGCGTTTCCGCCGCCCGGACCGTCCGTGGTGACCACGACCTCCGACACCCCGTTCTGCACGAACCTCACGGTCTCCACCCCTCGAGCAGGTTAACGAAAATTGCGGCACCGAGTATGTCCGCCGAACTCCCCGGGTTCACGCCCGCGTAATTCATCTCCCTGTCCAGCTCCCGGACGAACTCCGCGTCGAACCCGGAGTCCGCCACCTCCCCGAACCTCTCCCTGTACCTCCTGTACGCCTCCTCGCCGTGTCTCTTCCGGATGAAGGAGTCCCCCTTCGCAGCGACCTTCACGAAGGTATTCACCGCCGCCTCGTTAAATCCCCTGTCCTCCAGCTGCTCCGAGAGGAACCTCGACGCACCCCTGGTCCTGGGAAACCCGTCGACCAGTTCGCGCGCCACGTCGTCCCCTCTCGACGTTTCCATGAGCTCCGAAAAACGTAGCCCTCTACCCCTTATCTCCTCCTCCACCCCCTCAGAGTAGACGTCCAGCGACGCCCTCTCCCCCAGACCACCGACCCCGGCCTCCCGCAGAGCCCTCACGTACAGCACGGAGTCCTCTACACCGGCCTCCTCCACCGCCCGGGACGCGCCCCCGAAACCGGTCCCCGGAAACCCCGTCGCCAGCGGGACGAGGAGCGTGAGGGCACCAAAGTGCGTGTTGCCTCCGGACTGCGCCCCGGTGAAGCTCCTCACGCCCATCAGGACCGCCTCCCCGAGGGACAGCTTTCCGGAAGCCGCTCCCTCCACCGCCGGACCCACCGCCACTGCCGACGCCAGGAAGTGCTCGAACCCGGTGTCGGGAAAGTCGTGGCACCTGTCGACGGAGCCGGGCTTCGGAGTAACGGATACCTCCAGTGCCAGCGCCGTCTGAGCCAGTCCACCGACCCCGTCACGACCCATCGATAACCACCTCCCCCCTGGGCTCCAGCGCCTCGGCCAGCTTCGCGAAGAGCGACGGCTCCGTGAGTGCGGGTCTCGCGGCCGAAACCACGTCGGCCCCGGCATCCATCATCGCCTCTGCGTCCTCCACTCCCCTTACGGAGTTGTTACCGAGGATTACGCCGTCGAAGTTCTCCCTCGTGACTCTGATGGCGTCCAGGTCGTAACCCCCAGGGCCCACGGCGTCGACGTGCAGGAAGTGCGGCTCCACGGACGCGGCGAGCTCGCCGTCGTCCACGACGTTGGCCCTCGTCTTCACCCCCACGACACCTCCAGCCACCTTCACCGAATCGACCCAGGAGGACAGCCCCTCCGGGTCCAGGAGAAGGGCCTCGCCCGCCCCCACCTCCACCATCTCGGGTTGCCGGCAGTGCGCGTTAATCTCCACCGCGACCCCCCCGTCGGCCAGACGGAGCAGCGGCTCGACGGAGACGGAGCGAGCGTTCACGACGCACGGAACCCCACTGGACGAGGCCTCATCGGCCAACCCCTCGATAGTGACCCCGCCGAACTCGTCGCGGCCGCGCTTCGCTATCTCCCTCGACGCCCTCCGGGTCGGTCCGTCGAGGGAGTACCCCCCGACGCAGGCCATCCCGATGCCCGGAACGGTCTCCGCGAACCCGGGATCCGTCACACCGGCAACTGAGGCCAGCGCGACCCTCCCCACCCTCATAGCCATCCCTCGCCCTCCAGCAGCTCCATCAGCTCCGAGGCGAACCGCTCCTCGTCCTCCCCGACCCGCATCAGGGTATCCAGCCCCACGTCGCCGTACCCGTCCCTCACGTCCGTCACGAAGAGGTTCAGCAGGCCGCCGTAGAACTCCTCCACCCCGCGGCTCGTCGCCCCGAACCCCTCCACCTCCAGGAGCCTCCCCGCCGGACCGCTCACCGGCCCGTCACCGATAATCGGGGACACCGCCGCGACCCGCTTGTCAGAAAGCGCGTCCCGGACACCCTCCAGCCCGAGGACGGGTCCGATGCTCGTGACCGGGTTGCTGGGCCCGATGACGACGACACTCTCCCGCTCCAGGTTCCTGAGTAAACCCGGGGACGGGTCCGCACACTCCAGGCCCTCGAACTCCACCCCCTCCACCTCCGGCTCCCCTCCCTCCCTGACCCAGAACTCTTGGAAGTGAAGCGTGCCCGAGGGCGTCCGCACGAGCGTCGCCACCTCGTCGTCCGTCATCGGCACCACGTCAGTCTCGACGCCGAGCCTTCCGCACACCTCGTCAGTTGCCTCCGAAAGCGTGTGGCCTTCCGACATCAGCTCGGAGCGCAGTACGTGAGTGGCCCGGTCCCTGTCGCCTATCCGCATGTACTCACCTGAACCCAGCTCCCGCAGCCTATCGTGTGTCTCGAAGGAGTCGCCCCTCACGCCCCACAGGTCGCCGTCCAGCACGCCCGCCAGGCCGTACACGACGGAGTCCAGGTCGGGACAGACCAGGTTCCCGGATACCTCCAGGTCGTCCGCCGTGTTCACCGCGACGGAGAAGTCGGCACCGATTGAAGCGAGCCCCCTCACCAGCTTAACGGTCCCGGTGCCGCCGGAGAGAACCAGCAAGCGTCACCACCTCCCCGGCGAGAAGAGCCTGTCGGCGCGCTGCCTACCTATCGACGATACCGTACCGTCCCCCCCGAACTCCAGCCCGCTAACCACCGCGGCTGGAACCCCCCTGGCGGACTCCCCGAAGAGCAGGTTTGCAGCCGAGGCCAGCTCGTCAGCAATGCACTGTACGCTGCCCTCCAGTTCCCTGCCGAAAAGGTCCTCCTCGCCGACGTGTGACGCCAGGGGCTCTAGGCCCGCGCAGCCGATGGCCACACCCACGGCGCCCTCCCTGAACGGCCGCCCGGCGCTGTCCGAGACCACAACGCCGGAGTCGACGCCGAGCGCCTCCCTCAGGCGGCGGGCAGACGCGTCCGGGTCCTCCGGAAGCAGCGTCACGGTCCCCTCGGGGATATTGGAGGCATCCACCCCGGCGTTGGCGCAGATTCTGCCGTCAACCTCCGTTATGACGGTGTGGGGCGCCGTCGCCAGCACCTCGCCCTCGTCCAGAATCACCTGACAGAGTGCCGGGTCCTTGCCCGTCTCCCCCGCCAGCTCAACCGCCTCCCCGGAGACCTCCACCCCGGAGAGCTCGACGACCCTTCCCTCTGCCCTCGAAACCACGGACTGCGCCACCACCAGGACGTCTCCGCCACCCACCTCGCCCCGCAGCATCTCGCCCAGGTCGTCACCCTCGTTCACGATGGGAAGCTTGATTCCCAGGACGGAGTACCTCATCACGACATCCATCGGTCCGGGAAAAGAAGGGGTTAACGGCGCGGCCGAAACGACGTAACCCCCCTCCCACCGGAGTGCGGCGGGACCGGTCGGGGAGGGCGAAGAGGGTACCCGGCACCTTTGCCGACGCAACGACGGGGACGGAGGGCGGCTCAACCGGGTGGAAGAATACCCGCGCCTCGGGGGCCTCATACCCCCGGCAGAAGCGCGGTCACGTCCGCCGCCTCCACCACCAGCCAGAGGACGAAAAGGCCGTACAGCGCGAACAGCGCGTAGGCCTCCGCGTGGCTCAGGCTCAGGTCGGTTCGGAGCAGCGCAAACACCACGACGGTGAACAGCACCAGCGCGGCGAACAGCGGCAGGGAGGAGGAGAAGTTCACCACAGCGCCGCCCGCCACCACGACGCCCGCCGGCACCGCGACCAGAAGGTCGAAGGTGTTGGACCCGAAGACGTTTCCGAGGGCCGTTACGCCCTCCTCCCGCCGCGCCGCCCTCACAGAGACGAAGGCGTCCGGCAAAGAGGTACCGACCGCCACGACCGTGGCCCCCCACAGGAACGCCGCCACGCCGAACAGCTCTCCAAGCGCAATGGCCGATCGGACCAGACCCTCCACCGCCACAAGGATGACGACCAGGGCCACGGCCAGCCAGAACCACGCCCACAGGACCGACGGCGCCGGCACGCGCTCCACCGTCGCCTCCCGCACGTCCTGGTGCTGCGTGAAGACGTACACGACGTACAGCCCGAGCGGCACCGCAGCCAGCAGCGGAGACACCTCCCCCAGCAACGCGCCGTCACCCTCCACAGGTCTATAGATGACGGCGAGGGCGAACGTGATGATGAGCGCGGAGACCGCCAGCAAGTAGAACTGCGCCTCCTTGTACACGATGTCCCGGTTCGCCTCCACCCCTCGCTGCTCCCCCGCCAGCGCGGCGAGAGCCGGGATGACGAGTACGTTGAAAATCGCCGACCCCACGATGACGCCGACCCCGAGGTCGAACTCGCCGTGGAGCAGCGTCGAAAGTACGGCGGCGGAAAACTCCGGGAAGCTGGAGCCGATGGCCAGCACCACCGTCCCCCGCACCGCCAGCGGCAGCCCGTAGTGGTCGGAGAGAACCTCGGCGCTACGTTCCAGCCGCTCGCTACCCGTCCACGTCACGCCGGTCGCCACGGCGGCCACGGCTAACCAGAAAAACGCATTTGAAAGGCTCAAGTGGACCGGTTATTTAGGCCACACGCTCAAAAACCTTGAGAACCCGTGAGCCAGGGCGGCAGCCCGTTAACGAGTGAACACCCGTACCGGCACAGGGGCGGAACCACCACCCCTTAAGTCTCCTCGACAGCTATTCCCAACAGAATGGGCCTCGTCAAGGACCCCGTGCACGGCTTCATCGAGCTTTCGTCGCTGGCCGAACGCCTCGTAGACACGCCGGAGGTGCAGCGCCTCCGCAGAATAAAGCAGCTCGGCCTCGCGAACCTGGTCTACCCGGGAGCGAACCACACCCGCTTTGAGCACTCCCTCGGCACGTACCACCTGGCCGACGTGCTGTGCCGCGGCCTCGGAATCGACAGCGACGAGGTCAGGGCCGCCGCGGTGCTGCACGACGTCGGCCACGGCCCCCTGTCGCACGTCTCGGACGAGAGCGTGAAGGAGCACGGCGGCCCGTCGCACGAGGAGGCCGCCCGGGAAATCGTCACGAGGGGCCGGCTAGCGGAGGTCCTGGAGGAAGAGGGCCTCGACCCGGGAGGCGTCGCCGACCTGTTCCACGGCGAGGGCAGGTACGGCGAGGTCGTCTCCAGCGAGCTGGACGTCGACAGGATGGACTACCTCGCCCGCGACGCCCACTACACCGGCGCGGCCTACGGCGTCACGGACTACGAGCGGCTGATGCACCAGCTCGCACTGGTCGATGACGAGCTGGTGGTAACGGAGGGCGGCTTCGAGGCCGCCGAGTCCCTGCTGCTGTCCAGGTTCCTGATGCAGCCCACGGTCTACAGGCACCACGTCTCCCGCATAGCGAAGGCGATGGTGAAGGAGGCGGTCTCCGACGCCATCGAGAACGGCCCGCTCTCGCCCCTGGAGCTTCGCCGTATGGACGACTGCGGGTTCTTCGCGGCGATGACGGAGCTCGGCGGTCTGCAGGGGGACACGGCGCGACGCGTGACGGAGAGACGCCTCTACAAGAGGGCGCTCTGGAAACCCCTCTCGGGCCGCCTGGAGGAGGCGCTCGGAGACGCCGGAGAGGTGAGGAGAGAGGTCGCGTACGCCGCCGACGTCGAGCCCCGCCGCGTACTCCTGGACCCTCCGCCGTCCCCCGAGATGGAGGAGCTGTCGCTCAAGGTTGAGTCGGGCGGCGACGTGGTCCCCATGTCTGAGGCCTCCGGCGTCGTGGCTATGCTTAAGGAGGCTCAGAGGGAGAGCTGGATGCTGGGCGTCTACTGCCCGGCGGAGGACGTGGAAGTTGTCGGAGAAGCGGCGGAGAGAGTCCTCGGGGACTGAGCGTTTAATCGTCGCCATCACGGGGGCCAGCGGCATCGCCTACGGAGCCCGTCTCCTGAAGGTCCTGGAGAACGAGGTCGAGACCCACCTCGTCCTCACCAGGGCCGCGGAGAAGGTCATGGGAATCGAGACCGACCTCGAACCGGACGACCTCGCGGACCTGGCCGACCAGACCCACTCCCCCGACGACATAGCGGCCCCGATCGCCTCCGGCTCCTTTCCCGGCGACGCCATGGTCGTCGCGCCCTGCAGCATGAAGACCCTCTCCGCCATCGCCCACGGCTACGCCGACAATCTCGTCACGCGGGCCGCCGACGTAAACCTCAAGGAAAATCGTCCACTCGTACTCGTTCCGCGGGAGGCCCCGCTGAACGACGTGCACCTCGAAAACATGCTCACCGTTTCCCGGGGCGGCGCCACGGTGCTCCCCGCCTCCCCCGGCTTCTACCACGGACCCGAGACGGTGGAGGACCTCGTCGACTTCGTCGTCGGACGCGTCCTCGACACCCTCGAAATGCAGCACGACCTCTACGAGAGGTGGAAAGGGTGACCACGCCGATGCGCCGCTTCCTGGACAGCGTCGACCACTACGATGTGGAGCGCGAGGTCTCACCGCGCTTCGAGATGCCGGCGGTGGCGGCGGAGGCCGAGAAACCCGTCGTGTTTCGAAACGTGGAGGGCTCGGACCACGGAGCCGTCTTCAACCTCGCCGGCACCAGGCACCTACTCGCCCACAGCATGGGGTGCGCCCCGGAGGACACCACGGAGTGCCTACTCCACGCGATGGAGAAGCCGGGCGAGGTGCACGTCGAGGACCAGAGAGACGGCTGGCGAGAGGACCTCTCCATCCACGACCTCCCCGTCGCCACGCACTTCGAGAGGGACGGCGGCCCCTACCTAACCGCCGGCGTCGTGGTCGCGGAGCTCGACGGCGAACGCAACGCCTCCATCCACCGCATGATGGTCCGGGACGACGGAAATCTGGGGATACGGGTCGTGCCCCGGCACCTCCGCCGCATGTTCGAGGAGTCCGAGCGCCGCGGCGAGGACCTCCGCGTCGGGGTCGCTCTCGGCCTCGAACCCGCCACCCTGCTCGCCGTCTCCACCCGCGTCCCGTACGGCTTCGACGAGTTCGGACTCGCCGCCGGCCTCCTGGACCGCGAGTTCGACCTGGAAAGGACGCCGGGCGGCGCCCACGTCCCGCGGTGCGAGATCGCGCTCGACGCCCGGATACTCGCCGACGTCCGGGAGCCCGAGGCCCCGTTCGTAGACATCACCGGCACCTACGACGAGGTCCGGCAGGAACCGGTTATCGAGATCGACGCCATCCGCGCCCCGGAGGACGCCCTCTACCAGGGCATCGTGCCCGCCGGACGGGAGCACGCCCTGCTCATGGGGACGCCGTACGAGTCCGTCATATACCGCAGCGCCTCCAACTCCGGGGACGTGCTGGACGTCGCCATGACGCCGGGGAGCCGCAACTACCTCGGCTGCGTCGTGAAGATGCGAACCGGCACCGGCGACCCCACCAACGTCGGCATAGCCGCCCTCTCAGCCCACCCGAGCATGAAGCATGTCACCGTCGTCTCCGAGGACGTCGACGTCTACTCCGCCCAGGACGTGGAGTACAGCGTCTCCACCCGGTTCCGCGCCGACCGCGATCTCACCGTCATCGACGACGTGAAGGCCTCCAGCCTCGACCCCCGCAAGGACGAAGACGGCAAGACCGGCAAGATGATAGTCGACGCCACCGTCAAGGGCGACGACCCCAGCAGGTTCAAGGAGGAGAGCATGCCGGGGCAGGGGGATGTTGAGTTGGGGGAGTACGTGGAGTAAGCTGTTAGTTAGAGCCTTTGGATACGGTCGTAGAATACTTCGTGGAATCTCTCACCGTGTTCTAATAACCAGTTGAGGTACTCTTCCCAATTGTTTTTGTTGGTAATGTCTGCATGCCTAGTGGCCAAAATTTTACTACGTTCTTTTCCGGACCGTGTTTCTTCTGGCTCGTTCCAAGATAGATTCTCCTTGAATTCCGCATCTATCTCATCCTTTTCCTCCGCTAACTGCCAATACGCCTCGGCGTCATCAGGAATGATTAGTGAAGTTCGTATTTCTTCATCTCTAGAGTTGATACTGAATGTGAGCTTAAATCCGGTTTTTCCTATTGGGTTGTTATACCAGTGTTGTGGCTTAGGTTTTCGCGCACTTAATGCTGTACTGCGTTCTTCTATAATATCTCTAAATTCGGTCCAGAACTCTTCCTGTAACTTTTTTGTTTCAGTAAGTTCGCCCTTAGACCTTTGAGCTTTTTCTTTCCATTCGCTGGGCTCTGCGACAGGATTTAATCGTACGGCTGGCTTGGACTCGCCTATTCGCCAAACCTCTAAACGGATTGCAAATAAGTCAACACCTTCTCTACTACTCTCGTTCAACCATTGTACAGCATCGCGGTGCTCATCGTGAAACCTAGGAGATATCCAAGCAATTATGTCGGCATCAACTCCCGAAGCATACGCTATGGCCTTTCCAAGGTGGTCGTGGTTTGAGGTGTTTAGCTGGTTTTCGATGACGACTTTACGATTATCATCTACCACTTCAGCCAAGATGTCGACATTGTATCGCCCAACGCTTTTCTCTTCCTCAATAATTTCGAGGTCTAATCCCAGTGCATCCTCTAGGTCAGATGTGCCCTCTTTACGTATCTCGTCGGCCAGCCAAGGTGTGAAATCTTGAGCTTCATGCTTCCAGTAATTACGGACCTCTTGGGATTTGAGGGAGGCGAATTCAGGCACTTAAGAAGAATTTAGATATGGTTTTATAAAGATTAGGAGTGTCGTGATGAACCATATCTGATTGGCTCTCTGGCTTATTAGGAGGTCTCCGTCGACGTAGTCGTGGGTCGTCATCGGATCCGTACGACTTCGGGCGATGACCCTACCTTTCGAAGGTAGACATTGGTTTCGGGCCTTGTGGAGGCTGTCTCCTTTACGACCTCCCGGTGCTCGCCGACGCAGATGACGTCCTCCGCTTCGAGGTCGATGGCGACGACTTCGCCCAGATGCTCTGCCTCGAGTTCCTCCCGGAATCTCGCGTAGACCTCCTCCCCTTTTTCCCTGTCGTGTTTGAGTTCCTCCGAGGCGTAGAAATCCATCGTCACTACATGGATGCACCTGATTAATAATGTGGCCTTTCTGAGCTGGACGGGTTAGGGGTTGCTTTCGTCGATCTCTTTCGCCTCGTCGAGGAATCTCTCAGCTTTTCTGTCCATCGAGGACTCCCTGCGTTACGTCGTCGAGGTCTCCTTTCAGGGCGATGCCTTCCATGAGGATGTCGCGCATTTTCGGGCCGTAGTTCTGTACGCCTTTCCGGCTCTTGACCATCGTCTGGAACACGTATCTTTCCCCGCCGAACCGCCTGTTTTCCACGTTCTTCCTCGCGTCCTGGACCTCTTGCCGGGTCGCCGGGTCGACCGTTTCGTAGATCAGCAGGAGGTCGATGTCGCTCCTCCGGTCGGCCGCTCCCCTGGCGACGCTTCCGAAGAGCACGACGGTCTCGGGCTCGACGTTCCTCTCGGCCAGCTCGTCGAGGAATCCGTACACGGGTGCTCTGTACTCCTCCTGAGGGATTTTGAGGATTGGTTCTCGTGGGCTCTCGACCCGTTTCTGGTTGATCCGTATCAGCCGCCGCCTGCCCTCCCGCCTTTCCCGGATCAGGTCCAGGTCATTCAGGAGCCTGAGCGCCACATCCACGGTCTCTCCCCCGTGGCCGGAGATCTCCCGCAGCTCCGTGACCGTGAACTCCTCGTTGAGGTTCTTTACGAGGAGGGTCAGAACGTCCTGCATCGCCTGGTTTCGGAACACTCGGTCCGTCGGCAACGGGAGCGTGAGTTCGATCGACACACAGTTTTCGTCAATCATGCTGACAATAGTCAATAATGATGACGATACTTAACTCTTCGTCCTGTCGGTTGAGCAGTCGAGTGGCGGATAGATATGTCTCACAAATTCGTGGACGATTTCTCTCCCCTCTTTACTCCTCCTCGACGTGTTCTCCGCAGATAACGCATTATTCGAAAGCGGCGTCGATACCGACTTTGTCGAAGTCGGAGTCGTTGGTGTAACTCTTGTCGCAGTCGAGTCGTTCGGCGGTTACGAGGTGGAGGGCGTCCTCCATGTCGAATCCTGCCTCAGCTACCAGCTCGTCGGCTCGAAGGTAGTCATTCATCGTTAGCTCTGCGACGGTGAGGTGTTTGAGGTCGTCCAGGAGCTCCAGCATCGTCTCCCGGTCGTAGTTCTCGGCCTCGTTCTTCAGGACGACGTGGATTATCCACGGAGTGAGGGCTGAAGTGGCGGCTCGCTCCCCTCCCTCGATACGTCCCACGATTTCTCTGGCCGTATCGCCGAACTCCGGGTGGTCGATGAGCCAGTAGATCAGGACGTTTACATCGACGTATTTCAAGCGTCGGCCTCTTTTTGGGTGTACTCCTCCGTTTTCTCGTCGATCTCCTCCGCCGAGAGCGGTGGCGCCCTGAAGGCGCCTCTGCCTCTTTCCGCGACGGGCTCTGTTCTCTCGATGACGAGGTGTCCCTCCTCTACGTGGGCCTCTACGAACGCTCCCTCCTCTACGTGGGCCTCCCGACGTAACTCGACCGGGAGGTAGATTCTCCCCTGCTCGTCAACCTTGACTCTGGCCTTCCCCATGATTCCAAGCATGGATGTTTTTCCATAAACTTATAATTTACCAAAAGTTCTAACTATGGTAACGGCCGGGACGCTTGGAAAACTTGTGGCGAACCCGTATTTGTATGTTCCGTCACCTCCCCTCAACGAACACCGGCCCCTCCCCGAGCTCCAGCTCCTCCGCTGTCGTCTCCGTCTCCGTGCCGTCAACCTCCGTCACGGTGACGGGGCCGGAGAGTTCTGCCGGGGCTTCGGAGCTGCCCCACAGGACGTAGACTTCCCGCCCCTCCACCGTGAATTTGTAGGCGCCCTCCTCCAGCTTCTCCACTGCCGTGAATTCGTCGAGTTTCTCCACCATCGTGCCGTAGGCGTGGTACGGGACCTGCTTCTCTCCCCGGAGGAGCAGAGAGGTCTCGAGGTCACCGGGGGACTTCGTGAGGCCGACGTAGACTATTTTCTGGGCACCAGCGGCGTAGGCCCGGACGAAGCTCTTCGTGATGTAGTCCGCCCATTCCTCGGGGGAGAGCCGGTCCCTGCCGAGGGCCCGGGCGGAGTACTGGGCCTCTGTCACCCAGAACGGCTTTTCCACGTCGTTCTCGTCGAGGAAGGTGGCGTACTTCGAGGCGTAGAGATCGTAGGACTCCAGGCCGATGGAGTGGACGTTGGCGATGTCGAAATACTGGGCGCCGCCGAGGTCGTAGACCTCTTCCCAGAAGTCGGCGGTCTCGTGCTCGGCGGAGGCGGCGCCGCCCTGCACCACGGTGGCGTCCGGGTCGGCTGCCTCCACGGCTCCATGGGTGGCGCGAAGAATCTCGAAATAGTCCGGCGGTGTCCCGGTGAAGAATGTTAGCTCTTCCTGCATGGATGGCTCGTTGGAGACCTCCCAGTACCTCACCGGGTACTTCAGGCCCGGCATGTCGTCCACGCCATCGCCGTCGTACCGCTCCACCGCCCTGCGTACGAACTCGCGGTAGGCCTCCAGGTCGCACGGCGGCCCGCGGTATCTGCCTAGCTCCCGGAACTCCCGGGCCCGGTCCTCCGGTAGGGGGGTCCGGCACCGGGACTGGTCCCATTCGGCGTAGGGCCAGAGCGTGACGATGAGGTTGAAGCCGTGGCCCTGCGCCTCCTTTACAGCGCGGTCCGTCCGGCTCCAGTCGTATTGTCCGGGCTCCCGCTCCACCTCGCCCCAAATGAACGCGCCGGGATGGGGCCGGGACCATCGGGCGCCGAGATCAGCGGCCTCTCCGTACGCATCCTCCGGATGCATGAAGCCGAAATGAGAGTCCTCACCGGGAAGGGTGGTGCTCACCCCCGAGGGCTGTGTGTCCTCCGGCGGTCTCTCCGTCTCCGGAAGCGGGGAACCGATTGGCGAGCTCTCCGGAGATGTGTCTCGTTCTCCGGGCGTCACGTCGGGGCCGGAGTCGGTGGTGCATCCCGCCACTAGGACGAGGAGGGCCACCGCGAGAACGACAGCGACGAGGCGAGAGGTTCGGTGTCTGGCCACGGACACACTTCTAATTAAGCTTACATAAGCGTATCTGAGGTGGTCATGGTCGTCAACCATTTACTCCTCAGGGAAGAGGTAGACGGAAGTTGCACCTCACGCGCGAGGAGGAGTCGGTCCTCGACGGAGAGCAGGGTCCCGGGGCCGCAAAGTGCATGGAGATTCTGGCGGCGCTGGGAGACGTCTACGGAGCGGACCGTTTGATACCGGTGGAGTCGGTACAGGTCGCCGGCGTCTCATACCGAACCGTGGGGGAGGCCGGGCTGGAGTTCCTCGAGGACCTCGCGGCCAGCGGCGCCTCGGCCACGGTGCCGTCCAGGCTGAACCCTGCCGGGATGGACCTGGAGCGCTGGAGGGAGATGGGGGTCCCGGCGGGTTTCGCGGAGAGGCAGCTCCGCGTCGTCGAGGCCTACCGCTCCATCGGGGTCGAGCCGGCCTGCACCTGCACCCCCTACTACCTGGAGGAGCCCGGGCTCGGCGACCACCTCGCGTGGAGCGAGTCCTCCGCAGTCAGCCACTCCAACTCCGTCCTCGGCGCCCGCACGAACAGGGAGGGGGGACCCAGCGCCCTGGCCGCCGCCGTGGTCGGGAGGACGCCGAACTACGGACTGCACCTCGACGAGAACCGGGTTCCGGACGTCAGGGTCGAGACGGGTTACGAGCCCGAGGGGACGGCGGGCTACGGGGCGCTCGGCGTGGCGGCCGGCGAGGCCCTGGGAAACCGGGTCCCGGTCCTTGACCTGGGGTCGCCGAGCCGGGACGAGCTGAAGTCACTCGGAGCCGCCATGGCGTCCACCGGCTCCGTCGCGCTCTACCACGTCGAGGGCGTCACTCCGGAGGTGGGCTCCATGGAGTACGAGGTCGAGGAGACCATCCGCGTGGAGGAGCCGGAGCTGGAGGTCGGGGACGACGTCGACCTCGTCGCCCTAGGATGCCCCCACCTCAGTGGCGAAGAACTGCGGCGCGCCGCGGAGGGCCTGGAGGAGGTCTCGACGCCCATTTGGCTCTTCGTCTCCGCCGCGGTGAGGGGGCTTAACCCGGAGGCCGCGGAGATGCTGGAGGGGGCCGGGGCCCGGGTGTTCACAGACACCTGCATGGTGGTGTCGCCGCTGGACGAAATGGGTTACCGCAGGGTACTCGTGGACAGCGGCAAGGCCTACACATATCTCCCCGGGCTAACCGGCGTCGAGGCCCGGTTCGCGTCGACGGAGAGGTGCCTGGAGGTTGCCGCAGGTGGCTGAAATCCTTAGGGGAAGGGGACTCTCCCGGGGCGTCGCGAAGGGCGAGCTCCTGCTTGCGACCGATGCCCTCTCATTCCTCGGCGGCGTCGACCCGGAGACCGGCGTCATAGTGGAGAGGGGGCACGACGCGGAGGGGCGCAGCGTCGCGGACAGGGTACTGGCGTTTCCCCGGGGCAAGGGCTCCACGGTCGGGTCGTACGTCCTGTACCAGCTGGAGAGGAACGGAGTCGCTCCCGCCGCCGTTATAAACGAGGAGTCCGAGGCCATCGTGGCCGTCGGCGCCGTGATGGCCGGCATCCCGCTCGTGGACGGCGTCGCACTCTCGGACCTGGTGGACGGCTCGAGCGTGAGGGTCGACGGCTCATCCGGCACCGTCGAGGTCCTGGGTTAGATGGGGAACCTTCTTTTCCGGCCGCACTGATTAACCGGCATGAACCTCCTCCTCCTGACGGACGTCCACGGCGCAGTCGACCGGCTGGAGAGAATCATCGAGACCGCCGGAGAGGTGGATTACGTTCTGCTGGCCGGCGACCTGACCGACTTCGGGCCTCCCGGGGTGGCGGAGGAGGTCGTAGACGTGCTGCAGGAGGCGGCGCCGGTCCTCGCGGTTCCGGGGAACTGCGACCCGGACGGGGTGGACGACGTCCTGGAGGAGAGGGGGGTCCAAGTCGACGGCAGAATCGCGCGGATGGACGGGTACCAGGTGGCGGGTCTTGGGGGCTCCAACCCGACGCCGTTCAACACGGACAGGGAGTTCACGGAGGAGGAGCTCGCGGAGAGGCTGGAGGTAGCGTCGGACGCCGAGGACCCGTGGATACTGGTGACCCACGCGCCCCCGAAGAACAGCCTCGACCTGACCCAGGGGGCCCACGTCGGCAGCAGCGCCGTCTTCGACGCCGTGGAGAGGAGGGCCCCCGTCCTGGTGGCCACGGGCCACGTCCACGAGTCGAGGGGCGACATGTTCCTCGGAGGCTCCCTCGTGGTGAACCCCGGTCCGGCGATGAGCGGCAGGGGAGCCGTGGTGACGCTGAACGGGGATCCCGAGGTCAGGTACCTTAAGGTAAAGTAGGGCCTATCCCTCGAACAGGAGCTCCAGGTAGGACCTCCGCTCGAAACGCTCCGCACCCATATCGACGAGCAGTTCCCTGAGCCGGTCCCGCAGGTACTCCAGCTCCTCCTCCGGGCCCCCCGTCTCGGCCTCGACGTAGACGGGCAGCCCCTCCACCCGGTCCACCGTTACGGTGAACCCCTCGACCTCGAAGACCGCCCTCCTCTTCACGACGGCGGGAAGGGGCTCGAAGCCCAGTCGCTCCAGCACTTCGGCGACTTCGACCCCGGCCGGGGTCTCGACCTCCAGTCGGCTCTTGCTCTCCGCGTCAATTTTTGGGCCCTTGTAGGCGAGGAGAAGGGAGCCGTCCTCCTCCCTGACCCTGAGGGCTTCGTCGGTTTCGCCGAAGTCCCAGCAGGGATGTGCGTAGTACATGTCGACCTGTTTTTTCTCAAAAATCCTCTCTCCCCTCTCCCTGACGTTCCTCAGCAGCTCGTCGGTCGCCTCGGCCTTCACCTCTATCTCCAGCATCCGGTTTAAGCTGACGCCCCCTTCGGAAAACTATTTGGAGGACCTGACCGAAAGAGGGCAGCACGCATGGAGAATGGCGACTTCGTGAGGGTTTCGTTTACCGGTAGAGTGAAGGACGGACCCGTTTTCGAGACAACCGACGAGGAGGTGGCCGAGGAGGAGGGAATCTTCGACGAGGACAAGGAGTACGGCCCCAGGGTCGTGGTCCTGGGCCAGAACACCCTTCTCCCCGGACTGGAGAAGGCCATTCTGGAGGCGGAGGTGGAGGACTCCGGCGAGGCAGAGATTCCTCCCGAGGAGGCGTTCGGTGAGCGCAGGGAGGCGGCCGTCATCTCCTTATCGAAGCGGGAGTACGACTCCAGGTTCGACCAGCCAGCGAGGCGAGGCACCCGGGTCGAGATGGAGGGAAACACCGGCACGATAATATCCACTGTCGGGGGACACGTCAGGATCGACTTCAACCACCCCCTCGCCGGGGAGACCGTGGTTTACGAGTACGAGGTTCTCGAGGAGGTGGAGGACCCCGTCGAAAAGGTGGAGTCCGCTCTGGAAAACTCCACAGGCAGCCCGGGCAGCGAGTTCGACATCGAGTTCGAGGACGGAGCCCTGGAGATTCGGCCCCCTATGCCGGAGTTTCCAAAACAGGGATGGCTGCTCGGCAAGGGCCGCATGGCGGACACCATTCTCTCTGCCATCGACGTGGACGAGGTCAGGTTCGTCGAGTCGTTCCGGAGCCCCGAGGCTTCCGGAGATGCCGAGGAGACGGTGGATGAGCCCGCCGAACCCGAGGCAGAGGCCCCCGACGAGGGCCCCGGAGAGGAATAGTCCCCTACTCTCCCCGCAGCTTCACGACCTGGAGGTCGATACCCAGCGGGCAGTCCGATTTGGTTGAACCAACGACGTCCTCGATTACCAGCTTCCGGCCGTCGACGCCGCCAGGGTGACAGATGGTCCACACCTCGCAGTCGTCCGTGCACCCGTTCGGCGGAGAGACGGAAACCCTGGAGCCCCTGACGGCCTTCTTTGACGGGACCGCCGCCTCGATCGCGGTCTCCTCGACCTCAACTGCGTTCACACCGCCCTCGTGCAGTGGGCACTTCTGAACCCTTCCGTCCCTCAGGCCGACCACCCTGTACCGCCTGCCCGCCACGAGGGCTCCGCACGTCCTGCGCAGGGAACAAGAATAGCACTGCTCCTGTGTGCCCTCGAAAACGAACTCCTCACCCTCTCTCGCGTTCAGCTTTCCTATGAGAGTAACCCTGGACATCTATATCACACCGGTATCCTCGGCGACCCTCTCGGCCGCCTCCCTCGTTATTCCATCGCTCCCCAATATTGTATACCTCCCGGGCCGGACGGAGTGGGCGGTGGTCAGGGCATCCAAGAGGACGTCCCCGTCGACCCCGAGTCCCTCGGCGTCCAGCGGGGCTCCCAGTGTCTCCAGGGCGTCCCTGATCGTTTCCCAGTCACCGTTGTGGAGGTACATCGTCAGGATCGAGCCCACCCCGCACTGCTCGCCGTGAAGCGCGGCGCCGGGGGCTATGGAATCCAGCACGTGACTGAACATGTGCTCCGCCCCGCTCGCAGGCCTCGACGACCCGGCTATCGACATGGCGACACCGCTGCTTATCAATCCCTTCATCACGACCTTGACTGATTCCTCCAGCCCGGGCCGAATCGAGGACGCGTTCTCGACCATTATGGTGGCCGTCATCTCGGACAGCGTCGAGGCGTAACCGCTCCTGTAATCACCCCTGAGGCGCTCAGCCAGGCTCCAGTCCAGCACAGCCGTCTTGTTGGACACTATGTCCGCGCAGCCGGAACACATCAGCCTCTCCGGCGTGTCCGCTATGACGGACGTGTCCGCCACGACCGCGAGAGGCGCGTCTGCCGAGACGCTCTTCGACGAACCGCCTCCCCGCAGCGAGGCCCTGTTGGACGCCACGCCGTCGTGTGAAGCGGCGGTCGGGACGCTGAGGAACGGTACCCCGGTGCGGCTGGCACCGAGCTTCGCGGTGTCGATGGAGCGGCCGCCGCCGACGCCCACCAAGAAGTCGGCGTCCAGCCCGGAGACGGCCTCCACCGTCGCCTCGTCCACGCTGTCCGAAACCTCGACCTCTACCGAGAAGCCCCCCTCCGAAAGCACCTCCGCGACCCGGTCGCCGGCGACGCGACGGGTAGTGGGTCCGGTAACGACGCCCGCCGATCCCTCCAGCCCTATGTCCAGCGCCACGGAGGCCACCCGGTCGAGCGCGTCCCTGCCTACTACGACGCTTCGGGGAAGCTGCATCTCGCGGGTCACCGTAATCGTTTAAAAAGCTACCTCTGAATCCTTATAGGTAGCGCATCCCCCCGTATGGAGGTCTCGAACGGCGGCCACCTCCCCGCCGGGGGCCTCCCCGTCAACCTTATAGCCCTCACGGACCACTCTACGCAGGTGGGGTCGTGGCCTAGTCCGGAAGGGCGACGGGCTCCAGCGGTACGCACCGCTTCGAAGAAGCGGGTGCTAAACCGGCCTGCCCACGCGGCAGCCCGGGATGATGAAGAACGGGTAAACCGAGCCGGGTCAGCGCAACCCGAGCGATGACGACCCGTTGGAGCACTGAACCGGTATCGGTTCAGTCCGTAGAAACCGTCAGGTTTCGAACTCTGAACCGGAGACACCCGTTAATCGTGGGTTCAAATCCCATCGACCCCATGCCCAAAAAACGCCTGAAACCTCCGTGCTGAGGAACGGATCCACTCCGTAGCTCGGCCTCCCGTAGAACCGTGTCCCCTGGATTCAGCTATACTCCACTTCGCCTACCGTCCCCCAGAGTGTCTCCACGTCCCTCCACGGGCTCCGTGGCCTTTCCGTCCCTGACCGTAAGTCTGGGCACACCTCGCCCCCTCTCCGGTTCACGAGGCCCGCCGTGCGGAGGCCCCCGGAGGCGCCCAACCGGCTCCGCCCCCTCCCCGCGCACCGTCAACCAGCGGACAGGAGCGGGGTACCCCGGAATCCGGGGCCTCCTACGGCTTCGAGGGCCACCCCGATGGGCCGACCCGGCGGGGTCGCCGGCCCCGCGACCGGACGCGTCCTCGTGCAGATGGACCGGGGCCAGATATAATGTGACGGGCTCCTAATCAGTCGGCAGTGATTGTGGCTGATAACCTCGGCAAGGCCTACGACGGCTTCGCCGCGGTAGACGGCGTATCCTTCTCGGTGGAGGAGGGTGAGATTTTCGGCATCGTTGGGCCGAACGGAGCCGGAAAGACCACCACGCTGAAGATGCTCGCGGGCCTCCTCGAGCCGTCCTCGGGCGGGGCGGAGGTCGCCGGCCTGGACATTTCCGACCCCGAGATGAGGCGCCACATAGGCTTTCTGCCCGAGGAGACCCCTCTCTACGAGAACATGACGCCCGCCTCCTACCTCGGCTTCTTCGCCGACCTGTACGGCGTCCCTCCCTCCGTGGCGGCCGAACGGGCAGAGGACCTGCTGGACTCGCTGGACCTCGAGCACAGGGACCGCCGACTGGGCGACATGTCGAAGGGGATGAAGCAGAAGGTCGCCATCGCCCGCTCCCTCATAAACGACCCGGAAGTACTGATATACGACGAGCCGACGAGCGGACTGGACCCGGTGACGACCAAGGAGGTCCACCGGTTCGTGAGGGACCTCGGCGACGGGGGGAGGTCCGTGGTCTTCAGTGCCCACAACCTGTTCCACGTCGAGCACCTGAGCGACCGGGTCGCCGTGATGCGGGAAGGACGGGTGGCGGCGGAGGACACCGTCGAGGGGTTAAGGGACAGTTTTGGCCAAACCCAGTACCGGGTACACGTGACCGTGGAGCTGCCGGGAGCCGAGCCCGGGGACGGCGACTACGTACTGGTGGTCGAGGACATGGAGGGCGTGGAGGCCGTCAGGAGCGAGGCGGAGTCCCTCGGAGGGAGGGTGGCGGACATACGGACGATGGAACAGTCCCTCGAGGACATCTTCCTCTCGATAATCGAGAGATGAACTGGAGACGGGTCCTCAGGATAGCTCGCTGGGAAATCGGCAGCGTCGCGGGCGAGGTGGACAGGAAGACCGTTCTGATACTGCTCGCCGTACTGCTGGCCCTCGCACCCGTTACGTCCAACTTGGCACGGGGTCTGGACCATGAGGAAGGGCTCTACCGCGTCGGCGTTTCCCGGGACAGTCCCTACCACCCCGTGGTATCCTCCTCGACCACGTTCACAGCCGAGGACCCGAACGAGGCCGCGCTGCGCCGGGGAGATATTGACCTCCTGGTTACGGACGGGGCTACGGCCCCGGACACCGAGAAGGGAAGGGCCGCCCTCAGGGCTTTCCGGGAGGCCGTCCAGGCTTACAACGACGGCTCGATGGCGGGGGAGCCCAATTCGTACGCGGCCTTCCCTGTCAGGGTCGACCTGATATACGTGGAGAGGAGGGGGGTTCAGGAGGTGGTCAGCCCGGGCGTGGAGCCTCCACCCGGTCCAGAGCAGCGAGAGCGCGTTTCGCCCGGCGACTCCGCCGGGGGGCCAGCCACAGGGACGCCGGAGGACTCGGGGGGGCGAGGCGGGGTCCTACCCGGCCCTCAGACGGGGGCTCGGCGGGGACCAGGTCGGCCTCAGCTCCCCGGCCTCGATTCAGCCGCCTTTTCCGTTCAAGTCCCTGGTACTGGCGTTCCTCTTCGTCATTCCAATGAACTTCGTTATGCAGGTATACTCGTCCTCGATAGTGGGGGAAAGGATAGACAGGAGGGGCGAGCTCCTGCTGGTTTCCCCGGCGTCCAGGGTCGAGATAGTCGCCGGAAAGACTCTGCCCTACGTCGCCACGGTCCTCCTCATCGCGGCTGCAACGGCGGCGCTGGTCGGCGGCGGAGCCCTGACGCTTGCGGCGGTTCTGCCGATCGCCCTGGCATTCGTCTCCACGTCCTTCGTCGCCGGTCTCCTCGCCCGGTCGTTCAAGGAGCTGACCTTCGTGATGGTGGCGGTAAGCGTCTTCGTAACGACGTACCTGTTCGTCCCGGCCGTCTTCACCGACATCCACCCTGTGGCCGCGATTTCTCCGGTGACCATGGTGGTTCACGACCTGAGGGGTGAGGCGGTTCCCCTGGGGGACTACCTGTTCTCCACCGGGCCGCTGTACCTCGTTTCCGCAGTCCTGTTCGCCCTCGGGACGGAGATCTACAGGGAGGAAGACCTTTTCACACAGAAGCCGCTTCCGGGGAAGGTTATGGACGCCGTGCAGGGCCAGATACGCGGCCGCATCAGCATGGCCAAGCTCTCGATTCTCTTTATACCGTTCGTATTCGCCACCGAGCTCCTGGGCATCTCGATCCTCTTCGCCATGCCGCTCCGCCTGGCGCTGCCGGTCCTCCTCGTCGCCCTGGCCATTATCGAGGAGTTCGCGAAGAGCGTACACGTGTACACTGCGCTTTCACGGAACGTGTTCGACTCCTCGTTAAAGACAGCACTCTCCCTGGGAGGGCTATCCGGTCTCGGCTTCTTCGCCGGGGAGAAGCTCACCCTAGCCACGACGCTCGTGGGCCTGAACGTCCAGGTGGACCTCGGCAGGGCGGCGTTCCAGTCCCTCGACTCCCCCCTCGCTCTCCTCGTCCTGGCGCCTCTGGTCCTCCACGTCTCAACGGCCTGTGTATCCGCACTCGGGGCGCGGGCTGGAAGGACGCGTTACGCCGCCGCGCTGCTGGCGGCCTCTGCTATCCACGCGTCCTACAACTTCGCGGTGGTGGGGCTCATTGGGTAACCGGCTCGTGATTTTCAGGAAGGAGCTGAGGTCGGTGCTCGATGAGAAAACCATCGTGCTGGCCATAACGATACAGCTCTTCATCGCCGCGTTCTCCTCGTTCCTCGTCATCGGGCTCGTGGCCATGTACGACCCGGCGTCGGTAAGGGGGGGAGGCCTCAAGGTCGGCGTGGCGGGGGACGGCTCCCCGGAGACGTCGGAGGTGGCGGCGTCTCTGGGGGTAGAGGTCGACGGATACGGCTCATACGACGAGGCTGTTGAGGCCTTCCGGGCAGGAGAGGTCGACGCAGTGCTTTACGCCGAGCGTAACGGCGTGGTGAACGTCACCGCCGTCGCCCCGGAATCGAGCCTGCAGACGACCCGCAGGGTGGTTCAGCTGAGGGAGATTCTACGGGAGCTGGAGCGGAGAGAGCGGTTGCGGCGATCGGACGGCCTGGACAGTCCCCCGCTACCCGTTCCGGAGGCGCCGAGGTCCAGCCCGTTCTTCGGATTCACGTACACCGTCCTCATACCCATCCTCATGTTTCTACCTGTTTTTATCAGCGGCTCCATCACCTCGGACTCTGTTACCGAGGAGGTCGAGAGGGGGACCCTGGAGCTGCTCAGGGTCACGCCCACCTCGGACGTCGAAATCGTCGAGGGGAAGATGCTGGCGTACGGCGTCCTCGCTCCACTGCAGGCCGGTCTCTGGATGGTGCTTCTGAACGTCAACGGTGTCCCGGTCCGGGAAGCGCCGGCCGTCCTGTCCCTGGTCGCTGCCCTGACCGTCGTCGCGGTGGTGCTCGGTGCGCTGCTGGCCCTGGTATTCGGAGACAGGCGGCGCTCGCAGATGATGTACTCGCTCGTTGTAATACTCGTCTTCGGGGCCGCTGCGGTGGCGGCCAACCCGATGAACGCCGTCGCCCGTCTCGCCGTGGGGAGCTCCTCGGCGGAGGTGTACCTCGTGGTGGCTGGTTACTTGGTGGCCGCGCTGACGGTAGCCGCGGGCCTGAGGTGGTATATGGGCAACGGCGTCGCCGGGTTACGGCGATGGGGGCGGACGGGCTGAAGGCCGCCGAACGGGCCGGGCCGGTGTCGAAGTCCTCGACCGGCGACGGGGCCGGGTAGCGGTGCCCCATCGCCGACGGTGGGGGACCTATCTCTCGGTCGAGCCGTCCTCCGACCCGGCCCTTCTCAGCTCCACCTCGAAGACGGCTCCCTCAGGTTCGTTGTCCCTGACCCGGACGTCACCGCCGTACCTCTCCGTCGTCGTGTGTGCGAGGTACAGCCCCACCCCGATTCCAGGGCTCTCCAGGCCTTTCTCGTCCTTTCCGAATATCTGGTCCTTTTCGTCGTCAGGAACCCCTGGACCGTTATCGGCCACCGAAACGACGACCGTATCCTCTCTCTCCTCCGCAGAGACCTCCACGATGGGCTCCTCCCTGTCGTTGTGCTGAACCGCGTTGTTCAGCAGGTTCCTGAACACGGATGACAGCATACCGTCGGCCTCCACCTCTAAGTCGGGCAGTTCCCGTACCTCGAAGTCGGCTATGGCGAATCTGTCCTCCGCCCTTTCGACCTCATCCTCGACGACGCCTCTAACGTTCACGGGGTGAAGCCCCGTCCGGATGCTCATCATCTCCTCCGCCACGTCCCTGGCGTTCTTCGTCACCTCCAGGATGTCGCAGGTGGTTTCCACTACGTGTTCGAGGGCCTCCTCTCCCTACTCCGACACCTCCCCTTCAGCACCTCTCCCCAACCGGTCAGGGACTGGACGTCGTTCCTTATGTCGTGACGTACTATGCGGTTCAGCAGCTCCAGCATCTCCCTCTCCTACGCCATTCCCTCCAGTCGCCTATGCTCCATAACGACGCCCAACTGCTCCGCGGCACCCGAAACGAGTTCAAGCTGGCGCCTCTGCGCCTCCGCGGACCGGGACATGAACAAGACGAGAACGGCTACCACCTCTCCTTCCACAGTTATGGGGACCCCTCCTGCGGCCTTTAACCCGGCGACCCGGGCCGCCGTCGCGCGTGGAGATAGTTCCTCTGGCTCGCTGGAGATATCGGGTATCCACTCCGGCTCCCCTGTGGACCATACCTTCCAGGCAGCCCCTCCCCGGAGCCAAGGGCGTGGCCCCCCATCCTTACAAAGTCCTCCAGTTCGGTTCCCTCGCAACCCGTCGCGCCGAGCTCGATTACGGATTCACCGGAGGGTAACCAGACTTCCCCGTAGCGCCAGCCATCAAGTCTGCATACCTCCCGGAGAAACCCCTCAAGAGCCGCGTCGATGTCCGGAGCGGCCACCATCGCCTTCGTGATTCTAGCAGGGACTGCGTCTCTCTCCGGCCCTCCTTTTGGGACGTGACGTCCCTGAGAACGCCCCTTACACCGACGATCTCACCCTCCCGCAGTATAGGGACGGGTTTAACCTCCACGTAGACAGTCTCCCCGTCGGCCCTCCTCACCTCTCTCTCGACGCTCTCGGGGAGCGCCTCACCCTTCAACGTCCTCTTGAAACCCACGGCCACGTCCTCGACCTTATCGATGGGAAGGAATTCCAGGAAGCTCCGGCCCACCAGCTCCTCCGGGGACTCCACGCCGAAGATGTCCGCCAGTGCCCCATTCGCGAAGGTAATTATACCGTTCCTGTCGTTTTCGAAGACGCCGTCGTTAAGTCCACTGACCAGTTCGCGATACCTCTCCTCGGACCGCCGAAGAGCCTCCCTCGACTCGCGGAGCGCCTTCTCCCGCCCCCTCATCGGACGGAAGAACAGGATATAGAGCGACGGGAAAACGAGGACGCCCAGCACGAGGCCGTCGAGGACGCCGACGGAAATCAGGGGTAAAGGCGGAAGCAGGGGGAGGACCACCGTCATCACGATTACCTCCATGAGGATCGTCGACGCCAGGAGGACCACCAGGAGGCGAACCGGAGGGGAGAGACTTCTTCTCCCCGGGCCCTTCCCTTCAGCCATAGCTACGCCGCCCTCCGCGCCTTGAGCCAGAAGACGGCTCCCCAGGGCCCCTCGTACCCCCGTCTTGAGCCTTTCCGCCACTGAGGCCTCCACCGGTGACCACGGAACCTCCGCGAAGCTTCAGGTAACAACGACCCGGGGAGCTGCGGCGGCCCGCGCTCCACGGCCGATGAGGGGATTCGGTTATCAATCGATCAGTTCACCCACGTGTTACCGATTTAAGTATAGATAACTAAATACCTCATTATTCGACGGTTAGGACCGATTAATGAAGTTCACCGGGAGAAAATCGTCGGGGGACGCAGCTTCCCCGACGCCAGCATCCGAGGAGTTGCTGCGAAGAAACCCAGCCGTTGCCTGTCGATTCGGCGGTTAATGGCCAGCGCCAGCGGGGCGTCCGTCGCCAGCACGAGGTCGTGGTCACTGACCTCGGAGTACAGAGAGTCAATAGATTTGGCTCGGCGGAGAGGCACGGGTGGAAATCGGTTAAGGGAGTAAAAGGTGTGTCGAAGCGGAGAGGTTGGAATAGCTCTGATTAATCATCACATAGTCTGTTTTAAAGTTCGTTACGGACGAAGCCCACGATTGCGTTATCGATTATTTTTGTCTCACTCGTGTTCATCCCTTCGCTGAGATAAGTGTTGAAGAAGCTTTCGCATGCTGATCCGATTTCTACAAAACGTGGGTAAATTTCCATGAATACGGTTTTACCTCCCTGATTTAAGGCGGTTCCTCTGTTGTTGTAGAAGAACTTTAGGGTGTACTGTCCATCGATTGGAGGCACTAGTTTCGGTAAGAGATGGTGGAGGGCTTTTGAACCGGCCACTATCTTGGTTTCTCCGACGCCGATCTCTAAGCTCCTGATTATGTCCCAGAGCTGTTCGGCTATGTCGTTTACTTCGTTTTCCTCTATTTTGCTGATGTGTTGAGTTTGGACCCTTCGCAGTTTTTCCTCTTGATTCCTGAAACTCTGTTTTATGCTGGAGGTCGTTTCAAAAACCGTGAAGATGGGGGCGTTCCTCACGCCCGGTCAGATGAGAAAGGTTCACTGGATTGATCCTCTCAGCCCTTTTTGAAATGAGCTCAAAACATGGAGGAAAAGTGGTTTACGGGAAGACCTGAAAATCTCTACCGAGCCGAAGGGGGGTACCGATGTCCAGGATAAACCTGTTCCTGATAGGTGGACGATGGCTCTTCAAACACTACCTCCGAGACGAGGTATTCGAAGAGCTCTCCCACTACTACGTCAGATCCAGGTACCGGTTCGAGGTGCCGGAGCAGGAACTCGCAGAGGTCAGGGACCTACTGGAACGCGAAGGATACGAACCCGTCCTGATCCGGGACCCGGAACCCTTCTCCGTCACCAAACCGGCGTACACCGAAATGAAGGAAATCGTGAAGAAAAGCGTCCACAAAGAGCCAAGGGGAAACCTCGTCCTGTTCGTAATGAAGGACGAAGCCTCGGTGGAGCAGGCCGAGTACCTGGGCGCGAAACGGGTGAGCGAAAAGGAGGAAACCGGTAACCTCTAGAAGGGCCACCGCTACCTGGGCCGCTCCTTATTCCAGTCCTCTCAGCTCTACGCCGACACCATTCTGTCCACAGACCCATTCCATAGCCGGATCCGGAACATTGCAGAGGGCAACTGACCGGTCGACTTTGGACCCGTAGTGCCTCTTAAACATGTCTCTCCCGGCGACGACTTGGCCGAAAACGGGGCGGTTGACTTTCCTTTTGGCCTCTATCAGCTCCACAAACCCTTCTTCAACCACCTCCTTGACCTCGGCCTCGCTCCTGAACGGCACAATGTCGTCCTCATCGTACCCGTTATTCTCAGGGCATCGATGTATCTTGGCCTGGAACCCGGCGGCCACGTCTCCGGGTCTCCTGAGCCACCTACAGGTACGTCAAGAAAAATTATCCCACCGACTTCCCGCCAGTAGTCATGGATGAGGCAGTCTTCAAGGGTGGAGGGCTCCCAATCCGTCTCCCTGTCCCTATCTGGCCGCGAGGTAGGCCTTAAAGGCAGAGAGCGACCGGGCACCTCCACTGCACCCCAGTCCTCGTCTTTCCTAGAAACGTCCCTCAACCATTTCGTCCTTGAATCGTTTGGAAGCGGGTTTCCGAGACCGCGCCCAACTTTCTCAATCGCGTCCTCGGCATCTTCGGCCTCAACCTCCCAGGCCACTTTCCAGACCTCCGGCTTCTCAACGACGAACATCGGCATGGAGAAGCCTCAATACGGGGAAAGGTCAAATTTTTGGCCCCGATGCAGCCCCCGCAGGGTGCCTCCCAGCACCTCAGGATGGTTATCTATCGATAAAGAGGCCCGTCTCCGGTTAACCTCGGTACCGTTGGCTAGCTGTACGAGGAGGACTGGTGCCGGGCCCGTGGCTTATTCCTCGGAAGCGAGAAGTTAGATGGCCTGAAGCTCTTTTTATATTAATCTCTCTCTGTAACGAACGTCCAGAAGTTCGCCCGCGCAATCGGGGCAGTGCAGAGCTATGTCGGTCGTCGACACGACGCCGACCGGTCTCTCGCCCTCCGTGACGGCTACGTGCTTAACTCCCTTGCTTCTGACAGTGTTGATAGCTTCACCCACGCTCTGAGAGGACTCGATGGTGACGAGCACCTCCGTCACGTAGGAAGAGACGGTTTCCTCCCTCAAATCGCCGTCCCGGTAAACCAGGGCCTCCACTATGTCGTGCCTCGTGATTATGCCCACCGGTCTATCTCCGTCAAAAACCAATAGGGACCCGACCCCGCTGTCGAGGAGTTTCTTCGCCCCCTCCACCAGCGAAGAGTCTACGGAGATCCTCTCCACCGGGCTACTCATTATGCCTCTCACACTCATCCTAAAACGAGATGTAGAGCGGTGTCCTTAATAAATGTTTGGAAAGGAATGGCCCTAACACCGTATCCTAGGGATGTCGAGGCCTCATCCTACATATACGTAGCTGCAGAGGCTCCCGGGTGAAGCCACCCCCGCCAGTACTTTCGCTCCCCCGCCTCTCCACTTCCCGTTTAAGGTTCCTACCGGTCAAGGATTAACCGTCTTGCCCGAACGTGGATGCAGCTTCTGCGGCGAAGAGAAGGACGCGGTGAGGAGGATGTACTTCGTGAGGCCCCCGCTTTTCGAGGGCAAAGAGGTGTACTGCTGCAACTGCACGCCGGAAAACGTGAAGAAGTGGTTGAAGAGGGAGGCCCCTCCCCTATGCGAGACCTGTGGAGAGGTGGAGGCCGAGGTCTCGATCCGGGACGGAGCCGTCACCACGAGGTTCTGCCGCAGCTACGTCCCTTGAACCAGTCTCACCCTATACCGGGGGCGTAGTGCCACTCTGTCGCGATGAACAGCAGGGCAGCGAGCGGTGTGGCGAGGATGGGGCATGGACCGATGCCGAAGACCTCCATGAGGTGCCGCTGGAAAGGGTTGACCTCCGCCTGGAGCCTGTACGTCTTCACGATGTGTACCGTGGTCGCCACGTCTCCGAGCGACACGGCGACGAGGTAGGTCTCCAGGAGTTCCGGCAGTTGCTTCGGCAGCTTCACGTCAAGAGAAGAAAAGGGGGTCGGGGTTGTACAGCCCTATCCGTTCTGCGTGTTTGGTGACGGTGTTGTAAATGCCGTTACCTTGGAGGCGGGTGGAAACGGTGTTGGAGAACGTGTAGAGGAGAAAAGATTTCTGGACAAAGCCTCTCCTTAGAGATTACACCGCAGGGACACAGGAGGTGGTTACAATGCACCACCCGTTTTATAGGGGGTGAGTTATAAGATGGGTTTGGTGCGTTTCACGATGCGAGGGGCCGGCGATGCAGATGGCCGCAAAGTTGCCCTGGTCGTTTTAGGGTTATTTTTATTGGCGGCTTTTTCGTGGGTAGGATACGTCTACTTCGTCGACGTCCAGAAACCCGCCATCGGCGTTATAGAACTACGAGGGGTCATATGGGAGGGAAAGGCCGATCAGGTCGCCAGTACGGTCAACTATACCATGCAGAACGAGGATATCGAAGGGGTAGTGGTAGTCGTGGACTCCCCTGGAGGTGGGGTCTCTGCCATCGAACGGATACACGGAAGCTTACTCCGCCTCAAAGAGGAGAAACCCTTGGTGGCATCTGTCGAAGGATTAGCGGCCTCCGGTGGGTACTACAGCGCGGTTTCCTCGGATTACGTCTTTGCCCAGCCCTCCTCGTTTATAGGAAGCATAGGCGTCATATCCACCGTTCCTCAGGGTGCGGAACCTGCGGAAGGGATCCTTGATACGGGGCCCTACAAATCGCAGGGCTTCCCTATATCTGAAACTCCTAAGACGACGGAGAAGGTCCTCGGAAACTTTCTTGACGCCGTCAAGGACGGGCGGGGGGAGCGCCTGAACGTCTCGGAAGAGAAGCTGAAACAGGGCTCTCTCCACCTCGCACCCGAGGCCGAAAGGATGGGGTTAGTGGACGAAACCGGTTTCTCAAAAGACGCCGTAAAGAGGGCCGCCGACCTCGCGGGAGTGGATGACTACCGGGTAGTCTCGGTGAACAAGGCGGTGAAGCAACAGGAGTCAGGGGATGGTACCCCGCTGCGGAACGACTCCTCTGAACTGACGGAGTGGCCCCATATCACCGAGGAACAGCTTCGAGAGATGGACCCCTCGTCCTACTTTTACTATCTATACGTTCCACCCGACCAGAATCCGCTGCAGGATACACCACCTGAACTGGTGCCACCAGGTGAAGACGAGGCAGCGAGCCCGATGCCGGCTCTTGAGGGAGAGGCACCGGAAAACGTGGCGCTGCTGGATATGGCCCACGGAAACAACTTCGAGCCGGAAGAGCTCCAGCCATTGATCAACAGGCTCGTCTCAAGGGGATTTGTAGTAAGGGCGTATAACGGAGGCGGTCTGGGCCCGAAACTGGATAAAGTGGACAGCTTCTTCGTAGCCAACACCGCGGAGGGCTTCACTAATGAGGAGGTCAACGCCGTAGACGCGTTCGTGAAGGAAGGGGGAAGACTTCTCATGGTAAACGACCCAACGAGGTCTGGACCTACCGAGGTCAACGGCCTCGCGACGAATTTCAATGTCTCCTTCTCGTCGGGGTACCTCTACGACATGGAGGATAACTACGGAGTCTACAGAAACATCTACGTCACGGAGTTCCAGGGTTCGCTATCCGGGACCGGGCGTCTGATGCTCCCGACCGCCGCTCACGTAGAGGTCAACGCCAGTTCGGTAGACGCGGCCTTCACCGACACGGAGACCGTTCACTCAGCGACCCGGTCCCGGGGAGAGTACTCACCGGTGGTTCGGACCGGCGACGTGATGGCCATAGGTGACTGGTCATTCGCGACTTACCCGTGGCTGAACCTGGAGAACAACTCGGACCTCCTCGACGAGACTGCGGATTTCCTCGGCGAGCCACTCGAGCGCACCTCCAACCGGACCGGACCCTCTCCTGTACACCCGTCTCTCAACGATTCGGCTCTCGATGGCGATCAATGAGGTTATTTCGAAGAGTTTTATAGCGGTTTTCCGTACAAAAAAAGCCCCCCCGAGCCACCTATACCCATATTACTCACGACGGGCGTTGTCGTTAGTCAAAGACGACGTCCTCACCTGGGGCATAACCACTTCTGGAGTCCTATGTGGAGCCTTGTGACCCATTATTTCTCAAGAGGAGCATTGAACCGTTTATAGGTACGCCCGAGCCGGCATTAACCGATGAGAGGGTGACCACAGAACCACCCCGAACGGAGAAATGCATCCATATAGATGTGGAACTAGATAGAAATATTCCTAACAAGCTTCTATATGCGGTTCTACCACACATAACTGATTAACTCCATTAGTTCCGGCGGGGCCTCTTCCCTCCTCGTTAAGCCGGTCAATCCATGGGGTCAGAACTCTTCTTCGCCCCCTTATGGGTCAAACCGCACCGAGCTACCGACAAACGGTCGAGGAGTTGTCGAGGGAGCTGAAGGACTTCCGTAACGGCCTCCGCGACCGAGACAGGGAGGCCTTCGACGAGCTGGTGGAGACAGCGAGGGAGTTCAGTCGACGCGGGGCACAACGGAGGCCTCCTCGACCCGGCGCAGGCCATACTGCTGTCCATGCTGATCGGAGTCGAGAGACACGTGGAGATTTTGGAGGAGGGGTTTCACGATGGATGAACGCAACACTTAACTAATTCCTCATACGGTATGCCGAGGGATATCACCAAAGTGCCGGACGACCCCGGCCTTCGACCGTAAGCCGTGCTCCTCTTTTATACTCGTCGACTTTCTCCCACAGATCCTCCGGAAAGGAAAGGTTGGTCGGATGCATCCCGGAGAAACCTTCGTCTCAGTACCTTGGACTTGGATAACCTTGTACAGGGCTTGTACAAGATAGGCCGGGACCGAGAATCGAACCCGGGTCGCAGCCTCCACAGGGCTGTAGGATAACCACTACCCCACCCCGGCCACTTCGGTAGGGATTCCCCTTTCTCGTCGGCGGTAAAGAAGGTTGTGGAGTGAAACAGGTGCGTCGCCGGGGCCTCTACCGCGGAAGTGAAAGGATATGACGGCTCGGCGACACACTCTTGCGACATGGAGCTCGACGGCAGTACGGCGCTGGTTACCGGAGGTTCCCGGGGCGTGGGGAGGGCGACCTGTGTCGCTCTCGCGGAGCGGGGCTGTGACGTGGCGGTGAACGCGAGGAGGGACGGTGCGGGTGCGGAGGAGACCGCCTCGCTCTGCGGGGAGGAGGGAGTGGACGCCTCGGTGCACCTCTTCGACGTGTCTGACTTCGACGCGGTGGGGAGGGGCGTCGAGGAGGTGGAGCGGTCAGTGGGCCCCCTCGACGTACTGGTCAACAATGCGGGCGTGGCCTCCTTTCTGTCCCTGGAGGAGACCTCCGAGGAGGACTGGGACCGCTCAATCGCGGTGAACCTGAAGGGCTCGTTCAACCTGTGCAGACGCGTGCTTCCCGGCATGAAGGAGCGCAGGTCCGGACGAATCGTCAACGTCGCCTCGACGGCGACCAGGGGCTCGGTCTCGCCGGGGTACGCGGCGGCCAAGACGGGGTTGCTAGGGCTGACCAGGTTCCTCGCCCGGGAGGGCGTCCCGGAGATTCTCGTCAACGCCGTGTCGCCCGGCCCGACCCGGACCGAGATGACCGCCGGCCTCCACGAAGAGATGGCGGAGCACGTGCCGGCCGGGAGGATCGCGGAGCCGGGAGAAATCGCGTCAGCTATAGTCTTCGTGGCCGGACACGACTTCATCAGCGGGGAGAACCTGGTCGTCGGTGGAGGCCTGCGTTGATTCCTCCCTATCGGCGGTTTGATGCGTCGGCGGGAGGCGGGACATGCTCCGTGAAGCGTCCCGGGAAGAAATTAAGCCGCTGAAACTCCATCTATGCCCGATGAGCGAGCTCGCAACTGAGGACAAACTCATCCTGGACAGGCTCCAGTCCGATTTTCCACTCACGAGCAGGCCGTTCGACACGCTGGGCGAGGAGGTGGGCATCGAGGGCCCGGAGGTGCTGAGGCGCGTCAGGAACCTGAGTGAGGAGGGCTACATCCGGCGGCTCGCACCGGTCCTATCCTCCCGGAAAATAGGATACGGCGCCGCCGCACTCGTGGCCGTCCGCGTGGACGGGGACAGGATCGAGGAAACTGCAGACTTTATCTCCCGGTACAGCGGCGTAACGCACAACTACGAGCGAGCGGCACCGGGGTACAACCTCTGGTTCACCCTGCACGCCCGAGACGGCGACGAACTGGAGAGGGTAATAGACGAGGTGAGGGAGAACACTCCAGCAGAGGAGGTTCTGCCGCTCCCCGCCACGAGGGTTTTCGGGATAGGGGTCAGATTCGACATAGAGGGGGGCGTGGATGACGACCGGTAGCATGACCGATGGCGGCCTGTGCAGGGGGGACGAGGAACTTTTAATGGAGGTTCAGGACGGCATACCCTTGGTGGAAGAACCCTGGAGGGAGGTCGGGGAACGCCTCGGGATGTCCGAGGGCGACGTTGTCGAGAGGCTGGAGAGACTCATGGACGATGGCGTGATTCGGCGGATAGGTGCCTCCATCGTTCACCACTCCGTGGGGTACGAGTTCAACGCCATGGGGGTATGGAAGGTGCCGGAGGAGGAGGCCGAGGGGGTAGGGAAAAAGATGACGAGCTTCGACTTCGTGACCCACTGCTACGAGCGACCGGTTTTCCCCGGCAGGTGGGAGTACAACCTGTTCACGATGGTTCACGGCCGGTCGAGGGAGGAGTGCGAGGAGAAAATCGAGAAACTTGCCGAGGCGACCGGCGTGGAGGATTACGAAATGATTTACTCGACCCGGGAGTTCAAGAAGACGGGAGTGAAGCTTCCGGAATGATACCCCTGGTGCACGACCTGACCGGTAAAAAGGTCGTTATATTCGGTGGAGGCGACGTCGGTGAGCGCAAGGCCAGGTTCTTCGAGGGAGAGTGCGAAGTGGTCGTGGTGAGCAGGGACTTCAATGAGGGGCTGATGGACCTGGACGTCGAGCTCCTGAGGGGGGACGTCGAGGGGAGCTACGCGGAGCTCCTGGACGGCGCGTTCCTGGCGGTGCCGGCCACCTCGAACAGGGTCCTCAACGCCGAGATAGAGGTGGAGGCAGGGGCGAGGGGCGTCCTCGTCAACAGGGTCGACGGGCCCGGGGAGGTGATCGTCCCGAGCGTGGTCGACTTCGAAGACTTCGCGGTGTCGATAACGACCTTCGGGGAGAGCCCCGCGACCTCCAAGTTCATAAGAGAGAGGATAGAGGAAATTCTGGGGGAGGAGTATCGGGGAATGGTAGAGATACAGAGGAGGGCGAGGGACTTACTGAAGGGGGAGGTCGAGGAGCAGATGGAGAGGGGCCGTGCCCTCGCCGAGGTGATGGAGGACGAGGAGGTCTGGTCACTCCTTAGGGAGGGGAGAACCGAAGACGCGTGGAGAAGGGGCAAGGAGGTTCTCAGGGTTGCCGTTTGAGAGCGTACTCGGGTTGCACGTGACCCACAAGTGGTGCGAAGTGGACGAGCTGGAGGCAGCGTCAACCGGCGACACCGAGTCGGCGCTGTCCCACCTGATGGAGCACGACTCTGTGAGGGAGTGCGTCGTGATGGAGACGTGTAACAGGGTGGAGATATACGTCTACGCGGAAGACAAGGAGGAGGGCAGGAAGGTCCTTCTGGACTTCGCGGAGCACAACATGGACCTGAACGTGGAGCGCTCGATACAGTTCACGAGCGGCGAGGAGGCTCTTCGACACCTGATGGAGGTCTCCTCCGGTATAGACTCCATGGTGGTAGGCGAGGACCAGATACTGGGCCAGGTCAGGGAGGCGTACGAGCTCGCGAAAAAGAGAGGCACCGTGCACAAGTTTCTGGACCTGGCGTTCACGAAGGCGATAAACGTCGGCAAGAAGGTGCGCACCGAGACGGGTATAAACAGGGGGGCGGTATCCGTGGGAACGGTCAGCGTGGACATGGCCGAGGAGGTCCTGGGGAGCCTCGAGGGCCGGGACATACTCGTGATAGGGGCGGGCGAGATGGCGACCAGCGTCGTCAAGTGCCTCGCGGAGAAGGCGCCGGGAAGAATCACTGTCGCAAACAGGACCCTGTCGAGGGCCGAGGAGCTGGCCCGGCAGGCCGCCGGCAGTGGAGTGAAGTTCTCACGCTTCACGGAGTTCCTCCCCGATGCCGACCTCGTCATAAGCGCCACCGGGGCTCCCCACCCGATAATAGAGAAGGAGGACCTGGAGGGCGTGGAGCGCACCTTGAAGCTGCTCATACTGGACATCTCCAACCCGAGGGACGTGTCCACGGACGTGGAGGAGCTGCCCGGCATAACCAGAATCGACCTGGACGGCCTGGAGGCCGTGACCACCGAGAACAGGAGGAGGCGCCGATCAGAGGCCAAGAAGGTGGAGGGAATGATCGAGCAGGAGCTCGACCTCCTCCTCCGGGGGTTCGAGGAGAAACAGGTGGATAACCTCGTCGGGCACCTGCACATGAGGGCCGCCAGAATCAGAGAGAGGGAGCTGAAGAAGGCCCTTCAGCGACTCGGGGAAGAGGACGAGCTGAGCGACCGTCAGGTCCGCATAATCGACGACATGTCGAGATCCGTGCTGGGCAGCCTGCTGGCGGACCCCACGGGCGAAATCAAGAGAGCAGCGAGGGAGGATGACGAGGAGTTCCTGTCCGCCGTCAGGAGGATGTTCCGTCTGGAGCAGCCGGTGATCAGCAGATGAGGCTCGCTATCTTTCGGCCCGAGCGCCTCCTGCGGCGGTCGATCGATTACTGCGAGTCAAGGGGCTTCGAAGTCCTGGCAGCTCCCTCTATAGAGCTCTACCCGCGGAGCGATGCGATGAGGGAGTTCCTGTCGGAGGTCAGGGAGGGGGACCCGGATATCGTCGTGTTGACGAGCCAGAACTCCATACGAATGCTTCGGGACGAGCTGGGCGACGAGGTGGTCGACGAGCTGAGGGGAAGGACGGTCGCGGCGATAGGTACGAAGACCCTGAGGTCCCTTGAGGAGAGGGACATCGAGGTGGACATCGTGCCGGAAACCTTCTCCTCGACCGGTCTGGTGGAGGCCCTGCGGCCTCACGAGGGTAGCTGCGTCCTGGTGGCGAGGAGCGACAGGGGCGACGAGCGTTTGCTCGAGGCCGGGGACTTCCTGGAATTGAGGGAGTTCAAGATTTACGAGGTCGGGCTTCCGAGGGACACCTCCCCGATACGGGAGGTCCAGGACCGCGCGGTTCGGGGCGAGGTGGACGCCTTCGCGTTCACGAGCACCATGACGGTCAGGAACTTTCTGAGGGTCGCGGATGAGGGCGGCAGGGTGGACGAGGTCAGGCGGGCACTCTCCGACTCGGTCGTGGCGGCGCTCGGCAGACCGACAGAGGAGACACTGGAGTCCCTCGGGGTGGAGGTGGACGTCGTTCCCGAGAGGTACACCTTCGAGGGCCTCGTGGACGCCATCGAGGGCCTGCCCGCCGCCTGAAGATTTAACAAGGTTCGAGGGGGAGTCTCTTGTCATGAATCGGCGAAGGCGGAGCCTGGTGGTTATCGCGTTGATACTGGGAGGGATAGCGATCTCCCTGGTCGCGGGTTACAGCTACAGCCAGAACGTGGCCTGGGCCGGCGACGAGGTTCACGTGGTATACCTCCAGGGCCAGATGGCGACGGCGACCGTGCCCGGCGGCCTGGGCGTCGTATCGTCTGAAACCATCTCGGGCCACATCAGGGACTCCGCTGATTCCGGAGCGGCCGCGATCGTGCTCAGGGTGAATAGCCCCGGGGGGACTCCGGCGGCGGCCCAGGAGGTCGTGGACGCCGTCGAGTACGCCAGGTCGAAGGAGGTGCCCGTGGTGGCCTCGATGGGGGACATCGGCGCGTCAGCCGCCTACTACGCCGCGTCTGAAACCGACCGCATAGTTGCGAATCCCGACACCATGACCGGGAGCATAGGCGTCATCTGGCTCTTCGAGAACTCCTCGGCCAAGTTTCGGAAGGAGGGCACCAACTACACCATCGTGAAGTCGGGTGAATTCAAGGACATGGGTTACCCGCAGGTGGGGCTCACGGAGGAAGAGGAGGAGTACGCCCAGGGCGTGGTCGACGCCGCGCACTCCAGGTTCGTCGAGCAGGTCGCGGAGGGGCGAAACCTGCCCAGGGACGAGGTGGAGAGCGTGTCGGACGGAAGGGTGTACACGGGCCGTGATGCCCTCGAACTCGGCCTCGTAGACGAGATGGGGACCCTCGACGCCGCGATAGAGGCGGCCGAGGAGCTCTCGGGCGTCGAGGACGCCGAGGTGAGGTACGTCAACCGCCCCTCCCTCGTGAAGCTGCTCCTGGGCGAGGGCGGCGGCGTCGGGTTTGCGGAGGTGCTCGGGTACCTGGAGCCCTACGGAAAGCTCCTTTCCGTGGCCGGCTGAGGCAGCCCGGTAACCATAATTATTAATCGTGATAGATTTCCGAAACCTTTAATACTGTACCGCCTCAACGAAGTCACAGGTGACGTGGATGAACAGGTACTTCTCGAGGCGGAGAATCACGAAGGAGGACATGCCGTCTACCACCCGCTTCCAGATCAAGGGCGGAGAGGGGGAACTGCACACTCTCATAGCCAGCGAGCGGGCCCGGGTAAAGAGGAGCGAGGTCACGGAGATACCCATAGAGCCGGTCTCTGTCCCCCTGAACAGGCTGATCGTGCCCTGCGGATACGTGCGGCACCCCCTGGGCAACACGGTGTCAGTTGGCGAGGAGGAGGTCAAGGACGTGGATCAGAAGAGGTACATCCAGCACGTGGCGTTCCTGCCCTTCAAGTACGGGGAGGTGCAGGAGGAAGATATCGTGGGGGTGGTCGACTTCATCCCCATTGAGAGCGCGTAGAGCTCTCTCCCGCCCCTTTATTAACAGGGGGAGAGGGGGCCCAGTCACCGGCGAGATTTACGTGGAGCACGGCTCACGGTTCCGCTCACGACCGGACCCGCCGGACAGGAAACGCGAACTGGAGAAAAAACACCCCATTTCCCCACGTTCTCTCGAGTACGGCCCCGTAGTGAAACGGCTCCAAGTCGAGACCGTACACCCCCGCTGGGAACCGCGACGCGGCCCGTGGCCCGGGAGGGGTATCCGTCGCCGCAGCAGAAGCCCCTGTCCGGCTGACCCGTGTTTCGAAACCTTTCCCGTGACGCGTGCCCGTCTCGCCGGAGCCCCAACGCGTTACTCCTCTCCCTGCTCCCTCGCCACCCTTCTGCCCCCGGCGCGGCTCGACGCCGTGGTTACTATCCGTATCCCCTACACCGATGCCCCGCTCTTGAGAAGTGCCTTCAGGTTTTCCCTGTCGTCCACGCGCGTGACGCCGAACCTGAGGGTGCCGCCGCCCCGGGTACCCCTCGCGGAGATCGCCGCAGGGATAATCCTCTTCACGTTCGGGTGATGCGCAACCTCGATCAGGAGTTTCGTGCCGTCGCCTCCACCGACCACTGAGATGTGTGACCCGCCGAACTTGCTTCCTGGCGAGGCCTCGACCTCGTCCAGGGGCGCCGCGCCGGACAGCTCCGCCTTCACGCCCCCGAAGAGGTCACCGCACAGCCGTACGACTTCGAGGGAGGTTATCGACCTCAGCTCCTTAACCGCGTCCCTCGGTCCCCCGACGTACACCCTGTCGGGTCTCCTGCGGTACAGCAGCTCCTCGACCAGTGAGACGTGGTTGCGGAAGGCCACCTGCCGCTCCCTTCTCTCCTCCCTCCGATACGACGCCGGGACCCTCTCTGCGGCGACCCGCTCCCCGTCCAGGTAGAACCTCACGTCCGCGAGGTCCTCCCCGAAAAGGACGGCCGCCGCCTCCGCGTTCCTCTCCCCGCAGACGAGGCAGAGGTCCCCGGGCCGCTCCAGCGGAAAGCCGCAGAAGGAACAGTTCACCGGCTACACCCCTCGCATACCGTTTCACTGCCGTATCTCATCTATGTTATCCCGTTGTACGGAGTTCGGGCCTCCCAAGAATCCGCCCCGGCGCCGTGAAACCCACTTTTTTTTCCGGCTGCTCGATTTTCTCCGCGCCAGACCTCCCAGAGTTCGCGGGGTCCACAACCCGTGGATACGGTCACCTCCCCGAAGCCGGAGTGCTTCCGCCGAGCCGCCCCGTCCAGTTCACGGCGGGGGTCGTCGGACCCGAGGAGAGCCCGGAAGGGGGGTCCTGACCTTTTGCTATCGTCTCTCCGCGCCGTACCTCTCCTTGGGAAGGAGGGCCGTGGCGACGGCGGAGACCCCGAGCGCCTTTGCGACGTCCACGCCTATAAATGGAAGTACGCCGAGCAGGAAGGCCCTCTCCAGACCCAGGCCCACGCCATATGCCAGCCAGAGTGCCCCGCAGGCGTAGATCACCGCTACGCCGAGCAGGAAAGTCGGAACGAGGAACCGGGCCCTCCTGGCCTCGACGCTTGAATCGACTATCCATCCGATGAGGAACGCGGCCAGCACGAAGCCGACTATGTAGCCGCCGGTTGCCCCGAAAATCACCTCGAGGCCTCCACTCGAGAAAATCGCCTCCCCCTCTCCCGGCGCGAACCACGGGATCCACGCCGCGCCGACGGCGGTGTAGACCACCTGGCTCAGGCCGCCCCAGGTCCCGCCGAGCACGACGGCACTGAGAAGCACGGCAAAGACCTGTCCCGTCACCGGGACCGGCGTGAATGGCAGGTAGAGCCTGACCTGTGCCGCCAGGCCCGTCAGGGCGGCGAACCCGACAGCCAGCCCGACCTTGTGCACCAGCTCAGCCTCGTACCTCCAGCTGTAGAAATCGCGACGCGCCCTCCTGTAACTCTCGACGACTTCTCCCGACATGTACACACCCGTAAACCTGGTTGAGATAAAAGTTTACGAGAGCGGTATTAAGCCTTTCTCCAGCAGAACCCCACTCGAGACGTAGTACACGATCAGGGCGTAACCGAGCAACAGCACGGCGAGGCTTATACGGTACACCCAGGTAAAAAGCGCTATCTGCACCCCCGGTTCACCGAGCCTCTTCCCTGCAGCGCCGGCCAAATCGTCGAGGGACATCCTCACGAAGACGCGTTTCTCCCCGTACTCATAGAGCGTCGAGTTTATTCTCCCGCGTTGCCCGGCTCCCCGCAGCGCCGCTCCACGGGTTACGGGGCCTCACTCCTTTGCCCTCTTGATTCGGAAGATGGTCTCCCTCTCCATCTCCTCCAGACGGAAGTCGATGTAGTCCCTGGCCCCCTCGAGCTCGGGGATCACGTTGTACTCCAGGGCGTTCACCCTCCTCTTCGTCTTCTCTATTTCTTCCAGAAGCCGGTTCACCGCGGCGTTGATCTCTGCGGCCTCTATTATAGAGTTCATCAGGTTCTCGTAGGCCGTCACTGCTTCGTCTATCTTGCTGCTGGTTCCCATGACGCCGTACCCCCTCTCCATCAGGGGCTTCGACACGTCTTCGGCCTCCATCTCCGGCACCCGTAGACCCATAACGTTCTTCATCTTCATGAAGAACCTGGGCCTCTTCTGTGCCGCGTAGGCCGTCGACTTCAGCTCTATGTCGCCCTCAACCGCCCTGGCCACGTTCAGCTTCCTCTGGGCATCCACGTACTCTTCCGTCAGCTGGGAACGCGCTCCCTTCGCCTTATCGAGGATTTTCTGGAACTCCAGGATCAGGCCGTCCCTCTTCATCTCGAGGAGGCCGTGCCCCCTCTTGGATAGCTCTATGCGGTCCTCGATTTCGAACAGGTTGGACCGGGTCGGCTTGACGTCCTGCGTCATCTGGATTCCGGATGATACCTCTCTATGTGCTCCTCGTCGATTCTGATGAGTTCGTCGACCGGCAGCATGGAGAGGAGGTCCCACCCCAGCTCCAGGGTTTCCTCTATGGAGCGGTCCTCGTTCCGGTCCTGCTGAACGAACTCCTGCTCGAACCTGTCGGCGAACTCCAGGTACTTCCTGTCCTTCTCGCTCAGAGCCTCCTCGCCCACGATCGCCACGAGGCCCCGCAGGTCCTTCCCCTCGGCGTATCCGGCGTACAGCTGGTCAGAGACGCCGCCGTGGTCCTCGCGGGTCAGTTCCTCACCGATTCCGTTGTTCATGAGTCTGGATAGGGACGGAAGCACGTCGATCGGTGGGTACAGCCCCTTGCCGTGCATGTCCCTGTCCAGGACTATCTGTCCCTCGGTGATGTAACCGGTGAGGTCGGGCACCGGGTGGGTTATGTCGTCCCCCGGCATCGACAGGATCGGTATCTGCGTCAGCGAGCCCTCCCTGCCCTCTATCATTCCGGCCCTCTCGTAGATCATGGCGAGGTCGGTGTACATGTAGCCCGGGTAGCCCCTTCGTCCCGGAACCTCCTCCCTGGCCGCACCGATTTCCCGGAGCGCCTCACAGTACAGCGTCATGTCCGTGAGTATGGTCAGCACGTGCATCCCCCTATCGAAGGCCAGGTACTCCGCCGCCGTCAGGGCAAGCCTCGGCGTTACCAAGCGCTCAACCGCAGGGTCGCTCGCGAGGTTCAGGAACATGACGGCCCGCTCAAGTGCCCCCGTGCGCTCGAAGTCGTCCTTGAAGTACTGCGCTTCCTCGTGGGTGATTCCCATAGCGGCGAAGACCACGGCGAACTGCTCCTCCCCGCCCGGCACCTTCGCCTGTCGCGCGATCTGTAGGGCCAGCTCGTTGTGCGGCAGACCGCTCCCGGAAAAGATCGGGAGCTTCTGTCCCCGCACCAGCGTGTTCATGCCGTCGATTGTGGATACTCCTGTCTGTATAAAGTCCTCCGGCATGTCGCGGCGGTAAGGGTTCATGGCATCCCCGACGATGTCGCGCTCCTCGTCGGGCAGTATCCTCGGCCCCTCGTCCATCGGTTCGCCGCGCCCGGTCAGGACCCTGCCCAAGAGATCCCCGGAGACCGGCATCTTCATCGTCTCCCCGAGGAACTTCACGCTGCTGTTCCTGTCTATCCCCTCGGTTCCCTCGAATACCTGAACCACCACGGTGTCCCGCGAGGTGTCCAGTACCTGTCCGTGCTTGACGCGGCCGTCCGGCAGCTTCACGGTAACGACCTCGTCGTACGATACGGGCTCCGTTCCCTCGACGAATATCAGCGGTCCTGCGATCTCGGTTATCGTCCTGTACTCCTTCATAGAAGTCATAGCTCGGCCTCCAGCTCCTCGAACTCCTGTTCCATCTTTTCACGGACCTCCTCCGCGCGGCCCTTCCAGTCCTCTATCCTGGTGATTCTGGCCATCTCGCGGTTGCTCTCCATGGCCCTCAGGTCATCCACGGACACGCCTCTCTCCAGCGCCTCCTGAGCCATTTCCCCCCAGCCAAGCACGAGGCCCAGCAGTTCGTACTGCTTGTCTATGGAGCAGTAGGTGTCGACCGGGTGAAACGCATTCTGCTGAAGGAAGTACTGCCTCAGCATCCTCGAGATTTCCAGCGTGAGCTGCTGGTTCTGCGGAAGCGCGTCGCTTCCGACCAGCTGCACGATTTCCTGCAGGTCGGACTCCTCGGAAAGTAGAGACATGGCCTCCGCCCTCCTGTCGGCGAAGTCCTCCGCCACGTTTTCGGAAAACCACTCCCTGAGGTTGTCGAGGTACTGGCTGTAGCTGTCCAGCCAGTTTATGGCCGGGAAGTGCCGCTTCTCGGAGAGCGACGCGTCGAGGGCCCAGAACACCTTGGTTATGCGGAGGGTGTTCTGCGTCACGGGCTCGGAGAAGTCGCCGCCCGGCGGACTCACCGCCCCCACCACGGTTACCGAGCCGCGCTCGGCGGCGTTTCCGGCCGTTTCGAACCTTCCCGCCCTCTCGTAGAACTCCGCGAGCCGCGCGGCCAGGTACGCGGGGTACCCCTCCTCGCCCGGCATCTCCTCCAGCCTCGACGATATCTCGCGCATCGCCTCGGCCCACCTGGAGGTGGAATCGGCCATCAGGGCCACGTCGTACCCCATGTCACGGTAGTACTCCGCGATGGTTATCCCGGTGTAGATGGAGGCCTCCCGCGCAGCCACGGGCATATTCGAGGTGTTGGCGATGAGGACGGTCCGGTTCATGAGGGGCTCACCGGTCCTCGGGTCCTCGAGCTCGGGGAACTCCTTGAGTACCTCCGTCATCTCGTTCCCGCGCTCCCCGCACCCGATGTATACCACGATGTCGGCGTCGGACCACTTGGCCAGCTGCTGCTGCGTCACAGTCTTACCGGAGCCGAAGGGCCCCGGTATGGCCCCGGTTCCGCCCTTCGGTATCGGGAAGAACGTGTCCAGGACCCTCTGACCCGTCACCATGGGTACGTCCGGCCTGAGCTTGGCGTCGAAGGGACGGGCCCGCCTGACGGGCCACTCGTGCCGCATATTCAGCTCAGTTCCGTCGTCCAGAGTCGCGACGACGTCCTCGACCGTGTATCTCCCCTCCTCCACGACTTCGGCTACCTCGCCGCCCACCCCGGGCGGAACCATAATTCTGTGCTCGATCTCCTTCTCCTGAACTACCCCCACCTCGTCCCCCTCGGAAACCTCGTCACCCCTGCTCACGGCGGGTGAGAACTTCCACTTCCGTTCCCTGTCCAGGCCCGGAATGAGGGCCCCTCGCTCGATGAAGTCGCCCATGCTGTCCGCCAGCTCTGGAAGCGGGCGCTGAACGCCGTCGTAAATCGTGGACAGCAGGCCGGGACCCAGCTCGACTGTGAGCGACTCCCCGGTGTTCTCCACCGGTTCGCCGGGCTTGATGCCCGACGTCTCCTCGTACACCTGAACGGTGGTCTTCTCGTCCTCTATCTCGATTACCTCGCCCATCAGTCCCTCGTCTCCGACGAGAATCAGGTCGTTCATCGCCGCGTCGAGACCGATAGCGGTCACGACGGGACCGGTTACCCCGTATATCTCTCCCGCATCATCTGCTTCATCATCTGCTTCAGCTACTGCCATAGGTCAACCCCTATTGCTCTCTTGATTTTTTCACGCAGGTCCTCCTCCCCTCTCTCCTCACTCAGCTGTACGAAGATGGGGTCGATGGAGTCTCTGACCGTTCTCCTCGCGTTTTTGGAAAGTCCCTTCACGTCGTCGCCGTGGACGACCACGATACCGACGTCCTCGTCCCTGGAGAGCATCTCCACAGTCTCCTCGAACTCCTCCCCGTCTGAGGGAGTGTACACCTCCCGAACGCCCACGAGTCTGAACCCCAGGGTGAACCCCTCGTCTCCGATCACGGCGATCTCCCTCAACCGGCACACCCCCGGAGATAAGAACGACCGGTATGGAGGTGCGGATCGCGGGACGGCGTGCGGCCATCCCGGAGCGACTGGTCACGCGTGTAGAAAAACTCCTCAGGGGGTCCCCGGACCGGGCGGTTCGCCACCCGAATCAAAGCGCCGCCACCTCCTCCACTTCGTCGACGCTCATCCCGGATTCCTTGCCCCTGGCTATCGCGCGGACCCGGTCGACCTCCCTCTGTTTGTACAGGACGTACACGACGATGGGAGCTATCGAGAGGGGTTTTTTTCTTGCTCTCCTCTCCGCGTCACGAACCATCTCCGATTTCAGGAACGACTCCACCCCACCCACTGTGTCGAGGTCATCCGGTATTTCCCAGGGCCCGTCACTGCGAATCGTCGATAGCAGAGTGGAGAGATCGGGTACCTCCAGCATCTCCTCGAGCAGCTCCTCGCCCACTTCGCGTCCCCCGCCGATCAGGAGCTCCCTGAGCTCCTCCTCCGGGATCTGGCTCGAAAGCGGGTCGGCGGATAGCCGCAGGAGCGTGAGGACGTTTACGAAATCTATCTCGGACCGGACCAAGAGTGAAAAGGCGGTAGTTTTTGGGCCGAGCCTTTCCAGCAGGCCCTCGTAGTAAATCTTCTCCATCTCGTTCTCCGCCCTGGAGAGGCTCCCAGCGTCGATTTCCTCCTCCACGTAGAACTCCGACAGTGCCTCAACTACCGGGCCGTACTCCGTGCCCTCCAGCTCCTCCAGCATGTCGCCGATGGACATCGCCCCCAGCCCGTAGAGGCGCTCCTCTGTGAGTTCACCGGCGGGCACCAGGTTCTCCCTGACCTCGTCCCCATCGGCCCCGTAGCTCTTGCCCCGCAGGAGCGTCTTCACGTTCCTTACGTCGTAGCGCTTCAGGTAGGCGGCCAGGTCCTCCCTGAGGTCGCCGGTGGCCATCTCCAGCAGAGACGCGAAGTCGTTGGCAAGGTTGAGTGAAAGGCCGTACTCCAGAAGCGTCGCGCCCTCGTACCTGGCCCCCAGCTGGTCCATCTCATCCTCGTACTGCGTGTCCTGAAGGAACCTGACTATCTGGGGCACCTCCATCTTCAGCAGCTTCTCGTAGTCCATTTCATCGAGCAGCTTGGTCTTTCGGACCCTTACCCGCGTGACCACGTACAGTTGATTTGACCTGGACACCTTACCCCCCAAACAGCGTATCGGATACCTCTGTGAGCCTCTCTTCCCAGACAGAATCCAGAAGCGAATCCAGCGTCAGGTCGAGTGACACCCCCGATTCCTCCACCCGGATTCCACCGGCGGCGTCCAGGGTGCCTGCAAACCTGTCCCCGACCCGGTCCCTTACCTGTTCCTCGTCACGCGGAGCGGAGTACACCTTCCCCTCCGGTATCTCCTCCTCCGCCCTTTCCAGCAGGGCGTCCAGGACCTCCGTCCTGCGCTTCCCCGAGACGTCGCTCAGCCGGTCCACGGCCTTCTCCCTGGTCTCGGCCAGGACGTCCCTCTGGGCGACCAGGCTCTTCATTCGGGCCTCCAGTTTCGCAGAGGAGCGTCCCCGTCTCTCGATGGCTTCGGCCTCCCGTCGCGCCTCCTTCAGGGCCCTTTCCCTGATCGACTCGGCCTCCTCCTCTGCATCTTTTATTATCTTCGAGGCCTCCTCCTCCGCCTCCCTCTCGATTTCGGAGGCGTGTCGGTCTGCTTCCTCGAGCACCTCTTCGACCACCGCGTCCAGACTCATCCTACACCACGAGCAGCATTATGAGGGCGACGATCAGGCCGAACACGACCATGGTCTCCGGTATAACCGTCATGAGGAGTCCCTTTCCGAACAGGTCGGGATCCTCTGCCATCGCCCCCACCGCCGACGGGCCGATAGTTGTCTGGCTCCAAGCCGTTGCGAGTGCACCTATTCCTACCGCGAGGGCGGCCCCCAGATAGAGACTGACCTGTGCTAGTTCTCCTTCTACCATTTCACATTTCCTCCATATACTCCGTAGTTCTACCGAAGGGATGGAACTTTTTGCCCCCTCCCTCGTAGAATTTTGTGAAGAACTCCACCCACTGAAGACGGATGGAGTGAAGCGTGGAAGCAAACAGGCCAAGCACCAGGTTCGCGAGGTGACCCACCACGTAAAGCAGGACGCCGGCTATTGCAAAGACCCCTCCCACTTCGAATATAATCATCTCCGAAAACATGTTTATAACAAGCGCTATCCCGACCGAGGACAGCCCTATCGCTGCAATCCTGGTGAAAGAGAACGTGTGGGAAAATATCCTGCTAGGTATCTCCATGAGGCCGATGGGACCCTCCCCCATAACGATCATTACGACGGAGGCCGCGACGATTCCCAAGAAGGGATAAACCGCCGGTAAGGGGAGGACCGGCATGAGGGGCACGTCGAAAACAGATACGATGCCCCCGAGAAGGCCCAGCATGAGCAGGAACCAGGAGAGGTCGTGCATCACTGCGTGGGAGAGCGAGTGGTCGGATACGAGGGAGTTGTAGAACCCCAGCAGGAAGCCGAGGCTTACCTGAATTATCCCTACCCAGATGGAGAGCATCACCAGCATCGGTATCTGGACGTGCTCGTCGAAGAGGTTTCTCTCGATCAGGGGGAGCGCGTGGAATCCGAGCATCCCGTTGGCCCACTCGCTCCACGTTAACCCCAGCGCGACGGGGCCCAGCGCCTCGGCGTAAACCACGCCGAAAACCACGGACGAGGCGCTCGCAAGGGCCAAGGGGTAACCCAGGCTCCTCAGCGCCCCGTCCGTCTTTTTGATGAGGTAGAGGCTTAGGGCGAGGCCTCCGAGGCCGTACCCTACGTCGCCGAGTACCATTCCGTATATCACAGGGAAGGCGACAGCTATCATCACGGTGGGATCGACCTCCCTGTAGCTGGGCCTTCCAAACATATCGGTGAAGATTTCGAACGGACTCGCGGCCGGGTAGTTCCCGAAGGCCACCGGGACGTCCTCCTCTTCGTCGTCAGCTGTCTCCAGCACCTCGAAGAGGATGCGGTCGTCTACCGACTCCACCTCTTCCCGCAACCTCTCGGTGGATTCGGCCGGTATCCATCCGTCTATCACGAAGGTGTTCTCCGACTCGGCCACTCGAAGGGGGAGCTCCTTCTTCTCCGAGTCCATCGAAAGGTACTCCTCCACGGCCATGAGGTAGCTCCCCTCCCTTCTCCTGAACTCCTCTATCCCCGCCTCCACGTCGACGATTTCACCCTCCAGGGTATGGATCTCTTCGCGGAGTTCTCTCACTACGTCTCCCGGGTCCCCCTCCTCCATGGGTACCTCGACGGCCTGGAAGCCCACGCCCGAGAGAATTTTATCCGCGTCCGGAGCCTCCTCCTCCGCCACGAAGAGGGCAACGAGCGTGTAGCCGTCCCCGCTCGACGTGAACCACTCGGCCCTGCGCAGTCCCTCGAGGTCCGGCTCTCCGTAGATTTTTCCGACGTAGACCTCGAGGGAGCTGTACCCCGAGTAGTCCTGAAAGTCCACGGGAATGGAGGCGAAGGGCTCTAGTTCAGCTATCAGATCCCTCTTCTCGCGGAGCGTCCTCCTGGCCTCCTCCCTCCGGGAGAACAGTTCGGATAGCTCCCCCCGTACCTCGGGGAACCTGTCGTCGAGGGTGTCCTCCACCTCCGGGCGGGGCATCCGTTCGGCCGGAATGCCCTCGATACCGAGCCGGTCCAGAAGCGACCTGACCCTGACCAGCCTGCTCGAAACGTCGGAGGCGCCCTCCATGGGACCCCCTCTCTCGAAGAAATCGTCCTCCTCGAAGTCTATCACGTGGAGCTCCCTCAGGCTGTAGAGTCTCTCCACCAGCTCGGGTAGAACCTTTTTGGAGCCCAGAGCGTGGACCCTGTCCATCTTTGGGGGTCGTAGCATCTTATACCGATTGAAGGACCGCTTCCACCACGAGGTCGACGGCGTCCTCCTCCCTCTCCCTCGCCCCTTCGCGGAGCTGTTCCGCCTCTCTCTCCCCCTCTTTCAGGAGTTTTTCGCGCTCTTCCCGCACCCTGTTGCGGGCACTCTCGATCACTTCCTCCCGCTCCTCACGGGCCTCCGCACCTGCTCCGTCGACGATCTGCCGGGCCTCTCTCCTCGCCCTCTCCACTCTCTCCTCCGCCTTTTCGTGCGCGCGGTCGACGACGTTCTCGGCCTCTTCCTCGGCCTCCTTAACTTTCAACAGTGCGTCGGTCTTCCTCATGTATCGGCCCTGCTGGTTCAATGGGTAACGTGTTTATTTAAAAGTTTTCCAGACGACGGATTCTTCATTAATTTTCATTACAGTAACCCGTCCACTTCCAAAGTTAAGGTGGTCAAAACCAGTTTTAATAAAAGACGCCCAGCCTGCTCTGGTTTTTATCTCCATCGTCCAGCTCCAGCCTGTCCAGGGCCTTCAGGACGCGGTCCTCGGAGAAACCGTGTCTACCGCACAGGAACTCCAGCAGGGCGTCGCGGTCCGGCTCACCCCACTCGACAACGTAGTCGTCGGTGACGTCCGGTGACAGGAACGCCTCACGCACCGCATCGAGCCCCTCCACCTCGAGGCCCTCCACCTCGAGGTAGGTCTCGAGGCCGGTCTCCCGCACCACTTTCACGGCGGTTCTGGGTCCGACGCCCCGAACGCCCTCGTTGTAGTCCGTGCCGCAGAGAATCGCGACGTCGACCAGCTCCTCCCTGTCGAGGCCGTTGGCCTCCACGACCGCGTCGAGCGAGACCACCTCCGGACGGACCTCGACGTACTCATTCCTCCCGGGGAGCTTCCTCCTGCCCGAGACGGTCAGGTTCCTGAGCAGCCGGTCCGCACCGAAGAGGAGCGAATCGAAGTCCTGGGAGCCCACGGCCCACGCGTCCCCGTTCTGGACGATTCTGGCGGCCTGGGCCTCGCCCTCGCCAGGGGCCTGCACCTCCGGTACGCCCATCAGTGAGAGGAGATCGGCCGAGCTCTCGAGGACCCACTCGTCCAGACTCGCGGACTGCGTCGCCTTCACGTAAGCGCGTTCCTCGTCGCCGGCCTCCCGGGCCTCCTCGAGCTCCTCCCTGGCCTCCCGCCTCCGCTCCCTCCTGGCCTCCACCGTACCTGCCTTGAGGGACGGCGGCTCGCCGTCGAAGACGTATACCGGACGGACCCCGTTCTCCAGGACGTTGACGTTCCTGTATAGTATTCCGCTAAGGTGGGAGGTGACGCGGCCCTCGCTATCCTCCAGCGGCCTGCCGCCCGGTCCGCGGATTATCGAGAGGAACTGGTAAAGCGTGTTGTAGGCATCCACGGCTATAACCCGCCCGAAGAGGTCCTCCATCTCCACCTCCCTCTTCGGCACCACGTCGCCGAGGTTTACGCCCATCGCTACTTAATCTCGGCTCCTCGACTTAACGGTGCAGATTTTTTCGTACCTTGATTCGGTAGATTGTTGGTCCACCCTTGAGGCTACCTCGTAGGTTTAGCAAAAAGTTTTTAACCAAAAATGCTCCGTAGCCAGTTCATCATTTTCTCTAGCTTGGTCTTTATGGAGTGGGTTACACCTTCTGTAAAGCTCTTGGCCTCAACATGGATCTCTATTGTCTCTTTCCCGATTCCGCCAGCGCCGTCTTCTACCGCCAGAGTTACTTCGTACGTTCCAGGTTCGGAGTAAGCGTGGGTTACGGATTCTCCTCTCTCTTTTTCCCCATCACCGAACGCCCATGTCGTTGATGCTATGCTCCCGTCGGGGTCCTTGGAGCTGGAGGTGAAGGTAATCGGCGCGTCCGTGTACACCTCTGTCCTGTTGGCTTCAGGTACGGCCTCCGGTTTTCTGTTAGCGATACTGATTGTCGCTGTATCGGTGTCCGTGTCGCCGTCGTCGTCTTCCACGGTCAGTTCTACGCTGTACTGGCTCACTCCTCCAACTGCGTCACTGAATGTGTGGGTAAGGAAGTTTTCTGTCGAGATCTGCTGTCCGTCAATGCTCCACTGGTAGGTAGTGATGCTCCCGTCTCTGTCTGAGGAGGTGCTAGAAAACTTGACGGGTGTGTCATGGTAAACGGTTCTTGGTGTGTAAGAGATTCCCGCCTTTGGCGGCCTGTTGAGGACCGTCACCGTCTTGGTCACGGTATCCGTGAGGCCGTCGTCATCCTCTACAGTTAACTTGATGTCGTATTCGCCGTCGTCTTCGAAGGAGATGGAGGGCAGAGTCGTGGTCACGCTCTCCGCGGCGTAGCTCCACGTCCTTTGCACAATATCTCCGTCCGGGTCCTCTGAGCGGTCCCGCAGGTCCACCTTCTCGAAGGTCTTTACGGTGTCGGTTATCAGCTCAAGGACAGCCTTCGGATACTGATTAACATGGTACGTTATGCTACGGGTTACGGATGCACCTTCGTTGTCTACCACCGTTAGCTCTATCTGATAGTCGCCGCCCTTATTGAAGGTGCGAGAAATCTCTGCGCCCCCGTTTTTAACTACGTCATCTGCTACCGACCAGTGATGCTCAAGATATCCTTCATCGTCTGCGGCCTCGCCTCTGAACACTACTTCTTCCTCGGGATTTACTTCTTGAGGCCTTGGTAAGTTGGCAGATGGTGGACTATAATCTGCGAGCATGGCCCCCGTTGTGTAGGGTTCTATCTGGTCGAAGAACCCTAACGGATTTGACCACACATTGTTTCCGAAATAGTCCGTTTTTCCCCTTGGACCGCTATGCTTTTTTGAATCCCATCTACCGTTCCAGTCGACCCAGCTCTGCTTCTCTAGATTGACGAGGTTATAATCAGATGGTTGCAGGATTTTTCCTCCGCCTGTGTTTTCCCCTCCGGATCTGGCATGTTTGCCAGAAGTTGTCCACTCCCATGATGCGTCCGGATCTATGTATCCGTCTATTGGAGAATGCTTGGGTTGGTAACCTGCTCGGTAGTATGTGGCATGACCTCTTCGGGCAGGATATACTGTGGGGTGCGTTTCCAGTTTATCCTGCATAGTCCAGTGACTCTTTCGACCGATATAATGTTGGGCGTATCCAGTCCTTAACGGGAAGTAGTGGTTCTCCTCATTCAACGTAAACTGTACCATCTCCCAGTCAGATTCATGTGTAGATAAACCTAGGTCGAAACCAGCGTACTCGCTATATGGATAGAAAAACCAGTACTGGAGCACTTTACCCTGTGAAGTGGATGTGACGCGGTAGTACACCGTTTTATCCGCATCGCCATTGTACTGAGGAAAATACTGCCAGTATTCGTTCCTAAGGTTCAGATAGTATCGACTGTCATCGTAGTCGTCAAGTTCGCTTGGGGATATCGACTCTTTAATAAATTCATCAAAGCCGCTAGTTTCCTTCAGCAGCCGCGAGTGGCGTATGAACCATTCTGCATTAATAGGCTCAAAAGACTCCTCTGAGTGGAGAACAACGTTTGGAGCAAATTTCTCCGCCAGCTCCCGGTCCGTATAATCGACCTGCACAGCCTGGGCCGGGGAGGCAAGAAGGAGGAGAGAAACCAAGAGCAGGCTCAGAGAGACGAGGGCGATTACTGATTTACTGGTTCTGGTTCTTTGCCTCATCGTTAGCCTCTCACTCACTTTTGGCTAGGAACGAAGCCGTGGCTAAAAGTAGAATTGTCAGTACAGCCCCGAATCCCGGGGAGCCTAGTGGACTGCTATCTCTGTTGCCGTTACCGGAGTCGGGTTTCTCTTCCGACGTAGTGACCTCTTTGAAGTGTGCGACGACCTCCAGATCTGATGAAACTCTTTTGGTAATATGTCCATCGTCACCGGATACGTCCCCTGACCAGTAGTCCAGTTCGTATCCGCGGTAGGGTTGAGCGATTATTGTGATTTGCTCGCCTTCTTCGTACTGGCCTTTATCGGGCCGCAGCTCGATTTCGCCGCCTCTTCGGGGCTGGGAACTGGTCTCCACGCTGAAGAGTCGAACGAAGTTAGCCACCACGCGCTTGTCGGAGTCCATGGTGATAGCTGTCTGCCGCACTTCTACCTCCGAATCCCCGGACCAGTGGTCGAACTTGTAGCCGTCCGAGGGTATTGCGGTTAGGGCAATCTGCTCCCCCCTGCTGTAGGCTTCCTTGAGAGGTTGAACCTCTATGTATCCGCCGCTCGCGGGCTGGGTCTCCTTTACGAGTGTGGAGAGGACGTAGGTGGTTTCTGTTAACCCTGTGTCTGTTGGGAATACGATTGGTCCATCGAAAGTTTCAGTAAAGAGTGGTGTAGTGATTTTTATACCGAGATCCATCCGGGGGTTAACCTCTCCATTCACGTCTATCTGATCCCCTCCAGTGGCGCCTCCGGAGATTGAAAGGTCAAAGTTTTTCTCGGCTCGGTCATCGAACTCGATAGTTCGTGGTACGCTGGCAGCACCTTGAACGGTTTCCAGATAAACGTTGGCCCCTGTCTTCGCCACTCCGGATATTGCGACTCCCGGTTCGGAGTGGATAGGAAACTCTGTTTCAGTGCCGATTGGTACGTCCACCGTTGTTGAGAACGTGTCGCCGATTCCATACTTATTTATATCAAGAGTTACTC
>JAANXF010000014.1 GCA_018263395.1 Methanonatronarchaeales archaeon
TAAGGCCAAAGAGCTACAGCCCGCGGTCGATCTCGTTGCCGAACTCGCAGAGACAGGGGGCTCCCTGCCTTTCCCGCCGGAAGCCGCGACGTTTTTAAACGTGTCGCCGGAGGGGAAAAGAAGCGGTTTCCGGGCACCCGGGGGCAAGATCCGGGAAATGGAGAAAGCCGGTTTGGTCGCCCTCGACAGCTACAAAAACGACCCCGGGATCCGGTTGACGGAAGTAGGGAGCCGTATTAAAGACGCAATGATAAAGCTGCTGCTCAACGCCGAGGGCCCCTTCTATTTAAGGGATTTTGTTTTCCGCGTCAGTTGCCGCGTCGCCGGTGAGGAGAGGTTTATCGAGGAAATGGACGAGGCCCTGGAGGAGCAGGGCCGGGCCTGGGAGGAGGCGGAAAAGGCCATCGAGGAAGGGGACGAGGAAGCGGCGTGGGCCTGGCTCAACAGGGCGGAGTCCTTGAGTCACGTAGAGTTCTAGTCCTCCCGGGAGGCTTTCTTTAGTTCCGCTACGTCGGCGCGTAGCTCCTTGATTTCTTGCAGAAGCGCGGCGTCCGCGTCGAGAAGCTCCTCGTCGCCCTTCTCCTCGGCCTCCTCCAGTTCCTCGGCGGCCTCGGGGGTTCGGGCTAACCCGCAGCCTCCGCAAAACCGTTGGTCCTTCGTGTTCCGGGTTTCGCACCTCGGGCAGGCCCAGGGTTCAAGGACGCCGGGCTCCCTCTCCTCCGCCTCGGTAAGGCCGTGCATCGCGGCCACTTCGTCCCAGAGGTCCACGGCGTCGCTTAGATCGTAGTTCTTCAACTGCTCGGAGTCCCGGGTCCATCCGAAAAACATTTTCGCGGCGGAGTCACTCATGCCCTCCCGTCTTTTCTTCGAGACGGCGGCGCGTCGCCAGGCGTGCGGCGTCGTTGATTTCTCCACTCTGGCCCTGTCCTTCAGCTTCCGCGTAACGTGCCTAAGCCCGTTGTACGTCATTCTCTGCCCCTTCCTGTCGTAGTGCCGGGAGTAGAAGAGCGGGGCGTCGGGGTTATCGCTGTCCGGGTGCCGGTTTACGTGTTCCCGGAGGTAGGGCTCTGCCTCGATGAGGTACACCGTCCGGCCCCCTGTTTTACTGATTCCTCCCTCCGGAACCCGGACCTTTGCCCCCTGTCTTTCAAACGAGACGTGGCGAATGTCGAGGGAAAGCATTTCACTTGCCCTGAAGCCGCCGTCGTATAGGGCGGCGATTATGGCGGTGTCCTGGGCGTGGTCCGTAACCTCAAGCATAGCTTTAATTTCTTCGTCCCTCAGAGGCTCCTCGTCCCGCCTCCCGTTTCCGCCTTTTATCGAGGTGTCTATGTGTTTCACGGCGTCGGGGTATTCTCCGCCCACGGGGTCGCCGGCGGGGTGAACGTGTTTGTAGAAGTCCTTTATCCCGACTTTGACCCTTGAGGCCGTGGAGGCCGCATATTTTTCATTCACGACCTCCGCCACGTATTTTTGAAGGGTCCTTCTATCGAGGTCGAGGAGGGCGGCATCTGCCCAGAGGGAGAGGTCGGCAACTGCTCTTACTGAGTCGTTCAAGGTCTGCCATTTCACGGCGTCGGCGCGTTTGGCGTGTATGTAGGTCTGTAGGGCGTCCCGGTCCTGTTCCCTTTCGGGCCTGTCTCTCTGAGTCTCTACCCTGTTTTTGTAGTAGGCTTCCCGCTCCTCACGGTCTAGGCTGCTGGAGGTCATGGTTTTACCTCACCCCTGTTACGTATATACTTTGTTGGGGTTACACCTTTTACTCCGTCTACGTGACCGACCCGGTGGACGACGAGATGGTGGGGAACCTCGCCGAATCCTTCGGGAGGAGGGCGGACGAGGAGGGGCTCTCAGAGTTCGAGAGGGTGAGCTTCGTCACGGCCTTCGTGCAGAGCCTGCCGTACACCCCGGACAACGTCACCACCGACTTCGACGAGTACCCCCGCTACCCGGTCGAGACCCTCGTAGACGACGGCGGGGACTGCGAGGACTCCTCCATACTGCTCGCCTCGGTGATGGACGCCATGGGTTACGACGTGGTTCTCCTTGAGCTACCGGGCCACATGGCGGTGGGTGTCGCGGGGGACGAGACGGTGGGAGGAAGCTACGTGGAGGGCGGCGGGACTAGGTACTTCTACGTCGAAACCACCGGGGAGAACTGGGAAATCGGCGAGTTGCCCGCGGAGTTCGAGGAACTGCCGATAACGATTCGCGGCCTGGAGCCCGTGCCGGTGCTGGTGCACTCCTGGAGCGCCACGTCCAGAGGTACCCGTGTTGACGTGAACGTGACCGTGAATAACGTGGGAACAGACGTCGCCGAGGACGTGAGGGTCAGGTGCTACTTCCAGACGGCGGAGGGGAGCTACGGTGAGCGAATCAGCGACGCTCTCACCCTGCAGCCCGGGTCCAGCGGCATGTACCGCTTCACGCTGTCCGCCCCGAGGGACGGAGAAACCAGGCTGTTCGTCGAGGTTCTCATGGAGGGCTCGAAGGTCGACGAGAGCCGCTCCGAACCGTTCTAGCGAAAACGATTTACAGGGAGAACTAAATCTATCCTACCATGACGAGCGTAAGGTTGGGTGGAATCCTTGTCCTGTTGCTCACGGCCCTGGTCGCCGGTTGCTCCGGCGGACAGGGAACCTACATGGGAGGGGACGTAACGGGGGGGCCCGAGGCCACTGTGGAAGAGTACTGGGACGTGATCGACGACGGCGACTACGAGGATGCGAGGAAGCTGGTCGTGGGGGATCTGCTCTTCGACGACGGCCTCTACGGCAGGGGAGACGTCGACACTACGACCTACGCCGTATTCGGCGATGACGGCGAGAACGTCTCCGTGACGGGGGTGAACCTCGAGAGGGTGGTCAGGCTAAAGCCGGAGGACGAGCACATGCAGGAGCTCGGAGCAGAGGAGGGTTTCCTCGTGAGCTACTCGCTGAACGGTACACTCGAAAGGAAGGGTGCACGTGGTGAGCCATACGAGAGGGACCTGTCCGGCAACTCAATGGCATCCCTGGTGGTGAGGAAGGACGGCGCCTGGAAGATAGTTCCCGACTTCTAGATGAATCTCCTGTCGCTGGAAACCATGTACACCGTTCTGGCAGAGATGTTTACCGCGTGGTCCGCCATGCGCTCCAGGTCGCGTATCGCGAGGAGAACGGTCGACACGGTCGCTGCGACCTCCTGCCCCCTCTCCCCGAACTCCGTCCTCATCAGGCGGTCTATCAGCAGGTTGTTCATCTCCTCGCAGCGGCGGTCCATCTCGTCGTCCCTCTGAATCACCGTCACCGCCCTGTCGATGTCCCCGTCCCTGAACGCGTCTATGGCCTCGCGAAACATCTCCAGGGCGTAATCGCCGAGGGAGGCGACGTCGACCTCCTCGACGATTTTGGTAGAACCCCCTCGCAGGGTGTACTCCCCGAGGTTCACGGCGAGGTCGGCTATCCGCTCGAGGTCCGTGCTTATCTTGAAGACCGCGGTCACGTAGCGAAGGTCCCCCGCGACGGGCTGGTGCAGCGCCAGCAGGTCGGTGCACCGCCTCTCCACCTCTATGTAGAGGTCGTCCACCTCGTCGTCGCTCGTGATTATTCTGTGGGCCAGGTCCCCGTCCCTCGCCCGAACGGCCTCGACCCCCCACTCCACCCTCTCTATCGACGTCTCTGCCATCCCCTCGAAGGCTTCCTGCAGATTCTCGAATCCCTCATCGTAGCTCTTCCGGCCCATTACCCGAATTTCCCCGTTATGTAGTCCTCGACCCTTTTGCTATCCGGGTTCTCGAATATCTTTCCCGTGCTGTCGTACTCCTCCAGTACGCCTCCCGTGAGGAATACCCCGGTCGTGTCGCTTATGCGGGCGGCCTGCTGCATGTTGTGCGTGACGATCACCACCGTGTACTCCTCCTTCAGGTCGTGAATCAGGTCCTCTATCTTGGACGTGGCGACGGGGTCCAGTGCCGACGCGGGCTCGTCCATGAGCAGCACCTCTGGCTCCACGGCGATGGCCCGCGCTATGCACAGCCTCTGCTGCTGTCCCCCGGAGAGGCTCAGCGCAGACTCGTCCAGACGGTCCGAGACCTCCTCCCACAGCGCGGCCCTCCTCAGGGAGTTCTCCACGACCTCCCTCAGCCCGGACCTGTCCCCTACGCCGTGCAGCCTCGGGCCGTAGGCGACGTTGTCGAACACCGTCTTCGGGAAGGGGTTTGGCTTCTGGAAAACCATGCCTATCGCTCGACGCAGCTTCACCGGGTCGACGTCGTCGTCGTAGACGTTCTTGCCCTCGAACAGGACCTCGCCCTTGACCCTTGCCCCCTCCACCAGGTCGTTCATACGGTTCAGGCAGCGCAGGAAGGTGGACTTGCCGCATCCGCTCGGACCTATTACCGCCGTAACCCTGTTCCTGTCGATGTCCATGTCCACGTCCCGTAGGGCTGCCTCGCCGTCGTAGTACACGCTGAGCCCCCTGGTTTTAAGCACGGTGGAGTTACCGGTCAACGCCCGAAGCACCTCCTCCCGTCGACCGTCAGGTGCATCGCTCCGCTCATTGTCTCCTGCCCCTCCGATACCTGTTCCGGATTACCACTGCGCCGGCGTTCATGGACAGGAGGAGAACCAGGAGCACGACGATAGCGGCGGGCGTGACGCCGTGCTGAAAACCCTCCTGTGGGAGGTCCGACCACGCAAATATCTGCAGCGGGAGGGCGCCGGTCGGGCTTAGCAATCCCGTGGGCGGGGAGAATATGGACGTGGCGAACCCTATCATTATCAGCGGCGCCGTCTCCCCCATCGCCCTCGCCAGGGCCAGAATCGTCCCCGTCATGATTCCCGGAATCGCCTCCGGAAGCACCACGCCCCTGATGGTCTGCCACTTCGTCGCGCCGATGCCGTAGGACGCGTCCCTCATGGATCCGGGCACCGCCCGGATGGACTCCTGGGCAGAGACTATCACTATCGGCAAAATCAGCAGCGTCAGCGTCATGCCCCCCACGAGGACGGTTCCGTGCTCCAGTTCGAGGGTCGACACGAAGATGCCGAGCCCCAGGAGGCCGTACACGATGGATGGGACGCCCGCGAGGTTGGATATGTTGGTCTCTATCAGTGACGAAAAGACGCTTCTCGACGCGTATTCCTCCATGTAGATGGCCGTACCTACGCCTATGGGCAGGGAGAGCGCGGCTACCAGCGAGATGACCAGAACGGAGCCCACGAGGGCGGGGTAGATCCCGGCCCTCTCCGGGAACCTGGAAGGGGGGCTGGTAAGGAACTGGAGGTCGAGCCAACCGGCGGCGTCCCAGAAGACGTAGACGAGCAGGGTTGCGAGGGCGACTATCCCGAAGAGGGTGGCGGCCACGCACAGCGCCACGAAGACGTGCCCCTTCCACCTCCCGGAGGCGCCGTCCCTTCCGTACCACGCCTTCACTCGTAGACCTCCCTGTACCTGGCCTTGACCCATTGGCTGAGCAGGTTCATCGCGAAGGTGATGACGAACAGTGTGAGCCCTATGGCGAAGAGGCTCCTGTACGCCACCGAGTTCCCCGTTACGTCGCTAACGCCTATCTCCACCATCGCAGCGGTCATGGTCTCCACGGGGTCGAGGAGGGCCTCCCCCGGCCTAAGCGGGTTGACCATGCGGGGAAACTTTCCTGCGGCGATGGTCACCGCCATGGTCTCCCCTATGGCGCGGGAGATGGCCAGGATGAAGGAGGCTATTATCCCGGACAGCGCCGCGGGGATCACCACCGTCGTGGAGACGTCGAGCTTCGTGGCCCCGAGTCCGTAACCTGCCTCCCTGAGGGACCTCGGCACGGCGCTCATCGCGTCCTCGCTTATGCTGGAGACCATCGGTATGATCATTATGCCGACGACTACGGAGGCGCTTAACGCGTTGAACGTGCTGATTCCGGGGAAGAACCCGCTCAGGAACGGGGTTATGTACACGAGGGCGAAGTATCCGTACACGACCGTCGGTACGCCGGCGAGCACCTCGAGTGCCGGCTTGACGACCGAACGCACCCTCTCGTCCGCGTACTCGCTGAGGTAGACCGCCGTGGCCACGCCCACCGGCAGGGCGACTGCCGCGGCGCCGACCGTCACGGTCAGCGTGCCGCTGACGAGGGGCAGGACGCCGAACTCGTAGGGCCGTATCGTGGGGCTCCACCTAGTGCCCGTCAGGAACTCCAGAGCGGGGACCTCCCCGAAGAACTGCGCGGCGTCGACCAGTAGAGTCGCGACTATGGCGAGAGTGGTAACGATCGATAGCAGGGCGCAGGCGAGGAAGACCCCCTTCACCGACCTCCCCGTGAGGGAGCCGGACCGGCTGCCCGTCAAATCCGGCCCACGCGGCTGCTCGGAGTCCTTCATCCTGGGCATCCGTATTGAGTCCGCCCTCCAATAAATTGGCTGGGTGGACCCGTATCGGTCACCGGACGAGACGACCAGGGTTCGAATACCGGCCTGTTCCGGATATCCGCAGGCCCCCGCCGTCCACTCGCGTCCAGCTATCCGTCCCCCTCTACCGCGTTCTCGAGTTTCCGGAGGTTCTCCCGTTTCACGTCCGAGGTCACGGGCACGTAACCTATCTGGCCGATGAGGTCGGTGTCGGTCTGCTCGATGTAGAACTCCACGAACTCCCGCACCGCCTCCTCATCCAGGGAGTCCTCGTTGACGTATATGAAGAGGGGCCGGGAAAGCGGCCTGTACTCGCCGCTCTTTGCCGTCTCGATGCCGGGCTCCACGCCGTTCACCTTCAAGGCCTTTACTTTACCCTGGTTCTCCAGGTAGTAGGCCATGCCGAGGTACCCCATCGCGTACCTGTCCCGCGAGACGGCCTGCACGATGGTGTTGTCCTGTTCGGTGCCCTGGAAGTCGCCCCTCGACGCGCCCTCCTCCCCGACTATCTCCTCGGTGAAGTAGTCGAAGGTCCCCGAGGCGCTCGTTGGGCCGTACAGCTCGATCTCCTCGTCCGGCCACTCCGGCCTCACGTCGCTCCACCTCCGGGCCGGGTCCTCCGGCCTCCATATCTGTCTCAGCTCCTCCACGGTTACGTCGTCGACCCACTCGGCCTCGGGGTTGACCAGGACAGTTATGGCGTCCGTCGCCACCTGGAGCTCCAGGGGTTCGATGCCGTTGGCCCTGGCCGCCTCGAGCTCGCTCTCCTCGATCCGTCTGCTCGCGCCGTTTATGTCGGTCTTTCCCGGGACGAAGAAGTTCTCGAAGCCGCCGCCGGTCCCCGTGGACTGTACCGGTACCTGGACCCCTGGGTGCTCCTTGTTGAACTCCTCGGCAACCGCTACGGAGATGGGGTAGACCGTGCTGCTGCCCGCTATCCTGACCTCGCCGGTAAGCCCGTCCGACGCGTCCCCTCCGGGGCCCCCGACGCAACCAGCCGTAACGACAGCGACCGACATCGCCAGGACGGCCAGCACCTTCGGCGAACCGCTTCCGCTCGACACAATTCGTCCCGTCATCGCCCACGGGTTTGTCGAAAACCACGATAAGTATTGTCTAAGTAATATATATAGAGTATTTAGTCGGTCCCGTGCTCGGCGTCGTGCGCCACGTCGCGAAGAACCTCCCCCGGTGACGGCGGGGGTGGAGGGGTACGGAGCGGGGTACGTGGGCGGCGCAGCCCCTTCTCCACGAACAACGTCGCCTGAACGTGTAAACGCAAACCGGAAGGGCGAGTTCCGGCTACCGGTACCTCTTCTCCCTCAGGTAACGGTAGGTGTCCGTCCTCCTCATGTCGAACATCTCGGCCCTGCCAAACCTCGCCAGCACTGCCGGCACGACCTCGTTAAGGGCGCCGAGGAGGAATACCGCCGCCATCACCACCGTGGCCCAGGAGGGGGCCTCCGCGACGATGCCGACCAGCAGGACGGCGAGGGAGGCGAGGTTCGTGGCCACCGCTCCGGAGGCGTGCATCCTCGCCCTCCCCCGGGGTGAGGCCTTCAGGTAGGTTGCGTAGTTCGTCTTCACGGTGGGCTCGATTCTGGCCGGCCCGTTCAGAAAGTAGAATGAGAACCTGATGCCGTTCAGCCTGCCGACCACCTGGTGCGCGAGGGGGTGAACCGCCGCGGCCAGGGCGAACTGTGCCACTACGAACGTCGCGCCCCTGACGGCAGCCTGTGAAAACCCCGCGACGGGAGGCACGTCGGCCGGGACGAGGGCGAGGTACAGCAGAGCGAGGCCAGCCGAAGCCAGGGCCAGCTCCAGGACGTTTCCGAGGAGAAGCGGCAGCCTCAGCAGAGACGATTTTTTGAAGAGTGCCCCGTCGACCTCGCCCACGAGATTGGCCAGGTCGCCCCTCAGCTCGGGGTCCTCCTTTACCCTCTCCACTATCGACCAGAACTCGGAGGTATCGACGTCCTCCCCTGAGCCCAGCTCGTCGAGCATCTCTACTAGCCGGTCCTCAACCTCGTTCTCCTCGCTGAGGAGGCTGTGCTCCATGTATCCTAAACCTCCCCCAGATTACTTAGAAGTTTTGATACAGCTCCTCCACCGCGTCCATCGTCGCGACCGCCTCGTGGAGCATCGGGGAGCCCCCGTGCCGACGTGCCGAAAGAAACTCGTCGACAACCCCACCGAACCACTCCCCGTGTACGGAGCCGTCGGAGAGCCCCCTCTCGAAAACGGCGTCCCCCTCGATTCTGTCGTCCAGCAACCGGTGACCGTCCGCCTCGACCCTCACGCACCTCTCGTCGGACGTCCAGTCCAGGGACACGGCCGCGCCCGCGTCTCCGAGCTCCAGCTCGAACTCGATCTGGAAGTCCACCCCGTCGCAGGTTTCCGCCTCGACGAGGTCGACGTCGGAGACGGTCTCACCAGCGAGGAACGCGGACGCGTAGATGGCGTGGTACCCGTGGTCCATCAGGATCCCCCCACCGGAGACCTCCCTGTTCACCCTCCATCCAGGGAGCCAGGACTCCGTCCCCTCGCAGAACCCCGTCCTCCTGACTTCAAAACGCACCTCGGAGGCGTCCCCGGCCAACTCCTTCAGCCTCCGTAGGTGAGGGGCGTGCAGGTAGTTGTGTACCGGAAAGGCAGTGACCCCCATGCAGGCCCTCTCAACCCTGCCCTGCTCCCCGGGCATACAGACCGGTTTCTCGATCAGTACGTCCACGCCCGCCCCGGCGGACCTCTCGACTGCCTCGAGTTTGAACGCGGGGGGAACCGCGACGTCCACGAAGCCCGGCTCAGCCTCTTCCAGCGCCTCCTCGAGGGAGCTGTGGGTCTCCAGGCCGGCGTCCCTGGCCGCCGCCAGCCTTTCGCTCGAGACGTCGACCACGCCGCCGACGTCCACGCCCCGCTCCCTGAGGGCCGGCAGGTGCCCCCTCTCGGCGACGTTTCCGAATCCGAATATGACGCAGCTAACCATCCGTGAACATCTCGCGCAGGCCGCTCTCCCTCAGGAACCCCGCGGCTTCGGCAGCCGCACTCGCCGGGTTCTCCGTGTGCTGATTCAGCTCGACGGACACCCATCCGTCGAACCCCGACTCCTCCAGGTACTCCAGGGCGTCGCGCAGGTCCGCTTCGCCCCTGCCCGGCACCTGGTGGCGGTGGGGGTGGAGCCCGTATTCTCCGTCGTCGAGGTGTACATGTGCCAGGTGTCTCCCGAGTCCCTCCATGTACTCCCTGGTGGTGGCGTCCAGGGCCACGGCGTGGCTCAGGTCTGCGCAGGCGGCGAACCCGTCCGCCCCGAGCTCCTCTATCAGCTCCACCGTCTGCTCAGGTGTCCGCAGGTACTTCTCGGGCTCCGGCTCCAGGACGACCGTTACGTCCCTCCCCGACGCGTGCTCCCCGACCTCGCGCATCGATTCGAGGAGCCTCTCACCCATCTCCTCGGAGGGCCTCCTTCCGTGCAGGTACCCCGACGCCGTAACCACCCTGTCCACGTCGAAAAGGGGAGCCGCGTCGATTACGCGCTTGAACCTCTCGACGCTGGCCTCCCTGAGGTCGTCGTTCGGCGAGACGAAATCCAGGTGGGCCGACAGGGCGAAGACCTCCATTCCAGAGGCGTCGGCTAGGCGTACCAGTTTCTCCGCCCTGGCCTCCCCGTCGCGTCCCGGCACGAAGAACTGGCCCTTGCACCAGAGCTCAATCCCTCTGTACCCCAGGTCACCCAGGGTCTCCACGGCGTACTCGAAGTCGAAGAGCTTGAAACCGTTGGTGAAGAAACCTGGTCCTTTCATGCCTTTGCCCTGACCAGGGCTGATACCCAGTAGAGCTCCCTCAGCGAGACGTCGCGGAACCCGGCGTCCTGAAGGAGACTTCGCCACCCCTCCTCGTCGTGGACGTAGAACCGGCCGCCCTCCACGACGTACCTCAGGAAGGTGACGAAGGGCTTGTCGAACCTGTGCGGCGACGAGTATATGTCGTAAATCGCGACCTCGGCGCCGCTCCTGCTCACCCTCTTGGCCTCGTCCATCACGGCGTCGAAGCTCGGGAACTCGTGGCTGGCCAGGGAACAGAACACGGCGTCGAAGCCGTCGTCAGGGAAGGGAAGGTTGAAGGCGTCTCCTCTAACGAGGTTCACGTTCTCCGAGTCCCCGTTCTTTCCCTCGTTGACCGAGAGCATGCCGGTGGAGACGTCCAGGCCCACCACCTCGTCTGCCGCGATGTGGGCGGTGAGGTACCCGGTTCCGCAGCACAGGTCCAGTGCGCTTTCGACGTGCGGGACGCTGTCGACCACGGCGTCCCGGACCCTGTCGTGGGTACCCATCATCAGCAGCCGCGTGGCGGCGTCGTAACGCTTCGATATGGCGTCGAAGTGCCCCACTTTCGCCATTCCGACCATAATGTCGCGGACGAGTAATAACCCTTGCAGACGGCCTCCGAGTAAATGCTTATGGGCTGGGGAACTGAGGGATACAGCTATGCCCATACGGGTGGCGCTGGCGGGAGTGGGGAACTGTGCATCCTCGTTGGTTCAGGGGGTGGAGTTCTACGGTGAATGTGGCGATGCCCCGGGCCTGATACACGCAGATTTCGGCGGTTACGGGATCGGCGACATAGAATTCGTCGCCGCCTTCGACGTCGACGCCAGGAAGGTCGGGAGGGACCTCTCCGAGGCCGTATTCGAGGAGCCGAATTGCACGACGCGGTTCAGCGACGTCCCGGAGACGGGCGTCGAGGTGCGGCTGGCGCCCGTGATGGACGGGGTAGGCAGGTCCCTGTCCACCGAGGTCAGGGTAGGGGGAGACGAACCCGTCGACGTATCCCGGGTACTGCAGGAATCCGGCGCCGAGGTCTTGGTGAACTTTCTTCCCGTCGGATCGAGCGAGGCGACGGCGTTCTACGCCGGGGCCTCTCTGGAGGCGGGGGCAGCGTTCGTCAACTGCATCCCGGAGTTCATAGCCTCGGAACCGGCGTGGGCGTCCAGGTTCGAGGACGCGGGTCTACCGGTCCTGGGCGACGACGTGAAGAGCCAGTTCGGAGCCACGATGCTCCACCGCGCGGTAGTTCAGACGATGAGGGACCGCGGGGTCAGGGTCGAGAACACCTACCAGCTCAACGTCGGTGGAAACACGGACTTCAAGAACATGCTGGACGAGGAGAGGAACCGCACGAAGCGGGTCTCGAAGACGGAGGCCATAACCTCACTCCTGGACGACGAAATCGGTGTCAGGATAGGGCCCTCCGATTACGTCGAGTTTCTGGACGACAACAAGCAGGCGTTCATGCAGGTCGAGGGCCGAAAGTTCGGCGAGACGCCGGTGAGCGTGGACATGAAGCTGAGCGTCGAGGACTCCCCCAACAGCGCGGGAGTGGTCGCCGAGGCGATAAGGGCCGCAAAGCTGGGCCTCGACAGGGGGATTTCCGGCCCCATCGAGTCGGTATCGGCTTACCTCTTCAAACACCCCCCCGCCCGGATGGACGACGACGACGCGAGGAAGCTGGTGGAGAGCTTCATAAAGGGAGATTTATAAGTGGCGAAGCGCAGTAACATAGGAAACATGCGGGGAGATATAGACGAAACGCTTTTCTACACCTCCTCCACCCTGTTGCTGGCCGCGGGGGTCTCCCTCGCCGTAGTGAAGGACTCCCTCCTCGTACTTGCGCTCGGGTTCTCCCTGCCGCTGTTTCTGCTGGTGGTACACCTGGAGGTCATTCCTGTTTTTGTGTTGCCCTTCGCGGCGATTTTCGAGGGATTCAGGCGTTCGAGCCGGCGGCTCGACGGACCCATCGAAGAACCCCCCGAAGCCGAGAGGTTCACGGCCGTCGTGCCGGTGAGGAACGACGAATCGGTCCTGGAGAGGTGCGTCGAATCGATCAGAGAGCACCGCCTCGCCGAGGTCCTGATAGTCTACGAGTCCGACTGCGTGGATTCGACGGCCACCGTAGCTAGGGAGCTTTCCCGCCTGGACGGGGTGGAGGCGGTCGAGAACCCACCGGAGCACGCGGGCTCCAAAGCGGGCGCTCTGAACTTCGCACTGAAGAGGGTGGATACGGAAATCGTAGCGGTATTCGATGCCGACCACGAGGCCCTGCCGGGCGACGTCGAGGGGGCGCTACGGCGACTCGCGCAGGAGCCGGACCTGGCGTACCTGTCGGGGAGGACGGTAAAGAGGGATAGCGGCCTGCTGGGAAAAATCGGTTACGGGGAGAGCCTGCTTTTCCACCAGATCCCTTCATACGTAATGGACCGGATAATCGGAATCCACATGCTCACGACGACGAACTGCTTCTTCAGGCGGGGTGAGGTCGAGGCCTGCGGCGGTTTCGACACCTCGGTCCTGACGGAGGACATGGAGCTCAGCGTCAGGCTGTTCCTGAGTGGAAAGAGGACCCGGTTCGACCCCTCCATCGTGAGCGTGGAGGACTCGGCCAGAAACGCCAGGGACTGGTGGGGCCAGAAAAAACGATGGATACGGGGCTCCATAGAGGTTTCGCGTAAAAACGCGCACAGGCCGCTTCTCGATAAACCGGGTTTGCGTGGCCTCGCCCTCTCGCTTTTCCTCCTGACGATTCCCTTCGTCTATCCCATAACGGTGGTGCTCAGCGGATACCTGCTGCTGACCCTGTTCACGGGCGGGACCTTCGCACTGTTCCCGCTGCTGTTTCCGGGAGTTCTGGTGGCCTACATGGCCAGGAGCGATTCCGGTGCAGGCCTCAGCGGTGGACCGTCCCCGGCCCACCTTCTGTCCCCCTTTTTCCTCATGCTCGCGTCCTTCGTAGGGATGAGGGCGATATGCGAGGAGGTCGCGGGAACCGAGGCCCAGTGGTACAGGGTGTCTCGCTAGCCCAGGAGGTACCCGGCACACATGAGCAGCACGGTAGCGCTGTAGGCACCCACCATCATCCGGTTGGCGTCCTCGAACCCCTCCTCCCCTATCCGTCTCCTCGCCACGAAGAAGGCGCCTGCGGGGAGCGGAGCGGCAACGACCGCCAGGGCTGCGGAGCGCGGGAAGACGCCGGTGACCGATGCGGCGGCCAAACCGGCGTAAAGCGCGAATACCAGTGCACCGAAAATATTTACGCCGGCCTCGCGCCCCACCCTCGCCACCAGGTTCATCTTGCCGGCCGCGAGGTCCTCTTCGCGGTCCGGTACCTCGTTCAGTACGATCATGCACAGCATGAGGCCCCCCGGTACGAGGCCTATCAGCAGGCTCTCCAGGGTCACCGAAGAGGTCTGAACGAAGTAGGAGCCTGCGGTTATGACCGGGCCGTAACCTACGAGCATCGCTACCTCACCCATCCCGCGGTACGCTAAACGGAAGGGAGGGGAACTGTAGGTAACCGAGATGGCGACCCCTATCAGCCCTATCACCAGGAGCTCCACCCCCTTCAACCAGGCCAGGTAGATCCCTATCGAGGCCGCGACACCGTACGCGACGGCCACCCCTCGAAGCGCCTCTTCCGGGGTGAGCAGACCGTCCACGAATACCCCGCTTCCACCGGAGTACGGGTTCTTACCGTCCGTCGAGGAGCGGTCCGTGCCCGCCCTGTAGTCCAGGGCGTCGTTGAGGACGGTCAACCCCACCTGTACGAGTCCGGCACCGAGGAACGCCAGACCGAACGCGCCCGGGTCAAACACCGATTCGGCCCGGTACGCCGCGACCGTACCCAGGACCACGGGAAGCACCCCCTGCGGCAGGAACTTGGGCCTCGCGGCCCTGAGCCATACGCCGGGCCTCATCGACGGGTAACCTCGTGCCTAGTTCTCAAAACGCCACCCCTGGAGCCCAAGGATATCGTCGTCGGAAAGGTCCGAGAGGCTGTCGACCACGACGTCCGCGTCGCCCGGCCCGTCACCTACGCCGGTCATCACCAGTGCGGACCTCATTCCGGCATTTACGGCTCCCGCGATGTCCGTGCCGGGACGGTCCCCGACCACGAGGCACTCTGAGGGCTCTGCCCCCACGGCCCGTGCAGCGTAGAGCATGAGCTCCCTGTTCGGTTTGCCCACGACTGCCCCGGGCTCGAACCCCATCCCCCTCAGGGCACCGACCACGCAACCCGCCCCCGGATGCAGCCCGTCCTCCGTGGGGTACGTGGGGTCGTCGTTCGTAGCCACGAGCTCCGCCCCATCCAGGAGCTCCTGCAGACCGGAATCAAGGCCGTCGTACGTGAGGTGCCTGTTCATGCCGGCTACGACGTAGTCGGCACCGCTATCGACGGGCGTGTGGCCCGCCGTGCGAAGCTCCCGCGCAAGGCCGCGCTCCCCCACGACGTGGACCCTGAACCTGCCCATCTCTGCGAGGTACCGGGCCGTCGCGTAGGCAGAGTTGACTATATCCGACGCCTCGACCTCCAGCCCCATCCCCCCGAGCTTCTCGGCGAATGAGGCCCTGGTCCTCGTAGAGTTATTGGAGAGGAACAGGACGTCGAACGCGTTTCGCAGCTCCCGGGTGCGCTCGATGGAGCCCGGGATCGGAGTATCGCCCCTGAAAACCACGCCGTCCATGTCGAGGAGAATCGCCTCCACAGTCATCGAGACACGAACCCGTTTCCGCGCTCGAAGAACCTGAGCTCCCTGTCGCAGTCCACGCCCAGACCTATCCTGCGCGAGGTACCGTAATTCTCCACGGGCTCTCCCCTCTCTACCCTGAGCTCCCCCTCGAGCAGGTCCGTCCCGCAGTACCTCCTGGATACGTCGAGTGCCTCGGTGAGCCTTCCGGGGCCGCTGGCGAGCTTCGCCACGTCCTCCACGCCACGCCGTTGCCTCATCGTGTCCACGCCGCTAACGGGTTCGAGGGCCCTGACCAGAACTGCACCGGGGAGCCTCCTCCTGCGGGTGACGACGTTGAACATCTCGTGCACCCCGTAGCACAGGTAGACGTAGGCCCTGCCGGGCTCGCCGTACATGGCCCGGTTGCGCGGCGTGGGGCCGGTGGACGCGTGTGACCCCGGGTCCTCCCTGCCCCCGTACGCCTCGGCCTCGACTATTCTTCCCGACGCCTCGCCGTGCACGAGGAGGCATCCCAGCAGGTCCCTCGCGACCCGGCCCGGCTCCCGTTCGAAAAAAGCCCCGTTCATCGGTTTATGGACCTCCGGCTTCACGGATTCCGGACTCATTCTCCGTGCAGACCCACCCTTCCCTCGAGGTTCATCAGCTCGTAGATTACGTCTCTCCCCCTCAACCTGTGCAGGTTTCCTCCTCCACAACTCCCCTCCCCGAAGCTCTCCGAGTCGTCGGGGCGTACCTCCGGCCCGTGTACGAGGATGGGCACCGGGTCCCCCGAGTGTCTGCCTATACTGCAGGGAGTGGAGTGGTCCGCCGTGACCGCCACGTGTCCCCCGTGGGCAGCCCTCAGCTCGCCCACCATCGCGTCTACGGCCTCTATGACATCTACCTTGTCCCCGCACCTGCCGTCGTGAGACGCGTTATCCGTGCCCTTCACGTGCACGAAGAGAAAGTCGGAATTAGCGGCCCCTGCCGCCTCCTCCGCCTCCGCCTCGACCTGCTCCACGTCCCCCATCGAGACCACGCTCTCGTCCAGCCCGACCGGCTTCAGCCCAGCGGAGAGGCACACCCCTCTGTACAGGGCCACCGGTGCGACGAAACTCCCCCTGACCCCGAACCGCTCGTAGAACCCCTCCAGGTCCGGAACGACCCCGGCGCCCCTGATGAGGAGCCGGTTAACGGGGGGCTTTCCCTCAGTGGACCGCCTCTCGTTGATCTCGCTGCCCTCGAGTATTTCGTGAAACTTCTCCCCGAGGGCGTTCAGCACCTCGGCGGTGCGCCTCGCCTCCTCGCTGCCGTCCAGCGGCTCTACGACCGGGACCTCCGTTCCCTCAACGTGGGGGTCGGCGTCCCCGACAGCCCTGGAGAGACCCGTCCCCCTCAGCACCACTGCACACCTGTGCTGGGTCGTGTGCCTGACCCGTGCCTCCACGCCGGGAAAGCCGTCCGGCGAAACCCCGTCGAGCAGGGAGGCAAGCTCGTCGCCCTCCTCGACGTCTCGACCCGCCCTCCTGTCCACCACGACGCCGTCCTCCACCGTCGCGAAGTTGCCCCTGAACGCGACGTCTCCCTCCTCGACCGTCAGGCCGGCGCCGAGCGCCTCGAAGCCGCCCCTCCCTGTGTAGTCGCAGTAAGGGTCGTACCCGAGGAGGGCGAGGTGGGCCGTGTCGCTCCCCGGGGGGACACCGGGACGAACGACGTCCACGAGGCCGGTCGCTCCCCCATCGGCAAGCCCGTCGAGGTGAGGGGTATTCGCGGCCTCCAGCGGCGTTTCTCCTCCCAGCGAGGCCACCGGCCTGTCGCCCATTCCGTCGACGACCACCAGGATTGCCATCCCCTGTGGATTGCCTCCGTCCAAGTTAACGCTTTTCGCGGAGAATCCCGGGAACAGGGGGGAACTCCCTCTTGTGCCGGCTGGAATCGACCATTTCGAGAATCGATTCCACACCGTCGAGGGAGAGGCCGGTTCTCGAGGCGGTCTCCTCGGGGGATAACCCGGAGTCGAAGAGGAGGTGGAGAACCGGGTCCAGCTCGCCGTAGCCGAAGCCGATCTCGTCCCGGTCGACCTGCCCGGGGTACAGCTCCGCGGAGGGTTCCCTCTCCAGCACCTCCTCCGGAACGCCGACGTGTTCGCCGAGGGCGAAAACCTGTGTCTTGTAGAGGCCACCGATCGGTAGCAGGTCTGCGGAGCCGTCGCCGTACTTCGTGAAGTAGCCGAGCAGCAGCTCGCTGCGGTTACCGGTTCCCAGCACCAGCAGGTCCCTCGAGTTGGCCACGAAGTAGGTAAGGGCCATCCTCACCCGTGGCGCCACGTTTATCCGGGCCCTGTCAGTGGGCTCCGCGAGTTCGCTGCCGGTCCTCACTAGCTCCCTCACCGGCGCCTCGATATCTGCGCTTCTCCAGTTAATCCCGAGCCTGCCTGCGAGGTTCTCCGCGCCCCGTGGCCCGGATTCGCCACCGGTTCCCGACCCGGGCAATCCGATGCCGAACACCCTGCCCCGGGCCAGTGCCTTCGAGGCGAGTACAGCCACCAGAGAGGAGTCGACTCCGCCGCTCATCGCTACTACGGCGCCCCTGGCCCCGGCCTCCTCTACGACCTCCCTGATGAAGTCCTCGATTCTCTCCGAAACGTCGGTGCAGAACTCCTCGCCTGTCCGTATCACGGCCTCACCCTGTCGAAGCCCACGAACTCTAGCCCCTCCCCCATCGACGCGAAAACCATCTTTTTCCGCACGGAGTGTGCCAGCCTGACGGAACCCGACAGCTCGGGGGGGTCGAAGACGTGGTCCGGTTCCAGTCCGTGTACGAGGTGCTCGGCGTGAGGGAAGTCGTCCAGGGATTCGAAGTAGCTGTAAGTCCTGAAGTGGCTGCCGAACTTGAAACCGGTTTTCGGGACGAGTCCGCTGCTACGGAGCTTTCCGTATAACCTGCTCTTATCGTCGAACTCCTCCTCCAGGGCGCGCGCCTGTTCCAGGAACTCCCTCCGGGGGACGTCAAGCTCCAGCCTGCCGCTTTCGAGGAGGTGGTGAGCCTCTACGAGGGAGAGCTGCACCAGGTCACCCAGCGGCTGGCCGTAGAACTCCTCCTCGTGCAGACGCTTCTCGTCCGTCACGACCCGGTCGCCGAGCATCGTGCCGTCGCACGAGAACTCCGCCTCGACGTGCTCCCCCGACATCCGGGGAGCCGAGAGGGCGTAGTGGGTCACGTCCCCCTCCTCGTCGACCACGCTGTACACCGCCCTCCTCCTGAGGGCTTCGGCCTCCCTGACGCCCCGCCTGGCCTCGGCCAGCCGAATCCCTTCTCTCTCAGAGACGGCGTGCACGAGGAGCTTTGCCGGAGCCTCTCCCGGCCCCTTCCCCCGTGGGTAGACCAGGAAGTCCGCCGCTGCTCCGCCGTGGCTCAGGTGGAATCCCCTGGACCTGAGGTCCCTGTACACCAGGTACTCGACCTCTAACTGATCCCTTCCCGAAGCCAGGATTTCCTCCAGCGTACCGTCGAGTTTGCCCTTCTCTACCAGGTAGGCCTCCTCCACCCCGCTCAGCCTGAGGCCGTCAGGGGTCTCTTCTCCGTAGAACGCCTCCCCGAGTTCCCTTACCGTGCCCGGGTCACTCACGACCCTTCCCATCGACACTAACCTCTGCCGAGGCACCCTTCTAATTAACGCGTCTGGCCGGCCGGTCCGGCTGTGCCTAACGGGCCGGGACAGGGGTGGAGAGGGTACTTGAACCTCCCGGGAGCCGAAAAAGTTCTAAACCGTCTCTTAACCATAAGTTGGTCGTGTCCGGAGGAGCGACCGACAGAGGCATCGACCGAACCCAGGAGAGTCGCGGAGAAGGGGGCGTCCTCTCGCACCTGCTCGACGACAGGTACCTCCTCACGGCCGTGGCCATCCTGCTGTTCGCGGCCTCCCTTCGCCTCTACTCCCTGAACGAAAGGATGTTTCACTACGACGAGGGCCAGGTACTCTACTTCGTCCACCTGGCGGCGGAGAGAGGAGCGTGGAGCTACAGCCCCGCCCTTCACGGCCCGCTGATGTTCCACGCCGGTTCACTGATACTCAGCTACCTGGGCGACGCCGAGTTCCTTTTCAGGCTTCCCGCCGTCGCCTTCGGAATCGGCACCGTCTCCACGCCCTTCCTGCTGAGAGACGAGCTGGGCGACAGGGCCTCTGCCTTCGCGGCGGTACTGCTGGCCACCTCGCCGCTGTTCCTTTACTACACGCGCTTCTACAGGAGCGACCCGGCCCTTCTCTTCTTCTCCTCAGTGGCCCTCGTTTCGGCCGCGGCCTTCGTACGAACCAGGAGGAGCAGGTACATCGTGGCGCTGGGCATTGCGGCGGGGTTCGCAGCGACCACGAAGGAGAACTTTCCGCTGGAAATCGGCATGTCGTTTCTCTTCCTGATGCTGTTCCTCTCGCTATCCGCCAGGGTGAACGGAACCGGTCCGGGGGAGCTCGCCCGGGCCTTCCTGAGGCGGGTGCCGTGGTTGCTGCTCGCGTCCCTCCTGGCGTACGTGATCTTCGTCGCACTCTACGCCCCCCGCCCCGTAGAGCCGTCGCGGCTCCCCGGGACCCCGCTCACCGTCCTCTCTACGGCGCTGGAGTACTGGTCGGGTCACTCCGGCGGCGACGTCCCCTTCCTCCCGTTCTACGCGGCGCTCCTCCTGGTCGCGGAGCCACTGATCCTCGTGGCCGGCCTGACCGGCGCCTACCTCGGGTTGAGGGATGGAAGCCGGTTTCACGGGTTTCTCGCCGCGTGGGTCGTAATCGACCTGGTGGCGTACTCGGTAGTTGCAGACGGAAGGATGCCGTGGCTCGGAATCTACGGCCTTTACCCCCTCGCCCTGCTGGCGGGCACCGGCCTGGACCGGCTGGTCAGGGTGTGGCGCGAGTCGGATCGGGCCACAGGGAGGGCGCTGCTGCTGGCGGGGGTGCTGCTGCTCTCCGGACACGGCGTCCAGGCGGCGGGCTCCAACTACGTATGGTACGACGACGCGGCGGGTATATTCGACCTGGACCCGTACCCGGGCTACGACGGCTCGATGATAGTTCAGTGGGGACAGCCCGACCGCGAAGTCAGAGAAATTCTCGAGACGCTCAGGTCGCAGGCCGAGGAGAGGCACGGATCCCTCTGGCGCGACCTCAGGATACAGGTGGTGTCCGGCGACAAACTTATGCACCCGATGCAGTGGTACCTCAGGGAGTACAGAGATGTGGAGTACGTCGACGAACCCCGAGGCGATCCTCCTGTAGTGATGGTTCCCGGCTATCCACGGGACGAGCTGGCCGTCGAACTGGAGGGGTACCGGGTTATGGAGGGCAGAATCACGCCCGGGGACCCCCTCACGCTTTACTACCGTCCCGTCAGGGACACAACCGGGTAGAGATGATTGCGGAGGCGCTGTCGTGGTGGTTTCTATCGGTCGTGCTGGCTGCGACGGCTTACCCGTTGCTGGCGTCACTCAGGAGCGATTGTGCGTACGCCCTGTCGAGGGGCGTGGGTCTGCTGCTTCTCACCTACGTAACCTGGCTGCTGGGCCACGTTCGTGGCTTGGACCAGTCGACTGCCGCACTGGGACTCGTCGTCATCGCCATTCCGCCGGTCGCCGCGCTGCTCAGGGGATCAGGCCTGCCGGGGAGGAGGGAGGTCCTCGGGACGGAGGCGGTGTTCGCGGCCTTCTTCCTCTTCTTCCTCGTGACGAGGCTGTACTCTCCCGAAATCCTCTACACGGGCGGCGAGAAGTTCATGGACTACGGCTTCATGCGCAGCGTCGGTTCCGGCGCCGTTTTTCCGCCGGGCGACCCGTGGATGGCCGGTTCAGAGATGTTCTACTACTACATGGGGTACGTGGCGGCCGCCGACATCAAGCTGCTGACCGGGGTCCCGTGGGACGAATCGTTCAACCTCCTGGTGCCGTTTTTCGCCGGCGTGGCTGCGACGTCCGCCTACGGCCTGAGCAGGGTCCTGGGTGCGAGGCTTCTGCCGCTCGTGGCGCTGGCGTCCGGGAACGCCGCGTCAGTGGTACTCGTCGCCGCTCCGCACCTTCCCCCGTCGCTCGCCTCCGGCCTGGCAAAGGCCGCAGGGACGGGTAACGTCCCTGCGGAGTTCTCGTACTTCTCTGCCTCACGCGTAATTCCCGGAACCATCAACGAGTTTCCCTTCTTCACCTTTCTGCACGCGGACCCGCACGCCCACATGTACTCCATACCTTTCCAGATGACCCACCTCGGCCTCCTCGCGGTGTACCTGGGGGGAAGAGATGCCGATGACCGTTTTCTGCTTCCGCTCCTGGCGCTGAGCCTCGGGGTTTTCTATCCCCTGAACACCTGGGAGTTTCCCACCTACGCCCTGCTCACCGCGGCCGTGCTCGTGATGCGTTCCGGACTGGTGCCGGGGTTGGCTCGTTCGGCGGCGACCGCTGCGGCCTCCGTGGTCCTGTTCCTGCCGTACCACCTGGCCATGGAGACGTCGCGGTCCGTGGCTCTAGCGGCTCACCGGACCCCGCTCGCCGCCTTCCTCGGGGTCAACGGAATCCTCCTCGCGATGGTGCTGCTGTACCTCCGCGACAGGATGGAGGGACGCGAATTCCTCGTAACTCTGGTCGCGGTCGTTCCGTCGGCGGCCGTCGGCTTCGGACTCCTCGGCCTCGCTCCGCTGCTGTTGGCCTCCGTCCTGGTCCTGCACCGGGACGGGGACCTTCCCTCTCTCCTCCTCGCCACCGGTTTCTTCGTCGCCCTCGGAGTCGAGGTGTTCAGGGTCGAGGGGGTGTACGGGGGAGAGCTGGAGAGGATGAACACAGTCTTCAAGCTGTACCTGCAGCTCTGGCTGCTCTGGTCCGTACCGGCCTCGGTCGCCCTCTCCCGCAGGCTCCGCGTTCCCCGTGGATCGCCCGGGAATCACTCCGTCTCCCCCGGGGGAGCTGTGGCCGTCGTCCTGGTGGCCGCGATGCTGGTGTTTCCCGTCTGGGGGACGCTGGACAGGACCGGGGGTTTCGAAGGTGAGCCGGAGCTCTCCGGAACCGATTACGTGGGGGAGTGGCGCCCCGGCGAGTACGAGGCACTGGCGTTCATGGACGGTCTGGAGAGGGGCGTGGTAATGGAGGCGTGGGGGCGTTCGTACCGCTGGAACTCGGTGGCCGCGAGCCTGACGAAGCACTCCGGGGTGCTCGGCTGGGCGAACCACGAGACAGGGTGGAGGGAGGACGATTCGGCGGTTCAGGAGCGCGTGGACGACGTGGAGCAGTTCTACGCCACGGGGGACGTGGAGGTGCTGGAGAGGTACGGAGTGGACTACGTGTACGTAGGCCCGGTAGAGCGCGAGAGGTACCCCTGGATAAGCGGCGACCTCGAGGGGAAGCTGGGGAAGCTGTTCGACAACGGCGTCGTCAGAGTTTACCGGGCCCCCGGTTAGCGCCTCCGCGTCCGTCGGTGGAACCGGCCTCGCGCCCCGCATCGACCGCCCTCGTGAGCGAGACGTCGAGTGCCAGGATGGAGCCGAGGCCGCCGGCGACCGTGACGAGGTTCTTCAGGGCGTGGTCCACGATGGAAGCACCCAGTGCGACGGGTATCGAAACCGGCGTGAGGGCCACAACGATTACCGAGAACGCCCCCTCGTAAAGCCCGATTCCTCCCGGGGACAGCGGCAGAACCTTGGCCAGGTTTCCTACGCTAACCGCTAAGAAGCACACCACGAGAAGCGTCCCCGGCGGAAGACCGACGCCCATGGCTGCCAGGACCATCGCCGCGGTAAGCACGTCGATGCTCCATATGAGCAGGCTGCTCCCCCCCACCCTCAGGAAGGACCTGCCGTCTACGGTGGCCACCTGGAGGTCGCCCACGAAGCTCTCAGCCTGGTCCGCGAACCGCACCGCGTAGGAGTCCTCGCTGAACCTGGAGACGACATTCCGCAACAGCGTCCTCTCCGAGCGTGCTGACGCGACGATCGCTCCTGCGGACAGCACCGCCACGGCACCCACCGTAGCCGCGACCCTCACCGCGACCCTCCCGCTGCGCTGCTCGGCCCCGATTACCTCGGAAAATACGGTGTCCAGCGTGCCCCCTCCCGAAGCGATCGCGTACAGCAGGACCGCTCCCGCCAGAAACGTTATCGTCAGAAGGTCGAAGACGCGTTCGACTGCGAGGGAGGCGAAGCCCGACGGGTAGGGAATCCCCCGCCGCGTCCTGACGATGTAGGCCCTGATGCCGTCGCCGGCCCGGGCCGGGAACACAAGGTTGCCCGTCTGGCTGACGAACACCGCCGCCGTCAGGAAGCCGAGACCCTCCCCGTAACCTATCCTGGAGAGTATCTCCCTGTACCTCCATCCACGGACTGGCCAGGAGGCGAGGTACACCCCGGCGGCGGCAAGCAGCAGGCCCGGGTCCGCTGAACGTATCTCCGACGCGACACCACCGAAGTCGATGTATCGCCCCATCAGGGCCAGGGCGGTGACGGTCAGGAGCAGGCCTGTAGCCACCGTCCTTCTGCGCGTAATTCGGGGACTCACGCGGAGCTCCCAGGACAGCCTGAGCAGCTCAGTCCCCATCCCCACGACGTCCCTCCAGGGGTCCACCTTCGAGTCACCGACCTCCCTCCAGTTAACCGGGAACTCCTCCACCCTGAGCCCCTCCCTCTGGGCCCGGACCAGGATTTCCGTGTCCCAGAACCAGTGATCGTCCCCAACCTCCGGGAGGAGTTCCGTGAGTGCCTCGCGCCTGAATCCCTTGAACCCGCACTGGTGGTCCCTCAGCCCGGAGCCCGTGCCGAGCCTGACGAGCAGGTTGTATCCCTTTGAGAACAGTCTCCTTGCAGGTGTGCGGCTGGCACTGCTCTCCGGCAGGTACCGGCTCCCGGTCACCACGTCTGCCCCGTCCCCCAGCAGTTCGACCATTTCCTCGATCTGGCGGGGGTCGGTCGCGAGGTCCACGTCCATGTAGATTAGGTACCTCCCCCCGGCCTCCTCAAACGCCCTGCTCAACGCCTCCCCCCTTCCCAGCCTCTCGTCGTAGTGGAGGTGCTCCACGGTTCCGGATTCCAGAGACTCAGCTAGCTCCTGTGTGCCGTCCGTGGAGCCGTCCTCGGCTATGATTATCTCGTATTCCCCGATGCCTGAGAGGGCCTCCTCGGCCTCCCGCACCGCCCTCTCCAGGTAGCCCACCTCGTCGTGAGCGGGGAGTACGAGGCTAATCATTCAGGTCGCTCCTCAGGGCGCCGGCTGCCCGGAGGCCCGCCCTTATCGAGCCGTCCATACTCCTCTCGGGGTAGTTCTCCCTGCTGAACATCCCCGCGGCGTAGACGCCGTCCCCCAGCCTCGGTGGGACTATTTTCTCGAGGTACCCCGTCTCGTACACCGGGGCGGCGTCCATTCCCCGGGAAATCGTCCACCAGTTTACGTCGGGCGCCCCCGGAAACATCTCGTCCACCCCGGCGAGAAACCTGTGGGCCACCTCATCCACCGGGTCCACGAGGTTACCGTCCCCTTGCGATTGATTGTAGGACACGAGGTAGAACAGGTGTTCCCCGTAATCCTCCACCTGCACGAGGTTGGTGTGCTGTATAACGGCGCCGAACGGGTGGCTCCCGGTGAGGTTGAGCCAGTACGTGTCGTCCAGGAGAGGTTCGTCCGCCGCCGCGAGCATGCAGCAGACACCCTGGTACTTCACGTCGCTCTCGAACCCGGCGAGCACCCTCTCCATCGCGGGAGGTGCGCACGTCATCACAGCCGCGTCGAAGAGCCCGGTATCTCCGGCGACCTCGACCTCGACAGAGTCGCCCGTCCCCTCCACTGCCGCCACGGGACTCTCCGTGTGGATGGAGCCGCCCCGGGTCTCGACCTCTCGCCGCATTCCTTCGACGAGGCTCTGGAAACCTCCCCGCAGGTAGCCGAGCACCTCCCCTCGGTAGGTCCTGTGGGACCGTACGTAGGCCCTCCCCCTGACCCAGGCGGCGGAGACCCTGCCGGCGTTATCGCCGAACTTCGAGCGAAGCAGGGGCCTGAAGAAGCTGTCGTACACCGAATCCCCGAGCTCGTTTTTGATAAACCGGGGGGCCGGCACGTCGTCGTACCTCTCGTGCCCACCTCCTCTGCAGCTCCTGACGAAGAGGGCCAGCCTCGCCTTGTCGACGAGCGAGAGATGGGGGTACCTGAGTATCTCTATTGGGGTGTTCAGGGGATGGACCTCGCCGTTCACGTAGAACGAGGTGGTTCCTATCCGCCAGTCCAGGCGGTCGTCCAGACCGAGCCCCTCGATCAGACGGAGAAGGACCCCGTCGCCTCGGAAAAGGTGGTGGTAGAACCTCTCCACGTGGTATCCATCGCGTTCGACGCTGCCGAGTGCCCCTCCCAGCCTCGGCCTGGATTCGTACAGGTCCACGTCGAAATCGCACGACAGGTCCATGGCTGCAGAAAGGCCCGCGAGACCTCCTCCGACGACGGCCACCCGCATCGACGATAGATGGTCGTGCTACTACAAGCCTTTAACTCCCTCGCTGGGTTAATGCGACCTCGAACCGATGCATGTGGGCGTGGACCCTTTCGAGGGAGTGTCGCCCGGGAGGCTGATCGTCAATACGGCGGTAGTCGTCGCCGTTTTCTACCTAATGCTTTCGAGGGTGTCCCTGGGCGAGGTGGCCGGACTTTTACGAAGTTCCGACCCGGTTCTTTACGTCCTCGCTGCGGCCGTCTACTTCTCCTCCGTTCCGCTCAGGGGTGCACGCTGGAGGGTCCTGCTGCGGAACTGCGGATTCTCCGCGTCCGTCCGCTCCGCGACCGGGTTACTCTTCCTCGCGATGTTCGCCAACACTATTCTACCGGCCAAGATGGGGGACGTTTACAGGAGCTACCTGTCGAGGAGGAGGATAGGAACGCCGTTCCCGGTGGCGCTCGGAACGGTTTACGCCGAGAGGCTTTACGACGTAGCCTCCCTGCTGCTCATCTCCTCTGTATCCGCCCTTCTGGTGTTCGGGAGCTCTGTGCCCCGGGAGCTCCTGAATGCACTCGGCCTCGGGACACTCCTCCTCGCCGTGCTGCTCGTCACCGCCGTGACCGTCCTGAGGCGTGGAGGACCGGACAGGCTCGCCGCCCTAGTCGAGGACTTCCGGCGAGGAATGAGGTTCTCAAGGGGCTCCGCCGTACCCGTGGTGGGGGTTGACCCTGTGCGTCTGGGGCGCAGAGTCAGCGCGCCTCTTCCTCGTCGCAGCGGCGCTCGGTACCCAGGTCTCCCCTTGGCTGGCAGTGCTCGCTGCCTCGGGTGGTGCCTTCGTGACCGGCCTCCCCATCACCCCGGCGGGCCTGGGGGTCGTGGAGGGAGCCCTCGCGGGAATCATGCTTCTGGCGGGGTTCGGCTGGTCCGAGGCGGTCTCGTTGGCCCTGCTGGACCGCTCCATCAGCTACTGGGGCCTCATGCTGACGGGCGGAGTTTTCTACGCCTCGGAGGGATACGTGCGTGGCTGAGGTCTCCGTCGTGATACCGGCCTACCGGGAGGGACGGCTGGGCAGTACGGTGAAGGAGCTGCTGGACGTTCTCGGCGAGCTGGACGTCGAGATACTGATCGTCACGGACCATCCGGGGGACGCGACGACGATGGAGGCCCGTGCCCTGTCGCGGGAACCTGTGAACCACATCGAGCTCCCGGAGTCCGTCGGCAAGGGAGGGGCCGTCCTCAGGGGTTTCAGAGAGGCAGAGGGCGACGTGCTGGGCTTCGTGGACGCCGACGGGTCTGTGAGCCCGGAAGACATCCCTGGACTGGTGAAGGCGGCAGGCGAGACCGGGGGAGCAGTGGCCTCCAGAAACGTCGCCTCGGCGAACGTCACGAGGGACCGCTCGCTCGCGCGAAGGGCCGCGAGCAGGGCCTTCAACGTGTTCGTACGCCTCCTGTTCGACGTCCCTTTCAGGGACACCCAGTGCGGCGCCAAGTTCTTCCGCGGGGAGCCCCTCAGGGAGGTCCTCCCGGAGATGAGGTGCACCGGGTTCGAGTTCGACGTGCAGCTCCTCTGGAGGCTGAGAAACCGGGGTCTGGACGTTGAGGAGGTGCCGGTGACCTGGAAACATTCGGGTGAAAGCGTTTTCTCCCTCGCGGAGGGGCCGTCTATGCTGTTCAACCTAACGTTATTGAGGCTTCGGGGAAAAACTTAACGGGGACGCGGGGAAGAACTTAATATCGCAGGGTGACAAACCCTCGACAGACGTGGATTCGAAAGTGAAGCCCGGGTCTAAACCGGTTCGGATTCTGGTCTTTCTGACCCTGGTTCTCGGCGTTATCGCATCTCTCCCGTCCGCTAGCGGCGCATCCACGGTGTACTTCCCCTCCGGGTTCGAGTCGGACCACTCGTTCGACGGAATCGACCAGAACGTACAGTGGAAGACGGCTCAGAGCACCCGGTGGATGGACTGGGGAGACACCGAGAGTGCCGGAAACTCGATCGTCGGCGAGTACGAGGTGGAGGTCGCGGAGTTTCAGGTGGACCCGGTAAAGCGCGATGTTCAAGGGGTCCTCGTAAAGGTGTACGACGCCGAAACGGGAGAGGAGGTGGCGACAGGCTTTTACAGAAACGAGACCCGCTACGTAATCTACAGGGACGACATCCGCGTCGGGATATTTGACCTGAGGGACGCCGAGGCCGGTGACGACGGCACGAAGTTTGAACGGGAGGAGGTAAGGGCACAGGCCAAGGTATCGATAGAGCTCAGGGCCACTCCCGACCCCGAAGTCACCTCCATCGAGTTCTCCGAGGAGGAGGACTTCGACAAAAAGGTGGACGAAATTTTCTCGGCCACCGAGTTCTGGACCCGGGTAAAGTTCAAGAACAGCGGAAAGGCGAAGATGTTCGATACGCAGTTCAGCGTCGACGTACCGGATTACGAGGTCCTCGATGTGAGGGACTCCAGCGGCAGGTTGAGTGACTCGGAGTACACAGTAGAAGACGGAACGGTCGCCGTCGATTATGCCGGGGTAAAGGACTCGTGGGGAGATACCCCCCCGGGGACCCTGAACAAGAGCCAGACGTATACGCTCAAGCTTAAACTGGAGGCACCGAGGGCTCTCCAGGAGAGGGACATCCCGGTTTCCGCCGACGTAGAGGGAGTGGACATCAAGGGGAGGAGTTACGGCGACTCCTCGTCGAAGGATATGACCGTTTTCTCGGTCGTCCACGTGTACAAATCGATATCCCCGGACACGAACCCCGACACCGACCAGTTCGAAATGTACCTGGGCCAGGAGTTCACAGTCACCCTCAGGGTGAGGAACTTCGCCGACACCCCCGTCACCGTGAACACGCTGACGGACTCCGTTCCACCGACCTTTGCGCTGCTGGCCAACCAGTCGACAGAGTGGAGGGACCTCGAGGTGGCCCCGCAGTCGGTCAAGGTCCTCACGTACAGGGTCGTCCCGCAGAAAACGGGCTCCACGGAAATTCCCAAACCATCCGGGAACTTCACGTGGAAGACGCCGGGCGTAATCTCGTCGGCCAACGCCGAGAACAAGGTGGTGATAGGAAGCGGCACCACCCACGGGCCCCTGATAACCGTAACGAAGAGGGTCACCCCGTCCGGGATTAACGTGGGCGACGTGGGCAACGTAACGATCGAGATAAAGAACGAGGGCGACAGGTCGGCCTTCGTCAGGCTGCAGGACGAGGAGCCGGAGGGACTGCTCCTGCTTGACAGCCTGCCCACCGAATCCGGCGTACTCCAGGAAGGGGAGGTCATGGAGGCGGGCTACAGGTTCAAGGCCCCCTCCGAGGGGAACTACACCCTCCCGGCAGCGACCGTCGTCTACGAGGACGTAGTCGGGACGCGGTTCACCGTGAAATCCACCGAGCCCGGCGTAGTGGTCGGTGAGCCAGCGGAGGAGGAGCCCACCGGGTCCGGCGATGTGGATGGGGAGCCGTCAGGTGAGGAGGCCCCGACCCCCACGGAGACCCCCGTCGTTCCGGGCCCCGGTGCCGCGGCGATTTTATTAATTATCTGCGTCTCAGCGCTCACGAGGCGATGAGGGGGCGGGCCTCGGCTTGCGGCGCATCCACGGTCGTCAACGCCATCTCCACGTGGAAGGGCTCCGCCTTCGCGGTCGACCTCAGGACCGAGGCCGAGGTAGCCCTGGACGATTCCGGCGAGGTCAGGGGAGAGGTGGTCGACCAGCCCGCCGGCCCCGACCTGATAGAGACGGCAGTTGGTGCGGTTCTTGAGGAGTTCGCCCCCGGCAGGGGGGCTAAGGTTTCCACCCGGTCACGGGTTCCCCCGAGGAGCGGTATGAAGAGCAGCTCCGCGGCCGCCAACGCCGCAGTCCTCGCGACCCTCTCCGCACTGGGAAGGACCGAAGTTGAGCCCCTTACCGCCGTGCGTATAGGGGTGGAGGCCGCAGTAAAGTGCGGCGTCACCGTTACGGGGGCCTTCGACGACGCAGCCGCTTCATTCCTCGGAGGACTGGTGTTCACCGACAACGACGCGAGAAGCCTGCTGGAGAGGCGCGAGTTCGGGGGGGAGGTGCTTTTTTACGTCCCGGGGGATGAGGCCCCCAGTGCCGTGGCCGACGTCGACAGGGCGACCCTCCTCTCCGGCCTTGTCGAGGAGGCCTTCGCCATCGCGAGGAGGGGGGAGATATCCAAGGCGTTGACCCTGAACGGGGTGCTGCACTGTGCCTCTCTCGGCTTCGACCCCGGTCCCGCACTTCTCGCCCTGGAGGCGGGAGCCGACGCCGCCGGGCTATCCGGGACCGGCCCCAGCTTCACGGCGCTCCCGGGCGACAGGGCCGACGGCGTCCTGGAGGCGTGGTCCCATCTGCCCGGGCGGGTGGTGGAGACCCGGGCCGACGGCGAGGGAGCGAGGGTAGAGGAAGTTTAAAAATCGTAGGGGGAAAGATAGAGCCGAATGGGTATAGATGAGCTCCGGGAGGAGGTCTCCGAAATCGACCGCCAGGTCGTCGAGCTTCTGTACAGGCGTATGGACCTGGCGGTTCAGATAAACAGGGCAAAGGTGAGCGCGGGCAAACCGGTTCGCGACGAGGAGCGCGTGAACGAGGTCCTGGAGGACGTCACTGACCTCGCCACTGAACTCGGCCTCGACTCCCGGGCCGTTAAGGAGATTTTTGAGATGGTGATAGAACTATGCGAGGAGAAGCAGTACGAACTGAGGGGCGAGCGCTCGGTCCTCTGAGCGACGACGACCTCAGGGTCGTAGTCGAGGAGGTTCTGGATACCTACGGCCTCACCGACGAGGTTCACGTGGTCCTTTCCGGGGAGCTCGGGGAGGACGAACCGGAGCCGGACTCTCTCGTGATTCACCCCGAGCGTGCACCTCTCTCCCTTCGCAGGCGGGTTTTGGAGCCGGGGGCCGCGCTGTGGGACGTCGACGACGTCGTTCGCGAGGTGGGTCGCGCGGCCCTGGTCCAGCTGGGGGCCGAGTTCGAGCTAGAGTTCGGTACGGACGAGGAAACCGTCCTGTCGTCTCCGGTAAACGTGGACAGCGAGGAGGCCCTCGATATCGCCAGGCCGTACGTGAAGGACGCGGCGATTGCGCTTCTGGAGATGGTTCCACACGTGCTGTACGGATATTCCTGCAGGAGGGTGGTAGGTGACGGTGAAATTGAGGAGGAGTTCGACGAGAGTGGCACGGTGGCTCTGGACCTGGTGAGCGGCGAGCTATCTGGCACGGAGTTCGACGACGTCGTCGACCTGCCCGTGTCCCGGGCCGGGGAACTTGTTCAGCCGTCCGTCGAGCCCGCTGAGGCCGACGAGAGGGCGAGACGTCTCCTGTCAGAGGAGATGTCCCGGGAGGTCAGGCTTGAGACGGAGAAGAGGCAGACCCGGGTGTACGAGACCCGGCGGGTGAGTCCGCCGATAGACTCCGTGGAGCTGGACGAAGGCGACCTCGTATACCGCGGCATATGGACCGTCAAGGGAGGCCGCACCGACGTCGTGGTGGACTCCGCCACGGGTGAGATCCTGTCGCCCAACACCGGGGGAGGCGTAGAGCTCGTTTAGGCCCCTCCAGATCCCCGGGAACCCCGGCCGTGGAGTTCCGCGGGGAAACCTTGATGGAGATCGGGAGGAATCGAAAGCCAGGGCCAGTAGATCAGCGGTAGATCGCCGCCTTCGCAACGATCGTAACTCGCTCGATCCGTTGTGGCGTGCAGGACACGCCACCAGGAGAAATCACGGGTAACAAAAAAAAAACGTTACGATACCGCGGAACAGGCGGAGGCCTCGGGTTCAAATCCCGACTGGTCCATGGAGAGTAATGGTTCAATATTTTCGGGCAAAACAGGGGTTTACTGGAACCACTGCCCTCTGCGACAGATGATTTTAACCCAACACCTGTAAAGGTCGCTGAAAACCCGGAAACCGTAGGGAGCGAGAAAAAAGGTTCAGTCCAGGGCACGGCCTCGACGGGTCCGGAGAGTAGAGCAAGAAGCGCCAGGACAGACGTGACCGGGTTTCGCCCTTCTCTCGTCCCGTTTCACCGCTCCCGCTCGCTCTGGAAGAGGTTTCGCGGTGCGAGAGGTGGTTTACCTCGGGTGCGTCGTGTCTCTGTGGCCGGGTCCCGGAGGCGTCTGGACCCCGCTGGAGTGGGTCCCTGACCGGATTTTCAGGGTTCCTGCTTCACCGTCGTGCAGCCTGCTGGTGACTGGGCGGTCAGTCCGGCGAGGCGCTGTACCTCGTCGTACCCCCACCCATTCGATGAGCGGAATGTAACCAGGCGGGTAACACCGTTTTATCCAGAATTGGGGCCCAGCGTGGTCTGTCCACGCGTCTGCGAGTCCTGGAGCGCATGAGAGCCCTCCACCTTCTCGTGAGTTACTGTATACGTGTTTTTATTCCGTTCGACCTTCTCGGCGGTGTAGAACTGCATCTGCTTCTCCTGCTTCGTCATCACCGGGAAGCTGTAATTGTCCGCGGTATATCCCGGACCTTCTCCGTCGTTTTGCCGGTCGCGGACGAATTCCTTATGCTGGTCCAACCGTTCGGTCACGACCTGACGGGTCATCTTGTCTACTCCGGTGACGCGGTCTTCGAAGACCTCCGTAAATTCTTCTTCAAGTTCGTAACCTACTGAATTGCGGCCCGCGACCATTGCTGCCAGGGACGTTGTTCCGGTTCCCCAGAACGGGTCGAGTACTGTATCGCCATACATGGAGTACATATTGATAAGGCGATACGGGATTTCAAAGGGGAAGGCAGCGGATCTTTGACGGAGCTCGTTATTATCTAAGGTTTGGAGAGCGCCCTTTACGTCCTTCCATACGTCGGAAAACCATTCGTTGCGTTCCTCCCAGAAGTAGGCAGAATTATATCGAGGCTCGTACTCTGGTTCGAACGTCCGTTGCTGTTCTCCTTTACGGAAGATTAAGAGGTATTCATGCTCCAGTGTAGCGTAGGCGTTCGGCGGAATCATTCCACTGCCCATGAACTTCGCCGCCGAGTTCGTCGGTTTACGCCACAGGATGTCTGGGAGCGGTTCAAATCCGAGGTTTTCGAACTCTTCTATAACGCGGGCGTGGTTCGGGTACACCCGAAAGCTCCCGTCCACCCTTCGAGTAGCATCACCCGTGTTTATACAGGCGATTCCGCCGTCGGCTATGGCCCGATTTACTTCCCGCCAGGTCTTGGCCAGCTCTTCGTGCATTAGGTCAAAAGCGGAGCGACCGTTACCGTTGGTGAGGTGTCTGCCGATACTCGGATTTATTTCCTCAAACATCTCGTCCCACATCTCTATCATTGGATACGGGGGGGAGGTAACGATTAGTTCAACTGAGTCGTCTTCAACCCGGTCGAGCTCCCGCGAATCACCGATTACAACACGATGTTTAGTCTCCATACTCATGCCTCAGCTCCAGACCCCCAGGTATTACGCATCGATGAAGAGTATTAACCCCACCTTTGATATATCTCGGTCTCTGTTGGTCATCCAGTTCCGGGTCCAGCTCCCCACGTAAAGTCTCAGATGTTTTTTTGTCTCATACTCCTCGTAGTATACAGTTGCGGCTTCAATACTCTCCCGAATCGGATTTTTATTACCGGTTCTGTTGCGTCAAAAATCTGCCTCAGCCTGAACCGGAGGGGCGCGACTCGGGATGGTTTGGTGAGGAGGTCGGCGTCTCTGAGGACAGGAATAAAGACGCTTTAGATGAGCTTCAGTAGAGCTGCCCCGCTAGGCAAAGCCGGCGAGAGACACAGAAGGAACAGGTTAGGGTAGGTGTGGGCAGGACGGACTGGTTCGTAGGGTGGGGTTCGATACACGGGAGTATCTTTGAGGGCGTGGTCTACACGTCAGCCGGTCCACGGGCGACGGCGGACGGGGAGCGATTCCGGATTTCGGGTTCTCCGGCCCTCTCCCGGAACTCTACAACCGCCTGCAGCAGCCGCGTATAACCGCGTACCGGCTCAGGGGCCTTGTACCGGAAAACCCCCCCCCACGCCCTTCCCCTCGTGCACCGTAGCACGCAGAGCCGAACCGCGCGTCGCGGGCCGCTTTCGGTGCGGAACTCCCCCTCAGGCCGGGTGCCCCCCCTAGGCGGAGGTATTTTTAGTTTTTCACAGCGTGGGCGGGGTACTCGCCTCGTCCGTGACAACGATGGTCCTGTAGCTTTTCACCCCGTCCGGTATCCTTCCGAGTACGTGGTTCTCGAACGTTTCCCCGCTTCCCTTGAAGTGCACTAGGACCTTTGAATCCGCCGTCTTAATGACGTACCGCGCCTCTGAGCCCAGCATCGTGCGGTAAACGTCGTCTGTCTGCGACGGCTCGGTTTTCAGGATCACCATCGCGTCAAGCGGAGCGCCGTCCAGCAGGGCCGACTCGTCGATTTGAACCGTGAATCCCTCTATGACACCCATCCCCTCATCTCGTCGACGCGCCTCTTTACCGTGGGCGGGGTGACTCCGATACTCCCCGCAAGCTCGCGGTAGGAAATCCTTCCGTCCTCTATCAGGGCCTTCAGGATCTCCTTGTCTATTTCGTCGATAGCCATGGTAGCTCATAATTTCAACGAAATATAAGCATTATTCTTATCAAAACTAAATTACCTTCGCCAAACGGTACTAATCTTTCGCGCTTATGCGGAGGTATCGCGTCGTTCCGAACCCGTTTAGGCGAAGGAAAGGTTTTCCTGCGGAGCGGTGATACGGTTGGTGATGGTTCGACTGCGAAGGGACCTGCTCGGAGGACTCGTGGTGGTGCTTCCCGTCCTCATCGTTCTGTACACCGTATTCTGGGCCTTCTCCATGCTCTCCCACTTGCCGCTGCCCTTTGCACCCACGGGGCACCCGGTTATCGATGCGGCGATAAGGGTGGCCGTAGCTCTCGCGGCGTTCGTTATCGCCCTCCTTCTTGCGGGAAGGGGCACCCGGACCCTAGTCGGCAGGAGGGCAGAGAGGTGGTTCGACAGGCAGATGAACCGCATCCCGGCCTTCAGGATCCTCTACAACGCCAGCAAGGTGGCCCTAGAGATGGCGGTCAGGGGCGCCGGGGAGTTTCAGGTACCGGTCAGGGTACACGTCTCCGAGAACATTTCACTCGTAGGATTCAAAACGGGTTCCGATATCGTCGAGGGCAGGGAGACGGTCTTCGTTCCCACCGCGCCGAACATCACGAGCGGCGTGGTGCTTTACGTGGAACCCGACGGGATCGATGAGGTCGAGGCGTCCACCGAGGACACGCTTACACACGTAATCTCCGCCGGGTTCATGGAGCCGGGAGAGGCGGAGAGCGAGGAGGTCGAAACCCTGATCGGCTACCTTCAGAGCGATGCTGAGGATGCTGGAGGGGATTGAGTAAAGGGTTAACCGCCGGACTCGCGTTTCACCACCGTTGACGGGGGGTGAGACGTGGGGTCCCTGTTCGGGATGCTCTCTCCTGAGATCAGGGAGAGGTGTGACGGGAAAATACGGTGTGGATAAGATACGGTGAGCCGGAGAACTCACGGGGTTGATGGGTTGTGGGGACCGCCTCTGGGCTTGGGCGGGGTATGTTTTCCGCGGTCCTGCTCTTCGGCCCTTCGAGCTTTCGCCCGTTTCGTCCCCGCTCCTTTCGGGGCGGCGGTTACTTGGCCTTCCTCCGTCCCTGCCCGAGGGCGAGGGGCGGTATTGGACTGCTGCGGTTTTCCCTTTTAGTCGGTTCGCTTGCGCGTAGCCGACATCATGGGGCGCCTTCCCCTTGGCACGGCTTCACCCGCGCCTCGGTTATGTAGGCCCTTCGTCCACACCAACCTTTTAACCCGCGTTACGCGGGTACGGTTAGAGTGAACCACCCAATTTCCCGGCGGTCTCCAAGCCTACCATGAGGCCTCAGACTTAAATATGTTTCCCTAAACTCCGAAACCATTAGTAAAAATATATTCTGAGCCCATATTCCGATATTAACTTAAATATATTTGCCAAATGCTTGAAACAATTTATTTAGGCGAGTCGGGAGGTCGGTTGCCGGGATTCATAAATCCCAAGCGTACCATCGAAGGACTTTCCACCGAATTACGCGGCCCCTCGAACTCTTTCAGATCCCGCTGAAGGGAAATGGGTCACGAGCGGCCCCGTGCTTACAATTCTTCTGCGTCGGGATGTTTCTGTATTTTTAAAGACACCTACAGACCGGCCCGATCCGGCCGGTGCAGCTGTTACCAGGGCCGTGGAGCGCTGGGGGAGGGATTTGAACCCCCGTGTGCTCGAGGCACACCGGCTCTCAAGGCCGGCGCGTTGGTCCGGGCTTCGCTACCCCAGCTGGAGGTATTTTGGTTCCACGAAGTGAAAAGCCTGACGTGAGACTGGTCCTGGACTCGATGGTCTTCGTCGAGGGGGTGCGCGTGGACGGCGTGACGGTTCCGTCGGTCGTGGACGAAATTCTGGAGGAGCGCACACGCCTGTTCTTCGACACGCACAGGCCGGAGGTACGTGCACCCGACGAGTTCTTCGTCGATAAGGCGAGAGAGGCCGCCGACTCCACCGGGGACCTGCCGGTCCTGTCCGGGGCTGACCTGGAGGTCCTGGGGCTGGCCCTGGAGCTGAGAGATGAGGGCGAGGAGCCCGTAATCGTAACTGACGACTACGCCGTACAGAACGTGGCCTCGGTCCTCGGCGTCGAATTTCGACCGGTAGAGCAGCGCGGTATAGAGGAGGTCTTAGAGTGGCAGTGGTTCTGTCCCGGGTGCGGAAGGGTCTTCGGCGAAGTAGAGGAGATGGAGACTTGTCCGGTCTGTGGCTCGGACCTCAAGCGGCGAAGGTCTAACTGAATATAGTGATTGTCATAACTCTCTTTATATTTTATCTCAGCATATTTTATCTCAGCGATTCTGCCCTATCCCCGAAGACGAGAGGTAAACCTGAATACTAAAGAAGTTTCGTCAACCACTATAAAGTCCCTTTTTACACACATCGGTCGTAACTCGGATGTCGGCAACGTCTCCCTCTCTCTATATCCACTGTAACTTATTCGGCTTTGTTGCAACCCTTTTTTAGTTTTAATACGGCATAATTTATGTTTTGAATCATGCGTTTTATTGTTGGTTTTCTGAACTGTTTGTACCGAGTTTTTGGTACTGTATGGGAAGAATATTTTCTTTTTAGGGCTGAGTTTGTGGTTTCGTTGGTTCGGAAAACTTTGGAACAGTTTTCCTACTAGAGGGTTTTGTAGAAATCTTCGTGTTTCTTTGATTGTACAGGTCGTTGTCTATTTCTTCGTTGAGTTCGATATTTATTTACTGGTTTTATTTCTTTTTCTCGGCAGAGTTTTTTTTTATGTCTGTGGAGTCGTAGTCTTTATTATATAAAACGGCATCTATCTTTTTTTTTGGTTTCTTTTTATTGGGCTGGGAGTTATCTGTGTGTCGTGGGCGAAGGTCTCTTCGAGTTCTTCTTGGAAGCAGATTCCTTGGGAATCTGCGTGTTTTCGGGTTGTTGTTACGTAGATATCTATGGTTGTTGAGTTTTTGTCGACGGGCAGGGTTGTTTTCGGGTTTTTTTTAATTTTGGGTTTGGTTCTTTCGAAAATTGGGGATTTTTTGTATGCAGAAGACACTTTCGGTGTCTTCGGATTCCCCATCCTCAGAAACCTTTCTGAGTTTAAGCAGTTAAGTATGTTTTGGAAGGAACGCAACAGAGCCACTTATTTATGTTAGCTCTTCCACTTAGAGGGAGGCGATGCCGGAAAAGATTAGTACGGGTATCGACCCCCTGGACGAGCTCTTGGACGGAGGTTTCCGCCGGGGATCCTCGGCGGTATTTTACGGTCCCCCCGGGGACGGCAAGTCCTACGTAGTGTGGAGTACGGCGAGCTGTGCCGCCAGGTCCGGGCAGAGCGTTCTATACTTCGCCCTGCACGGCCTGGAGAGTGATAAGGTCAAGTCCATGGAGAACATCGCCGGTATGGACTTCGATCTGGTGGACAAGCTGGAGTTCGGGACCAAGAGGAAGAAGCTCTCGGATTACATCGACGACGAGGATGTCGTAATAATCGATTCACTCACCGACCTCGACGACGGGTACGGAAACGACATTTTTTCCGACCAGTTTGGGGAGGTCCTCTTCGAGACCAAGGACAAAGGGATAGTTACCGTCATGTCGATGATGTACCACCCGACCCACAAGTTTCCGACCTTTTTGAGAAAGGTGGATTACCTCGTCGAGTTCTCGGAGATCGTCGAGGGGGACGAGGTGGATAGGAAGCTGTTCGTCCAGAAGACGCCTCGAAAAATGCACGAGCGGAGATACTCCTACAGAATAGTGGACGACGAGTTTGTGATAGAGGGCGTCGCCGATTAGGTTATCGGTCCAGGGTTTCACCGTCCGCTAGGGGCTAGGCGTGGGCGTAGCAGAAGACCGGAGGTGAGACCTCGTCGAGGCGGCAGAAGCCGTAGCGTTCGAACTGGACTATATCTCCGACTTTCAGGTCCGCCGCGGCCGGCTCCAGGGCTCCCGAGTCGTCTCCGTCCGGCTTGAGGACGCGGGTCTCCGGCGAGTCGGCAGGCAGCCACTGGAGGATGGGCACGCCGTCCTTCAAGATGGATAGGTCGTTCCCGACGTAATTCGCCCTCAGGGGGTCGGTCGACGTGACCTCCAGGTTGTAGAGGTCCTTGAGCCGGAGCCGGTCTCCGACCGACAGGTCGTCGGCGTCTCCGGAGGGCACGACGAGGACCGGGTCCTCGGACACTTCTATCTCCCGGGTACCCCTCTCAGGGTGGTCGGGGTGGAGGGGCGGAGTCGCCTCGAAGCCGGGTCCCTCCACCCTCAGTGTGGCGGGTCCGGGCACGAAGAAGTAGCGGTCCGACCCGTCGTCAACCAGCTTGCGGTTCGCGGCGTACAGGTTCTTCCAGGAGAACTCGGCGTCGTTTTCGGAGAGACCGTGGCTCAGCACGGTCTCCCGAACGGCCTTTGGCCTTATTCCCCGCCTCCCGATCGCGCGCAGGGTTCCGAGCTCGATGTCGTCCCAGCCCCCGTATTGGCCGTCGTCTATTCTCGTCCTTATCTCGGAGGTGCTCAGCACGACTCCCCCGACGTGGAGGTGCCCGTGGTGGACGTACTCCGGCGGCTCCCATCCGAGGTGCTCATAGATGAACAGCTGCCTCCTGGTGTTGGCGAGGTGGTCCTTTCCGCGTATTACGTGGGTCACGCCGAGCAGGTGGTCGTCCACCGCGACGGAGAGGTTCATCAGGGGGTACACCCTGGCGTCCACGCGAGGGTGTGGGGCCTCGCTGATGCGCATCGCCGGGAAGTCACGGAGGGCCGGGTCGGGGTGCTCGACGTCCGTCCTGACCCGCACTGCGGCCTCTCCCTCCCCATAGTCATCGAACATCCTCTCGAACCTCTCACGGTTTTTATCCACGGGTAGGGGTCGGCAGGGGCACTCCTCTGCGGCGTTCCTCAGTTCGTGGAACTCCTCCTCCGGGCAGGTGCAGACATAGGCGCCCTCGACCTCCACGAGCTTCTCTGCATACTCGTGGTACACCTCTATCCTGTCGCTCTGAAAAACTGTCTTGTCGGGCTCTACGCCGAGCCAGGCAAGGTCCCCTTCGATCAGCTCGTAGGCCTTCGGGTCCACGCGGGAGGGGTCGGTGTCCTCGAATCGCAGGAACAGTTCGCCGCCGTACCTCTCGGCGTAGTGGTCGTTCAGGACCGCGGCGCGGGCGTGGCCGAGGTGGAGTGGACCGCTAGGGTTTGGTGCGAACCTCAGCACAGCGGAGGACGTGTCTCCGGGGAGGTCGGGCAGCTCCCTCTCCTCCCTTTCCCCCTCGAAGAACGAGGGGTCCATCTCGCGGAGGCGCCTGGCCCTATCGTCGGCTGATAGGGAGTTGACCCTCTTCACGGCCCCCGCGGAGATTCGTCGCGCACCCTCCACGTCGCTCCGGAGCTCCGGGTTCTCTCCGAGGAGGTACCCCATAACGGGTCCCTCTCTGGCCTCGCCGTGCTCAACGGCGTTCTGCAGGGCGTAGAGGAAGGCCTGTCTCTCGGGCTCCATCGCCTCCATCCTCAGAAGTTTCGCCTCACCATGTACCCGGATACCTCGAGGAGCGAGCTTTTCGCCCGGGTTTCCGATAGGCTCTCGAGGGACTCCCTGGCGTCAGAGAGGAGTTCCTCCGCCCTTTCCTCGGCGTAGGCGACGTGTCCGTCCCTCCTCAGGGCGTCTGTCAGTTCCGGGACCGCATCCCTGTCCCCGGTTTTCGCCCTCTCGAACAGCTCTTCCACGTCGGCGTCTCCGTGTTCCAGTCCGTGCAGCACTATAAGTGTCAGTTTGCCCTCCGCCAGGTCGCTCCCCCGTGGCTTCCCCAGCTCCTCCTCGTCAGTGGTCAGGTCGAGTACGTCGTCCTTGATCTGGAACGCCAGGCCGGACTTTCTGCCGAATTCCTCGAGTGCCTCCACCTCGCCGTCTGTGCCTCCTCCGAGCATACCCCCTACCCCGCACGCGAGGGCGTGTAGCTCGGCCGTCTTCCTGTCTATCATGGCGAGGTACTCCTCCTCGTCTGAGGGCGTCGACATGTCCATCGCCTGTCCCTCCGTTATCCTGTTGCAGCCCACGGCCAGCCTTCCGAGGGCCCTGACTACCCTCCTCGAGTCAGAGGCGGAGTTGGCGAGGGTTTCGAATGCCTTTGAGAACAGGAGGTCCGAGGCGAGGATTGCGGTGTCCTCGTCCCAGCCTACGTGCACCGAGGACACGCCCCTCCTCAGGTGGTCGTTGTCGAATACGTCGTCCTGCACCAGTGAGAAGGTGTGAACGAGCTCCACAGATGCCGCGGCCTTAAGCGCTCCCTTCGGGTCCCCCCCCACGGCCTCGGAGGCGAGCAGCGTCATGACGGGGCGGTGCCTCTTGCCTCCGGCCTTCACGAGGTGCGATGCCGCGTCGTAAAGCTCGGCGGGTTCGCCGTCCAGGGCCGACAGGAGCTCGGCGTCGATGTCCCCCCTTCTCTCGTGCAGGATTTTCAAGAGATTACCATCTCCTGTCCGTTGCGCATCAGGTGGACGTCCTCCCCCATACGGTAACCCATCGATTCGGTGAGGTCGACGAACCCGCTCATCATATCGAGGGGGGCGTGGGCAGGGAACAGGTGCTGCGGCTGGAGCATCTTTATCATGTCGTACAGGTCCTGTTTCCCGGCGTGTCCAGATACGTGTACGTCCTGAAACAGCCTCGCTCCCTTCATCCTGAGCTTTGTCTCCATGGAGTACCTGTTCGCTATAGTGAGCGGGTTGGGTATGCGGCGTGCCGAGAACACGACCTGGTCCTCCGGTTCGGCCTCGTACGGAAGCGTCTCGTTGGCTATCCGTGTCAGCGTCGCACCTGGTTCGCCCTGGTGGCCGGTGACTATCAGGAGGTAGTTTTCTTTCCCGTCCTTCATTACTTTCCGCATGATGTCCTCCCTCGCCTTAGGGTGGCCGTAGATTCCGATGTCCCCGGGCAGGTCGACGATTCCGAGCTTTTCCGCGGTGGTGATGTACTTGTCCATCGAGCGGCCGAAGAGCAGGGGTCTGCGGTCCATCGCCTCCGCGGCTTCCACGATGCTCTTTATCCTGGCTACGTGGCTGCTGAAGGTGGTGACCATTACGCCCACGTCCTCGTTCTCCGCCTCGTGGAGCGTCTGGTTCACCATCATTCGGGCCACCGATTCGCTGGGCGACATGCCCTCGGTCTCGACGTTTACGCACTCGATTACCGCGCATATTACACCCTCCCTGCCTATCTGGCGAAGCCTCTTGAAGTCCGGCGGGTCCTCCATCACCGGGTTCCTGTCGAACCGGAAGTCCAGCGCGTAAACGATCGCCCCCTCCGGCGTGTGTATTACCACAGTCGTCGTCTGCGGAATCGAGTGCTTCGTGTGTACGAATTCCACCACCAGGTCGTCCGACACCTGGTACCTCTTGCCTGGCTCCACCGTCTGCAGCTCGTTCTCGACCTTGAACCGCTTCTCCCAGCTTATTTTGTCCTTGATGAGTTCCATGGCGAAAGGCGTGGCCATGATGGGCGCGTCGTACCGGTGTGCCAGCTTAGGAACCGCCCCGATGTGGTCCAGGTGGCCGTGGCTGCAGACTATCGCCTTGACCTCGCCGTCCAGGTCGCCCATAACGGTGTCGTCCGGTATGGCCCCCATCTCTATGAGGTCAAGGCTCTCCATCGTCTCTGTCCTCGTCTCGCCGTGGATCTGAACCCTGTCGAGGTTAAGACCCATGTCGAGTATTACCACTTCGTCCCCGGCACGAACCGCGGTCATGTTTTTCCCCACCTCTTCGTATCCTCCTATCGCTTTGATTCCAATCTCCATAGACTACCTCCTCGAGAGCATCTCGATTTCGAACCCCCTCTGTTCGAGGGCCCGTGCAGTTTTTCCCGTGACTGTGAGTGGCGCAGACTTCAACTCGTCGACGTCTCCGCTTCCCGTAAGGAACATGGCGGCCCTGAGCCCCGATCCCCACCGCTGGAGCGTCCTCTCGACGTCCTCTCCTCCCCTGCTGGCGGGCCCGAGGAAGGGAAGCGCCGCACCCGCGACGTCAGAACCGAGGGCGAGGGACTTGGCCGCGTCGAGGCCGCTTCTCACGCCTCCGCTGGCCATCACCTCTGCACCGGAGCCGGAGCACTCGACGATGGACTGAACCGTCGGGATTCCCCACTCCCTGAACACCTCCCCGAGGTGGGTCCCGGTCTCCTCGTCGCGGCCTCTGACACGGTGGAGCTCCACCGCGGACCAGCTGGTTCCGCCGAGGCCCGACACGTCGATGGCCTCCACCCCTGCCTCCACTAGGCGCCCCGCCGTCTCACGCGATATACCGGCACCCGTCTCCTTTACGAGGACCGGCACGGAGAGCCCCGAGCAGAGCTCCTCCAGGCCCTCAAGTAGCCCGGCGGCGGCCGTGTCGCCCTCCGGCTGAACCGCCTCCTGCGTGAAGTTGAGGTGTACCGCCAGTCCCCCTGCGCCTATCATATCGACCGCCCTCTCGGCTTCGTCGATGCCGTAGTCCTCGGCGAGCTGGGCGCCTCCCACGTTCGCTATCCTGAGCACGTCGGGCGCCTCCTCCCGGACGACCGAGTACGTGGAGACGAGGTCCGTCTCCTCCAGGCCGGCCCTCTGGCTACCGATGCCTAGGGCCACGCCGACGGATTGAGCCGCCCTGGCGAGGTTCCTGTTTATCGCCTCGGCCCTTTCGTGTCCTCCGGTCATGGCGGCGATTACGAGGGGCATGGACAGTTCGTGGTTCAGGAAGGACCAGCTCGGGTCCACGTCCGACATGTCGAGTTCGGGGAGTGCCTCGTGCACCAGCCTCACGTCCTCGAAACCGGTGGACGCCCGGGCCTCGACCTCGTCCCGGAGGCATATCTCGATGTGCTCGAGCTTCCGCTCGTCTATCAAGGCGAGACCTCCGTCCCTATCCTCTCGCCCTTGAGAAACCTTTCTACGTTCCCGGGGACCGAGGCGTTGAAGACGAATCCGCTTAGGCCGAGACGCATCAGTGAGCGCACCTTGTTCTCCATTCCGCCGGTTGCATCAATCCCGCTCCCCCCGTAAAACTCTATCTCATCGATCGAGGACCCGTCCACGAAGTCTATCACCTCTCCATCGGCGTTCAGTACCCCGTCCACGTCCGTTCCAAAACCCACGGATGACGCATCGAACCTCTCTGCGAGCTGCGCGAGCACCTCATCGCCCGAGACGACGGTAACGTCCCCCTCCGATACGACGACGTCCCCATGCAGGACGGGCATTACGCCGCTCTCCAGCATGCGGTTCACTGCACCCAGAAACATCTCCTCGATTCGGCCCCCCTTGGCGAGGCAGCAGCTGAGGGGCCTGACGGGCAGAGCAGGGACCCTCTGCTCGACCAGGGCACCCACGAGCAGCTGGGTCAGTTCGGAGACCGCCCTGTGGGTAACTGACGCCCCCAGCAACCTGTCCTCGGGGCCCCCTGACAGGTATTCGTCCACGTGCGGGTGACCGAAGGAGCCGGCGCCGTGTACCAGTACTAGGTCCTCGGGCCCCGCCGCGAGCTCTCCCGCGACTCTCGCGGTGGCCCCACGCCTGAGCGCCTCCTTCCCCTCCTTGTCCGTAAGGACGCTTCCACCGATTTTCAGGACCCTCACCCCGAAACCACCCCCTGCCGGTCCAGCGAGAGGGGCAGGGCCTCCCCGCCCGCCTCCTCGATTGCCGACTCGATTGAGCGGCCGGAGCCGAGGGCAACTATGCATCCTCCTCCGCCCGCACCTGTAATTTTTGCACCGCTCGCCCCTCCGGTTCTGGCGGAGTGAACCATGGAGGAGAGACGCGGAGTCGAGACGCCGAGGGCCTCGAGGAGCCCGTGGTTGACGTCCATGAGCACTCCGACGCTCTCGGTGTCGCCTGATTCCAGCGCCTCCAGGCCATCCCGGGACACCTCTCCAATCGTCTTTATTACGTGCCTGACGGAAGGAAATCTCTCACTCATATCCCCCACCATCTCGACGAGTTCCCCCGTGGCACCGGTTTCACCCGTGTCGCCTGCGACGAGGTCGAGGGATCCCGTGTCGACCTGCTCGAACCTGTTCCTGCCGGTCTCCACGACGTTGACTCCGCCCATCGTGGAAACGTAGGTATCGGTGGGGCTGGCCGACCCCTGAACGTCCCTCTCCACGCCGTGTGCCAGGGAGGCGATTTCCTCCCGGGACAGCTCGAGACCGGCGTGCCTCGAGGCTGCGTGAATAGTCGCCACCGTCACGGCGGCGCTGCTCCCGAGGCCGGAGCCCACCGGGATGTCGGAATCCGTCGTGACGTTCAACCCCCTGGCCCCGGCGCTTTTCGCGGCCCCGAACACGTACCTGAGGAAGGGGTCGACCCCTTCCAGGTCCCCGTCGTGGTCGATGGTCGCCGTCGAGTCGAGGTTACGGGCCTCGACGCGAATCCGGGAGTCGCCCCGCTCCTCCAACTGCACCCGTGCCCGTAGGTCCACGGCCGCGGCAACCGCGGGCTCCCCGTACACGACGGCGTGTTCGCCGAAGAGGTACACCTTCGCGGGGGCGGAGCTCTGAATCATGTGAAGCTCACCGAACAGTACCCGACTACGCTGGAATCGTCGCCAGTAACCGCCTCGCTGGTCGAATAACCCAGTAAACTGGGCTCTAGTTCACTCCTCAGTGCGAGCTCGACCGCGACGGCCACGGGGCCGTAGCCGCAGAAGGAGCCCGTCGAGGCCTCCCCGTACAGCCCCGCCTCGTCGAGTTCCAGTATCCTCTCGATAAATCGTTCGTCGCGCTCCCGGGCCACGCTCAGGGGGGCGTGGTGCGTAAGGTCGCTGCTGACGAGTACGCCCACGCTGTCGAAGTGGGGCTCCAGTTCCTCGGCCACGACCCTGGCCGCCTCCGGCCCCTGGTCCCTCATGCATACCGGGACTATGGATAACCCGTCGTGGAGAACCTGCAGAATCGGAAGCAGCACCTCAAGGGAGTGCTCCCGGGAGTGCGACGACTCGTCGACCGGGATGTCGATATCCCTTACCAGCTTCCTGTTAACCGGCACCCTGCCCAGAGGCGTGGACCAGTCCTGATCCGAGAGAGCGATGGCCTTCCCCACGCCGGTGTGGTTGGGGCCGACGAGCACGTAGGTTTTGAACTCGTCGACTGCGCCGCAGGATTCCGCGGCCAGGGAGCCGCTGTAGGGATACCCTGCGTGGGGGGCTATGGCGGCTCTCGCATCTCCCCTGCCCCGCTCCTCGATTAGGCCGTTTACTGTTTTCAGCAGTTCGTCCGGGTCCCCGGGGTAGAAGGCGCCCGCCGCCGCAGTGCGCCTCAATGCTTCTCCCTGCCCGACCGCGTCGCCGGCTCCTGTTCAGGGGTCATCTGCCTGTACCTACAGTTCTTCCTCGAAGTCCTCCACTCCGAAGTTGAACTCGGCGTCCTCGGGGAGGCGACCCTGGTGCCTGGCCGTCTCTCTGGCCAGCGCCCAGTACACCGTGGCGAGTGCCCTGCGGCCCTTGTTGTTAACCGGGATGACGAGGTCCACCTCCGAAACCTCGTTGTTGCTGTCGCACAGCGCGATTACCGGTATACCCACCTGCGTGGCCTCCTCGATGGCCTGCTGGTCACCCATGGGGTCCGTGGCCACCAGTACCTCGGGCTCGAGGTATCCGTCGAGCTCCGGGTTGGTCATCGTTCCGGGGACGAACCTCCCCACCCTGCTCTCCCCGCCGACTATACGGGCGAAGAGCTTGGCCGGCTCGTGGCCGTACTGCCTCGAACTCACGACGAGTACGTTCTCGGGGTCGTAGCGGGCCAGAATCTCGGCCGCCACCCTGATCCTCTCGTCCGTCCTGTTCAGGTCTATTATGTACAGGCCGTCGTTTCTGACCCTCTCGATGAAGGGTTCCATCCCCTTCGTCTTGTGCTGGGTCCCCAGCTGTACCGCCGCCGCCTGGTACTCCTCCAAAGGCAACAGGTGCTCCTCCGTACTCACAGACATGTATATTTCCTCACCTCAAATCATCTCCTCTATTCTGAGAAGTTCGTTCAGTTTTGAGACCCTCTCACCGCCCACGATGCCGCACTTTATGAACGGCGAACCGAGGGCGGTCGCGACGTGGGACAGGTACGCGTCGGAGGTCTCGCCCGACCGGTGGGAGACCACGATTCCGTAACCGTTGTCTTGAGCCGTTTCAACCGCCATCCAGGTTCCGGTAAGGGTCCCCACTTGGTTCGGCTTGATGAGTACCGCATCGGCGGCGTCGAGTTCGACTCCCAGCTCAATCCTTCCGGCGTTGGTTACGAACAGGTCGTCGCCGCAGACCGTGGCGTCGACGCGGGAGGAGAGCTCTGCAAAGCCCTCGAAGTCCTCCTCCTCCAGCGGGTCCTCCACGTAGATCAGGTCGAAGTCATCGCAGAGGGACTCCACGTATTCCATCTGGGCCCCCTTGTCCCGCTTTCCGTCGCTGTAGACGTAATCGGAGCCGTCGTAGAGCTCTGACGCCGCGAAGTCCAGACCCATTCCGAGCCGGACGTCCAGCCGCGCCTCCACCTCGTCGCACACGTCGCGAATTACTTCGAGTATATCCGGTGCGTCGAGGGTGGATATCCAGGCACCCTCGTCGCCCCTGCCTCCGGCCAAGCCGCCCAGCTGTTCCAGCCTCCTGCCGGTCAGGCGGTGAACCTCCGCGTTTGCCAGCACAGCGCCCCGCGCCGAATCGGCCTCCTCCGCCGCCACGAGGAACTCCTGTATGTCTGTCCCGGCCCCGGCGTGGCTCCCTCCGCCCACCACGTTTCCGAGGGGGAACGGCACCCTCTTGGCGTACAGTCCTCCCAGGTACTCGAAGAGCGGGAGACCTCTTTCCGATGCGGCGGCCTTTGCAGTTGCCAGCGATACCGCAACCGCACCGTTTCCGCCGACGTCTCCGAAGCCGTTTCCGCCGACGTCCTGCAGCGCCGTGTCGACGAGGTCCTGGTGGCCCGCGTTCACTCCGACGAGCTCCGATTCGACCTTTTCCCGAACGGCCTCCACGCTCTCCTCTGCCGAACCGTTTCTGAACGGCGTTACCTCGTTACTGCCCGTGGAAGCTCCGCTCGGAGCCGAAGCCCTTCCGAATCCCTCGCGGGTGTACACCTCCGCCTCGACGGTCCGGTCCCCCCTGCTGTCCAGAATCGTGCGGGCTTCGACCCGTTCTATTACGCCCATCAGACCTTCGGGAACCGGGGTAACCCTCTTTTCTCGCTTCTCTTCACGGTGAGGGGCAGTTCGTCTGCCTCCAGCTCCCTCTTGGCGATGTCGATGGCCTCGTCACGGGCGGAGGCCTCCACCATCAGGGGTGCGCCGAGCGACACCTGAAGCGCCCTGGCCCCTATCAGGCGGGCCTTTTCGTACCTCGTGTAATTTTCTTCGGTCACGTTTCACCTCAGTATAACGGAATTACCTCGTCCAGAACGTCCGCGTGGGAGAGCAGGTGGCGGCGGCAGCAGTACCTCACCATATCGAGGTCGTCCATAACCTCCCCCTCGTCCTCGCCGGCCTCCACCCTATCGCGGTATTCCTCCCACACGCTTCCAATCACATTTCCGCAGCTTACGCACCTTACCGGTATTATCATCGTCTCACCTGTACGATTTCTGTCTGCGGGCCCTCGCTCCGGGTCCGCCGTACTTCTTTGGCTCCTTCTGTCTGACGTCGTTGATGAGGAGGGCCCTGTCGTGCTCCATGTACAGGTCGCGAAGGGACTGGTCCCCGGTGAACTTCCAGAGGCCCCTGGCTATGGCGGTTCTGACGGCGTCGGCCTGGCCGCTTCTACCTCCTCCCTCGACGTTTACGTCTATGTCGACGGTCTCCGACACGTCCCCGGCTAGGTCGAGGGGTTCACGTATCCTGAGGCGTGCCCCTTCCGACCGGTAGGCACGCAGTGGAACCTTGTTCACCCTGACCCTGCCCTCGCCCTTCGTCACCGTGGACCTCGCCACCGCAGTCTTCCTCTTTCCGCTCTCGTTTATGATCTTCATATATGCACCTAGAAGTTCGAGCCGAGGTGGCTGCTCACCTCTCCGAGCTCCACGTGGACCCCGCTTCTCAGCGATGCGTCCTCGAACCTGTTCCTCTCCTCGCCCTCGAATTCCCTCGGGATTCCGACGTAGACCTTTACGCGGTCGAACGCCTCGCGTCCCGACGCCTTGCTCTGAGGAAGCATTCCGCGTATCGTCCTCCTTAAAATCCTGTCCGGCCGCCTCGGGAAGTGTGGGCCGTTGTCCTTGTCGCCCCTGTCGTACTTCTCCTTGTACCTGTCCAGGATTTTCTTCCTCCTTCCCGTGATTACCGCCTTCTCGGCGTTGACCACCCTCACCCGTTCACCGCTCTGTGCCAGTTCTGCCACGCTGCTGGCGAGTCGTCCGAGTACCTGTCCTTCGCCGTCAATTATCATGGTCACTCCAGCAACCTTACGCCGCTACCGGCGGGGCTTTCCTCCACGAGTTCCTCGAGCTTGAGTGCCCTTCCACCCGCGTCCTCTATGCGCCTCACTGCTCCCTCGGAGAACGCGAAGGCCCCGACGGTCACCGGCTTGCTCAGCCTGCCCGCGCCGAGCACCTTCCCCGGCACGGCTACGGTTTCGTCCTCGGAGCAGGCCCTGTCTATTAGCGATACGTTGACCTCGGCACTTCTCCTCGTGGGACCGGTCAGTCTCCCGGCCAGGTCGCGCCATACAGGGGCGTCGTTCTCCCTGGCCGCCTTGACAAGCCTGTCGGCAGTTCTGAGCAGCGTGACGTCGCTCTTCATCCCCACACCTTCGCCGACTCGGAGAAAGCACCTCTGGCGCCGGCACCACGTATTCGGGGTCCTCAGCCTTAAACGTGACGACCTGCAGCCCGTGTTGGAGCGGACGACCGGGCCCCTCCTGTCGTACAGGGGCCACGGGGCCTCCGAGCACCTCCTCGGGGCGGGTTAGCGGATTACGCCCAGCGCGTCGTCCGTGGTCCTCGTCGAATACTCCGAGTCCGCCATCTCCAGTAACGCCCTCGCGGCGTCGATGTTCTCCGGCACCACGATGGACTCCTGGTGGACCCCCTGGAAGAAGCTGAGGCGGTCTCCCTCCACCGTTACGGAGTCCTTCCACAGGGCCAGCTCCCAGAGGTCGTACCTCGGCCTCAGCATGTCCCGCCCCAGCTCGCACAGCTCAGCGGTGGAACCGATTCCGCGGCCCCCGTCGACCTGCATCACCCTCGGCGCCGTCTCCCATACGTCCAAAACGTCGCTTCTGGAGGCCCTGGACTCGAGCTGCAGGCTGACGGCGTGGAGGTGCATCAGGGTCGTCGGGACCTTGACGGCCATGGAGTGGACGTCCAGCCCGGGAATCACCTTTGCGACGTCGGGTCCGTGGTGGCTCGGTATCCCGAGCGACGGAACTATCGCGTTTATGGGCCCTCTGTCGGTCTGCTTCGGGTCCCCCCCTCTTCGAACGAGTGTAACCGAGACGTCCCCCACGCCGAACGCTTCGACGAGGGGAAACAGTGACCTGCAGAGACCCGTGGTGTTGCAGGAAACGACCCTCGCCGCGTCGCGGCCGACGGCCTCGTCGAAGTTTACCGCGGCGTTGAACGAGAAGCCGGCGACGTCGTGGGGCTCGCCCCCCTGGTAAACTGCCGCGATTCCTGCGTCCTCGTAGAGGCCCCGGTTTCTCGCGCCGATTCCCGTCGGGGAGCAGTCGAACACGAGGTCCGACTCCACGAGGAGCTCTTCCACAGAGCCCTCCGCCATGTCGCCGAGCCCCTCCAGCCCGGCCTCGGTGGCGGCGTACAGGTCGTACCCCCTCTCGACTGCGAGGTCGGCCTCGTAGTTTGGACGGGTCTTGGTTACGCCCGAAACCTCCATGTCGGGCTGGGCGTCCACGGCGTCTGCAAGCCGTTTCCCGATCGTGCCGAAGCCGTTTACCGCGATGCGCTTCATCGGGCCATATTCGTGTACTCGGGAGGAAAAGTTTCCGGGCTAAGCCTTTGTGCCCGGCCGCACCACGAGCACGGTCGAGCCCGCCTTTTCCATGACCTCTTCGGCGACGCTTCCCAGGAGTGCGCGCCGCCTCTCCGTCGTGCCGCGGTGCCCAACGACTGCCATGTCGAAGTCCCTCTCCTCGGCGAAATCCACGATGGCCGTCGAGGCGTCGCCCTCCAGCAGCTCCGTACCTACAGAGAGGCCGTGGTCACCGGCAAGGTCACGCGCCTTCTCGAGAATCGCCTCACCCCTCTCGGCCGCGGTCTCCCAGCTCTCGTAGAACCCGCCCCACTCCAGCTCCGGCACCGCCACGTGGCAGACGGTGATGTCGTCGTCGGGAAATCTGTCGAGTGCGAACTCCAGTGCGTCCTCGCTGACGTGCGAACCGTCGACTGCGACAAGGATGTCCATAACCGGGAATGGGGCCCTCTTCTTAAAAGACTTCGCGGCCTAAACCAGCTCCACGGGGGGCCGGGCCGAGTTTATTATGACCTCCTCTTCGGACCTGAGGCCGCTATCCTCGAGCGGGAGGACCGCCTCGCCGTTTCCGGACAGGGCGACGCCGTCGTCCAGGTCGCCCCCCACGGGAACGACCTCGTATACGGGCCGCCTGAACAGGGGGTGAGGCGTGTCCTCGAAGGGCCGTATACGGACGCGCTCCCCTCCCCTCAGCTCGGTGTTCTGTACCAGGGCCTCCACGTTTATACCTACCTCTCCAGCTTCGAGGTCGGCAGTGTGGCCGCCTATCCTGGTCACGTACCAGTCTCTGGAGACCGTCATGGGGAACTGGTAGCTCCTCACGGACCGCTATCCGACTTCCAGCTATTTATAATTTTTTATAATGTTAAACCGACGGTTCGTCGGGTGATACGCAACGGATAAACGTGGTAAATGACGGCTTCCGCTACGCGCATCCCTACCTCTACCACCTAGAGGTTATCACGCCTTTGCTCAGGGGCCGGAAACCTCCTCCTCGCCCACGAGCAGGAGGTCTGCTTCCGGGGGGGCCTCGTATCTGCCAGGGGTGCCGTTTCCATCGTCGATGCCCATCCGCAGGATACGCTCGACCTCGGAAACCCGGACGCCCGTCATAAAGCAGCCGTCCTCGTCCAGCTCCACCATGAGGAGCCTCATGCCGTTTCTCTCCAGGTAGCGGTTCGCGTCGATTAGCTCCGGGAAGCAGGCCACCCCTACCGCGACGGAGTAGTCCATCTCGTCCACGATTTTTCTGACCATGGAGCCGCCCGGCACTATGAAGTGGTCGTACCCGAGGCCTTCCGCGATCCCGGTCACCTCGTCCAGGTCGCACCTCCCGCAGTTTCCGCACTCGTAACCCACCTCGACGCACCTCGCCTCGCACCCATCCGCGTCCATCATGCAGTGGGGAAGCAGGAGGACCCTGTCCGGCACCCGCGTCTCCTCGAACTTCTCCCGGGATAGCTCGTTCTTCACCTCGAGGTAGACCCGGTCCACGGAGTACTCCGAGAAACCCATCCTGGCGAGAATCGATTTTATGGACTCCCGGCCCTCGAACTCGTAGCCCCTCTCGACCATCCTCGCGACACGTCGAGCCAGCTCTCGAATCATGGGGTGAACAGAGTTTGAGGCAGCAGGACAAAAGCTTTTCACAGGGCGGAGGAATATCGCACCATGCGAAAAATCGGGGACCTCGTCGAAAGGGCGAGGGAGCTGAAGGACAAGGGGATGCGGGTGGGCGAGATCTCGGAGGAGCTGAACGTCTCACGCCAGACGGCGGAGTGGCTCGTGTCCCACGCCGCCGAGGAGGAGTCGCCCACCTCGGTGGACCTCTTCGTCGACTGGTCGAACATCGGGTCGAGCGGCCCCGCGCTCCTGAGCGTCTCCGCAGCGATTGCCGAACTCGTTGAGGGAGAACCGGACGCACTCGTCGGTATCGCCGTCAGTGGCCTCCCCATTGCGACGTCGGTGGCCACGCGGCTGGATGCCGGCATCTCAGTTTTCCATCCTGGCAAGAGGCACTGGGAACCCCGGTCCGACGAGGAGGTAACGGGCGCCATCTCCAGCAACTTCCTGAACCCGAAGGGAATGAGGGTGGCCGTCATCGACGACATAGTCACTACGGGCTCCACCGCAAAAGAGACTGTATCCGCGCTCGAGGACAGGGGGTGCGAGGTAACGTGCGTGGCGGTCCTAGTGGACAAGAGCGGACTCGATACCGTGAACGGCATCCCGCTTAAGCCCCTTATACGGGTGGGTAGCGTCAGGTGATTGAAAGGATTTTTTCCACAGTCTCGAGGAAAGTGTCCAGGTCGTCATCGTCGTTGTAGAGCGCGAAGCTGGCCCTGACAGTTCCCTCCTCCGCTGAGCCCTTGAGGGCCGGTATCGCACAGTGGTGACCGCTTCGTACGCAGACGGAGCCAATCCTGTCTAGCAATGAGGCCACGTCGTGAGGGTTCCACCCGTCGAGGGAGAACGAGACTACGCCCGTTGAGTTCTCAGGGCGGAAAACCTCGACTCCATCCAACCCGGAGAGACGTTCACCGGCCTCAATCCCGAGCCTCCTGGAGATTCTCCTCGCCCGCTTAACCCCGAGGTCTCGCAGGTAATCCAGGGAGGCTCCGAGTCCGATAACCCCGGGCAGGTTGGGGGTTCCGGACTCGAACCTCTGCGGCGCGGGCTCCAGGCCGTATCCTTCCGGCGTCACGGAGTGAACGCCTCCTCCGCCGAGGAGCAGGGGCTCCAGTTCCGCCGCGACCGCCTCCGTCATTGCGAGTCCCCCCGTGCCCTGCGGCCCGAGCAGGCCCTTGTGCCCGGAGAAGGCGAAGAGGTCCGCCCCGATTTCGTCCACGTCCACGTCGAGGTGCCCGGCGGACTGGGCGCCGTCGATCAGGAACAGTGCACCGTGGTCGTGGGCGATTTCACCGATGTCTTCGACGGGCTGAACTGAGCCGTAAACGTTTGAGACCTGGGTAACGGTCACAAGTGCGGTATCGTCGTCCACGACCTCCTCGAAGTCCCCGGGCCGAAGAACCCCGCCGCGGTGCTCCACGAGACGCAGCTCGTCGGCGTGCCTCATCCACGGGACCAGGTTGGAGTGGTGCTCCAGCGTGGTGGTCACCACTGCTCCGTCGAGGGGTAGACCCCGGGCACAGGCGTTAAGGGCCTCGGTGCTGTTCTTCGTGAACACCAGGTGGTCCTCCACACCCAGGAAGCCGGATAGCTCTTCCCTGACGTTCTCGTACCGCCGGGTCACGTCCCGCGCGAGGCGATGGGAACCCCTGCCGTAGTTCCCCCCGCACTCCTCTGTAAACCGCTTCATGGCGTCCCCTGCAGAGACGGGGGTAAGAGTGGTGGCCGCGCTGTCGAGGTACACCACCTCCTCGGTCAGAGGAAAGTCGTCAGACAGACCCATCGCCACAGATATGGTTAGGAGCCACAAAATATGTTCGATGCGGTCCGGGGTCGTGCTGGCCGGGGGTGCAAGCACGCGGTTCAGCGATGGAGACAAGTCACTGGCCGCCCTCGCTGGCAGACCTCTGGTACAGCACGTCGTCGACTCTCTGGGAGCTGCGGTGGACGAGCTGGTCGTCGTGGGCAGAAGCGAAGACCAGGCGGAGAGACTGAACTTCCTCGACGCGGACATCGCCGTCGACGAGGTGAAGGGTTTCGGACCGGTAGCCGGTATCCAGGCCGGTTTCTCCTGGGCCTCGGGAGACGTCTGCTTCCTGGCCGCGTGTGACACGCCGCTCATAAGGAGCCGCCTCGTCGAGCTGCTGTTCGAAATGGCGGAGGGATTCAGGGGAGCGGTGCCCTCCAACTCCCACCTTGAGCCCCTGACCGCCGTCTACCGGAGGAGGCCCACGGTGGAGGCGGCGGAGGCGGCGATTGAGCGGGGCGACAGCAAGATAATCGAGCTGTACGGAGATATCGGCCCCATACGCCTCGTCCCGAAGGAGGACCTCCGGGGAGCAGACCCGGACCTGAGCTCCTTCCTGAACGTGAACACCGTGGAGGACCTGGAGGCTGCGGGGAGGAGGCTGGAGGAGCTGATTTGACGCTCGAGGACCTTGTGGAGGAGGTTAGGGGCCACCCGGAGTTCACGGAGAGCGGAGCTATCGTCACCTTCACGGGCGTGGTGAGGAGCAGCACGGGTGACCGGGAGGTGGACCACCTGGAATTCGAGAGCTACGAGGAGGTCTCGGAGAGCGAGCTGCGGAGGCTGGAGGAGGAGCTTCGGAACCGGGACGGCGTCGTGGACGTCAGGATGCACCACAGGACCGGGCGAATCGACGTCGGGGAGGACATCGTTCACATAGTCGTCGCGTCGGGCCACAGGGATAGAGGATTCGAGGTTTGCCGCGAGGCCATCGACCGTCTGAAGCGTGAGGTGTCCCTCTGGAAGAAGGAGGTCACGAAGGACGGCGAGCGCTGGATGCACGACCACGCGTAGTTACGTCGGGCCGGGGGAGCCCCCCTCGGGCCACTGCATCCGGGCCTGCAGCTAACCACGGCGGGTGTACAAAAGTTTAACTGTCCGTGGGGCCCTGGGTTACACATGGATATCGATAACTCCACGAGGCTCTACGGGGGCAGCATAGCGGTCATCTCGGGAGGCTACTCCGCGTACCTCTCCGCGGGAGTGGGCGGTGTGGCGTCTACATCTATGCTGCTCCTCGGAATCGTCGTCCTCGTCCACGGGCTCGCAGTCCTATCCGGGTACGGAGGGCCCGGGGGCCTCAGCGGGCCTCTCATGATGCTCTGGGGCGTGCTTATGCTCTCGATTCAGGCGGCGGCGCTCGCCATGCCCATGTCCGTCGCAATGACTCTCGCTCCAGGAATGGTCACGATGGGGGTACTCATGCTGGTCAGCGGTTATATCATGACCGCCAGCACCGGCACGTAGCCAAAATTCGCACACCCGGTATCGGTCCTCTGCTCGGCATCGCCGGACGTGTACCCAGGGGTGGACGGCCTCACGACGCGGCGCAGGGGTCGATAGTCACGTGCGCCTCCGCGGTTCGGTTAACGCGTACCTCTGTAGAGGACGTAAGAAAAAAAGAAAACCACGTATCCGGCGGTTATCCCGAGGGTTAGAGGGGTCCTTCCTGAGGCGGCGATCAGGGCTACAACGGCAGGACCGGCGAGCAGGAGCAGACCGAAAACAGGGTCTTCCGGACCAAATTCGAGGAACGTGCCGATTGGCGGGAATCGGCCCGGATTCATCGGTACATCCCCCCGCGAACGAGGATCGCCCGCAGAGTGACCAGGACGGGGACGATCTCCAGCCGGCCGATCCACATGTTGAACAGGAACATTGCCTTTCCGGGCCGGGGGAGAGAATCGGGGCCGGTTATGCCCGTCGAGAGCCCCACGTTGCCCTGGGCACTCGCCACCTCGAATATCACGTTCTGGAGTGTGTACCCGCCCGGGGGGAGCACGAGCAGCAGCACGAATATCCCCGCACCCAGGAAAACGAACCAGAGGAACCCGATTATGGCCGCCTCCTCGAACTCTCGAGCCGCCGCCTCCTCACCGAGACGACGGCCGTTAATTTTAACTCTGCGGACCGCAGTAGCGGGGTAAAAGACGTCGGAGACGCGGTGCTGTACCCCCTTCATAAGGGTGGCGACGCGGATGAGCTTTATTCCGCCCGCAGTAGATCCGGCAGCCGCGCCGATAACCATCCCCAGCACCATCGTGAGCTGGGCGTGTGCTGGCCACTGCCCCAGTGCGACGTTGGTCGCGTCGACTGCGGTCTGAAACCCCGTGCAGGTCGCCGCCGAGACGAACTGGAATACGCCGTACCGGAGGACCCCGGAAGCCGATTCGTAGGTTCCGCTCGAGTACAGGAACCCGCAGAGCACGAGGGCCCCCGTGCCAACGTGTACAATTACCCACCGCGTCTGGAGGTCTGTATAGAGGTTCTTAAGGTCGCCCCTGAGGATGAGGTAGTGGATGGGAAACGCTATGCTTCCGAGGAGCATGACCGGTATCAGTGCGAGCTCGATGGCTGCGCTGTCGTACGCCGCGATGGAGCCGTCAGTGACGGAAAAACCGCCCGTCGCAAGCCCCGTCATGCCGTGATTGATCGCGTCCCAGATCGGCATACCGACGGTCCACAGCAGCAGAATCGACACGAAGGTGAACAGGATGAAAATCCACCAGATCGTCCTGACGGTCGAGACAATGCTCGGGTGTATCTTCTCGGACCGCGCCTCGCTCTCGTAGAGGGTCAGGGAGCCGCTTCCTGGACGCGCCAGGATGGCCGTCGTGAGTACGATTACGCCGACGCCCCCGACCCATTCGCTCAGCGTTCTCCACCACTGCAGCGTCCGGGGTAGCGCCTCCTCGTTGCCGGTCATCGTTAGCCCCGTTCCGGTGAATCCGCTCATGCTCTCAAACAGCGCATTGAGAGGGTCCGTGAACGCCGCGAGTGTCGCTGTCTGGGCGGGGGTGTGCATGGCGGCCGGGGATAGTTCGACCATCCACGCGACGAGTAGAAATGGGAGGGAACCGAAGGCGGCGATGCATAACCAGCCCGATGCGGCTATCATCATGCCGTGGAGCTTCCCGGGGTCTGAGGCGTCCCGAAACGCCGACGTCAGGATGCGGCCCAGGGCGAGAGGAATCGCCCCGGAAACGACCAGTGCGGGAACAGCGTAGTACTCCCCCCACGCGACGGGAACTATGAGTGATACAAACACCAGGCCCGCCAGCGCCTGGAGCATCCGACCCAGGTCCCGTCCGATCGTCTCTCCCGTGCCTTTCACGTGTACCTCCCTCCTCTCACTGTATCCTCCCCTTTCTACGTGAATCGGCGCTTCAGGTCGGTACGGCCCCTTCTGGGTAGACAGCGATGGCGGGGCTCTGCCTCATCGTCATTTCGGCCTGTCCTCGTGGTGGCCGAACACGTCGGTGAGCTGCGGATCTGCCCCGAACCCCGAGTACACCGTCAGGAGGTCGCCGGCCTCGATTCTCGTGTCGCCCCGTGGGGTTAACGGCGCTTTACCCTCCTCGCGATCTACAGCTACGATCAGGACGTCTTCGGGAATCATTCCCTTCTCCGCCGCATCGGTAAGGGTCTTCCCCGCAATCGGGGCGTTCTCGTTAACGGAAATCTCGAACACCTCGGCCTCCTCGCCAATCCGCATGTAATCGACTATTGCGGGGCGTGCCACCGACCGGTACAGGTATTCGGCTATGAGTCGCTGGGGATTCTCCATCGCGTTTACGCCGATGTGCCTGAACAGCCCGATGTGCTCCGGGTTGTGGACGACGGAGACGACCGTGGGAATACCTATCTCCTTGGAGAGCAGGCAGATCATGATGTTCGCCGCGTCCCGGTCCGTCGTCGATATGATCGCGTCGGCCTTTTCTGCACCCCCGTCAATGAGCGTCTCCTTCGTCGTCGCGTCCGCGTTAAGCACGAGGCAGTCGTACTCCCCTGCGACCCTGTCTGCCTTTTCTTTCTCACTCTCTATAACGACGACCTCGTTTCCCGACCTGGTGGCGATGTCGATGAGTGGCCAGCCTATGTCCCCGGCCCCGACTATTATGATGTACATCTGATTCGGTCACCCTCCGTAACGTCCAAAGACTCCAGTGATCCGCCCAAATCATTTTAAGAGAGGACATATCAACCTGTCCATGTCTCCCCTACCGGCGAGGGTCACGGCTTTCCCCCTGTTCCCGGCCTTTGAACCCGGGCCCCGTATCGAGGGGGGGGGCTCACCGCCCGGGGGCGGCTGTGCGGGGCGGGTACGTGTCCCTCCCCTCCCCGCGACCGTTGACACGCTCTTTCTTTATACGAGTACTCGGGGCCGGCCTCGGCTCCTCCGGGTGCCGGCTCAGGCGGAGTTCCTTTAAGCGTAATTTTCACGTCCGGCCAAGAACCATTAGCCCCGGAACAGAAGAGTACCCGGATGGGTTACGGGGAGTACACGGAGGCTGCGGAGACCCTCTCTTCCATCGGTGAGCCCCTCTTCGCGTTTATCGCGGTCATGGCGCTCTCGGTGCTGGTGACTTCCATCCTCTCGCTTCGGCGCGAAGACGCTCGCCCCGTCGCGAGGAGGTTACAGCTCGTGACCCTACTGTCGCTCTTCGCGGCGTTCCTGCTCGTCATCAGGCTCCACCTGGCCATCAACACGCTCGAAATAGGGTTCTCCCACCAGGATTCGTTCAGGTTCGCGGTGGCCCCGTGGACTGAGTCAGAGAAACCCCTCTTCTGGGCACTCCTCCTCGGGGCGTTCACTTTCTCCCTGTGGCGCAGGGAGGACAGGGTCGCATCCCTGACCTCGACATTCTTCGCGGTGATGGTCCTCCTGATGGTTCTGATAGACCCGCCGTTCCCGAAGCCCCTCCCCACGCTGCAGGCCGCAATCGAGGCCTGGTACGGCGGCGGGAACAGGTTCGCCCTCTACGGACAACTCAGGGGCCTGAGCGAATTCTACGGCTCCAGCTACATGTGGCTGCACCCACCGACGCTGTTCCTCGCCTACACGGCGCTGGTCGTGACGCTCGCCGGCAGCGTGATGATGCTCCTCGGCAGTGACGGCTGGAACCCTACCTACGCCTACTCCGCCGCGGGGTACATCGCACTCACCGGTGGCCTGCTGCTGGGGTACCCCTGGGCAGTGGACGCCTGGGGCGACCAGGCGTGGTGGTGGGACCCAAAAATCGGTGGCTCCCTGATGATGTGGACCCTCTACACCGCCTACCTGCACCTCGGCCTCTACCACAGGGAGTACAGGAGGTGGACCGGCGTGATGGGTGCAATCTGCTTCGCAGGTCTCCTCTTCACCTACCTGTTGACGTACCTCGTCGAGGGGGTTCACACCGTTGCTTGACAAGAAATCGCTGATAATCTACACCTCTCTCGTCCTGCTTGTGATAGGCGCCGTATCGATTTACGGGATCTACCTCTACCAGGAGAACCAGTCCAGGAGCGCGGACTGGACCTCGACACAGGAGTACCTGGAGTACGTGGACTACATGAACCTGGCCGCCACCCCCCCGGTAGCCGCCGTAATGGTCCTTCTGACGGTATGTATCCCCCGCAGGCTCCTGAACGTGAGAAACCTCGTCACGGTCGCAGGGGCGATAATCGTCCTCTCCGCAGCCGCAGCGGTGCCGCTGAACCTCGTCGCGGGCCTCACGCTGCTGCTGTCCGCCACGGCCGGCGTACAGTCCATCTCCCTCGTGGAAACGCTCCGGGGCTCAGAGATGGATTACCGGAAGAAGGGACACGTCGCCCACGTCGGTTCGGCGCTCCTCCACCTGGGCGTAGTGCTCCTGCTACTGGACCTCACCTCCGTTCCGAAGCACCACGAAGCCCACCTGACGCTCTTCTGGGCCTCCACCGCGTTTTTCATGGCGGGGATGGTGCTCTCGTTCTTCCCGGCCGTCGGGAACGTTTTTTACCGGGAGAATCGAATAAATCCGCAACCGTAAACATGAAGGCGTTTATCCTCGCTGGAGGGAGGGGCAGGAGGCTCAGGCCGCTCACGGACGAGGTACCGAAGCCGCTGGTCGAGGTGGACGGTAAGCCGCTCCTGCACTACCAGCTGGAGCTCCTCGAGGGCTACGGCGTGGACGAGGCGGTGCTCCTCACCGGCTGGCTCTCCGACGTCGTGGAGGACAGGATGGGGAGTCGCTTCAACTCGATCAGGCTGCGGTACAGCCGGGAGGACGGCGGGGACAGGCTGGGAACCGCCGGAGCCCTGAAGAACGCCTCCGGGTACGCCGACGAGAGATTCATCCTGCTGAACGGGGACGTCCTGACCGACGTTGACCTCTCTGAGATGTGGGCCCTGCACGACGCGGAGGGGGGACTGGTCACCATCGCGACCGTGAACCTGCCCAGCCCCTACGGCGTACTGGACTGCGAGGACTCCCTCGTCAGGCGGTTCAGGGAGAAGCCGGAACTGCCGTACCGGATAAACGCCGGAATCTACGTCCTCGAACCGGAGGTCGTCGAGCACGCCCCTGAGAGGGGAAGCCTGGAGCGCGACGTGTTACCCCCCCTCGTTGCGGAGGGCCGGGTATACAGCTTCCACGCCCGGGACGCCCTGTGGAAGGACGTCGGAACCCACAAGGACCTTGACAGGGCGGAGGACCTCGTAGATGGGCTGGAGGTCCCGGGGTAACGACGACCGACGGGCGGGTCGTAAAGTGAACCCTGAAGGTGTCGAGTGATTTTCCTCCGGTAGATTGTCCGCCCCGGGCTCCAGAGATACGGGATTTCTCACCCGGTTTTGAAGCCAGAGGAGCTTTTCCTGGGAGAGCGCTGGTCTCCCGTCACTGACGATAACCACTGTAGCGCCGTGTCGAGGTGGCCCCTTCGGAACCAGTTTCGACGCACCTTTCAGGCCGACACGCGGTCCCCCGGGCAGGTGGCCAGGGTGACCCCGGCACGGGCGAGAGCGGCCCCGGGGGTGTAGAACGGGGCGCGTAACCACGTAAACGCTTTTTGAACCCCCGCTCACGGGGGAAAGACGTCGCCGACGCAGGGCCTCCCCCTAGGGACCCATGAAGTGGTGGTAGTACTCGTCCACCTCGTCGAACTCGCCCCTATCGACGGCCGCCTCCACGGCCATTGCGTGCCAGCACCGGTCTGCGGACGGGTTGGACGAGGATACGTTGAAGAAGTAGTCCGGACAGGTGCAGAAGCTGCCCTCCACCACGTACTCCTCGTCCCCGATCACGACCCAGAGGTCGAGGTACCGCTTGACCCTCCCCTCCCTGGTTCCGCGGAGGGCCTGGATGGCCCTTTCGCCCATGTGACTGAATCTACCCGAACGGTGTTAACGGTAATCTAACACTTTTCGACTCTTCAAAGGACTGAATCGTCGCCCGTCCCCCGGTCCGTATCTGTCGGGGCATCCCCCTGGCACCCGCCGGCGGCTGGTGGGGGTACTACCGGGGACTGGGTTCCCCGCCCGGTCCCCCGGGCTCCCCTATCGAGAGGTTCGTGGACAGCCTTTCGGACGACGCCAGGTTCTTCAACCTCTTCAGGAGCGAGGTCTTCTTCTTGCCGACGAGCGCGTGCCTCAGCACGTCCTTTACGTCCTCCACGGGCACGATCTCCACCTCGTCCCTGTACCTGTCCTCGATGAGTACATCGGAAAGGTTGTCCCTCGGGACGAGTACCCTCTTGATGCCGGAGTCGGCGGCCGCCTCGATTTTGGCCGTCGCACCGCCGATGGGCAAAACCTCACCGCGCACCGAGAGTGACCCGGTCATTGCGACCGCCTGATCGACGGGTATACCCTCCAGGGCGCTTATGACGGCGGTGGCGACGCTGATAGATGCCGAGTCGCCCTCGACGCCCTCGTACGTCCCGATGAACTGGATGTGCACATCGTGGTTCGAGATGTCCTGTCCGGTGTACTTCTTGATGAGTGCGGACACGTTCTGGACGGCCTCCTGCGCGATTTCTTTCAGCTTTCCGGTCGCGATCACCCGACCCTCCTCCTTCGAGTGGCTAGGGGTGACCTCCGCGACGATGGGAAGCACGATGCCGCTGTCCTCCCCCATAACGGCGAGGCCGTTGACGCGGCCCACCTCCTCGCCCTCGTTCCTGAATATGCGGTAGTCCTTCTTTCGCTCTATCGAACGATCCGCGACCTGGCTCTCCAGGGACTTCGCCGTGGCCTTGGCCTCGATGACCTCCTTGGAAGAGACCGCGTTTCTGCCCTTCGCCCTTGCGACGTCCCCCGCCACCCGGACGAGTCCTCCCAGTTCCCTGATGCGCAGCGTAAGTTTGCCCTTCCTGCCGCTCTTCCTGCGGGCCTCCCTCACGATCTCGCGCACTCCGGAACGGTCGAAGTGCGGAATCTTGCCGTCGTTCGCCACCTCCTGCGCCACGACGCGAACCAGCTTCCTGCGGTTCTCCGCGGTGTCCTCCATGGTGTCCCGCATGTAAACCTCGTAGCCGTAGCCCCGTATCCTGGAGCGCAGCGCCGGATGCATCCCCTGCAGCGCGTCGAGGTTTCCGGCCGCCACCATCACGAAGTCGCACGGGACCGGCTCGGTATCAACCATAGCGCCGCTGCTCCGCTCGCTCTGGCCCGTTATCGAGAACTCCCTCTCCTGCAGCGCTGTCAGGAGGGACTGCTGGCTCTCTATGCGGAGGGTGTTGATCTCGTCGACGAAGAGAACGCCGCCGTTGGCCCGGTGTATGGCGCCGGCCTCCACCCGCTCGTGGGCAGGCGTGCCGAGCCCCCCGCTCTGGAACGGGTCGTGCCTGACGTCCCCGAGCAGCGCACCGCTGTGTGACCCGGTGCCGTCAACGAACGGGGCTGAAAGGTCCCTGTCGCTGCCGACAAGCAGCTTGGGTACAAGTGCGTCGTCCCCGGGATTCATGTACTTCATCACCAGGAAAACAACTGCGCCCGCGATGACGCTCCAGAATATCGTCGACGGATCCCTGGGGCTGCTCTGGAGGTACGAGATGACGCCGAACCCGACGATAGCGATGATTATCAGCATCACGAGGAAGGAGCGGGACTGCTGCCGCTTCTGGGCCTCCTGCTTGTGGTTGTCCACGATCTCCTGCCCGTTGCCCGCGGGAACGGTTCTTACCAGGGGCTTGTTCTCGTCCTGCGGGTTGCTGTAAACCAGGATGTCCTTCAGGTCCTCCGAAGGCAGGAGCTCCGCCATGGCCTTCGCCAGCATCGACTTTCCTGTGCCGGGGTCCCCCAGCATCATGACGTGGCGCCGCTGCTGAGCCGCCTTCTTTACGATGTCAACCGCGCGGTCCTGACCGACGACCTGGTCGATGAGTTTGTCGGGAATATCGATATCTTCCGTAGTCTCAAACTCGAGGCCGCCTAAGGACTTCTCCTCGTCCATTGGCCCTTGGTCCCGGGGTCTACTCATTGCCACATAAGCTTTCCGAAAACCCGAATGGCACGGGTGGTCGGTTTAAATAGTCAGTGATAAGTCGTGCCCGGAAAATTGAATGGCATGCGGATAGTCGCCGGACCCCGGTCGCAGCTTCTCTCCCACAGAATCGCCCGGGCCCTGGGAGTCGAGGTGGTCTGCGCAAGTGTGGAGCGCTTTCCGGACGGCGAACAGGACCTGAGGATTGCGGAATTTAGCGACGAGGAGGCGGCGGTGGTGCAGTCCACGAGGACGGACAGAGACCTGGTCACCCTTCTGCTGCTGCTCGACGCGGCGTCGAGGCAGGCCTCCGAGGTGACGGCGGTGGTCCCCTACCTCGGATACGCGAGGCAGGACAGGGTGTTCCGTGCGGGTGAACCTCTAAGCCTCGCCGCAGTGGTCAGGGCTGCAAATGCTCAGGGTGGATCCGTGGTGACCGTGGACCCCCACTCAGACCCTTCGCCCCACGGCGACGCGTCCTTCGTGAGCTCCGCGGGCGCCCTCGCAGAGATCGTGGAGCCCTGGAAACCCGACCTCGTGCTGGCACCGGACGAGGGGGCGATAGAGAGAGCTGCCGGGGTCGCGGAGAGGGTCGACGTGGAGCACGACCACCTTGTCAAGACGAGGCTGGCCGGTGACGAGGTATCCATTCAGCCGAGGGACCTCTCGGTCGAGGACGCCGATGTGGTCATAGTTGACGACGTAATCTCGACAGGAGACACGATGGCCAAGGCGGTCTCGATGCTGATTGAGGCGGGGGCGGGAAGCGTCTCGGCCGCGGCAACGCACGGAGTCCTCACGGGCAGCGCCATCTGCCGCCTCCTCTCCGCAGGTGTTGAACATCTCGCGGTCACCGATACTGTCGAGACGCCCCTCTCCCGGGGAAGCGTAGCCCCCGCCGTGGCTGACGTACTCCGATAGACCCATTTCCCCGGAGGCTGAGGTGTAACCGTGCGGGAGGAGTGCATCCGGTGCAAAATTGGGAAAAACCTCTGCGGCGACACCTGCCCCTACCTCGAACGGATACCCGCCCCGAAGGTTGAGGTGGACACGGAGCTGTTCGGTCCGTCCCCGCCGGCGGTCTTTGTCGGGAGACGGGGCTACCCCCGCGTGAACGTCGGGCCGATGGTGTCCCTGCCCGGGACGGAGGAGCCCGGAATGCTGGACTCCACCGAGTCCTGGTTTGGGCGCTCCATGGACGAAGTCATCGGAATGAGGGCGTCACTCGTGAGGGGCATCGTGGAGACCGACGTGAAGGGCCGAAACCCCTTTGTGGAGATAGGCCGGGAGGTAGCGATGGCGTCGAGGCCCGTTGACACGGAGATGCACTTCGACAGGAGGCCCAGTCCCGAAATCCGTGTAGACGGAGCGACTCAGCCCATGGGTCCATCGGGAAGGGTCGAGGAGATGATTCTCGCGGAGAACCCGAGGGTCCCCCGGAGGGTGGAACACCTCGTCGGGGACACCGATGCCAGGGCCTCCACCGCCCTGAGTGAGCTTCACGGACACGTCCCTGTGGACCACGAGATCAGGCTCCTGAGTGCCGGCCTCCTCGGCAGGGAGAGGGACAGGAAGCTGGTTCCCACCCGCTGGTCGATAACCGCCGTCGATTCGACTCTGTCGAGGGACATGGTCGACCGAATCAGGGACTTCAGGGAGCTAGAGGCCCCGATGCTGGGGACCGCCCGGCACATGGACAATAGGTTCGCGGTGCTTCTCTTCCCGGGGGCGTGGAGCTTCGAGTTCGTGGAGTCGTTCAGAGAGGGAGCCATCTGGGCCACCGAGCCGACCGTCATAAGGGACTGGGAGCCCCACGGGGGCCGCACCGGGTACGCGGAGGTCACGGCCGGGGCCTACTACTCCGGGCGTCTGGCGGCGGCCGAACTCCTTACCTCCCTCAGGAGACAGGCGAGGGCCATAGTCGTGAGGGAAATCGGACCGGAGTACATAGTGCCCCTCGGGGTGTGGGTGGTGCGCGAGGGCGCGAGGAGTGCCGCCGAGAACGCGGAGCGCGTCGACACCCTGGACGAGGGGCTCAGACGGGCGGGAGGCTTCTTTCGGATGGGTCGCTCCTGGGAGGCCAGGAGCCCGGTGCTCAGGGAGGAGAGGGAACAGACCTCTCTCGGGGACTTCTAGGACGGCCCGTCTTCCAGCAGCTCCCTGGCCGCGCTCAGCGCCTCCCCCAGGCTTTCCGCGTTCGGCCCACCACCCTGCGCGAGGGAGCGGGAGCCCCCTCCCCCTCCTCCCAGCACCCCGCAGGCCGCTTCGACGAGTTCGGAGGCGTCTACGTCCACGCCGTCCGATACCGCCGCCACCACCGAGGCCACGCCGTTCCCGCCGCCGAGCAGGGCGACGTCCACGGCCTCCAGCAGTGACTCCGCGGTCGCCCTCAGCTCGTTCATGTCTGCACCGGTGAGCTCCTTTATCACCACTTCGGCGCCACCGATCTCCTCGGCCCCATCCACGAGGTCGTCCCTCCTGAGCTCCGCGACCTCCTCCCTAAGGCGCCTGATCTCCTTTCCTCGCCCCTTCCACTCATCGAAGAAGCGCTCGACGGACCTCGGAAGGTCGTCGGGGTCCACGTCCAGGGTCTCGGCAGCCTCGAGGAGCGTACGCCTCGACTCCTGCATCCTCTCGACGCCGACCTCCCCCGACGAGAATCCCAGCCGGTAGACGCCGTCCTGGACCTGATCGACCCTGTCCAGGTAGACGAGTCCGATGGAGCCCGTGGACGAAACGTGCGTTCCACCGCAGGCCTGCACGTCGACGCCCTCGATGTCCAGCACGCGTATCTGGTCGCCGTGGGGTACCCCGCCCTGGTAGATCTCCAGGCCGAACTTCTCCTCTGCCTCGTTTCTCTCCGTCCACCTCGGCCTCACCTGGGCGTCCTCCCTTACGTAGCCGTTGGCTCTGGCCTCGATGGCGTTCACCTCCTCCCTCGTGATCGATTTGAAGTGGGTCACGTCCACGCGGGCCTTCTCGGCACCGACCTGGGAGCCGTGCTGCCTCACGTGGCTCCCCAGCACCTCCGCCGCCGCCGATAGCACGAGGTGTATCGACGTGTGGTGCCGGGAGTGGGTGTCCCGCAGCTCGCCGTCTATGCGGCCGGTCACTATCTCGCCCTTCTTTGGCAAACCCTCGCCCTCCCTTATCCTGTGCAGAATCACCCCGTTCACGCTCTTAACCTCCGCCACGTCGAACACCCCTTCGCCTGTCTCCAGGGTGCCCCTGTCCGGAGGTTGTCCTCCCCCTTCAGGGTAGAACAGGGTCTGGTCCAGCACGACGTGATCCTCGAACGCGTTCAGCACCACAGCCTCGAAGGAGCGTTCCCCCGGGAGCTCGTAGTAGAGCCGATCTGTATCCGGCAGGTCCTCCAGCCTCTCCTGGAAGTGGGCGAGCAATCCGGCACCGCCCTCGCCCGGACCCTCGTGCTTGGCCGCCACCCTGGCGTAGAAGTCGTCCGGGACCTCCACGTCGTAGCCCTGTTCCTCCGCCACCTCGTCCACGTACTCGGGTGGAAGCCCGTGGGAGTCGTACAGGTCGACCAGGGCCTCCACCGGGACCTCTCCCTCGAAGTGGTCAGCGGTCTTGACGATGAGGTTCTTACCCCTTGAAAGCGTGTCCTCGAACTTGGCCTCCTCGGAGTCGCACATCTCCAGTATCTCCTCCTCCGCACGCAGGAACTCGGGGTAGTCCTCCCCGAGGAGCCGGGTCTGAAGCTTCACGGCGTCCGCCAGGGAGGCATCCACGCCGAGCTGGTTCATGAACCTGATGGCCCTCCGTGCCACCAGCCTGACCAGGTAACCCGCGCCTACGTTGCTCGGCACGAGGCCGTCGCCCAGCATGAACGCCAGCGACCTCGCGTGGTCCGCCACGGCGTAGACGCCCTCCACCGGTCGAAGCATTTCGTCCAGGTGCTCGGCGTCCACGTCCATCTCGCCGGCGACCCTCCTCCTGAGCTTCATGAGGTCACCGGCGGTGTCGACGTCCATGTACCCCGCGAGCCTGGCGGTCCTGCCCAGTACCTCCCTGTACTCCGGGTCGTCGAGGCGGTGCTCAAGCCCGGCCATCCCGGTCAGCTCCTCCACTACCCCGGGGAACGCGGCGTCGTAGACCGTGGGAGAGCCCTTCGAGGCCCAGGTGAACCTCTCCAGGCCGTACCCGGTGTCGACTATCCGGGCGTCCATTCTCCTGTAGCGGGAGCCCTTGACCCCGTACTCGCCTTCCGGGTGCTCCTCCAGGTCCATGAAGACCAGGGTGGCGAGTTCCAGTCCCCTGACGAGCACCTCGAACGCCGGGCCCGCGTTTCCACCGCCGGCCCACGGGTCCTCCTTGTAGATCACCTCTTCGCCGTGGACGCCCAGCCCGGTCAGCAGCTCCTGGCAGAGCTCCACGGTGCGCTCCTTCCAGTAAACCTCATCGTTGAAGTTGAAGGCGTGGTGCGCCATCATCTCGAAGCTGGACAGGTGGCGGCCGCTGCGGCCCACGGAGTCCAGGTCGTCGAGACGGATGCACGGCTGGCTAATCGTTAGCGGGTTCGCCGGCGGAGGCACCCTGCCGGAGGTAACGTGGGGCTGAAAGTCCGCTATCGACGCGACGGTGAGGTAGAGGTCGTCCCGCCACCACGCCGCCACCGGCCTCCTGTCCAGGCGCTCGTGTCCCCTGTCCTCGAAGAAGGAGAGGAAGGTCTCCCGCATCTCCGAGAGGCCGTACTCCCTCGAGAGAGGGGCCTCGCCTATGAACGAGTACAGGTCGCAGGGAGGGTCCCCGCAGCTCTCCCTCCCTGCGTCCAGGGTCCAGAACGTGGAGCCGCAGCTTCTGCACCGCCGCCTTTCGAAACCCAGGTCGACTAGGTAGTCAACCCGGTACTCCTCCTCAAGAGACACGTTGCCCCCCTCCGGGGGAAGGAACCCTTTCCCCTCAGAAGTATATCTCTTTTCGTTTCACGGCAGTAATCTATCCCCCGGGCTCCTCCAGGTAGTCGCAGGCCCTTATGCACTCCTCCTTCAGCGGGTCCCCCCCGAGCACCTGCTGCCTCTTGGAGCCGCTTCGGAAGGCGGTGACGCCCTTGACCCCGAGGTCCCGGGCCCTCAGGAACACCTCCATCACGTCGTCGACGGAGGCGTCCTGCGGCAGGTTGACGGTCTTGGAGACGGCGTTCTCGACGTGTCGCTGGAAGGCGGCCTGCACCTCGACGTGGTGACCCGGGGGGATGCTGTGCGCGGTCTGGAAGAGCTCCTTCACGTCGCCCGGAATCTCGTCCACGTCCTGCACCGTGGTCCTCCCCTCCAGCCGCTCCATGAGTCCCCCGCTGTAGAACCCGCGGTCCCTCGCGATCTCGACGAACCGGTCGTTCACGACTTCGAGTCCGCCGAGCACGTTCTTGGTGTAGTTGACGCCGTAGATGGGTTCGATGCCTGAGCTGCATCCTGCGATGAGGGAGATGGTTCCGGTCGGTGCTATGGTGGTGACGGTGGCGTTTCTGCGGGGCTCGTCGTGGACGGAGCCCTCCCAGTTGGGGAAGGGTCCGCGCTCCTCCGCCAGCCGGCGGGACTCCGCGACGGCCTCCCGCCCGATGAACCCCATGACGCGCTTACCGAGCTCCAGGGCCTCCTCCGAGAAGTACGGAACCCGGAGGTCCACCAGCATGTCGTGGAACCCCATGCCCCCGAGACCGACCTTCCTGTTTCCCCGCGCCATAGTCTCTATCTCTTCGAGCGGGAACTCGGACATCTCCACGGCGTCGTCCAGGAACCTGACAGCGAGGTGCACAGTTTCCTCCAGCCTGTGCCAGTCCATGCCGTCGTCGTCCGTCACGTGGCCGAGGTTGATCGAGCCGAGTACGCAGGGCTCGTGGGGCAGCAGCGGCTGCTCCCCGCACGGGTTGGTGGCTTCTATCCGGCCGAGTTCCGGCGTGGGGTTCTCGGCGTTGATTCGGTCGAGGAACAGGACGCCGGGGTCACCGGTGTCCCACGCCGCCTCGGCCAGGAGCTCCAGGACGTGGGCGGGGTCCTCCCTCCCCTCCACCTCACCGGTGCGGGGGTTGACCAGGTCGTACTCCTCCCCGGCGTCGTAGGCGTCCCAGAAATCCCCCGTCGTGCCGACGGAGATGTTGAAGTTTCGGAGGGCGTCCTCCTCCTTGCTCCGGATGAACCTCTCGACGTCGGGGTGGTCCACGGAGAGGACGCCCATGTTTGCCCCGCGCCTCCTGCCGCCCTGCTTGATCTGCTCCGTGGCGGCGTCGAAAACCTTCATGAAGGAGACGGGGCCGCTGGCCACTCCACCCGTGGACCTCACTATGTCTCCCCTCGGCCTCAGCCTCGAGAATGAGAAACCGGTCCCTCCCCCGCTCTGGTGAATCAGGGCGGTGTGCTTCACGGAGTCGAATATGGACTCGAGGGAGTCCTCCACCGGCAGCACGAAGCACGCCGCCAGCTGCTGGAGCTCCGTGCCCGCGTTCATCAGCGTCGGACTGTTCGGCAGGAAGTCGAGGCTCGATACGAGGTCGTAAAACCTCTCCTCGTACCCAGCGCGGTCGTTTCCGAACCGCTCCTCGGCCGCCGCGAGGTTCCCGGCTACGCGGCGAAACATCTCGTCCGGCGTCTCCACCACCTCCCCCGCCTCGTCCTTCCTCAGGTACCGCGCCCTTAGAACGGTCCTGCCGACCTCGTCGAGAGCCATGCAGCTCCCCTCAGGGGGAGGGTTTGACCTCCTCCCCGATAAGGTTCATGGCCTCGACCTTGTCGGGCCCGATGGGGGAACCGGCGACTACCTGTGTCACGCCGAGCTTCCTCAGCTCCGCGATACGGTCGGCGCACTCCGACGGCGTGCCGTAGATGGCGAAGGCGTCCAGCATCTCCCGCGTGACGGCTCCGAAGGCTGCCCCGAAGTCACCGGACCCGATACCCCCCGCCACCCTCTCTGCGTCCTCCGGGTCGATGCCGTGCCGGTCGTACACCACGGGCGGGGAGCCCGCGACTATGAAGGCTACGACGGGCCTCGCCGCCTCCCGGGCGGCCTCCTCGTCATTCGCGACGGAGACGGAGGCGTAGGCCACCACGTCCAGGTCGCTCAGTGACTTACCGGACTCCTCGGCCCCCTCCTCTATGAGTGGCACCGCGTACTCGAAGTCCCGGCGGTGGGAGGCGTTCATCAGCACGCCGTCGCCGTACCGTCCCGCCATGCGCATCATGTTGGGTCCCTGGGCACCGACGTAGATGGGAACGTCCCCGGGCTCCATGTTCAGCGAGGCGCCGCTCAGCTCGAAGAACTCGCCCTCGAAGTCCACGGTCTCCCCGTTCAGCAGCCGCCGCATCACCGACACGGCCTCTCTCGTCCGGGTCAGCGGCTTCTCCCACCCGTAACCCAGCTTCGCCAGCGTCGACCTGTCACCTGCACCGATGCCCAGCACGGCGCGGCCGCCGCTCAACTCGTCCAGCGTCGCTGCAGCCGACGCCGTCTCCGCCGGATGCACCAGGTACGGATTCGTGACGCCCGGGCCGAGCGTGACCTCGGACGTGTGCTGCGCCGCGTCCCCCAGCGTCAGGTACACGTTCCGATTGTTGTAGTGATCCGTGATCCAGAGGAAATCGAAACCTGACTCCTCCGCCGCCAAGACCTTCTCCGTGACCTTCCGCACCTCCGTGTCGGGAACGAACTCCACTCCGAACTTCATATTGGCACTAAGTTTACTCCACTACCCAAAACGCCTTGCGTGTCTCCTACCCCGCCGATGTGTCCGATGGTGAATACGCTCAGTTGGAGTGGCGTAGTGGTCTCGAAAACTCGAACCGAGTTCCCCAGGCAGCTCTTACAACTCTAGGCACGTCACCTCGCTCCCGCGAGTTCGGCCTCCTCCCCGAGGCGGTCTACGAGGACCTCCTTCATGATGTTCATACCCTCGACTATGCGGGGGTCGGTTATCTCGTAGTAGTTCTTCGTCCCCCGCTCCTCCTTGACCACGACGCCGCGGTCCAGCATCTTTCGCAGGTGCTGGGAGACCGTGGGCTGCGGGATCCCGGTCTCCTCGCTGATCTCCCCGACGCTCTTCTCCCCGTCGCTCAGGACGCCGAGGATCCTAAGGCGGTTGGGGTTCGCGAACATCTTGCAGAACTCGGCGTGGTACCCGTAAATCGCATCGGAATCCATCGAACCGCTCTTCAAGCCGTCCACCTCCGTGAGATTCGGTGCGGAATAAGGTATCTCCTTCGAACCGGTTGCCGGGAAGGGGAACGGCGGCAGCGTCTCCTCCGCTCCGGTGGCGCTGCATCGTCGATGTGGTCGAGCAGCCCTGTCCCTACCCGCCCGTATCCCGGCCCCTCCGACTCACGATACATAGAAAAGTATATCAGAATATTCGAATATACATTTACCGGTGATGTCGATGGCGAGGAACGAGGCCCTGAACGCACTGCTGAAGAACAGACCAGAGAGCTCCCCCGAGAAGCTGGAAAGGACTGTCGACACGATCCGGACCGCTGTCGCTAAGGAGATAAACCGGACGGGAATCACCGGACATAGAGACGACGTGTGGAAGGAAGTGCGGGACTCCCCCGACATCGAGGCTGCGGTGAAGGGCCTGCTGGGAGACGTCGATAGGAGCCACGTCCTGTACGTCTACAGCAGGTTCCGAGGCAGCCCCGCAGTCGGCCCACCTATCGTCGCATCCGCATTGAATGAGGTCGAGAAATGATGAACCCGGTCGAGAAAGCGGTCGAGGAAGCGAGCAGCGAAGGGAAAATGTCCATCGTCGACTTCACGGGCCCCTGGTGCACCGTGTGCCACAGGCAGGACGACGTCCTCGAGGAGCTGGTGGCCGAGACCCCCGGCGTCTCCCTCCACGCGTTCGACGTCGAGGAGCAGCCGGAGCTGGCGGAGATATACGATGTCCTGGCGCTGCCGACCCTCCTGCTGTTCTCGGAGAGCGGAGAGATGACGTGGAGGAGCTCGGGCGAAATCGTCAGTAGGGAGGACCTCGACGAGGTCCTGGCAGGGTCGGGGGGACATGGATGAGGAGGTCGCAGGAGGCGTGACGAAGGACGTAGTGGTCCTCGGAGCCGGCATCGGCGGCCTCACCGCGGCCAAGGAGCTCGCCGGGAGAGGCGGAATCGACGTGACACTCGTCGACAGGCACCTGGCCCACGAGTTCAGACCACTCTACCTCAGCGTGTTCGCGGGGAAGAAGGAGCCTGCGGACACCTGGACGGGACTGAGCCACCTCTCCGACGACTTATCCCTGGTCAAGGGAGAAGTGGCCGAAATCGACGCCTCCGAGAGGGAGGTTAGGTTGGAGGGCGGGGATTTCCTCGACTTCGACTACCTGATCGTCGCACTCGGAACGGAGCTGGGCCCGGACGAGATACCGGGTCTGGAGCGGGCGCACCACGTCTACCGGGCCGACCCCGCGAAGAGATACCGCGAGGCCCTCGACGAGTTCGATGGCGGCACCCTGCTCATGGGCGTGACCCGGACCCCTTACACCTGCTCCGCCGCACCCTTCGAGGCCTCCCTCATGACCGACTTCAACCTGCGGCGACGCGGCATACGGGACGAGACAGATATCAAGCTCTTCTTCCCAAAGGAGCTGCCGATGAGGAAGCCGGGCCGCGAGGTGGCCGAGACAGTGGTTAAGAGCCTGGAGGGCCGCGGTATAGAGTACCTTCCGTCGAGGAAGCTCCAGAGCGTCGAGGAAGGCGTTGCCGTCTTCCGGGAGGAGGAAATCGAGTTCGACCTGCTCTTCGCCGTCCCGCCCCACCGCGCACCAAAACCCGTCAGGGAGTCCGGCCTGACCGATGCAGGGAGCTGGATACCGGTGGACCGGGGAACCATGGAGACCGAGGTCGAGGGAATCTACGCCGTCGGAGACAACGCGAAGGTGGAGATCCCGTCGCTGGGGAAGCCGTTACCAAAAGCAGGAATGTTCGCCCGGAAGCAGGGAATCGTCGCGGCGAAAAACATTACTGCCGACGTGAACGGGACCCGGGCGCAGCGCTTCGACGGGAAGGGGAGCTGCTTCCTGGAGAGCAGCTACGGCCTCCTTACCGGCAAGGCCTCCATGATGACCGCGGACTTCTTCGACGAGCCCAGGCCCAGCGCGAAGATACGGTTCCCGGGGAACAGCCGGCTCTACTACTTGCTGAAGTCGGCCTGGGAGTGGAACTGGATGAGGGAGGTGTGAAGGCGCCATGTCGACGCGTCTCCCGGTCCGAAGAAACGCATCTTGTCAGGACCTGGCCGCGTTGCTCCTCGACCTGAAGCCCCTCGACGTCGAGACCTACAGAGCACTGCTGAATAGTCGGGACGGCGGCAGCGTCAAGGAGGTCGCCGACGCGCTCGACAGAGAAAGGAGTTCCGCCTACCGCTCCCTCGAGAGACTCGCGAGCTGCGACCTGGCGGAGAAGGAGAGTGAGGTCCGCATGAGGAAGAGGTACTACGTCTATCGACCCGTCAACGCCGAGGAACGTGCGCCAGACGGCCGAGGAGTGCCTAGAGGAACGGTACGAGGAGATGCGCGAGGCCGTCGACAGAATCGGGGATGGATGCCTGTGCTGACCTGGGAACCGGTTTCGATGGTACTCCAGATATCTTCGAAGAGACCCTCTACTACGGCCCCCTTCCGCCGCAGACACCGGTTCTGACGTGGCCGCTGACGAATGGACGGTGTCCGAAAACAGAGTTCACTGGAATCAATATGGGTTCCAACCCGGTTGACGGATCGGAGACGGACTCCGACGTCCGAAGCTTCGTCGACTTCTGCGAGAGCGACCTCGGCCGCGAGGTGATGGACCGGGAGGCCGCCCTCCTGGAGAACTCCATCGACCGGCGGGACAGGGTCCTCGACGTCGGGGCCGGAATCGGGTCGATAGAGGAACGGCTCCCCGGGTACGACGTCGTCGGCCTCGACGCCTCCTGGGGGATGCTGCTGGAGGCCCGGAACAGGTCCGGAGCCGCGTTCGTGCAGGGCGACGCCGAAACACTCCCTTTCGCGAACGGGTGCTTCGACGCCGCGTTCTTCGTCGCCACGCTGCAGTTCCTCGACGACTACGAGGCGGCGCTCAGTGAGGCGCACCGCGTGCTGAGGAGCCAAGGGAAACTCGTGGCCCTGGTGCTGAACCCGGAGTCGAGGTACGTCCGGCGCCACCTGCAGAAGGAGGAGTCCTACTTCCACCGCATGAACCAAAGGAACATAGACGAAATTGTCGAAACCGTGGAGAGACTCTTCTCCGTGGATACCCGGTACTTCCTCGGAATATCCGGCGACGACGTATTCGACACCGGGGACCCGCGACTGGCCGCCACCTTGGCGATACGCGGAGAGAAGCGGGACGGGAGGGAGAGCCGGTGACTGACGAGGAGGAACGCGGAGTCGCCTGGGCCGCAGAGGTTCTCGGGCTCGGCGAATCCGTCACCATGAATGAGGAGAAACGGGCGTTCCAGCGCCTGCTGAAGAGGTGGCACCCGGACAACTGCGACGAGGACCCCGAGCGGTGCGATGAGAAGACCCGCGACCTAATCGAGGCACACGAGGTCCTGGAGGACTACTTCGAGAGCTACCAGTTCCCCCTTGACGAGGACGAAATAGACGCCGCGGAGAGAGACGGGGAGGAGTGGTGGATGGAGCGCTTCGGCGACGACCCGATATGGGGTGGCTGAAACGTCCGGCAGCCGTTCGTGTGCTTTCTCACCTCTTCAATCGTTCTCTCGCCTGCCTCCGCAGGCCCTCCATTACGGGTCCTCACCGTGTTCGCTCTCGTCCATGACTGACCGTCGTTCATCCGTGGTCAAAGGAGAGAGCTCTGGAGCCGATTCCAGCATCGACTCGGGCAAATGGTCACCGCAGTTCTCCATTTTCGCCATTTTAATCTTACCTCCGGGAAAGCTGGTTCCGTACACTAACCTTCCGCGCTTACGTATCTTTCGCGGTGAACCCGGAGGGAGCAGAGGGCCGAGGCAGCTCCAGCCGGCATCCGCTGAACTTTTGATTCAGGGAAGAGATTAACTCGACGTGAAGCTCGCTTTCGTGGGCAAGGGCGGCGTCGGGAAGACGACGCTGGCTGGAACCGTGGCAAGGCTGCTGGGCAGGAGGGGCTACCGGGTGCTGGCGGTGGACGCGGACCCGGACATGAATCTGCACTCGGCGCTGGGGGTGGAGGGTGTGGAGCCCGTGACGGAGCACGAGGAGTTGATCGAGGAACGGGCCGGGGGGCAGCGCGGCGTTTACAGCCTTACCCCGAAGGTGGACGACGTGGCTGAGAGGTTCGCGGTGCCCGGTCCCGACGACACGTCGCTGCTCGTGGTGGGCACGGTGGAGGCCGGCGGGGCGGGCTGCATGTGTCCGGCCGGCTCCTTCCTGAAGGCGCTGCTGCGGGACCTCATCGTGAAGAGGGAGGAGGCGGTGGTGCTGGACATGGAGGCCGGCATCGAGCACCTGGGCCGCGCCTCCGCCCGGAACGTGGACGTCATGGTCGCAGTGGTGGAGCCCGGGTCGCGTTCCATCGAGACGGCGGAGCGCGTTAGGCGCCTCGCAGGGGACATCGGCGTCGAGAGGATAGTCGCCGTCGTGAACAGGGCGGACGAGGGAAGCATCGACGCCGTGAGGGAGAGGCTGGACGGCGTCGGCCTCGACGTCGCCGGTGTTGTGCCGAGGGACGACTCACTCGTCAAGGCCGACCTCGAGAACGTACCGCCGGTCGAGGTCCGTGGCCCCGCCGTGGACGCCATCGAGGAGCTGGTGGACGCGCTGGAAGGGATGCTGGGCGAGGAATAAACTGACAGGTCAAAAAAAAACTTTTAAAATCGAGGAGGCAGGGAGTCAAATCCCCACAGCACCTTCACGGCCCCCCGTGCCGGAACTCCTTCAGCAGCAGACGTCACCTCCCCTTAGGGCATGAAGGCCCTCCCTCACCAGGAAGGCGGAGATAATGAGGCCGACCGCCGGGTCGGCCCACCACAGCCCGAAGAGGTAGTTCACGCCGAGGCCGAGCAGCAGCGCGGCCGACAGGAATACGCAGGCCAGGGTCTGCTTCGAATCGGAGACCAAGCTCCGGCTCCCGAGCTCCCTCCCCGTCTCGGCCTTCAGGTGGTACAGCGTCGGCATCACGACCAGGGAGACGGCGGCGATGGCGATGCCGACCGGACTCGGCTCGGGAGGTACTCCGCCGACGAGTATCTCCGCCGACTCGTAGGCGACGTAGGCGGCGAGCAGGAGGAAGGTGTATCCCACGAGCCTCACAGCCCTCTCCTCGATCCGTTCCTCGTCGTCCCTCGACAGGCCCTCGTGGTCCCGGAACCTCCAAATCATCACCCCTCCCGACAGGGACTCGACAAAGCTGTCTAGGCCGAACCCCACGAGGGCGACGCTCCCCGCGAGGACGCCGGCCGCCACGGACACCACTCCCTCGACGACGTTGAACCCAACCGTGAAGTAGGAGAGCAGAAGGGCCCTGCGGTGGGGCTCCAGACCCGTCCACCCTCCCCGCACCCCCGACGGGCCCTCTATCTCCACGTCGATGCCTTCTTCTCTACACACGCCGGGCAGAGTTCTTCAATCTTACAATTCCTCCTCGGTTTCGCAATCCGTACATCTGGCTTCCATTTCCTTAGAACTGATGCGCCTTTGGTAACCCCGACAGATGGAGCTACTCCGCGCAGCACGGCAGGTTCTCGATGTCTTTTTTGAAGGCCGTGGCGCAGAGCTTCAGGGCCTCGCTGAACGTCGGGAAGACGTGGACAATGTCCACGATGTCGTCGACCGTCAGGCCGTGCTTGACGATGAGGGCCGCCTCGTGGATGAACTCGGAGGCCGATGGAGCGACGGCGTGGACCCCCTCCACGACGCCAGTTTCGGGGTGGACCGCCATCTTGACGAGTCCCCTCGTGTCCTCGACTGCTCTCGCCCGCGGCACCTTCTCCATGGGGATGGTGCGGCAGTTGCATCGGCCGTACTGCTCCATTTGGTCCTCCTCCGTCTTTCCGACGGTGGCCACCTCTGGGGAGGTGAATACGGCCCTCGGCACCGAGCCGTAGTCGATTGTTCTCTCCGCGTCCTCGAAGGCGTTCCTGACGGCGACATTTCCCTGCTTCGCCGCGAGGGGTTCGAGGTGAGGGGGACCGGTCACGTCCCCTGCAGCGAAGACCCGGGGGTTCGTCGTCCTCATGTAGTCGTCCATCTTCACGGATCCCCCTCTGTCGGTTTCCACACCGACCTCACTGAGTGCAACGCCGGAGGTGTTGGGCTCATCGCCCGTGGCCACGAACAGCCTCTCGGCCTCGAACTCCCTCGCCTCCCCCTCGGAAAGGGCGTGGACACGGACACCCTTACCTGTCTTCTCTATTCGCTCCACCGAGGTGGAGGTACGGATATCCATGCCCTCCCTCTCCAGGCACCTCTGTAGCTCCCGTCCGAGGACAGGCTCCATTCCGGATAACACGTGGCCCGACCGCTGAAGGAGCGTGACTTCGCTCCCGAAGTGGTGGAAGACCTGGCCGAACTCCAGCCCCACCGGCCCCGCACCGATGACGACCAGGGACCCGGGCAGCTCCTCCAGCTCCAGGGCGGAGCGGAAGGTGAGGTGATCGACCTCTTCGATTCCGTCGAAGTCGACGACCCTCGGGGACGAGCCGGTCGCCACCAGAAAGTACTCCCCTTCCAGCCGTGTCCCGTCGTCGAGCTCAATCTCGCTCTCCGAGACGAAGCGGCCCCTGCTCGTATGGACCTCGATTCCGAGACTCTCCGCCACGTCCACGTAGCTGTCCTCCCTGAGAGACTCGACAACCCTGTCCTTCTCCTCCATCGCAGCCGGAAAGTCGAACGAGGTCTCGACGTCCACGGAGCCGAACGTCGTTTCCGGGAAGGCCGCCTCGCCTACGGCCAGGAGGTGCTTGCTCGGCACGCACCCCACGTTGACGCAGGTGCCGCCGAGTGGAAGCCCGTCGTTGATCAGGGCCGTTTCCAGGCCCAGTTCGCTCGCCCTGACCGCGGCCCCGAAAGCAGCGGAACCGCCCCCGAGAATTACGAGGTCGTACATCATCCCCCTCCCACAGATTTTCTCAAGAGGTAAATTATTGCTACCGCTGCAACCCCCAGGAATAGAAATGGTCCGCCGAAGACGTCGAGCCATGTCCTCTCCCGACGACTCTTCCCCTCGAACTGCGCTCCCTCATCCGTGAAGGAGAGTTCCCGTATTTCGAGAGGCTCGGAGGACCAGAAATCCCTCTCGTACTCCGTGACGACCTGAAACTTCACCTCGACGAGTCCGTCGTCCACGAAGTTCGGAGGTACGCCGGTTTCGCCCGTCTCTGTGAAGTCCTTCTCCACCTTCTCGTCGATCAGGACCCAGCTACCGGTGGACGGATTCCGGAGGTACACCCTTCCCTCCCCGTTGCAAGTGGCGCACGGGACGTTCTCAAGGTGGCGCCCGCTCCACCGGTACACCAGGGTGTCGCCATCCACGGTAAGGGTGTAAACCACCTCCGTCTTCACCGTCCCTTTATAGGGCTTGTCCTCGTAGTCCGGTCCCGTCCCGTTAAGCACCGCGGCCGTGGAGGGGTCGCCGTCGAACGCGGCACCGCCGCTCCCCAGGGAGCCGGGCCCTTCCGTCTGGAAATCGGCGGCGTACGCCGGGATGGCGAGGATAGAGAGGCCTAAGGTCAGCAGGGCGGTTAAGATTAAAACTCTCAGAACTCTCGACCCTGTCCTCAGCAGCAATGCTCTCCTCCAGAAGGCTCTTGGTCCTTTCCCCGGAGCCTCTCAGATAGCTCCCCTACTGCCGCGTTGACGTCGCCGAGGCAGCACCTGCCCTTCGGGTTCTTGTAGGTGCAGGCGCACTCCCCGTTCCGCACGCGCTGAGCTATCCAGTCGGGAACGCCGGTTTCACCTCTCTTCGTCAATTCGCTCTCCAGGTCCTCCTTCCCGTAGCCGTAGCAGTAGCAGAGCGGGAATGGCCGTTCATCCGGCTCCATCTTGAAGTTCACCGGGACACAGACGTCCCCCTCCTGAAAAACCCGGTCCCCGTCGAAGTAGACGACGGAGCAGTCCCTATCCATACATATACTGTACTCCGTCTCCTCAACGTCCTGGTTCACGAAGGGCTCAAGCATGTGGCGAACGGTGGACGCCTCCACGTCGATGCCTTCTTCTCCACACTCCGGGCAAACTTCTTCCATAACTACTCTTCCTCCCCGATTTCACAGTCGGTACATCCGGCCTCCATCTTCACGAGGGAAAATGCCATGAGGCCGACCGAGCCGAACAGCAGAAACGGGGACCACGCGCTGAGCCGGGAGGCCGCCGCCACCCCGCCGACGGAGGCGACCGCAGCCAGAATGGCTCCCCCGCAGCACCCGGCCAGCCCCAGTACCCCTGCCGCACCGGCACCGAGAGCGGAACCCTCCTCGGACACCTGGAGACCGTTCCCGATGGCCGACGGGAGCAGAGCTGCCATGGAGCCCCCAGGATTCCTATGGCCAGCCCCACACCGAGGGAGTACGGCTCGATGGCGATGTACCACTCGCCTCCGAACCTGGAGACGACCCCGCGGTAGTAGAAAACGAAGAGGGTTAGGGGGATACCTGTGATGAGGAATAGGTACCTCCTCCCGTAAACCTGATTTCGAACTCTGTGGATGGCCCCGAGGGCCATTACCAGTGAGAGCAGGCCGATGGCGGCGTAGAGGCCGGGTGTGGGTGAGTAGATTACTTTCAAGGACTCAGGCGACTCAGGCCCTTCGCTCCAGGGCTTTCGCCGTAACGTCGTTCCTGCAGATCCCCTCTTCACATCCCTCCTCGCAGGCCTCTGCGTCCCCCTTCGCCTCGTAGTGGAAGCCGCACACCTCGCAGCGGTAGGTCTCCTCCCTCTTAAACTGCTCCATTACCACCATCACTCGACCACCTCGCAGCAGAGCACCGAGTCCATCTCGCCCCGCAGGTGCTCGTCCACCCACTCGAAGAACTCCTCCACTCCGTCCTTCGGCCTGTAGAACACGTTTCTCCCCCGCCTCTCGCTCTCCACGAGGCCGCAGTTCTCCAGGCAGGAGAGGTGGTGTGAGAGCAGGTTGAGGTCCTTCCCCGTAACCCTCCTGAGTCCCGAGGGGTTCATCTCCCCCTCTTCGCTTAGGTTTCTGAGAATCCGGAGTCGCGTCTCGTCGCCGAGTGCTCTGAAGACCCTCGCTCTCGCCTCCAGGAAAGCCTCCGACATCTCCTCAATCGAGACAGACATTTCAATATAACTTGAAGTACTGTCTGGATAAACGTTGTGGTACTCTTCGACCGTCAACATGAACGCATAAACGGCTCATCGACGGTTCGATGGTTATTCGACGTTATTTGAAGCATATATCAAAGAGTCAAGCCGTATACCGGCATACGGGAGTGGAGGTTCAAGCGGCCTATTAGGCCTCAGCTCCGGATACGTCGTACCCAAGTTCCTCGATTAGCGACCTCAACTCTTTCGAATCGACGACGTGCGGGTTAAAGACGGTATAGACACGTTTCCGATCAGCATCGGCCTCAACCCCCCGGATCCCTTCGTATTCATCCAGGTAGTCCTCGACGCGCTGCTCATACTGGCGTTGATGGTTGGCGGCATCATTTACACGACGCAACTGCTCCCGACCCACGATAACCGAGCGGTAGCCGAGGATCTCATCTAGGCCCAGCTCGAACAGAACGTGAGCGATCTCCTTACCGTTTCGATCGCCACGGATAATCTACGCAACGCCACCATATATCTGGATGATACGAACGGTCGCTGGAACGACTCGGGGTCCGCTGGAGTCTACACGCGAGCTCCGCCTAGTCATCCTCTCGCTGCGACAATACGGTCACCCGGTCTAGACCGGACCGGTTCGCTTGGTCGAAACCGAGCAGCAGTTGCTACAGCTACGTCTCGGACTCTGTCTGCTGCCCCTGTTGCTTACGCCTTCCAAATGGGGTCACGCCCCGTGGCTTGTAGATATTCAACGCTGTGATCACGAGTAACACCAGCAGGCCAGGATCGGGGTGGAGCAGTACTCCAGCCCCGCGAAAATCGGCGACGGACGTTGTTGGATCCGCTGCTAAGTCTGCTCTGTAGCTAATTGGGTCGAGACGTGTCAGCAATACGGCGATGGCGATGGCGGTCAACAAGAATGAGAACACGACCCAATAGTGCCGGAACAAGCCCCACCTAGTGCCCAGTGCCATGACGAGGCCGGTCAGCAGCGAGGCAAAGGCCAATGGGACGATGACCCACCAAGTGATCAATTCCATCGCTAGAAAGGCGGCACGCACCGTCTGCACATCACGGTTGATCACAACGGCAATGGCGAGCGCTAAGTACGCAGCGACCGCGCCGATCCAACCGATCGAAACCGTGAGATGTACAGTGAGCGCAAACTTGCGGACTCCAGGTGACATAACATAGGACATCAATGACCTCCCTCGGACGGTATGACGTCACCGGCCGCTGTGTCGTCCCTAAGTCCAGAGTGTCGAGGGAAGTGAGGGAAGACCAGCAGGACGAATCCCGTTTGCATCCCAGGTGCATGGCGCCCGGGGCCGTGACCAGGGCCACCGATGCCGGTGAGCACGATAGCGACAGCCAGTAACGCGAGGAGGATGAGGATTCCAATGAATACCTTCACCCAGCGTGGCATTCTGGGGGGGTGTTTCGGAGTCGGATTGCGACATTAGCTCCCACGATTTTTGAACGCGAGCCGTAGGGCAAGCCAGCTCTCAGTACGGTCCTCAACCGAATGGACCACTGTTTGTGCCCGCGTGACCATGTTGTTGTAAGTTATGTTCTAACATAGCAGTATTTAAGGTTTCGGAATACCTATTACAGTAGCGTTGTAAGAACACTCCTAACAATAATGGCGCGAGATACTATCCCCCGGGTAGTAGTATTGAGAAATCGACGTTCGCTGCTGAAGGGTGCGCTTCGGGGAGAGACCAATGAATAGCGATCACGCCGTATCGAGCGAGTCAGAGGTCCTCAATGCGTTACACCGTCTCGGCTTCGGAACGACCGAGGCAAAGGTGCTCGTCGGCCTCCACAGACTCGGTGCTACGACCGCGCGCGACGTGAGCCGTGTCACGGATGTGACCCGGCCACAGGTGTACAGTGCCGTCGAGGGACTCGAACAGCGTGGCCTCATCAACGTCCAGCAGGCGAATCCAAAACAGTTCCAGCCCGTTTCACCCGACGAAACCGCCGCGCTCCTGCAGCGGACGTTTGAACAGGACATAGAACAGGTTGCGAACCACCTCGAAGCGGTTGCGGCCCAGCGGGACAGCCTCGACGATGAGCGGGAGGATATGTGGACCCTCCGTGGACAGGAGGCGGTTTCCGAGCGCATCTTGCAATTGATCAAGGAGGCGACGTCCCGCGTTGTGTTCGGCGTCCAAAACGAGACATTGCTTACACCCCAGATCACGCAGGTGCTTCGTGAGTGTGCCGGCACCGATGTGGACGTACTCGTGCTCAGCTCATCATCAGCCGTTCGGAACCAGTTTGCTGGGGACGACACCATCACTGTGATGGAACCACGCGAACACATGAGCGAACGTCACCATCTAGGGCGGATGCTTCTGGTCGATTACGATACAGTCCTGCACAGTGTGCTCGGTGACGAAGAGCTGCCTGGTCTCCAACGGGAGACGGCATATTGGAGTTCGGGATCCGGATTTGCGTCCACGTTTATCGCGATGATAGACCAAGTCATCCACGCGTAGCCCGTATCATCGACACGACGAAGAGAGGTGATTAACCCATCCCCGGATAGACCATCACTGAACTATTCTACTCAATCGACCTGTGAACAACCCAATCAGCCTGTGAACACCCACCGTTAGTCAGCAGGAGCCGGTGCTTCGACCACCTCGACCGCATAGCCGAGGTCGCTGATGGCCATTCGGAGGGCGCTCGCGCTCGTCGTATGCGGGTTGAACACGATCTCGACGCGCTCGGAGTCGGCGGCGACAGGTTTCGGCCTATTTGTCGAATTCTTCAGTCTCGACCGAGAAGTCCGTCTTGATGCCCTCACCGGATAGCAGCTGTCCGGCGAAGCTGTTTGCGAGCACCGTCGTCACCGAGAGAACCATTGCTATCATGGCGAACACCGGGTGCACCAGGCCGGTGGTGGCCGCAGCGATGCCGACGCCGTTGAAGCTGAACGCAGCGAGCAGGTTCTGCCTCGTCTTCCGGTAACTGCTTTTCCCGATCTCGTATGCGTCCATGACTCCTCCGAGCCGGTTACCCGTCAGGACGACGTCGGCGCTCTCGACTGCGATGTCCGTTCCCGCACCGATCGCGATCCCGATATCCGCCTGCGTCAGGGCGGGCGCGTCGTTGATTCCGTCGCCGACCATCGCCACGCGGCGCCCTTCGCCCTGTAGGCGGCCGATTTCCTCCCGTTTTTCATCCGGCAGGACCTCGGCCATTACCCGCGCGATGCCGACCTCCCCGGCGACCGCTCGGGCGGTCCGCTCGTTATCGCCGGTGATCACGACCGGCGTAATCCCCGCCTCCTTCATACGCCGAACCGCTTCCCGGGCGTCCTCTTTGACCTCGTCGCCGATTCCGATGAGCCCTGTCAGACGGCCCTCGGCGACCACGCCGACGACCGTCAGACCCCGTCCCTGGAGGCGTTCGATCTCGTCCGTACCGCCGGAGAGGTCGACGTCCTCGTCTCCGAGCCACCCGGACTTGCCCACGAGCACCCGTTCGCCGTCCAGAGACGCGGACACGCCTTTACCCGTCACGCTGTCGAACTCGTCGGGATCAGTGAACACCGTTCCCCGCTCGTCCGCGTAATTCAGGATGGCCCCGGCCAGCGGGTGCTCGCTGAAGGCCTCTGCGCTCGCCGCTTTCCGGAGAACATCCTCTGCCGGGGCTTCCGAAGTCGGCACCACGTCGCTCACCGCGGGCTCGCCGGCCGTTATCGTGCCCGTCTTGTCGAGCAGGACAGTATCCACGTCTCTGAATATCTGGAACGCGTCACCGCTCCGCATCAGGATACCACGTTTCGCCGCCAGTCCACCGCCACGGATCAATGCCAGGGGCGTCGCCATCCCGAGTGCGCAGGGATATCCGAGGACTAACACCGCAAGTGCAGCGAACGCCCCGCGATGAATGGCTGGAGGATTACCGATGAGAAGCGGGCCCACGACCCAGAACAGGAAGGAGGCTCCGGCGATCGTCAGGACGCCGGGGACGAAGTATTTCAACACCCGGTCTGCTAGCAGGACGATGCCGGGTTTCATCGCCCGCGCTTCCTCGACCTGGCGAGCAACCCGGTTCAGGAACGCGTCCTCACCCGTGGCCACGACCTCGACGAGGAGGGTTCCGGTCTCGTTGACGCTTCCGCCTATCACCTCGTCGCCGGGCCCCTTGTCGATCGGTCTGGATTCTCCGGTTGCCACGCTCTCGTCGACGGCGCTCGCTCCCTCCACGACCTCTCCGTCGACCGGGACGCTCTCCCCGGGCCTGACGCGTACACGGTCACCGACGTCCAGCTCCTCGACGGTCACATCCTCGACGCCCGAGTCCGTGACTCGGCGGGCGGTATCGGGCCGAAGGTCCAGCAGGCCCTCCACCGCTCTGGAAGCCCGTGCCCGTACGACTAGGCTGGTGTACTCGGAGAGGATGTGGTACGTGGTGATGAAGACCGATACCGCGAAGAAGTGCACCGTCGGAAAACCCGGGAACACGGACAGTCCGAGGAAACCGCCGAGGAGACCCGAAAACGCGCCCGCCTCGAGCAGGACGTGCTGGTTTAAGATGCCGCGGCGGAGGCTGTAGTAGGCCTTCTTTTTGATGTAGAGGCCCGGCCCGAACATGGTCGACAGGGCCAGGCCGAGCACCGCGTAATCCATCGCGAGCGACCGGGACTCGAAAGTGCCCCGGATGAAAATCATGTATAGCATCAGGCCTGCCGCGACAATCGAGGTGAAACCGCTGAACAGGAGACGGCGCTTGCCCCGATCGAGCTCCCGCTGTCGCTCCTCGAAACGCTTCGCCCTGTCGGGGTCTCGAATCGTGTAACCCAGCTCCTGTAGCGTAACCTTCAGTTCTGCCTCGCCCACCTCTTCGTCGTCGTACCGTACCAGGACCTCCTCGTGGGCCAGGCTGACGTCGACGTCCTCGACCCCCTCGATGCGTCCGTACGCCTTCCGGATGCTCTCGGCGCAGAACGAGCAGCTCATTCCACCCACGTCGTACCGCGCCTGTTTTGCCGCCATTGAACTGTAATGGAGAGGGGAGCCATTTATCTATTATCATAGAATTAGTAGCGTAACGATAGATTTGACACCATATTTATGCCCGTAGCGGTCCATTCGGGATGCAGTGAGCCTGCTCGAAACCGAGGTCACGATCGAGAACGTGATCACCGCCTCCCCTCAGAAGGCGAGGGCGCTCGACAACAGGGTCCGGGCGAAGATCCTCGACATGCTGGCTGACGAGGAGATGGCAGTGGGCGAGATCAGGGAAGAACTGGTCCGTCGTGGCGAAGATAAGGCGGAGACCACCGTCAGGCACCACGTCAACGTCCTGAAAGAGGCAGGTATGGTCGAGCTCGCGCGCCTCGAAGAGAGGGGCGGTGGGATGCAAAAGTACTACAGGTCGAACACGCGGGTCTTCTCATACGAACTTCCTGAAACCGCCGACGAAGAGCTGTCGGAAGCGTTCGAAACCACGCGAAACTCACTGAACGACCTCGTACAGAACCTGATCGAGGCACACGGAGAGGAAATCCGGGCCGTCGCCGAGGAGATGAAACCGTGCGAACACTGCCGAACCCAGCACTACGAGGAGTACACCATCCGGGAACTCCTGAACCGCGTGCTCACCGACCTCGGGGAAGGCGGGGCACTCGACGACGTTCTTCACTGACGTGGAGCGCACCATGAAGATACGCGTACCGGTGAGGTGGTTTATTATCGGCTCGGCCACGGTTTTCCTCGCCTTGATTGTAGCAGGGTTCCTCGGCTTCTATTCCCTGATCGTGCCTCAACTCGTGCAGCTCTCGACGCTCTCGCTCCTCGCAGTCACAGTCTTCGCATTCGGGGCAGGCATCCTCTCGTTCTTCGCTCCCTGTTCGGTCGCGATCTTTCCCAGCTACATGGGGTACTATCTCTCCGAAGCTGGGCAAACGGACCGGTATCGAGCTCTCCGCTACGGGCTTATCGCGTTGCTCGGCATGGTCCTCTTTTACGGAGTCCTCGGCGTGACGATATCCTCCATCGGCGGAATGGCCAGCGTCCCGACTGTTCTCAAAATCGGCGTCCCCTTCATGGCCGCTGTGCTGGGAGCGGCCGGCATCCACTTCCTCGCGGGGAATACGGTAAACGCGAGGCCCCTCGCCGCCGCAGGAAGCAGACTGATCCGCCGGTCCGGCAGGACGTCCCGCAACCTGTTCCTGTTCGGCTTCGGCTACTCCATGAGCTCCATCGCATGCATCTTCCCCGTCTTCCTCCTGCTTATCATCTACCCCTTCCTCTCTGGAGATATCTTCCTCGGTACAGCGGCGTTCCTCGCGTTCGCCGTAGGCAAGTCAACGATGATGGTCGCGGGAACCGTACTGACCTCCGAATCGAGGAGCAGGCTCCTGACGCACGGAAGGTTCGACTTCAGCTACGTGAGGAGGGGGAGCGGCCTGCTGCTCGTCCTGGTATCCGCCTACCTGGCCTACTACAGCCTCGCACTCCACGGCGTAATAAACCCGGTCTCGGTGATATCGTGACTGACACGAACGAGGATGAAGACAAAAATAGAGGACCGCGTCCAGGAGTGCCCGAAGTGTGGAGATATCAATAAGGCCGGGGCCAAATTCTGCTTTCAGTGTGGAGAGGCCCTCGATCTGCAGTCCGATGAAAAGCTGGAAAATAAAAAGGAAAAGAGGGAGGAGGGAATCGAAGTGACGGTCGACGGGAAAGCGGTGGCAGGAGGGGTCACGGGAGGGGTCCTCTTTATCGCCCCGAACTCAGCCCCCCCTCGTCTACTCGGGTCTTCAAACCTCCTTTATCACCAGCAACACAGTAATCTTCCAGCTGGGGGGAATAGCGGTCCTCATAACCACTACACTCCTCTCCCTGAAAGGACTGGAAGGAGGCGTCCCCAGGCGTTCCATATACTCCGCCCTTTCGGCGTTCCTCCTGATCGCACTGGTGGGTTACGCGGCGGTCCCGGTCGGCGCCGCCATCAACGATTCAGGCGGCGATGCAGGGCTTTCCGGGGAAGACCTCCGGGTTGCCACACTCGACGTTGAGGGCATGGTGTGTGATGGCTGCCGCCTTACTGTTAAAAACTATCTCGAATCGATGGACGGAACCGGGGAGGTGACGGTCAGTCTACCGAAGAAACAGGTCACGGTGGTATACGACTCGACCAGGTTGTCCGCCCAGGACATAGTCGAGAGCGACGTTTTCCAGGGAGCGTACTCCGCCACCCTCAAAGATGACGGGAGTTACGAGAGCGCTCCCTGATCCGGGACCGATTACCTCGCCTCCGACGAAACCCGGGAATATCCGTAAGAGAAAGAGATACAGCTCCAACAACGAGGTCATTTCAAAAACCTCTGAGACAGGGAAATCTGCCCCGACGCTCAGACGAGAAAAGTTCGTTGGGCCTTTCCCCTCAGCCATTCTTGAAACGACCTCAACCCCAAATCCCGGTCGAGCCGACTGGTCTAGGGATGTGCGACGGAGTTACGGCCGGGTACGTTCGGGATGGAGGACAGGAAACAGGTCGAGGACGAGAACGATCCGGACAGGAGCGTATTTCCCGCTACGCTATCGCAACTGTCCTGCATCCAGACCCCACAGACCTCGAAACGATACCTCTGCGTCAGACGCCCCTCCTCAAAGCAAGCTCCCTCACCGCGTGGGCGGGCAGCGTCTCCGCGAAATCCCCGAATAAATCCTTCAGATCGATGACCTCGAGGCCCGCCATTTCCGCGGCCTTCCGGGCGAGGAAGTCGCCGGTACCGCATATCGCCGCGGTTTCGGCGTCGGCTCTGGCGGCCTGTACCTCGGCGGCCTCCGCCACCTCCGCGATCTGGACGTCCCTGAACTGCTCCGCTATAGAGACGATTTCTTCAGCATCGAGCTCCTCGGTGTCGCTGCAGACGGTGTGGGCGAGTCGTCGCCTCGCGGCCTCCCCGGTCTTCGGTCCGCCGTCCGGGGTCTCAGTCGCGTAGTCCGCCTCCCCGATATCTCCGAGCACCAGGTAGGCGTCGCCGGTGACGGCGAACCGCTCCTTCGCCAGCGGCACATCCGCACCCCTGACCTCCACGGAGCGGGTGAGGGCCGTGAGGTCGGTGCGGAGGGCGCCGCTGTAGACCAGCTCCCTCGCCGCGAGGCGCTCCAGGTCGGAACGGCAGTCCGACGCCCCTACCGGCACGACGTCGCACGTCGTGCTGCCGACGTCCATCAGGACGCAATCCCCCATTTCGCTCTCGACCAGTTCCTCGGAGGCCTTCCAGTTGGCCCCGGCGAAGGCCAGCGGGTCCTGCCGGGCTTCGTCCGGCGCGGCGAAGCCGTCGTATCCGTAGAGCACCACTTCACCATCAGCAGCCTCAAGGGCGTCGAGGATGGAGAGCACCCCATCGCGTCGCGTATCGTATGCGTCGACGAGCTCCCCCGTCATTACTGCGGCGACGTCCCCGGCGCCGCTGAGCTCCTCCCCGAGCCGTCTCCGTCCCTCCCCGGTCCAGAGAGGGGTGTAGGCGGAGCGTATCCCCTCTCCGGAAACGATTTTGAGGTTGGCTCCGCCGACGTCGATGCCTAGCAACGGAACTCCGCCTCCCCGCTGAACAGGAGCTCCGCGTCCCGCGGGAGCCCCTCGAACAGGAGCCGGGACGGGCTGGGACGCATGGAGCGCTCCAGAGGAACTATCGAGACCGTGGGTCGCGGGTTCACCTCTATAACGACGGGTTCGTCTCCGAGGACGAGGTCGACGCCGACGATTCCGCCCGGGGTCCCGGGTGCCCTCGCCGCCGTCTCCGCGACCTCGAACGCCTCCTCTCTCAGGGGGTGGCGGAGCGGGGCGCGGTTGCCGCGGTAGACGAACCGGCCGTCGTCGACGGTTACGAGCTGCTGGGAGAGGGCGACGGCCTTCCCCTCGACGAGAACCGCGGAGGCGTGCGTCCCCTCCACCCGTTCGGTGGCGAACTCGTCCGGCCCCGGCTCCTCCTCCGTTACCCGCACATCCTCGGAGCTGCAGCCGGTCACGGGCTTCACCACCGCCTCTCCCCCCGGGTCCAGTGCAGGGACGGGAACCTCGCCCTCCAGCGTCTCTAGGGTCTCCAGCTTGTCGGCCGCCGTCTCCACGTACTCCGGGGAGGGTCCGAGGTCGCGGGTGTGCTCCCTGAGCAGCGTGACGTGGTCGGCGAGGAGGTCGTCGGGGGCCACGACGAGGCCGCGGTCGCACCCCGGCGCCAGCTCCTCGACGGCCTCCTCCAGTGTCCCGCCCTTCTCCGGCACGACGGGCTCGTGTCCGGCCCTCCTCGCGCCGCTCGCGAGCGCGTCGAGCATGGCGCGGCCCTGTCGCTCTATCTCTCCCGGGAACCTGGTCTCGACGGACGCGAGCTCTGCGAGGAATACCCTCAACTCAGGGCACCTGCGAGCTTCCTTACGCATCCCTCGTCTATCGAGTCGCCCCTGTCGCCGCCGCACGCCGCTCCCCTGACCCCGACGATGTCGGTCCCGAGGTCGGCGCAGAGCTCGACGGCCTCGAGGTCGAGGGAGCCGGCCAGCGCGGTGTCCAGTCCGCGGCCCTCCGCGTCCTCTATGAAGACGGCGACCTCCTCCTCGGACAGGTGGTCGAACAGGGAGGAGCCGTCCTTGACCGCGGTGTCCAGCATGGCGACGTCGGCACCGGCCTCCTCCGCTATCTCCGATATCTCGATGGGCGCGAGGCCGTCTATGAGTGCGTAGTCGCCGTAACCGGCGATGACCGGCGTGGCGCGTCCGTCGACGGCCCTCGCGACGCCCGATGCGACCTTCAGGCCCCCCTCGTAGTTGACGGAGTGCAGCCCGACCTTCACGTAGTCGAAGCCGGCGGAGGCGACGGCGTCGGCGGCGAGGGAGGCGAGGCCGGGGCGGGCGTCCATGTCGCCTATCGCGGCGCTGGTCTCCACCTCTTCGGGTACGGCTTCACGGATTTTTCGCAGGACCCAGGGATAATTGGCTCCGAGGGAGCCCTCGGCCGGCCGCTTCACGTCCACCACGTCGGCTCCACCCGAGACCGTGGCCTCGACCTCGTCGACGCTCCTCGGGCTGACCAGGAGGCGAGTCACTCCCCAAGAGATGCCCCCGTGGGCTAAAATCCGTTGCGGGACCCTTTTAAGAGAGGCGCCCCAAGTATCCTCGATGCTCAGCGTGAACAGCCTTGCCTCGAACTTGGTCGGGGGACTCATCAGACACTCGGAAAGGCTCAACATGGAGGTCAGCGAACTCTCAAACGGCGCCACGGTCGTGGACTGCGGCGTGGAATCGCAGGGCGGCTACGACGCGGGACGCGTAATGGCCGAGGTCTGCATGGGCGGCCTCGGAAACACCTCCATCAGGACGGGACACATCGACGGCACCCCGGTCCCCTTCGTCGACGTGGAGACGGACCACCCCGCCGTGGCCCTGCTGGGCTCCCAGAAGGCCGGGTGGCAGATCAGCAGCGGGGAATACTTCGCGATGGGAAGCGGCCCCGCCCGGGCCCTCGCGGAGAAGCCGAAGGAGACCTACGAGAGGATAGGGTACAGTGACGACGCAGACGAGGCCGTGATAGTGCTGGAGGCGGACGGCCTCCCGTCCGACGAAACCATGGGGTCCATCGCGGATGACTGCGGCGTTTCGCCCGGCGACGCGTACGCACTGGTTGCCCCCACGGCCTGCGTCGCCGGCTCCGTTCAGGTCGCGGCCCGCATCGTGGAGACCTCCGTCTACCGCCTGAACGAACTGGGCTACGACACCACGAAGATACTCGGCGGTGCCGGTACGGCCCCGATCGCCCCTGTCAGGCCGGACGAGGCGATGGGCACCACCAACGACGGCCAGATATACTACGGCTCCGCCTACCTCACCGTGGAGGACGAGGAGGTACTGGGCTACGTGGAGGATGTGCCGAGCGAGAACTCCTCGGACTACGGAAAGCCCTTCTTTCAGACCTTCAAGGAGGCCGGCTTCGACTTCTACGGGATAGACACCGCGATATTCGCCCCCGCCGAAATCACCGTCAACGTCGCCTCGACGGGGGAAGTGATGCACGAGGGGAGGCTCAACGCCGAGGTCGTAAAGGAGAGCTTCGGTATATAGAAGAGTATCGACCCCTCATCGGCAGTTCTCCCCGAAGAGCTGACGGTGTGCATGGATTGATGTGGTTAAGGGCCGTAATCTGGAATTATGTCGGTAAAGTCGGGGGAGCCGGACGAGCAGCACCCGTACCGGGTCTGGAAGGGCGAGGTCGCCTAGGTCGCCAAGGACCCGGAGACCTCGGTTGCCAGCCAGGGGGAGGGCCCGGAGGAGGCTCTGGAGAACATGCTCGAAGCTCTTGAGCTACATCGAGACGAGGGCAAGGAGCTGCCGAAGGAGGAACTGGAAGAGGTAGAGGTTCCCTAGATTTGCCCTTTTCGGGGGAAGAGATTATCGACGCCCTAACCGGCCACCGTTTAGTAAAGGAGCGGTAGCCATGTCAAGCTTCAGTTCGTGGACGCGAATACTGGTGAGAGCCGGAGGGTTACCGTTCCGTTGCACGACGAGATAGATCTTGGCACCCTTCGCAGCATCGCGAGCAAGCAGGGGCTAAAGACTTTCAAAAGTTAAAAGAGTGGCTCGAAAACTCTCTATAAAACTCTCTATAAGGTTCTAAAAGAGAGTTATAGATTTCGCTGTTTTCTTCTATCGACCATGTTGTTTAGTGTGTCGGTCCGGGTCGGGGTGGCCATCCCGACAGGAGAATTCGGCCCGCACCCGCTTCTTTATTAATTAGTTATGCGATTCCCCCTTTCCGTCGCCATTCCCTCCTCGACGGTTTCGATGGCGGCGGCGATGTCCTCCTTCGGGTCGTCGGAGATCCAGCCGTGGCCGGGTAGCAGGGTTTCGAGTCTGAAGTTGTGTAGTCGGCGTAGGGAGTTGGCGTATTCTCCCTGGCTGCCGGAGGTGTAGATGTCGGAGGGTGTGCCGGCTGCGAATACGGTGTCGCCGGTGATGAGGGCGCGGGTAGAGGTGTCGAGGATGCGGAGGGAGCCGGAGGTGTGGCCCGGTGTGTGGAGTACCTTGAGGCGCTTGCCGCCGAGGTCGATGAGGGCGTTGTTCTCCAGCCAGAGGTCCACTTCGTATCCGGAGACGTCCTGGCCGTGTGCGCGGCACTTCAGTACGTCGTCGTCACCGGTGACCCTCTTGACGGCGGAGTAGCGGTGGGCGGCGACGAGGCAGTCCTCCTGGATGGCCTTGTTGACTCCGATGTGGTCGTAGTGTTCGTGGGTGTTTATAAGGAGGTCGAGGTCTCCATGTTCGATGTCGGCGTCGCGGAGGTCCGATTTCAGGTCATCCAGGTTCTCGTGTACGCCGCTGTCGACGAGGGCCGTCCGTCTCTCGCCCTGTACGATGTAGGCGTGGGCTCCGGACTTCTCCGTCTCTATCCTCTGTATGTCTTCTGCGACTTCTTCAGGCATGTTAGGGTGAGTTTTTTGAACGTTTTTATGGGCCGGCCCAGCCACCGGGCGGATCGGTCTTACGCCCGGTCGGGGAGGGGCCGGATGGTTCTCCGGACCCGGGATGGGTCCGGGCTTCTGTTCTCGGGCCGGAAGGAGAGGGCCTTTTTAGAGGGCCTCCTCTCCGGTCTCTCCGGTCCTGATGCGGAGGGCCCGCTCCACCGGCGTCACGAAGACTTTGCCGTCGCCGATGCTTCCGGTGGAGGCGGCCTCCTCCAGTACTCCGAGGACCTCGTCCACCTCATCATCGATTATCCCGATCTCTACCTTGACCTTGTTCAGGAGGTCGACGCGGTAGGTCTCGCCTCTCCAGGTCTGCTCGACCCCCTTCTGTTTGCCGCGTCCCTTCACGTCCGTGACGGTCATGGAGGGGTATCCGGCTTCGGCGAGGGCGGTCTTTACGTCCTCCAGCTTCTCGGGCCGGATTACGGCAGTCACGAGCTTCACAGCCCTTCACCTCCTCTGGCTTCGGTTCCGAACTCTGGGTAGGCTGATACTCCGTGTTCGCCTTTGTCCAGTCCCTCGGTCTCCTCCGCATCGCTGACCCTGAGGCCGACAGTTACCTCTGCCACCTTGAAGACGGCGTAGGTGGTGACGACGGTCCATACGGTGATGACCAGTATGCCGGCGGCCTGCATACCGAGCTGGGCTGCGGAGAAGCCGGATACGGCGAAGACCGGTATCAGCAGCGTGCCGATGGCTCCGGCGGAGCCGTGGACGGCGAAGACGCCGCAGACGTCGTCTACCTTCATCTTGTCGACGACGAACCTGTAGACCAGCGGGACCTGTATCCCGGCTATCAGTCCGAGGCTGATTCCTCCCCAGACGGTTACGTGGGGGACGGCGCCGGTGACGGCGACCAATCCGGCCAGCAGACCGTTGGCGGTCAGGACCGGGTCCGGCTTGTCCTTTATCCAGGTGTAGGCTGTGGTTCCTACGGCTCCGGCTCCCATGCCGAGGGTGGTGTTGATGGCCACCCGTCCGAGGGCCTCGCCCTTGAAGACCAGTGCCCCTGCCTCTACTGCGAGGACGGTCGCCTGGGTTCCGACGTTGAAGCCGTACCATCCGAAGGCCAGCATCAGGGTCCCGAGCACCACGAGGGGTACGGAGTGTCCCGGTATGGGTATCGATTTCCCTGCCGAGGTGTAGCGGCCTTTCCTTGGACCGACCATATATGCCCCGACGAGTCCGGCGACGCCTCCGAGCATGTGGACGACGGTGGCGCCGGCGAAGTCGAGGTAGCCGGTTCCGAAGGCGGCTCCGAGGTATCCGCTGCCGGAGAGCAGGCCGCCGCCCCAGGCGAATCCCTGTATCGCCGGGTATATGAATGCGGTGATGCCGACGCTGTAGAACAGGTAGGCCCTGAACTTCAGCTGCTCTGCGACGGCGCCGGATACTATGGTTGCGGCGGTCATGGCGAAGACTGCGCCGAAGAGCCATCCGATCCAAGCGCCGGGGTCGTTGACGTAGGAGAAGCTCTCCGCGACGGAGTAGCCTCCTGGGGCCGTCAATCCGGCGGCGATCCCGGCGATGCCGAGGCCTACGAAGAAGTAGACCAGGACGCCCATGGACCAGTCCATCATGTTCTTCATCAGGACGTTTCCGGCGTTCTTCGCCCGGACGTTTCCTGCCTCGAGCATGGCGAAGCCGGCCTGCATGAAGAATATCAGGAAGGTTACCGTCAGCACCCAGACGGCGTTGATTCCTTCGGTAAGGACTGCTGCGTCTACCAAGGTGGGCCACCCCTCTGAGTATGCGATTCGGCGGCTCCTTCCGTTCCGAGACGGATTCCCGCTGTTCTGTATGTTCTGCACATCTCCATTCACCTACCGGAAACCAGTAACCTCTTTCCGGTTAAGTGGATTGTATGCCCCGTAAACGTATAAATGTTCGCCCAAATCCGGTGATTTAACCGGAAGTCATTTCCGGTTATGGGGCGGTTTGCGGGGGACGCCC
>JAANXF010000015.1 GCA_018263395.1 Methanonatronarchaeales archaeon
GGTCGGGTCGGAGGGGTACCGGGACAGCCTGCAGGGGGCGTACGGGAGGATTCCGGACAACCACTTCGACCGCTGCCGGGACCGGCTTCTGGCGACCCTCGACGACCTGGCTGAGGCAGCCGGTTAAGAAAGCTGCTGATTCGTTAATTCGGCATCATAGACATCGACTACGAGCCGGAGCTGCTCTTCGACAAGGACCGGTTGGCCGCCGCCGAGCTCCACCACCTTGTTCGCCACCCTCTTGGCCTCCTGGTAGCTGGATATGGAGAGCTCCCTGTAGGCCGGCTTCAGCTCCTGTTTACTGAGCGTGGAGAGGATGTCTCCCCGGGAGAGGAGTTCAGTACGCGGCCGTCCGTAAACGTCTCTTTACGCTTCTTCAGCAGTGCCCCCGCCGAAACATCTCCACGCCCTCCACGGTGTTCCGCAGCAGCAGCCTGGCCGCCTCGCGGGAGGGGAAGCCGCCGAGCCCGCAGTCGGGGCCGACGTACCTGAGGCGGTGCCCGAACTCCCCGTGAAGCCTCTCCGTCCTCTCGGCGACCCTCTCGGGGGACTCGGTCTCCCGGATTACGCGCAGGAAGGCGTCCTCCTCGCCCCAGGCGTCGAACCCGGTGGCGTCCCGGTGCTCCGCGGCCATGGAGTCGCTGTCGGTCCGTGAGACGCCGGCGCGGAGGTATCCCCCGTGGCTCTCCAGCACCTCCCGGTCCACGGCATCTGCGCGGGACGGGTCGGACGCCGTCTCCACCCCGATTACGTCGATTCCGGCCTCCAGCGCCTCCACGTAGTAGAGAGGGGAGTGGAGGTGCACCTGCGTCTCGACGCCCACCTCCGAGGCGAGGTGGAGGGCGTCCACCAGGTCCTCCCGCTCGATGGCGATTGCCGGGTTGGTGCCGAGGGAGGGCTCGTCCAGGGCCAGGCTCCGGACCTCGACGTTCTCGAGTTCGAGGGCCGATTCGCCGAACCGCTTCACGGTCTCCGCCACCGCCATGAGCACATCGCGGTGCGGGGAGGGGCCGGTCTCCGCCACCGCCAACTCCACCGGCCCGGTTACGGGGACCTTCACCTCGACGGTCTCCCCGCTTTCCCCATAGTGCTCGTCGAGGATCTCGAGCTCCGGCATAGACGCCAGCTCCTCCCGCAGCACGTAGGGCTCCTCCCAGTTATCCTGCTCCCGAAGGGGCAGCAGGAAGGTGTCGACCATCTCGCGGAGCTGCGGGTAGCACGGTACGTCGAGGCCCGTCGACCGCTTCTCCTCGAACAGCTCCACCACCAGGGAGACCGCCTCCTCCTGCCTCTCCTCTAAACGGGCCACGAACCCGTGGCCCATGCGGGGCGGGTAGCTCCCCACGTCGTCGACTACAATTCGCACCTGCACAGCCTCCCCACCATTCCCGGGTCCTCCATCTGCAGCGTCGTGTGCTCTACGTCGAAGTCCCTCTGCAGGACTCCGCACATCTCCGCCAGCACGTCGTTCGAAATCGAGAGGTCCTCCACGACGACGTGGCTGCTCAACACGTTCAGCCCCTCCTTCAGCGACCATACGTGCAGGTCGTGCACCTCCACGACGCCTTCGACGGACTCCATCGCCTCCTTTACCTCCTCCACGTCCACGTGCTTCGGCACGGACTGCAGAAGCACGTCCAGGGCGTCCCTGACCACGCGAGTGGAGCCGAACAGTATGATCCCCCCTATGAGGAAGCCGACCGCCGGGTCCGCGAGGTAGTTCCCCGTGGTAAGCATGACGGCGCCTGCCGCAATCGCCCCGACAGAGCCCAGCGTGTCGCCCACGACGTGCAGGAAGGCCGCCCTCAGGTTCAGGGAGGCGTGTGCGTGGTTCCCCGAGAGAAGCTTGAGGGCCACGAGGTTCGCCGCCAGCCCGACGACAGCCACCAGCATCATGGCGCCGCTTTTGACCTCCGGCGGGCTCGCCAGCCTGGTGTACGCCTCGTAGAATATGTAGAGCGATATGAGGACGAGCGTGATGCCGTTAAGGAAGGCGACGATGATTTCGGAGCGGTAGTACCCGTAGGTCACCGACTCGTCCGACGACCACTTGGATATCCTCGTCGCGGTAAAGGCGGCGCCGAGCGCCAGAACATCCGTGAACATGTGTCCAGCGTCCGCGAGCAGGGCGAGGCTGTTCGTGTAGATCCCCCCGGCGAGCTCGACGAGGAAGAAGACCAGGATAACGAGGAACGCCCTGAACAGGCGCCGCTCCGTAGCGTCGCCGTCGCGGGCGTGGGCGTGGGCGCCGGTGGCCATCACCTCCTTAAATATGTGAGGAGAACAATAACCTGACGGATGAAGCTCTCGATATCCCTTGTACAGGCGGCTTTCGAGGGCGCCGGAGAGGAGAACCTGGAGAAGGCCGTCTCACTGGCCGGGGCCGCCGACGGCGACATCGTGGTTCTGCCGGAGCTCTGGAGCGGCGCCTCCTTCGAGACGCTGGAGAACGACGCCCTGACGCGTGACGAGGTGGAGGCCGCCTTCTCCGGTGCCTCGCAGGGTAGGGCGGTCCTCGCCGGCTCCGTCGGTGAGGAGCGGGGCGACGGGTTCTACAACACCTCCTTCCTCCTCGTGGACGGGGAGGTCGCCGCGGAGTACTCGAAGCTGCACCTCTTCTTCGAGGGCCGTGAGGCCGGCAGGATGGAGCCCGGCGACTCCGTCGTCACGGCGGACGTCGGGGGCGTAAGGGCCGGCCTCTCCATCTGCTACGACCTCAGGTTCCCGGAGCTCTACAGGGGCCAGCTCGACGGGGGCGCCGTGCTCCTGCTGGTTCCGTCGGCGTGGCCCCTGCGGCGCCTGACCCACTGGAACCTGCTGACCCGTGCCCGGGCGGTGGAGAACCAGTGCTTCGTCGCGGCCTGCAACCGCGTCGGCGTGGCGGAGGACATGGAGATGGCGGGGCACTCCTGCGTCGTGGGGCCGTGGGGCAACCTGGAGGCGGAGGCCGGTGAGAGGGAGCGGGTGCTCGATGTGGATATCGACCTCGGGGACGTCGATACCCTGAGGGAGAGGTTTCCGGTCCTGAGGGACAGGAGGCCGCCGTGAGGCTGACCGGCACATTCGTCGTGAAGAGCGTGGAGGAGGTGGACGGGAAGTTCGCCGCCGGGCTGGTCCGGAGGGCCGGGCTCGGGAACCTCAGAATCGTACTGGACGAGGAGGTCGAGGAGGGCGACGAGTTCGAGTTCGTTCTGAGGTCGGATTAGCCCCCGGTCACGACCCTGATTATCTCCATTCCGTCCTCGGCGGGGGCGTCGTCGGGCAGGGGTCTGCCGTCGCTGAAGGCCAGGAAGAACTCCGGGTCGAGGTCGAGCTCCTCCACCGCCTCCCTGACAGTTCTTCCTTCGAGGTTAACTTCGGCCTCCCTCGCCTCCCCTGCGAGTATCTTGACTCTCGCTATTCGGGTTCCTCCTCCAGGTTTTCCAGGTAGCTGCTTACCTCCTCGCGGCTGTACGCACTCTCCATCTCGCCCGAGGCTATTGCCTTGAGGTCCTCCAGGTTCTCCTCCAGAAACTTCTCCTCCAGCCCCTTCGCCTTCTCGACGCCCTTGCGCTTCCTCTTCAAAATAACACCCCGATTACTCCCTTCTCCTCCGTCCGTAAAAGTTTGACGAAAGCGGCAACGCGGGCGCATACCTGGGGAAACCTTTAGGACGATTTCCTCCATCCATAGGCATGGACACGGCATCCGTGCTGCGGGAGCTCTCGGGGAAGGCGCGGCCCCTGAAAGTCGTGATGTTCGGCGCCGGCGAGCTGGGGCGCGAAATATTCCGGGAGGCCCGCCGCTCGTGGTACGAACTCGTCGCCGTGGACAGGTACCAGGGCTCCCCCGCCGCAAGGGTCGCGGACAGGGAGTACGTCTTCGACATGCTGAACGGCGACGCCGTGCGCCACGTGGTGGAGACCGAGGAGCCCGACGTGGTCATTCCGGAGATCGAGGCGATCGACACGGAGGAACTGCTGGAGCTCGAGCGGGACGGCTGGTTCGTGGTGCCGAACGCCGAAGCCGCCAGGGTCTGCATGGACAGGAAACTGCTGCGGGAGAGGATCGCGGAGCAGGGCGTCCCCACGTCGCCATACACCTTCGTCGAGACGGGGGACCCAGAGGATTACCGGGAGGCCGTCCTCGACGTTGGGCTTCCGGCGGTCTCCAAGGCCGTGATGTCGAGCTCCGGCAAGGGGTCCCACTACGTCCACGACGAGGACGACGTAGAGGCCGCTCGGCTCGCAGCCAAGAACGAGGCGCGGGGCCGGGGCGACGTCGCCGTGATAGAGGGATTCGTCGACTTCGACGTGGAGGTGACCGCCATAACCACCAGGCACCTGGTCGACGGCGGGATGGGGGTCACCTTCGCCAAGCCGGTGTGGCAGTACCAGACCGGCAAGGGGGATTACCACGGCTCCGGTCACTCCCCCGACGTCGCGGACTACCTGCCCTGGGGCCCGGACTCGGACAGGAGGGACGAGGAGCTGGCCGCGGAGGCCGAGGAGAGGGTGTACGACGCCGCCGAGGGAATAGTGGAGGCTCTCGGCGGGGCGGGAGTTTTCGGCGTGGAGCTATTCGTAAAAGAGGCGGGTGGGGAGGTCGAGGTGCTGGCGAACGAGGTCTCGCCGAGGCCCCACGACACCGGCATGGTGACGTACCTGTCCCACCGCCCCGGTTTAAGCGAGGGCGGCCTCCACCTGCGCGCGGTCACGGGCAGGGAGGTCCCGTTCGACGAGGAGGTCGGCGGCCACCGCATCCTGCGACCCCTCCACCCCGCGGCGAGCCACGCCCTCAAGGCCCCCGGCGAGGTGGAGGGCTACGGATTAAGGTACCGCGGCCTCGCGGAGGCGGAGCGCTACGCGGAGCTGTACCTCTTCGACAAGCCCTTCGCGTACCACTCGAAGGGCGAGCACGTGACCTGCGAGGAGCGCATGGGCGTGGCCCTGGCGAGGGGGCACGACCTCGAGGAGGCGGTTAGGTTGTCGGAGTCCGCGGCGCACGCCGTCGAGATGAGGGCCGGGGATACGGACTGGTCCGCGCAGGACGAGGACGAGGGGCACTTCGCCACGCGGTAGCCCCCCCGTGGTGTCGACTAACCCTTCCTGAACCCGCCGACCTGCCGGAGGCACTCGGCGGCCACCCGGTTTCCTCGCAGACCCATCTCCTCCAGGTCCGCGTCGTCGAGGTAGGCGTCTATTAGGCCGGCGGCGAAGGCGTCTCCGGCACCGGTGACGTCGACCGGACGCACGTCCTCCGCGGGGACGGCCACCTCTTCGTCGCCTCTTCGAAGCATGCACCCCCTTTCCCCAAGGGTGACCGCGAGGATTTCGGGAAGGCCGGAGAGCTCCCCGAGGGCTTCGGACTCCTCCTCGGTGACGACGAGGACGTCCGTGTAGATAAGTGCCCTGCGGAGGCCTCGCCGCGCCGTCCCGCACAGGAAACCCGGCGCGAAGGAGACGTGTGCCGCGGCCTCCTTGACGATTTTCGCCTGCGCCTCGAGGGACCCGGGCCGAAAGAAGCTGGACATGTGTATCAGGTCGACGTCGTCCCGTGGCGGCCTGGCATCGTTTACGCCGTCCCTTACGTAGATCGTCCTCTCGCCCCCCTCGGAGATCACGAACGCCTGACCGCTGCGGCCCTCGACGCGCTCCACGCCGTCGAGACGTATACCGGATTCCCTCAGGTGGCGGAGTACCCAGTCGGCCTCGGCGTCGGTTCCGAGGTAGCCGTTTAAGTTTACCTCCCGCGTAGGTGCCAGCCAGGATGCGGTGTTGGCGGCGGATCCCCCCACCGACTCACGGATCCCGTCCAGGCCCACCTCCTTCCCCCTGTCCGCGAACCTGTCCGCGAATAGAATCCGGTCCCAGTTGAGGGCCCCGACGGCCTCGACTTCAGCCAAGCTTAGCTGCCTCCCCGCGAAGCAGCCTCCTGAACCTCAGATGGGTCTCCATGAACTGCTCGTAGCCGTCTCCGAGGTGGTGCACGTGTGGGAAGGGGTCCAGGTCATCGAGTACCGAGGATAACCCGTGAGGTATGAGTCCGGCCTCGTCCCGCGGATCGGCGGCGATTTCGTCGCGCCTGCCCTGCCACCCCTCCGCGACCCCCCTCGGGTCCTCCAGGTCGCTGAACACCCGGACGAGGCGCAAATCGGTTGACGCCACCCCGTACTCCCCCATCGAAAGAGCGTACTTGTTGCCGTTGAAAACCACGCTGAGGCCGCCCCTCTCCCTCGCGAGCCGGAGCATCTCCCTGTCCGTTATGGAGTCCCCCACGACCAGCGAGTTCGATATCTCCACGCCCTCGCTCTGCGCTATGTCGCGGAGGGCGTCGGCCTTGCGCGCCCCGCCGACCACCTTCACTCGGTCGAAGGGGTCCCCGTAGCTCGTCTCCGGCAGCTCCGTGAAGAAGAAGTGGTCCAGTACGGATTCGTCCCCGTCCAGCAGCTCGTCCGTGCGGCTCTCCACGAGGTCGAAGAAGTCGTCGTCCAGGCCCTCCCTCAGCTCCTCGAGGTCGAGGGGGGTACAGCGCACGTTCTCCTCCTCGACGCCCACCTTCGACCCGATCCTGTGGGCGTGGGTGGAGTAGCTCGTCGAAATTATGTAGACCCTCCACCCGGTCTCCCTGAGGTGGGAGATAAGTTCCGGGGCTCCTCTCACGATGCCCGCACGCTCGGAGATTTTCTCTATGTCGCTCTGCTTCACGTCCCCCGCCACCAGAAAGGGCGCGATAAGGCAGAGGGTGTCGCCGGCCTCGTAACCCGGCGTTCCCCTCATAGCGAGCTTGTCGTCGTAACTCGAAATCCTCTCGAAGAGCTCCCGACCCCTGGAGAGGAGTGCAGCCACCTCGTATGCGTTGTCCTGTGGCGATAGAGGTCCCTCCAGGTCCAGAAAGGCGGCCTTCATCTCCGCATCTCTATCGTTATCGACGAGACGTTTCGCTTACCTCCGGAGTCGTCCTCCAGCTCGTCGGTATCCGTCTCGATGCCGGATATCTCGGAGTCCGGCACGAACCTGTTTCGGACGATCTCGGCGCAGTCGACCGCCTTTGAGATCGCGCGGCCCCTGGCCTTTATGGAGACCTCGTCGGACTCCGTCAGCTGCATCATAGTGGCCGTGACGTAGTCCATCACGGGCTTGCCCCCTACGTAGATTACCTTGCCCATGGTCCTAAAGCAGGGTCTCGACCAGCAGCTCGGCGTTCAGCACCGAGGCGCCGGCGGCTCCCCTTACGGTGTTGTGGCCCAGCACGGTAAAGCTTAACTCCCCGCCCTTGATACGGGGCCTTCCCACGGTGACGGTCATCCCGTTCCCCGCGTTCCTGTCGAGGCGGGGCTGCGGCCTGTCCTCCTCGCCGCGAAGCAGGACCGGCTCGTCCGGCGCGGTCGGAAGTCCCAGGCGCTGCGGCTCGCCCTCGAACGAGTCGTACGCCTCCTCGACGTCGCCGACGGAGACGGCCTCCTCCAGAGCTACCCACACAGATTCCAGGTGTCCATCCACGACGGGCACCCTGTTGCACCTCGCGGACACGGTGAAACCGGCCTCGGAGACCCCTCCACCCTCGACGCTCCCCATGATTTTCCGTATCTCGGTCTCCACCTTCTCCTCCTCGCCACCGATGCGGGGTACCACGTTGTCCAGAATCGCCATGCCGGGTACGCCGCCGTACCCCGCACCGCTGACGGCCTGCATGGTCGAGACGCGGACCTCCTCGACACCCAGGTCCCTCAGCGGGGCAACCCCGAGGGCCAGTATTATGCTGGAGCAGTTCGGGTTGGTGACGACGAACCCGTCCCAGCCCCGGTTCCTCCTCTGGTCATCGACGAGCGACAGGTGGTCCGGGTTTACCTCGGGGACGACGAGCGGTACGTCTCCCTCCATCCGGAGGGCGGAGGCGTTGCTGGCGACGAGGTGGCCCTCCTCGGCGAAGCGGGGCTCCACTTCTCCGGCGACGTCGGAGGGCAGCGCGCTGAAGACGAGGTCGGCATCCATGCCGGGCTCGCACCGCTCGACCTCGACCTCCGCGAGGTCCTTCGGCAGGGGCGTGTCGAGGTACCAGTCCACCGCCTCTACGTACTTCTTCCCGGCGGAGCGGCTGGAGGCGGCCAGGGCGGAGACCTCGAAAACCGGGTGGTTCTCCAGGAGCTGTAGAAACCTCTGGCCGACCATCCCGGTGGCACCGAGGACACCGACCTTCATCTAACTCAGACCCAATCTATCGCGGCGGTGGGGCAGGGGTCTATGCAGGCTCCGCAGTCGATGCACCCGGGGTTCTCCACGACGGCGATGTTATCGTCGTCCATGTATATGCACTCGACGGGGCACTCCTCGACACATATGGCGTCACCGATGCAGAGTTCGCGGCTGACTTCTACTGGCATGCCAGCCGAAATCGGCACTAAAAGTATTAGCTTTTTGGGGATACAATGCACCACCGATGAGGAGGACCCTGCTTACGGTGGCCTCCACGGCGCTGCTACTGCTCGCCGCCGCCCCCGTCGAGGCGTCTGCGGCACACGTCGACCTTGACCTGCACTTAGACGGTTACGGGAGGTGCGGGTGGACCTGCGGCGAGGTCTCCGCCACGCTGAGCAACTCCGGGGACGCGGCGGCCCACGACGTGACGAGCGTGACCAGCGTCTACGCCGGGAACGACCTCATATGGAGGGGGAGCCGGACGGTGGGCGACCTGGGACCCGGCGCGCCCCACTCGGCCAAGGAGAGGATTGACGTGGGCCTGGTGGACCTGATCCGCATAAAGATAAACGGCGGCTGGATAACGTTCGAGGTAATCGTCGAATCCCGCGAGGATAGGCAGGTCTTCGGGAACCGGGTAAAGGTGCTGTGAGGCCCGGGCCCGGTTCCGGGTGGCCGGGGGCGGATACGTAGCTCACCGCGTACTACAGACGTTACCGCGCCATCCGTAGAACTCCCAGTCGTGCGGAAGTTGCCCTCCGCGGGCCGACGATCGTTTCCGTTGTAGACGAACAGCAAGAGCCTGAGGAGGGCGCCGCACGGTTCGACGTCCCGGAGAGCCCCCTCGACCGCCCCACGAAACGGAACCACGTATTTGTAGATTTACACATCCATGAATCCGTGATGGGCTCCACGATATCCGTGTCCGACGAGACGAAGAGGGAGCTGGACTGGCTGAAGGCCGAGTGCGGTTACCGCTCCACGGGCGCCCTCCTCTCCGAGATCCTGGAGGTGGAGAGGAAGCGACGGTTCGCCGAGGCGTCCGACCTCTTCCAGAGGAAGCTGGAGGAGAAGGGGCTCATCCTGGACGAGATGAAGCGGGAGGGGGCGAGGATACGTCGAGAGATGCGGAGCGAATGACCGTTCCCGCCGTCGTCGACACCAACATCTACTTCTCCGCGCTCAACAGCCCGGAGGGGAGCGAGGGACGGGTGATTCGGCGCACCATCGAGGGCGATATCGTCGCCCTCTCCCCCCAGACGGTTCGCCGGGAGCTCGATAGGGACCTCCGGGGGAAGCTCGACCACACCGACGAGGAGGTACAGAGGACGCTATTAGCCCTCCCCACCGTGTGGGTACCCCGCGTGGAGTACGAGGGACACCCTAGGAGGAGCTACTAGACCACCCCAAGGACGGGCCGATACTCGCCTGCGCCCTAGCACTCGACGCGGCGTGCTGACCGGGAACACCTCCCACTTCGACACCACCGACGTCCGTGAGCGCACCGTGGTGTGGAGGAGCCGGGAGCTGCTGAGCTACTTGGAGGGATGGACATAGAGTAGGGCCTTCCAGAGAGCGGAGCAGACCAGAACCGGTTCGGTCTTCGACGGCGGTGGTCACTCTCCCCCGAGCCGCTTCTTGGCCCATCCGTACAGCTCAACGGTCATGCGGAAATCTCCCTCTGCGAGTTCGTCAAGAACGTTCCGGGCTCGATCTCTGGCGATCCGGCCCTCCTCCCACCCGGCGACGAGGACGCCGAGGAGACCGGTGTGGCTCATCCCCTTGACATCGGCGAAGCGGCGGGCGTTTCCGTCGTCGACCACGAGGGTGTCTCCCTCCCGGTGAGCGAGGAACAGGGTGGCCTCCCCCATGTCCACTCCGTACCTCCTGTAGACCTCTGGGTTTCCATCACACGCCGCTTCCCGAAGCCAGCCGGACCGGACAGCTTCCTCGACGGCCTCCCGCTCCGGATGATCCGGGTTCGACGCCTCCTTCAGAACCTCCTTCGTCGCGTGGACCCCTCCGAACACGTCTCTCAGAAGTTCGAGTTCACCGATCTGTGCAAGGGCTATGAGCGTGGAGGCGTCGACAAGCACCCTCGTCATTCGCTATCCCTCTACGGCTTCGCGTGCGGCCTCGACCTCTCTCTCGACCTCGGAAACCGATGAGCGCAGGTAAGGAACGCCGCGCTCCGCGGCCAGCGTGGCCATCCGCTGGAGGCTCGTGCCGGCGTACTCCGCCGCCCTGGCGAGGCTGAACTCCCCCTCTACGTACCGCTCCAGCGCCACCCGTGTCCTGATGGACTTCAGGCCCTCCGAGATAGCGTTCCGCGCCGCCTCGGACCGGCTGGAGTGCATCTCCTCCGCGAGCCTCTCCAGCTCCTCAACCACCTCGTCCGGAAGCCGCACCTGAACGTTCCCCATAGCGTAATGAGTTGTACCCAAACGTGATTAAATCTTTCGGACCAGACGTTCCGCTAAATGTGATGGACAGAGGGACCCGCTTCGACACCCGGTACCTCATTCACTCGTGCGACTCGACGATGCCCTCCATCGAAGTGATGAACTCCTCTGCCAGGGAGAGACCTCTTTCGACCTCCCGGTCCGGGAGAACTGCGTACGGGTGTAGTCCAGATCCTCCCTCAATCTCCTCATCTCCGAGAAGAAGCTGGCCTCCTCCTTTTCGATGAGAGAACGTTCCCGATAAAGCTCCTTACCGACGAGGGTATTGACACCCCTGTGCGTCTTCGTATCGAAGCCGAGTGAGGCCAGGGCTGCCTTCGCCGCGTAAAACATGGAATAGTAAATAGAGGACCAGACTTTCCTCTCGCTGACACCCGCCCCCCACATCTTTTCGGCGTCCACGACCTCCTCCCTCGCCATGGAGACCAGGTCCTCCACCTCAGACAACCGCCTCACCCGTCCTCGAAATTTCCCTGTCGAAAGAGGAGTCCTCCATCTCGGAGTACTCCTCGGGAGTCCTCGCGAAGAGAGAGAGATGGCGACACCGTACTTTACCTCCACTTCGAAGGCTATGTCGTGCAGCTTACGCTTACCCCTAGAATCCTTCACGACGGCCAGGACGTCGACGTCACTCCCCTCACCCTCCTCCCTGCCGGCCACCGACCCGAAGAGTACGAGTCTCTGGATTGAATCGCCGAGCTCCTCCTCCGCCCGCTCCGCGAACTCCTCGAAGGCCCGCCTCTGACGCGACGCCATCCTGATTAAGAAGAAGCGGTCCAGCCGTTAAAACGTAACGGCTCACGAGAGAGCCGAAATATCATCGACAGCCTGCAAGAGAAAACCTCAACCGCCGGGTAAACTCGCTCATCGCCTATTCAGCCCCTCCCCACCGTTCCGAACCGCTTCGACCGGCAGGTCCTCGACATCGCCGAACGCCAGGTGGAGATACCTGTCGCCCCTCCGAAGCGTCTCCGTCTCCTCACCCTGGACGTAGTACGGCTCGACGAGTGTCTCCCAGCCAAGGTCGGACAGCGCCTCCCGCACCTCACCCAGCTCCTCGTCCCAGCCCTTCACGGCTCAGGCCTCCAGGTACAGGACCGGAAGGTCCAGCAGCTCGTAGTCGTGGGGCTTCATCTTCATGGTCGAGTTTTGGAACAGTCACGGGTTTCCTCAGGATGCCCTGTCTTAATCCACCTAACGAACTCCGGGTTTACGAACTCACTGACCACACTCGATGCCTCATCCACGTGGTTTTCCACCCAAACGGTATCCCGGTTGTAGATGGAGGTCCCGACGCCGTCGAGGGATGCCGAGATCTCCGTCATCGAGGGAACAGTAACCGTTCCCGATCTGTAGAAGCTATCGAAGAAGCACACCGCCTCGTGGTGGTGCCTCCTCGCCTCCTCCCAGCAACCATTCCTCGCTGCGGCCCTCATGGTGCATAGGCGCCACAGGAACTTCTCTAAGGACAGCAGCCGGCACGATACCAGTTCGTTCCCGGGCCACTTGCCTTCACTAACCACGGGTCACCGACCCTCCAGATACAGCACCGGTGCATCCAATAGTTCGTAATCATGTGTTTCGACAATTATCGAGACGATACAATCGGTCCCCACCAAGCCGGACAACTCCGAGGCCGCGCCCTCGAGGAGGTCAGGGATCTCTAAAAGTTCCGCGTGCCCCTCCACGGCGTACCTCCCCGAATCGAGCGTCCTGAGTCCGAGCCGAGGGGGGATCGAGTCCGGCAGCCGGGCAAGATCGAGGTGCGGGGCCTCCACCTCGACGCGGAGGAAGAACCACTGCTCACAGTCCACCGCCACGTCGTTAATCCACTCGATCGCCTCCTCCCTCAGTTCTTCCGGGTCGCATCCCGACACCGGGGGAGTGTCTGGCCCCGCGCACTTCCCTCTATCTACGGGTTAGTTACAGGTCTTTTACAGGTTCCCATAACTACCACCAGATATTTGATCCACGCCCCGAAACCGTGGGTGTGGACGTCCACCTCGACCCCTCCCTCGCGGAGGAGTACAGCAACAAGGCGCAGGCCACCCGCGTGGTGACGGAGGCGTGGGCTGAGGAGGAGATGTACTGCCCTGCCTGCCCGTCGTCCCGGCTGGAACCGCACAGGGCCGGTAAGAAGGTGGAGGACTTCTTCTGTCCGCGGTGCGACCGGCGGACGCAGCTGAAGGCGAAGCGCGGGAGGCTGTACAACCGGGTGTCGAACTCTGCCTACGAGCCGAAAGTCGAGGCCATCCGGGGGAACCGGGCGCCGGACTACGCCTTCATGGAGTTCGACCCGGAGGAGTGGATGGTGGAGAGGCTGCGGGTGGTGCCGGGGCACTTCCTGACGGAGAGCGTAGTGGAGAAGCGGAACCCGCTCCGCTCCGGTGCGAGGCGCGCAGGCTGGGTGGGCTCCAACATCCTTCTGAACCGCATACCGGCGGCCGGGCAGATACTCCTGGTCCGTGACCGGGAGGCGGTGCACGCGAAGGAGGTGCGGGACCAGTTCCGGAGGACCTCGTTCCTGCGGGAGTTCGGCGCCGAGGCCCGGGGCTGGCTCAGCGACCTGGTGGACGTGCTGGAGGAGATTGGGCTCGGACCCGGGGACGAGTTCACGCTGCGAGAGGTGTACGGCTACGAGGAGGAGCTGTCAAAGCGACACCCCGACAACAACCACGTGCGGGCGAAGGTAAGGCAACAGCTGCAGGTCTTGCGAGATAGGGGACTCATTGAGTTCTTGGGCGACGGGCATTACCGATTACGGTGAAAGTGACCAGATAGTCGCGAACCTGCAGGACGGACGGGCGAACCGTATCCTGTCGACGCTGCATCGGGAGGATAGAGGTAAATGGTAGGTATCCGGAGATGTGTGGGAGCTTCGACCGAGCTGCCCTACCGATTACGGATTGAGGAAAAACAGGTTCTCCCACAAAACTTAACTCTGCCCACATATTAGTGTTTAATAGGTCATGTCGAAAAATACCCTCGTAGAGGACGGGCGGGGCAGGGTGACGCTGCCGAGGGAGTACCGGGAGGAGCACGGGCCGAGGTACCGGTTTATCCGGGTGGGGGAGCGTCTGGAGCTGATTCCAGTGGCCCGGGACCCCTTGGCGGCGCTGCGGGAGGAGTTCTCCAAGATTCCTTCGGAGGAGTCTACGGAGGAGGTCGTGGAGCGGGCGGAGTCGGCGATGCGAGGGGAGGCGACGAGGGACTCCGGTGCCGGTCGTTGACACCGACTTCCTAGTGGCGCTCTTCCGCGAGGACGACGGCCTCGGGGAGCATGCGGAGGAGCTGTACCGGGAACACGAGGGGAACCTGGTGGCTCCGCCCTACGTCCTGCTGGAGCTGCTGTTCGTGTCCATAGACTACTCCATGGACCCGGAGCGTGTCGTGGCGAACGCCCTGGAGCTGGTGGAGTGCAGTCACGACGAGGGGCTCCTGCTGAAGGCGGCCCACTTCGTGAAGGAGATGGAGATGACGCCTCTGGACGCGGTCGTGGCGGCGTTCTCCGACGGCCGGCGCGTAATAAGCAGCGACTCGGCCCTGGACCGGGCTGGTGTGGAGCGCATCGAACTGAAGCGAAGGGGCTGAGGAGGAGTTAATGGGATAGAGGTGGCACCTACCCCTCCCCCAGTGACGTGACAAGCTGGTGGGTCTTCCAGACCCTCACAGCATCCTGTTCGTTTAGTTCGTCGTCGTCCGACCACAGGTCGGCGTTTCTTTGGAGGGCCAGCGCGAGGTAGGGAGCGTCGTCGGAATCAGGGGATACATCCTCTGCCTCTTCCAGGCGAGAGGAACGCAGGTCTTCTCCCCGGAGAGACCTGCTCCAGCACCCGCTTCTCCGAAGCGGTGCGAACCTCCCCCCTCGGAATCACGTCTATACGCTTCTTCAGGATGTCGACGAACCTCTGGAAATCGTCACTCGACCGGTGGGTCTTCTCCAGAATCAAGTCTTCGTACCCCCGGAACTCGGTGAACAGGAACTCCGGGGCGTAGAGGTGAGATCGTCTCTCAGCAGGAGCTCCGCGGTCTTACCGTCTCTGATGGCTGCGGAGAACAGGACGTTCGCATCCCGAAGATGCCTGGCATCTTCTTACAGAAGAGGCTCCGAGAGCCTCTTCGAACACCCAGGTCCAAGGGCTTACTCCCTACTCCCCGTATCGTTCGGCGAGTGCCTCGTTTACCTCTCTCCCCAGCTCGACGGCGTCCCTCTCAGAGAGTTCGCTCCGCTCCTTGAACTCTTCGAGGAACTGGAGGTCACGGAGCTTCTCGTCGATGGACTGCCTGGCGACCTCGCTCCAGTTTATCTCGGGGAACCGGTCCATCTTCTCCTTCATCTCCTCCGGAACCGAGAGAGTTACGCTTACCAGAGCGTCCACCTTCAAGTTGATTACGTGCGTTACGCCCATATACGTTACGAACGGACGTTGCGTGACGTCTCGGCTCTGCTGGTGGCCCCTCTTCGCCCTCTTCCCCTTTTTATAATCTGGTAAATTTCAGTCACTAGACAGAGGCGGAGCGCGGCGGGCGGGCTGGGTCGGGTCGAACATCCTGTTAAACAGGATTCCGGAGGCGGGAAAGATTTCGCTGATTCGGGGCGCGGAGCCGGTGGCTCCCGAGGAGGTGCGGGACCAGTTCCGGAGGACCTCCTTCCTTAGGAGATTCGGCTTCGAGGGAAGGGGCTGGCTCTCCGATATGATGGCAGTACTTGAGGACATGGAGCTGGGGCCCGGTGACGAGTTAACGCTGAGACAGGTGTACCGGTTCGAGGAGCATCTGTCGAAGCTGCATCCGGAGAATCGGCACGTCAGGGCCAAGATTCATCAGCAGCTGCAGGTATTACGGGATGAAGGGATTATCGAGTTCCTGGGCGTGGGCGGCGGGGAGCACAGGTTGAAATTGCAGGTGTAGGGCTCACAGCCCCAGCACGTCGTCCATTCCGTAGAGACCTTTTTCTTTGTCGGCGAGGAACCTGGCGGCGTCCAGGGCTCCGGCGACGAAGGGCTCGCGGCCGTGGGCCTGGTGCTTAATCTCCAGGCGCTCCCCGTCTCCCGCGAGAAGAACGGTGTGGTCCCCCGCGACGTCCCCGGCGCGGACGGCGTGCACACCGATCTCGTCGTCCCCCCGTTCCCCGACCATGCCGCGGCGGCCGTGGACGAGCTCTCCGTCTCCGCCCCTGACGTCCCGTATCTCCTCGGCGGCCCTCAGCGCCGTTCCACTCGGAGCGTCCCTCTTGTGGCGGTGGTGGGCCTCCACGATTTCCGCGTCGTAGTCGAGGCGGGAGGCGGCCTCCCCCACCAGTCGCCAGAACACGTTTACACCCCTGGCGAAGTTTCGGCTCCTCACCACGGCGACCTCGCGAGAGGCGGCCTCGACCAAGTTCTCCTGCTCCTCCGAGAGCCCCGTGGTCCCTATCACCATCTTCGTGCGGGTCGTCACGCAGCTCCGGACGGCGGACTCCGTGGCGGGCGGCGCCGTGAAGTCGATAAGTACGTCGAGCCCGGGGAGCACTGTCTCCATGTCGCCGGACGGGGAGACTTTCACGTCGATTTCGCCCAGCCCGGTCTCTGTACCGAGGTCACGACCTATCGATTCGTGTCCGGGGAGCTCGAACCCCGCGGCGAGCTTCAGGTCCCCCGACCCGTGGACCCTCTCCGCGATCAGGGAACCCATTCGTCCCAGGCAGCCGCTGACGGCGACCCTCATATCAGGTCCAGCTCCCTGAGCGATTCCCGCAGCGGTCCCTCCGCATCACGCGACAGAGGGGTCAGCGGTGGACGGGGTTCCCCGGCCCCGAGGCCCACCAGGTTCAGGGCCCTCTTGACGGGTATGGGGTTGGTTTCGAGGAAGAGGGCGCGGAAGAGCGGGGAGAGGCGGCGGTGGACCTCCCGCGCCTCCTTCAGGTCGCCCCGGCTCGCCGCGGAGAACAGCTCCCGCATCTTCCCCGGCACGAGGTTGCCCGCGACCGAGACCACGCCGCTTCCACCGAGTGCGGCGGTGGCCAGGGCCTCTGAGTCGTCGCCGCTGAGCACCGAGAAGTCGTCGGAGGCTTCCTCGAGTATGCGGGCGGCCTGGGAGACGTCTCCGCTCGCCTCCTTCACCGCCACCACGTTATCCAGCTCCGCGAGGCGCAGGACGGTTTCCGGCTCCATGTTTACGCCGGTCCTGGACGGGACGTTGTAGAGCACAATCGGTATCGAGACGGCCTCGGCCACGGCGGTGAAGTGCTTCACGAGGCCGCGCTGCGGGGGCCTGTTGTAGTACGGGGTGATCAGCATGGCGGCGTCCGCCCCGGCGGTCTCGGCGTGCCCTGTCAGCTCGACGGCCTCGCGGGTCGAGTTGCTGCCCGTGCCCGCCACGACGCGGGTCCTTCCGTCGACGAGGTTCACCGCGACCTCGACGATTTCGCGGTGTTCGTCGTGGCTCAGCGTCGCGGCCTCGCCGGTGCAGCCCGCCGTCACGACGCCGTCCACTCCGCCGTCGATAAGGAAGTCGAGCAGCCGCTCCAGCGCCGCGTGGTCTATTTCGTCCCCGTCGAACGGAGTGGCGTGAGCGGTGAAGACCCCCTCGAGATGCATCGCGGTCTATGATTCCACACCACGGGAATAAGTCTTTACTCCGTGAGTGCCGAGTCGTAGTCCCCGCTCTCCACCCTCTTCACTGCCTCCCTCGGGTCGGTTCCCTCAACGGTCACCCCCACGGACACGCAGGTACCTATGACCTCCTTGACCCTCGACTTCGTGTTCTTTCCCAGCATGTCGCCCCTCTTCATGCCGGCTATCGCCTTGGCGTCCTCGACGGAGATATCGCCGACGAAGTCCTCCTGCGGCACCCCGGAGCCCCGGTCGATTCCCGCCCTCTGAATCACGAGGGCGGCGGTCGGCGGGGTCCCCACCGATATCCCGTACTCGTCGGTTTCGGTATCGACCTCAAGGGTGACGGGGACCTGCATCCCGTCGAAGTCCGCCGTGGCCTCGTTTATGGATTCCACTATCTCCTTTATGTCTACGCCGAGGGGCCCGAGCTTCGGTCCGAGGGGCGGCCCCGGCGAAGCGTCCCCACCCTCTACGAGCAGCTCCACAGTTTCCACCCTTACTCCTCCACCTTTCTGTCAAGAACCCGGACGCTGTCCCCCCTCACCGTGACGGGTATCGGAACCATCGCCTCGAATAGCTCGAGGGTGATCTCCTCGTGACCGGGGTCGATCCTCTTCACGACGGCCTTCTCGCCCTTGAACGGCCCGGAGACCAGCTCCACTATGTCGCCCTCGTTTATGCCGGCGGCCATGGGCTTCGGCTTCAGGAAGTGCTCCACCTCGGATATGCTGCTCTCGCCCGACACCACGCCCCTAGCGTGGGCCACGTTGTTTACCGCCTCCTCCACCTGACCGGCCCCGGATGCCTCCACGAAGAAATAACCCCTCAGCTTGTCCGGGGAGAGGATGGCGGACACCTCGAGGTCCTCCCTCTCGGCCGTCTGGGCCAGCATGTCCGCAACCGTGCGCTCCTGGTTCACGGTCGTCTTGACCGCGTAGACTTTACCATACGTCAACTGGATACCTCTATAGAAAAGGCCAACCTACATCGGGACGCTCGGGAATATAGTTTACCCGACCATGTACCTCGGAAACACGTCCATCAGGAGGTAGACCAGGAAACCCATTCCCCCGATGATCAGCATTCCGGCCGCGGTAATCTTCGCGACCTTCCAGAACTCCTCCCGGCCGGGCTTCCTCGCCAGCCGAACCACGTTCAGGTAGGGCTCAACCTGCTCCCTCATTCCACCACGTCCAGGCCCATCGAGCCATCCTCGTCCCGGCCCTGAACCGGGATGCGGTCGCCTTCCCCAATTATCTGCTCGCTCCTGACCCCCGTGGCCACGAGCATGACACGGCAGGAGTCGTCCAGGTCCCCGTCGACCTGGGCGCCCCATATAATTTTGGCGTCCTCGGAAACCTTCTCGTAAACCCTGTGAACGACCGCCTCGGCCTCAGATATACTCATCCGGGCGCCCCCGGTTACATTGATCAGCGCGGCGTCCGCCCCACTGACGTCCACGTTGAACAGCGGACTCCTGAGGGCCTTCTCTATCGCCTTCTGGGCCTTTTTCTCCCCGTCGGCCTCGCCCACACCTATCATGGCGACGCCGCCCTGCCCCATCACGGTGCGGACGTCGGCAAAATCCAAGTTCACGAGGCCGGGCTTCGTTATGAGCTCTGTTATGCCCTTTACGGCCCTCATGAGCACCTCGTCGCAGACCTTGAAGGCCTGCTGCAGCGGCAGACGCGGAACGGACTCGAGGAGCCTGTCGTTGGGAATTACTATCACAGTGTCGCAGACGTCCTGCAGCCTCCTGAGACCCGACCTCGCGTTCTCCATCCGGGCCTCGCCCTCCACGGAGAAGGGGGTGGTCACGACCGCGATAGTCAGGGCCCCTACCTCCCTCGCTATGTCGGCAACGACGGGTGAGCTTCCGGTACCCGTGCCGCCCCCGAGCCCGCACGTGATGAAGACCATGTCCGAGCCCTCCATCACCTCCCTTATGTCGTCCTCGTTCTCCCTCGCAGCTTCCTCCGCTATTTTCGGCACGCCTCCCGCGCCGAGGCCGCGGGTCCTCTTCCTGCCTATCAGGAGCTTCCTGTGGGAGTGGATATCCAGCAGATGCTGGGCATCTGTGTTCATGGCTATGAGTTCGGCGCCGTCGATGGACTCCCGCATCATTCTGTCAACCGTGTTGGAGCCGGCTCCGCCGCAGCCGACCACCCTTATCGTGGTAGAGGACTCCTCGAGGACCCTCAGGATGTCCTCCTCTTCGTCAGAGGCCACTCGCTCCCCCTCATCCTGGCCCCTGATCGCCTCCTCGATTATCGACTTCATCTCGACCACTTCAATTTTTCCCTGAACCACTTATTAGTTACCGAAGGCGTCGTGGCTCCTCACGAAGTACGCGTCTTCGCCAACGGACTCCATAAACGACCTGGTCCTGGAGTCGGAGCCGTTGCCGGAGCCGAAGACGTCGCCGTGAAGCCTCCTCAAACGGGAGAACTCCCTCACCTGGTGCACCTTGGCCACGATTCCCGCCGCCGCGACGAGCGGCCACGTGCCCTCGGCCCCGTGACGTGCCCTGATGTCGACGTGGGCCGCGTCGCCCTCGAAAAGCCGCCTCAGCCTTCTCTCCAGCATGCGGGGGCGGGGGTAGTAACAGTCCACCTGGAGCACGTCCGGCCGTGACGAGGACACCAGCGACGCTATCGCGTGGTCCTCCATCTCCTGGAGCGTAATTCCTGCGGCCATGGTCTCATCCAGCTCCGCGGGGGACATGGCCATCACGCCCGTCTCCGCCACCCTCGAGAGTTCCTCGAAACTCTTCTCCAGGCCCGTCAGGTTCAGGTCCTTGGAGTCCCGGAGCCCGAGGCCCTCCAGCCTCTCGGGCTCGTCGGTCTCGACGTAACCCACGTAAAAAGAGCCAACCACCTCACCGGCACCCGCCTCATCGACCCCCATCCAGTGGGTAGGCTTCAACAGGTATTTATACGGCCGAAAGAGGAAAAACCTTTCCTCATCCGGCGAGATGACGTCGGGTGGACATGGGAAGTGGCCTCGCCGGAATTGTCGAGAGGAGGGGGCGCACCTGCTGGCGCTGGCGGTCGCCTTCGCCGCGGCTCTGTACATCCGGGGGGCGCCCCACGTAGACGACGTTTTCAGGGACGGCTTCGTGAAGTTTCAGGGAAACGACCCATGGTACCACATGCGCCTCGTGGACGTCACGGTCAGACACTTCCCCCGGCGCGTTTTCTACGACCCCTTCGCGAATCTCCCCGACGGTGCGCACCTGGCGTGGGCGCCACTGCCCGACCAGCTCGTGGCCGGGGCTGCGCTGGTCCTCGGCCTGGGGGCCCCGGGACAGGGCCTAGTGGACACGGTCGGGGCGTACTTCCCCGCCGTCCTCGGAGCCGCCACCGTCGTGCCGGTCTACGTCCTGGGCAGGGAGGTTCTGGACAGGCGCGGGGAGTGCTTTCAGCGGTCGCGATCGCCGTAATGCCCGGCTTCTTTCTGCAGCGCTCCACCCTCGGGTTCACGGACCATCACGTGGCGGAGGTCTTCTTCAGCACCCTGGCCCTGGCGGCGTTCCTCTGGGCACTGAGGACCGCGGAGGGCGACCCCCTGGGCCGAAGGGGCTCTACGCGTCCGCTCTCAGCGGGGTTGCGCTGGGGTTGTACTTCCTCAGCTGGCTGGGTGTACCCCTCTTCGCGTTCGTGATGCTTGTCGCGGGCCTCGTACTCGCCGCCACCAGGGGGTTATCCGGCGAGAGCGTGCTGCCCGTATCGGTAGTCGGCACCGGCACGTTCCTGGTGGCGTTGGCGATGGTGGCGCCGTACGCCGACGCGTCGCAGGGCTACGAAACCCTCGTCTACTCCACGATGCAGCCTACCGTGCTGCTGTACGGAGCGGCGGCGTTCTCGTCCCTCTACGTGCTGCAGGAGGGGATGGACCGGCTTGAGGCTACGGCGGGAGCTCTACCCGGCGGCCCTGGTCCTCCTCGGGGGCCTGGCGCTCGCGGCCGCACTGGCTGTGGACCTCCCGGTCGCGGACATGGCGGTATCCAAGCTTTCCGGCCTCACGGAGAGCAGTACCCGCGGCCTGACGGTAGCCGAGAAGCAGCTCTTCATGCGTGGCGAATTTCCCTACGAACAGGTGTGGCACAGCTTCGGGTCGACGTTCTACCTCGCCATCGGCGGTATAGTCGCGTCGGCGGCCCACCTCGTACGCAGGAGGGGAGGGGCGAGGCCCTCATGCTCGCCTGGGGGCCCCTTATCATCGCCGCGACCTTCGACCAGCCCAGGTTCGGTTACTACCTGTCCGTGGTTTGCGCCATCGGCGCCGGTTACCTCGGTTCGAGGGCGGCAGGGTTAGTGGACGGCGTCGCCGGGTTCCTCGTCGGTGACGAGGAGGAGTCGTACCGGATAGCGCGGGACACCCGGGCCAGGTACGTGGTCACCGGTCAGGCGATGACGAGCTCCATATTCCAGCCGATCCTGGTGTGGGCGAACGAGCCGACCGGTGACTACCTGTACCGGAGCGGAGGGGGGTACGGCTACACGCGGAAGTTCTACAGGACCACGCTGGCCAGGCTCCACCTGGGGGACGGCGCCGATTACGGCGTGTACGGGGAACGGGTCCCGTCGATTAAGCACTTCAGGCTGGTCTACGAGAGCTCCACCACCGTGGCGGGCTTCGGCGACAGGCCCATAAAAAGGGTGAAGGTGTTCGAGGTCGTCCCGGGCGCGGAAGTCACTGGGCGCGCCCCGGACGGCACCGCCGCCGTCGCTAGGGTTCGGGTAAGGACCAACAGGGGAAGGACATTCACGTACGAACAGGTGGCCGAGGCGAAGGACGGCACGGTCTCCCTTACCCTGCCCTACCCGACCGAGGGCGAGACGTACCCGATGAAGGCCACGGGTCCGTACGAGCTCGTCGTCATGAACGCGTCGATACCGTTGAGCGTATCAGGCGAGGACGTGCGCACGGGAGAGAGGATAAACCTTGCCTACGGCCACGCGCCGTAGTAAGCGTTGAGGCTGAGAACGACCAGGCCGAGAACCGCGGCCCCCACCACGAGGCCCCTGGGCGACATCCTCGGTGCCTGCGAGTCCTCGTCCTCGAAGTACCTGAGGAGGCCCGCCGAACTCTGCAGACCGCTCCCTTCTCTGCTGGCCATCACCCACCAATGTTTCCGGTCCCTATTTAGGTTAACGCTTCTCCGGGGACGCAGTGATGTGGACTGGGCGAGAATGTCAGGGGAATGAGGTGTTTCGGCCCGCGGCTGCTGACGGAGGACCTCGAGGTCGTGGAGGGCTACGCACTCGTCGAGGGCGGAGAAGTCGACGCCGTGGAGGAGGGGAGACCTCCCCTCGACCCGGACGCGGAGGGGGTCGTTTGCCCCGGCGCAGTCAACGGGCACACCCACCTGGCCGACGGCTTCCTGGAGCCCCCGAAGGGGCTTTCGCTCGATGAGCTGGTCGGTCCAGGGGGGTTCAAGGAGCGGGGGCTGTCCCGGGCCGGTGCGGGGCGGGTGGAGGCGGCTCTGCGGCGCGGGCTCGAGGCGGCGCTTCTCTCGGGAAGCACCCTCGTCGTCGAGTTCAGGGAGGGCGGCATCCCTGGGCTCGGGGCGCTGCGGCGTGCGGAGGAGTCGGCGGACGGGGCTGCGGCGGTCGCGCTGGGCAGGCCTGACGGCTGCGAACCGGGCGAGGTCGCGTCTGCTGCGGACGGCATCGGCGTTAGCGGAGTCAACGACTACGACGACGGGGAGCTGCTGGCCATGGCGCGGGCCGCAAGCGGAGGCGGAAAGCTGCTGGGAGTTCACGCAGGCGAGTCGAACAGGGGGCAGGCGCGCAGCACCCGGACCCACGGTGCCGGCGAGGTGGAGAGGGCTCTGGCCCTAGAACCGGACCTCCTCGTACACGTCACCAACCCCCTCGACGGGGAGCTGGACATGGTCGAGGACGCGGGCGTGCCGGTGGTGCTGTGCCCGAGAAGCAACCTGCGAACCGGTGCAGGGTTTCCCCCGGTGGAGGACATAGTGGGGAGGGACGTTCCCCTCCTGCTGGGCACGGATAACGCCATGCTCGTCGAGCCCTCTGTTCTCGGAGAGGCCCGTTTTTTGATGGAAAAGTTAAATAACGAGGCGGAGTATTTGGGGCCGGTTTACCGGGCGGCTCTGTTCGGGGGCGAGGTCCTCGGCCTGGGCACCGGGCTGGAGGAGGGGGAGACGGCCAGGTTGACCGTCCTCGACGGTTTCCCCGGTAGGCACGTTGCCTCGGTCGTAGGCGAAAGCCTGAGGGCGGCTCGATGAAGACGGGACAGGACGAGATGTTCAAAAGAATTCTGGTGCCCACGGACGGTTCGCAGATGGCCGCAGAGGCAACGGAGGGGGCAGTGGACCTCGCGAGGAGCGTCGGAGGAGAGCTGACGTTTCTCTACGTGGTAGACACCGCCCTGACCTCCGGGATTCCGGAGGACTGGGCCTGGGAACAGCTCGAAGCGGTGCTTCGAGAGGAGGGGGAGAGAGCCCTGGACGAGGCGGGAGAGGCGGCCGAAGAGGTGGGCGTGGAGTTCAGTACCGTTCTACTCGAGGGAATCCCCCACAGGGAAATCGTGGATTACGCCGCGGATAACGACGTGGACCTGATAGTGATAGCGACCGCGGGGCGAAGGGGGCTCGACAGGCTTCTGATGGGCAGCACCACGGACCGCGTGCTTAGGGGTGCGGGGTGTCCGGTGCTGGTGATAAGGAGAGGACAGGAATGAAGACGGTCGGAGAACTAATGAGCACCGACCTGGTGACGGCCTCCGTTCCAGGCACCCGGGACCAGGTTCTGGAGAGGATGCATAACCAGAACGTCTCGTGCGTGCCGGTGGTGGAGCGCGGCGGCTCCAGGCTCGTAGGAATCGTGACCAGGAGCGACCTTCTCCGCGGAGTGGAGGAGGAGCAGATAGCCCTCATCATGACGAGGGGCCCCGTCACCGCGGAGGTGGACGACCCGGTGGACAGCGCCGTGGAAAAAATGATGGAGCGCGGAATCAGGCGGCTTCCCGTAATCGAGGGCGAGGACATAATCGGCATGCTGTCCGTCGCGGACCTCGTAGGGGAGGTCGACAGCGAGACGGACATCTCGGGCCTCTACGAGTCCAGGGTCTGCGGCGTCTGGGAGGAGACTCCGATCCCCGTGGCGGCCACCGTCATGCAGCTGGGAGGTGACGACTCCGCGATAGTCCTGAACGACGAGGGGGTCCTCACGGGCATCCTCAGCGAGACGGACCTCGTGAGGTCGGCCTCGATAGAGGATTCGGTGCGCTCCAACAACATCGGGTCCGGCGAGGAGGACGACGGCTGGGCCTGGGAGGGATTCAGGGACAACATCATGATCTACCACGGCGTTTCGAGAATAGACTTCCCGGAGGAACCCGTATCCGAAATCATGACCCGCGACGTGATCACGAAGTACGCCAGGTCGACGGCGGCAGTCGCCGCTCGTGACCTGGTGAAGAGCGAAATCGAGCAGATACCGGTGGTCAACGAGGACAACGAGGTGGTCGGGCTCCTCAGGGACAGGGACCTCATACCGCTGCTCATCTGATGGACCTCTACGAGCGGGTGATAGAGCTCTCAAGGCGAAGGGGGTTCCTCCACCCGAGTTTCGAGATCTACGGCGGGCTGGGCGGATTCTACGACTGGGGGCCGCGGGGCGCGAGGTTGCTCGAAAACGTGCTGGACCTCTGGAGGCAACTCTACGTCGTGGAGGAAGGGCTCATGGAGGTATCCACACCCACCATCATGCCGCGGAGGGTCTTCGAGGCCTCGGGCCACCTCGAGGGCTTCGTGGACCCGATGGTCGACTGCGAGGGGTGCGGTCGGTCGTTCCGGGCAGACCACCTGGTGGATAACCACGTAGACCTGGTGGCGGACTCCCTCAGCAACGAGGAGCTCCAGGAGGTGATCGACGGGGAGGAGCTCGGGTGCCCGGAGTGCGGCGGACCCCTATCGGAGGTGTACGACTTCAACCTGATGTTCGGAACGACGGTGGGGCCCGGTAGGGGACAGGAGGCCTACATGCGGCCGGAGACGGCGCAGGGAATCTTCGTAGCCTACCCGAGGCTGTACAGGTACGCTAGGGAGCGGCTGCCGTTCGGCGCAGTCCAGGTCGGTCGCGCGTACAGGAACGAGGTGTCCCCCAGACAGGGCGTAATACGGCTCAGGGAGTTCACGCAGGCGGAGGTGGAGCTCTTCGTCGACCCCGAGGAGAAGGTGCACGACGGATTCGACCGCGTGTCTCACCGCAAGCTGAACCTCCTTTCGTCCGGGAAACAGCTCGATGGCGAGGCGGCGGAGAGAAGGTCGCTGAGGGAAGCCGTGGATGAGGGGGACCTGCAGAACACGCTGTTCGCCTACCACCTACACGTCGTGGACAGGTTCCTCACGGCGCTGGGAATACCGGAGGGGGACCTTCGCTACAGACAGCACCTGCCCGACGAGAGGGCCCACTACGCCGCCGATTGCTGGGACGCTGAGGTGAACCTCGACCGCTTCGGCTGGGTGGAGGTCGTGGGTCTGGCGGACCGCACCGACTACGACCTCTCCAGGCACTCGGGACACAGCGGCCGTGACATGTCCGCCCTGAGGCCCCTCGACGAGGCGAGGGAGAGCACCGTTCGGCGGGTGGAGGTCGATATGTCGAGCCTCGGTCCGAGGCTCAGGGAGGACGCCTCCCCTGTAGTCGAGAGGCTCAACGAGAGGGCGGCGGCCGGGGAGGTGGACGGAGGAGACGTCTCCGTGGAGGTGGAGGGGTCGACCCGCGTGGTCAGGGGTGAGGAGTACGAAGTCGTGGAGGAGGTGGAGCGGGTCCGGGGCGAGACGTTCACGCCCCACGTAATAGAGCCCTCCTACGGCGTCGACCGCGCCGTGTACGCAATGCTCGAGAAGGCCTTCAGGAGCGAGGAGGTGGAGGAGAGGGAGCGACGGGTCGTGTCCCTCCCGAGGGCCCTGGCCCCGGTACCTGTGGCCGTGCTACCCCTGACCGACGACGCGGAGATGCGGCACGTTTCGAGCGAGGTGGCCCGTAGGCTCAGGGGTAACGGGTTCGTGGTGGAGGTGGACACGTCCGGAAACATCGGCAGGAGGTACAGGAGGCAGGACGAGATCGGCACCCCTCTCGTGGTGACCGTTGACCAGGTAACCGTTGACCCGGAGTCGGAGGGGCACCGCACGGTGACCCTGAGGAGCCGCGACTCCATGGAGCAGGTACGTGTCGGGCTGGAGGAAGTGGAGGCCTCCGTCTTGAGATTCGTCCAGGACGGGGCGGACCTCGCCGAGATCGGGGAATGAGCGGGGCGGGGGGGCTACGGGCCCTGCTCTGCGGGGCTCACGGAGTAGTTTCGGCCAACCCCTTGCCAACGTAATACCCCGGCAGGAGGAAGCTACCTCAGATGGTGGAGTACGTCTCGCACGAGCACCTGAAGGACGGGGCCGTGGAGAGGCGGCTCTACCAGCTCAACATAGCCTCAACCGCCTCCGACGAGGGGTGCCTCGTCGTCCTTCCGACAGGGCTCGGGAAGACCGTCGTGGCCCTGCTCGTCGCCGTTAACCGGGTGGCCAAAGGGAGGGGGCCGGTCCTCATGCTGGCCCCCACGAGGCCACTGGTCGAGCAGCACGCCCGCTTCTTCTCCGGCCACAGCGAACTCGAAACGGTGACGCTGACAGGCGAGACCCCTCCGGCCGAGAGGGGGGAGTTCTGGAGCGGAGCGTCCCCCGAAACCGTCTTCTTAGCGACTCCACAGGCGGTGGAGAACGACCTCATCGCCGGGAGGCTGCTCCTCGGCGACTTCGGACTCCTCGTATTCGACGAGGCCCACAGGGCCAGCGGCGAATACCCCTACGGGTGGATAGCCTCCCGCTACTCCGAGCAGGCCGATAACCCGCTTTCACTGGGCCTGACCGCGAGCCCCGGCAACGACCCCGAGGACGTCGACCGAATACGTGAGCAGCTCGGCCTCGAAGCGGTGGAGGCCAGGAGCGACGAGTCCCCCGACGTCAGGCCCTACGTCCACAGAAGGGAGGTGGAGTGGGTAAAGGTGAAGCTCCCCGAGAAGCTCGAGGGGGCCTCGGGTGACCTGAAGGAAATCATGGACGATAGGCTCGACGAGGCCGGGGACCTCGGGTACCGGCAGCCGGGGGGCTCCGGGGCCACCCGAAAGCAGCTACTCGACCTGCAGAGACGGGTGCAGGGAAGGATAGCCTCGGACAGCAACCCCCCCGGGAAGCTCTTCAGAGCGGCCAGCCTGGTGGCCGAGGCGATGAAGGTGAGGCACTGCATCGACGTGCTGGAGACCCAGGGACCGGGGCCTGGTCTCAGGTACATGGACAGGGTCGTCGAGGAGGCCCGTGGCGGCGGCTCCAAGGCCTCGAAGCGGCTGGTCGATGACCCCCGGTTCAAGCGGGCTCGCCGCGCCCTCGAAAAGCACGGCGAAGCCTTTCCAAAGATGGAGAGGCTGAAGGAGCTCCTCAGGGGACTGGACGAGGGTTCGCGGGCCATCGTCTTCACGAACTACCGCGATACCGCATCGGTGGTTGTGGACGGCCTCGAGGACACCGACGGCGTCAGGCCTGTGAGGTTCGTCGGGCAGTCCTCGAGAAACGGGGACAGAGGCCTGAACCAGGACGAGCAGGCCAGCGTGCTGGAGAGCTTCGGGTCCGGGGAATACAACGTCCTCGTGGGTACTTCCGTGGCCGAGGAGGGGCTCGACGTGCCCTCGACTGACCTCGTCGTTTTTTACGAGCCCGTGGCATCCGCAATAAGGAGCGTCCAGAGGAAAGGACGGACGGGAAGGGCACGGAGCGGCAGAATCGTCGTCATGATGACGAGGGGAACGAAGGACGAGGGTATGTACTGGGCGAGCCGGAGCCGGGAGGACAGGATGGAGGAGTCGATGAAGGAGCTCGCCCGCTCCTCGACCTCCACCGCGGGCGCCTCGACAGCGCCTCCGGCAGGAGAGGCGATGGATACCCGTGAGGGATCAGGGGCTAGGGGGCGGGGACAGTCGTCTCTCAAAAAATTCGGGGATCGCGGCGAGTGCGGGGCGGGGAAACCGGAGGGAAGGCAGAAGGCCCCCGTGGTTGTGGACCACAGGGAATCCAGGTCCGGCATCACGCGCAAGCTAAGCGAGGCGGACCTCGACCTCGTCGTGGAGCAGCTCTCCGTGGGTGACTTCGTGATAGGGGACAGGGTCTGCGTTGAGAGGAAGGAGGCGGACGACTTTCTGTCGTCGTTCATCGACGGAGAGTCGCGGCTCTTTAGACAGGCTGCAGAAATCGTGGAGCGGTACCCGAGACCTGTCCTGATAATCGAGGGGGAGGGGCTGTACGGGAAGAGAAACGTTCACCCCAACGCCGTGAGGGGCGCCCTGGCGTCGCTGATTCTGGATTTCGGGGTACCGGTCCTCAGGACACGGGGCCGGGACGAGACCGCCTCCATCATCGAGTCGATGGCCAGACGGGAGGGCGCCCGGGGCGCGGGGAAACCGGTGCTTCACGACGGAAAGAGCTCTGATTCCCTGACCGAGCAGCAGATTCGACTCGTTTCGTCGGTAAAGGGGGTCGGCCCCGGTACGGCGAGGCGGATTCTGGAGGGGTTCGGGACGGTGGAGGCAATAGCGTCGGCTGAAGCGGAGGAACTCATGGAGGTAAGCGGAGTGGGAGAGGAGAGGGCCCGCTCTATCGTGAGGGTCTTCTCCGAGAAGTTCGGTGGGGGCGGGTCCTGAAGCCTGTGCCTCCGGGGTGCGCGGCGCCCACCCTTCGTCGACCCACCCACCCCTCCGTTTCCCATGGAGTACGTCGAGGGATCGGGGCCCGGTTCCTGTGAGCGGTAAAGAGAGCGCTAAGGCGCCGCCTGATGTGGTCAGGTGAAGCAGCTGGACCGCCGCCAAGGGCGGGCTTGAAAAATTTATATATTCATCGATTTATATATTCATCGAACCAATTTAGGGACCCTCTTCGGGGGAGCGAAAATGACTCAAGGCGAAGACATCGAGGACAGTCTGGAGATGCTCGAAGGGATAAGGTCAGACGAATCCATCCCGCGAAACATCAGAAAGGCGGCCGAGGAGGCGAGTGGTGCGCTCAGGGACGAGTCGCTGGACAAGGTCGTGAAGGTGTCGAGGGCGCTCAACTCCCTCGAAAGCGTCATAGAGGAACCCAACGTTCCCGTACACGCCAGGACGCAGATATGGAGCGTGGCCTCGCGGCTCGAGGCCGCGACGAACACCGGTTAGGGCGGGGAGACGGAAAAACCCTTGCTATTTGCTATTGACTCTCCGGCAGTTCTTCCGTGGTAACGGTAACTCTCCTTCGGCGACTCTCCCGTCGATCCCGGTGTCGAGGCCCCGGGTACGCAGCTCAGTTTCCCGGGTGCGTTAATCCGGTGCGCGGAGCGCGAAGCGGGGTAAAACGCGGAGACGGTTACGCGTAGAGACGGGGCGTCGCGTCGAGGTGCAGGCAAAGTACTTTCCCGGGTGGAGTAAATGTGTGACAGATGAGGCGCGACGGGCGGGTCGGTGGAGGTTTTTTCAGCTATGGTTCCCGGTAGGTTCTCGCTTCCGGAAGAGAACAGGGACAGGGTCGTCGCGACGTACGCCATCGAGACTGCCCTCTCCCTGGAGGAGGTCTCCGACGGGTTGTGCGCGGAGCAGTCCACCGGTACCTGGGAGAGCGTTGAAAGGGAGACCGAGGACCTCGTCAGCAGGTGCGGGGCGAGGGCAGTTGGTTCATGGAGAAGAGGGGACCACGTAGTTCTCAGGATTGCCTTCCCGACGGGGAACTTCGGTTGCAGTATCCCTATGCTGCTCAGCACCGTCGCCGGGAACCTCTACGAGATGGGGAGCTTTCGAAGGACGAGGCTGCTCGACCTCGAGTTCCCGGACGCCTTTGTAGAGGGGTTCGAGGGACCGTCCTTCGGTATAGACGGCTGTCGCGAACTGCTTGGGGTAACCGACAGGCCCCTCCTCGGGACCATAATAAAGCCCAACGTCGGGCTGTCCCCCGAGGAGTTCGGCGAGGCCTGCTACGAGTCCGCCAGGGGCGGCGTCGACTTCGTCAAGGACGACGAGCTGGTCGCGGACCCGGGGTACTCGCCGATCAGCGACAGGGTCACCGAGGCCATGGACGGTCTCGACAGGGTCGAGGAAGAAACCGGTGAAAGAAAGATGTTTGCGGCGAACGTGACCGACGAGGTCGACGGGATTGTAGATAACGCAGAGGAGGCCCGTGACGCTGGTGCCAACTGTCTCATGCTGAACTTCGTAACCGCGGGTCTGTCCGCCCTGAGGGTGCTCACGTCGGAGATGGACCTCCCGGTTCACTGCCACCGCGACATGTTCGCTGCGTTCACGAGGGTGCCTGACCACGGCGTCTCCCCGGCACTGCTGAACAAGCTCGTGAGGCTGTGCGGCGGCGACCAGGCCCACGTAGGCTCGATCGACGGAAAACTGTACGAGTCGAACGACGAGGTCGTCGCGAACGCTGCACCCCTGAGGGAGAGGTGGCTCCTGAAATCCACGCTCCCGGTCTCTTCCGGGGGACTTCACGCCGGGAAGGTAGCGGCCAACCTGGACCGGCTGGGCGAGGACGTACTGATACTCGCGGGCGGGGGAATCCACGGTCACCCGGGAGGTACGACGGCGGGTGCGAGGAGCATGCGTCAGGCCATGGAGGTGGCCGCAGGGGACAGGGAGCTCGGGGAGTCTCCGGAGATGAAGGCGGCTCTGGAAAAGTGGTCACCCGTGAAGGCGGGGGAGGACGGGAACTAGCCCTTGCGTCGATACACGTGTCCACGGAGAGACGGCACCGTCCCCCCCTCTCCAGTGGAAACAGAGGGGTGGGGGGACGGGGGGCAGAGGGGAGAGAACCTCCCCTGCCGTTCCAGTGGAAATGAAGGGGGGCATTCCCAACGTATTTTTAAGCACCGTCCGAAATTTTGGTCGTAGATGTCCTCCAACAAACTGTTCGACGAATTTCTGGACGCAAAACCCATTTTCGAGAACAAGGAGGTCCTTCGTCCCTCGTACACCCCCGAGTACCTGCCGCACAGGGACGAGCAGGTTAGCAGGCTCGCCTCGATCCTCGTGGCGGCGCTTCGCGGAGAGTCCCCGTCAAACATACTGATATACGGAAAGACCGGCACCGGAAAGACCGCCGCGGCGAAGTACGTTGGAAAGGAGCTGGAGGCGAAGGGGGAGGAGGTGGAAAGGGCCTGCTCCGTCATATACATCAACTGCGAGGTGGTCGATACCCAGTATCGCATTTTGGCCCAGATAGCACAGCACTTCGATCAGGACGTACCGATGACGGGTTGGCCCACGGACAGGGTATACGAAAAGTTCGTCGAGGCCGTGGACAGGAGGCACCAGGTCGTCACGATCATGCTCGACGAAATCGACCAGATGATAGAGAAGAGCGGCGACGACATCCTATACAACCTGTCCAGGGTTAACGGGGAGCTGAGGCGCGCCAAGGTATCGATAATCGGGATAAGCAACGACCTCCGCTTCACCGAGACACTCGACCCCCGGGTAAAATCCTCTCTGGGAGAGGAGGAGATAATTTTCCCGCCCTACGACGCCTCCCAGCTCAGGGACATACTCGAGCAGAGGGCCGGTAAGGCGTTCTTCGACAACTCCCTCGCGGAGGGAACCATCCCGCTGTGCGCAGCGAAGGCCGCCAAGGAGCACGGCGACGCCCGCCGCGCACTGGACCTCCTGAGGGTCGCCGGGGAGCTGGCCGAGCAGGGTGACAGAGCCGCAGTCGTCGATGAGAAGCACGTCGAGAGGGCGCAGAACAAGATAGAGATGAACTGCGTCGTGGAGGCGGTTAAAAAGCTGCCCTGTCAGACACAGGCCGTACTCTTCGCCACGATTCTGCTGGACGAGTCCAGGGGCCGGAAGCTTACGACCGGCGAGGTCTACGAGACGTACAGGCGGGTGTGTCAGCACATAGATATGGACGTTCTGACCCAGAGGCGGGTCACTGACCTGATAAGTGAACTCGACATGCTCGGAATCCTGAACGTAAGGGTGGTTTCGAAGGGACGTTACGGCAGAACCAAGGAAATCTCGCTCTCGGTCCCGAGGGACGAAATAAAGAGCGTCCTCCTCGACGTCTATCGCCTGGAGCCGCTGAGGCGCTTCTCCCTGCCCAAGCAGTCCAGGTTCTAGAAATGAAACAGCTCCCCGAAGGCGAGCCTGACGTAGCCGAGGAGCGGAACCCTGAAAAATGCCCTTCCACGTATCCACTCGGGCCTGATCGGAGCCGGGGCTATTCCCAGGTACTGGTCGTTGATCTCGTTGGCGTCCCCCTTCGTAACGTATCCCGGGGAGGTCGCCACTTCATCTCCGCCTGTGCCCCCCCCCACGTCCGTCCAGTACATCGCGCGGTGAATTATCGGTGTGGGCCTGCCGTCTCCGGGAACGTTGTAAACGACCACGTCCCCTGCCATGCCGAAGTGTTCATCTCCGCCCTCTCGGAAGGTATCGACGGCGTCCCGCCCACCCCCGTCAACGGCCTTCACGAGCACGATGTCTCCCCTGTAAAGGTTGGGTTCCATGGAGCCGCTCTCCACGACCACCAGCGGGGGCCACACTCCGGTGTAGGCGAAGAGGGTTCCGGAGACCACGGCCACTATGAGCAGGGACTTCGCGATGTCCCTGACGAGAGACGTCAACCACCTCGCTCCTACCATTCGGCTACCCTTCGTCGTGAGCCCGTAATAGTTTTACAGAACTCTGAAAACGGCTCATTAGTGGCCGGCGACAGAAAGAGGTTGGTGGCGGCGCATTGAAGGAGTTCCTCGAGAAGTGCGCGGAGCGCCGGCTGCTGCTGCACCCGGAGACGGTGTCCATGCTGGGGGCCGACGGGGGACTCGTGTCCAGGGTCCTCGACCTCCCGGAGGGGACGGTCGTGACGCCGGATAAGCTGCTGGAGACGGGCCCAGCGCGGAGAGAGGTCTCCGGGGGCAACGGCGCAGCAGAGGGGGGAGGACCGGCACGCACCGGGGGGGAAGCCGCCTCTCACGGGAACGCGTCCCGGGAACCGTCTCTCGAGGTCCTCGTGGACGCCACGGGGGAATCCGAGGGCAGCGGAGAGCTGCGGGACCTGAACGCCCTTTTCAGGGACAGGCTCGAGCGGCTGGGCGGCATCCTGAAGAGGAGGAGGGGAATAAACCCCCGCAAAGTGGGGACGATACCGAGGAAGATGGAACGGCAGGTGGCGACTGTCGGCATGGTTTCGTCGGTCTCGGAGACCAACAACGGCAACCTGCTGCTCCGTATCGAGGACGAGACGGGAGAGATGCCGGCGATAGTGCTGTTGAGGGACACCGGACTCACCGAGGAGGCGGGGGCCCTCCTCGTGGACGAGGTCGTGGGAGTCGCCGGACACACGAGAAAGGATTCCGACCTCCTTCTGGTCGAGGAGATTATGCGGCCCGACGTTCCCAGCGTGGAACCTGGCAGGGGAGGGAACTACTACGCGGCATTCATATCGGACCTGCACGTCGGCAGTACGACTTTCCTGGGAGAGGAGCTGGAGCGATTCTTCTCCTGGCTGAGGGGGGACGTGGGGAACGAGGAGCAGCGCGACATCGCGGCCAAGACGAGGTTCCTCGTGATTGCCGGGGACGTCGTCGACGGCGTGGGTGTATACCCCGGGCAGGAGAGCCACCTGTCGGTGACCGACCTGGTGGAGCAGTACGAGGAGGCAGCGAACCTGCTGGACACGCTTCCGGACCACGTCGAGATAATAGTCGCTCCCGGGAACCACGACGCGGTTAGACAGGCCGAGCCACAGCCCGCCGTTTCGGACGAGTTTGCCGAGGCCCTCGACATGAAGAGCCTCACCCTGGTCTCCAGTCCCTCCACGGTCTCGCTGGACGGGGTAAAGGTCCTGGTTTACCACGGCAGGTCTCTAGACGACGTCGTCAACTGCGTCCCCTCCGCGACCTACGAGGAGCCGACGGCCGCGATGAAGGAGCTGATGCGCAGGCGGCACCTCGCCCCGGTGTACGGCTCCAGAACCCCGATTTCGCCTGAGAAGAGTGACTTCATGCTCGTCGACGACGTCCCGGACGTGCTGCACTGCGGACACGTGCACACGTTCGGGATGGACAGCTACCGCGGCGTCACCCTGATAAACAGCGGTACCTGGCAGTCCCAGACCGACTTCCAGAAGAGGATGGGAATCGAGCCGGACCCCGGGATAGTTCCCCTGATGAACCTCTCCTCCGGGGAGAGGATGAAGCTGCGCTTCGCATGAACACGAGCGGACGGATGGAGAGATACCTGGACTCGCTCGACGAGGAGCGCAGGCGGGCACTGGAGGTCGCAGGGAGGTGCCGCCGGGTGGGTGAGGACCCCTCCACTGACGTGGAGATCCCGAGCGCGGAGGACCTCGCCGACAGGGTTGAGAGCCTGATGGGCCTCGACGGGCTTGCCGGAGCGGTCAGGCGGTACACCGAGGAGGGGCTTGAAAGGGGGGAGGTCGCCTTCAGGGTTTCTGAGGACATAGCGAGGATGGAGCTGGGCGAACTGAAGGACCTGGACGCGGTCGAGATGGCGGTCAGGACCGCCGTGGCGATACTGACGGAGGGCGTGGTCGCCGCCCCCATCGAGGGGATGGACAGGGTCGACGTGGTGGATGGCGGCGGGGTACAGCTCTTCTTCTCGGGCCCTATACGGAGCGCCGGGGGAACGGCCCAGGCCGCCGCCGTCCTCGTCGCCGATTACGTGAGGCAGCTTCTGGGCATGGATCCCTACATGGCAACGGAGAGGGAGGTGGAGAGGGCGAAGGAGGAAATCCCTCTCTACAAGAGGGTGGTGAACCTCCAGTACGAGCCCTCGGTCGGGGAGATCGAGATTATAGTGAATAAATGTCCCGTCATGGTCACGGGCGAACCCACGGAGGAGGTCGAGGTCTCGGGCCAGAGGAACCTGCCCCGCATACCCACGAACCGTCTCAGGGGCGGCTTCGCCCTCGTGGTGGCGGAGGGAATTGCACTGAAGGCACCGAAGCTGAAGAAGTTCGTGGAGAAGCTCGAAATAGCGGGCTGGGAGTGGCTCGACGACCTGTTGAAAAAGAGGTCCTCGGAGGGGCCCCACGAGGGTGAGAAGGGGGAGGAAAAGTTCCTCAAGAACCTCATCGCGGGGCGGCCCGTCTTCTCCCACCCCTCCAGGCCGGGTGGGTTTCGCGTCAGGTACGGCCGAAGCCGAAACACCGGACTGGCCACGTCCGGCCTCAGCCCGGTTACCATGCGCGCGGTGGACGACTTTCTCGCGACGGGCACGCAGATGAAGACACAGCTACCCGGGAAGGCCGCCGGCGTCGCCCCCGTCGACGGTCTCGAGGGCCCGACAGTCCGGCTCGGGGACGGAACGGTTCTGAGAATCGACAGCGAGGAGGACTACGGGCCCTTCGAGGGAAGGATAGAGAGGATACTGGACTTGGGAGAAATCCTGATAGGTTACGGCGAGTTTCTCGAGAACAACCACCACCTCGCACCCGGCGGATACACCGAGGAGCGATGGCGCCTAGAGGCCGAGGGAGAACCGCCGCGCAGCGGAGGAGGGGCGGTCGCCAGGGCGCGTGACGGCGAGCCGCTGCACCCGACGTACACTTACCTCTGGCACGACGTCTCCGCGGAGGACGTCCTCGCGCTGCGCGACGGCCTGCGCGACGGCCTCACCCTGGAGCACAAGCCGGTGCTGGAGACCCTCCTCGTCCCTCACGCCCTCGACGGGGAAGAGATCGTCCTGGACGAGGAGCACGAAACGGTCCTCGAGGCCTGCCTGCCACCGGACGCGGTCCCGGTCGAGAACGCGGAGGACGGCCTCGAACTCGTCAGGCGACTCTCGGGCCTGGACGTGAGGCCCCGGGCCCCCACGAGGGTCGGCGCTCGAATGGGCCGCCCCGAGAAGGCGAGAGAGAGGGAGATGTCGCCCCCGGTACACTGCCTCTTTCCACTCGGGGAGGCCGGTGGTTCCACCCGGAACGTGGCCAAAGCGGTCGAGTCGACGTCCAGGGACTCCGAGAAGGGCTTCAGGAAGGAGAGGGTCGGAACCCGCGGACTCGTCGAGGTGGACGTCCCCGTTCAGACCTGCGACTGCGGCTGCGAGACGTACAGAACCAGGTGCCCCGGTTGCGGGGACCGGCTGGAGAGAAACGAGCCCGAACGCAGCCGGCTGAACCTCGCAGAGGAGTACGCGGAGGCACTCGACCGGCTGGGGGAGCGACCCCTCGACCTCGTAAAGGGAGTGAAGGGCCTGACCAGCGAGGGAAAGGTTCCGGAGCCCCTGGAGAAGGGGATTCTGCGCGCCATTCACGGCGTATCCGTGTTCAAGGACGGCACGATACGGTACGACCTGACGGATATGCCGCTCACCCACTTCCGCCCGTCGGAGATAGGGACGTCGATCGAGAGGCTCAGGCGGATGGGTTACGGGAGTGCCGACGACGGGGAGCCCCTCACCGACCCCGACCAGGTCGTGGAGCTGTACCCCCAGGACGTAGTGGTCAGCAGGGGGTGCGGGGAGCACCTCGTCAGGGCGGCGAACTTCGTCGACGACCTGCTGGACAGGGTCTACGGGGAGGAACCGTTCTACTCCGCCGAGGAGCCGGGGGACCTCGTCGGGGAGCTGCTCATAGGCCTCGCCCCGCACACCTCGGCGGGCGTCCTCTGCCGCCTGATCGGGTTCACCGACGCCTCCGCGGGATACGGACACCCCCTGTTCCACGCCGCCAAGCGACGCAACTGCTTCCACCCGGACGAGAAGATATGGATAAGGGACGGCGATGCGGGATGGACACATCGCCGAATCCAGGACGTGGTGGAGGAGCGGCTCGACGACCCCGAGACAGACGATTTCGGGACGCTGCTGCAGCACCTGAACACCGGTGAACAGGTACCGTCCGTAAGCGAAGGAGGAGAACCGGTTATAAGAAAAGTCGAGGCGGTGTCCAAGCACAAGGCACCGGACCTCCTCTTCAGAATAGAAACCAAGAGCGGACGCATCCTTAAGGTGACTCCAGACCACACTGTGCTCCGCTCTGGCCGCTCTGGTAACGGCCTAGAACGTGTACCTGCGTCGGATCTTGTCGAGGGAGACCTCGTGCCGGCCCCGAAGAAACTGTCGCTCGAAGGCCACCGCACCCGTCTCGACCTTCTCGAGGAATTCGTCGCCCTCGACGCCATTCCCAATGACGAGTTGATGGTGCGCGGCATCGGCTCGGGCCACCTCAAGAAACTGCTGCGGAACCTCGCCGACTCCCATACCTACCTCGAACCCGTCGCGGAGGCCCTCGGAGTCAGCCGTAAGACGGTGCACAGTTGGGTGTCGAGGGATAGCATCCCGGTCTCGGTCCTTCTCGCCCTCGGAGGCGAATCCGTACTCGACAGGGTCCCGGAGAGGGCCCTGCTGTCGGTCAAGCGGGACACCGTTACCGTGGAGAGACGAGTCGAGGTGGACGAGGAGCTGGCGACGCTCCTCGGCTACTACGCTGCGGAAGGATTCACAAGGCGAGAGGAGGGCGACCTGTACCAGACCACTATCTGTACCCCCGACGCCCCTGTCAGAGCCGAACTCGTCAGGACCTTTGCGGAGAGACTCGGCGTCGATGCCTACGAGGAGAACGAGTGGAAAGTCACGGTCTCCAGCAGGCTGATCGAGCTACTTTTCATCGAAGTCCTCGAAGCCGGCTCCTCCGCCCGAGAGAAACGCATCCCGGACGCCGTCATGGCGGCATCGGAAAGCGTCCTTGAGGCGTTCCTCTCCGCCTACTTCAGCGGCGACGGCAGCACCGCGAAGGACCGCGTAGAGGTCAGGGCACACACCGTTAGCGACGAGCTGAAGGAGGACCTGCTGGCGGCACTAAAGCGCCTCGGAGTAACAGCCAAGGCCTGTCGCGAAACCAGGAAACCCCTGACCGGAGCAGTGGCCGAACACCACAGGGAGAGGAACGGGGAGATGCCGGAGTACAGCTCGTGGTGCCTCAGGATTACGTCGGAGAACGCCGTCACCTTTGCGGAGCAAATAGGGTTCCACCTGCCCAGAAAGGCGAAGACACTCGCCACGACCACCGGAACCATCGAGACCAGGTCACAGCGCCTCGTAAGCGACGGCGGCCAGATTTGGCTCGACGAGGTGGTCAGCGTCGAGGTCGTGGAGAGCGACGTGGACCACGTGTACTGCCTCACTGTCGAGGACACCCACTCCCTCGTGACGAATGACCTGTACGTCGGGCAGTGCGACGGCGACGAGGACTGCTTCATGCTGCTGCTCGACGGATACGTCAACTTCTCCAGGTCGTACCTCCCGGAGGCGAGGGGCGGTCGGATGGATGCGCCCCTGGTCCTGACCACGAGGCTTGACCCGAACGAGGTCGACGACGAGGCCCACAACCTCGACGTTTCGTCCGGGTACCCGCTGGAGTTTTACGAGGCCGCCGACCGCTCCGCCGACCCGAGGGAGGTCGCAGACCTCGTCGAGACCCTCGACGACAGGCTCGGAACGCCGCGGCAGCTCGAGGGGATGTCGTACAGCCTCGAGACCTCCAGCGTGGACTCGGGCCCCGCGGCGTCGAGCTACAAGACTCTCGGGACCATGGAGGAGAAGGCGAGGCGGCAGCTGGCCCTCGGAGGCACGTTGCGGGCCGTGGACGAGGCGGACGTCGCTACCCGGGTCGTTCAGAGCCACTTCCTCCCGGACCTCATAGGAAACCTCCGGGCCTTCACGTCACAGACCGTCAGGTGCGTCTCCTGCAACTCGAAGTACCGGCGCGTGCCCCTGAAGGGGGAGTGCACCCGATGCGGCTCCGGCCTAACGCTGACGGTCCACGAGGGTTCCGTGAAGAAGTATCTCGACATATCGAAGGAGCTCTCCGAATCGTACGACATCTCGAGCTACACCGTTCAGCGCATAGCCCTGCTGGAGCACGAGATAAGCTCCGTATTCGAGAACGACAAGTTCCAGCAGAAGGGGCTGGCCGACTTCATGTAGGGCTCCGGGGGCGGCCGACCTTCGGGCCCCAAGAGTAATTCGGGCAAGGGGCAACTGGAAGGGATATGCCCCAGTTCATCCTGTACGGGGGGAAGGGCGGTGTGGGGAAGACCAGCTGCGCTGCCGCCACCGCCCTCGCCCTTGCCGAGCGGGGCCACAGGACGCTCGTGGTCTCGACCGACCCCGCCCACTCCCTGGGAGACATCTTCGAAGACGATGTCGGCTGGGAGGAGACCCGGCTGGAGGAGAACCTCTTTGCGGTCGAAATCGACCCGGAGAGGGCGCTGAAGGGGTGGAGGGAGGAAATAGTCGTGAGGAGCGAGGGAATGCCGGCTCCCCTTCGAGAGGGCGTGGGCGAACTGATAGGGGGAGAGGACGCCCTCGCCGCCCCGGGGATGGACGAGGCCGCCGCCATGGACAGGTTCATGCAGTACATGAACTCCGACTACGACTACGTCGTGCTAGACACCGCCCCCACCGGCCACACGCTCCGTCTCCTCGAGCTCCCGGAGTTCCTCGACACCATGATGGGAAGGCTGATAAAGGTCCGCGTGAGGCTGCACGGCCTCGTGAAGAGCGTGAGGGGCCTCCTCGGTCAGGGGGGGGAGCCCTCGGAGCGGGGCGACGTGGAGCGGCTGGAGGAGGTGAAGCGCCGGATAGAGAGGGCCAGGGCGTTCCTGATGGACCCGGAGCGCACCGACTTCCGCATGGTGATGAACCCTGAGGCCCTGTCCATACAGGAGTCCCGGAGGATGGTGAAGAGCCTGGAGCGGTACCAGATACCGGTCCGAACAATAGTGATAAACAAGATCGTTCGCGACCCCGGTGACTGCGAGTTCTGCGTCTCCAGGTCCGAGACCCAGGGGAGGCGGCTCGAGCAGGCTCACGAGCTCTTCGGCGGCCTGGAAGCGGTAGAAATCCCGCTGTTCAGCCACGAGGTCCAGGGGCGGGAATCCCTCAGGAAGATGGGGAGGCTACTGGTCTAGCGGCCACTCCGCCGCGTTGCTCGGCGTCTCCCACACCGCCACGTGGACGCCGTACCCCTCACCGAGGCCGTTCGACACCTCTCCGTGGATACGGTGCGCCAGGTTCTCCGCCGTCGGGTCGAACGGCAGCCGCACCACTTCCTGGTCCTGCCCCTCCAGCAGGTCGCACAGCGGGTCTTCCCCGTTCAGCAGCGCCACGTGGTCGTACCGCATCGCGACGTCGCGAAGGTCGCCGAAGTCCACCACCATCCCCGTCTCCGAGTCGACCGGGCCCTCCACCGAAATCTCGAACCGCCACCTGTGGCCGTGCAGCCTCCCGCACCTCCCGCGGTGACGAAGGTGCCGATGAGCCGAATCCACCTCCACAGTCTTCGTGACCCGCATCGCATAGAAGTCGAGCCCGGGGGTGAAAAATGCTTCAAAGGGTTGCTATATCGGGATTCCGGGGCCATGGGCGCCTCATCGCTACGCGCCACAAAACTCTAATAGAGGCGATTATGCCATTCGAGAATATTCTCGTAGGCAAGAAACGTGCATTCCTCGTTAAGCCCGCTGGTTTTGAACGTCGGACGGTTCAACTGTTTGACGAAGGCCGACCTTCGCTCCTCCTCTGCTACTACCGTAAATCTCGAATCCAGCGTAGGGTCGGCTAGGCTGACATCGTTAAAGCGGAGGAGCCCGGAGTAAATCGGCGTAGTGTGCTCAACTTCGAAGAGTGCTTTCGGATTGTTCGATGCTTTCTGGAACCAGATTACGTCCACCTCCTTCAGGATGTCTTTGACACCTCCGAAGCTTTCGGGCAGGATACTGCGACACTCGAATTTTCTCGCTAAATTCCAGTCCAGCTGATTCCTATCGTACCTTGGAATCCACACATCGAAGTTTTTCTTAGACCCAATGCTTCCTAACAGTGTTTGGACCTGGCCGTGGTCGAATTCCGGTATATCGCTCAGCCTCTCTGTCTCTATCGAGGAGTCTAATTCGTCCCAACCGAAGTACCCCTCGGCGTTGAACCGCCCAGCTTTGCTTATGTAGAGCTCGGTTCCGCCCTCCTGTAAGAAAACCTGTACCTTGTACTGCCCATCCCCGGCGGGCGATAAAGAATTAAAAATCTCTTCGTATCTTGAGAAGGGCACGATTAGCGGCTCGGATTGCCCCTTCCATAAAAAGCATAGAAATGAATTGTGTCCCTCCAGTTGCTTTAAATCCTTATGCCTCAAACCGTAGAAGGTGCTGTTGTTATCGTGTACCTTTGAATACCGTATATAAATCCTAGCCGCACCATCGCCTATCTCGTAGAGTGACCTACTCCTACCAATTGAATCTAACTCTCCGTATTTTTGCTTGAGATTTTTCTTAAATTCCTTTCTGACATCCCCTGTCATGGCAAATCGGCTCCTCATCGAAGAGGCCTTTACTAATTTTTCTTTGATGTTATTAAACAAGTCCCGCTAAAAACAGAGACCCTCTTCTTGCGAACCTTCTTAAACTACTCCTCCACGACCTCATCGGGCGCCCCCGCCACCTCCACGAGGGCCTCGGCCTCCTTGAAGTGGAGGTCGCCGGGCACGACGAGGCAGTGCAGCGGAGGGCCGAGGTCCCTGCCCACCATCTCGGAGGCGTACCCGGCGGCGGCCCGGGGGTCGTCGGAGCCTGCGCGGGCCACCGCCGCGACCAGGGTGTCGGGCTGCACGGGTCCGTCGGCCTCGAGCATAAGCTCCACGGCGCGGCCCGCCGTGAGGTAGCGGTCCTCCTCCCGCTTTATGTCCAGCAGGACGAGGGTGTGGAGGCCGCGCTCCAGGTTCTCCTCCACCACGTCCAGAGGCGACCTGGCGAGCTTTCCCCTGTAGGGGAAGGGGAGGGTGGTGTCGCGGCCGAACTTGTACCCCATGAGTCCGAGGAGGGACGGCGCCGCCGTCACGATGGATGAGGAGTGAACTATCCTGGTAGGGATTCCTCGTCGCTCCGCCTCCACCATGAGCTCGACGTGCGTCGTGGCCGTCATGGGTTCGCCGCCGACAAGGAAGACCACGCGGCGGTCCTCCGCGGCCTCCAGCGGGACCCGTTCCTCCTCCACCTGCTCCCTCGTCAGTACCCGGACGTCGCGGCCCAGGGTCTCCCGGAGCTCCTCCCCCGAGACGAAGGGCGCCGAGGTGTAGAGCTCCGCGAAGACGCGGTCCGCCGCCTCCACCTCCCGCAGGCCCCTGAGCGACACGTCCCGGGCGTCGTGCAGCCCGAGCCCGACGAAGACCAGCATCCACTCTAATAGGGACGGCGCCGCATATTAAAGCGGTGAGGGCGAGCTGCGTCGAGGCGCCGGCCGAGAGGGGTCAGGAGCTGAAGGAGCTGCTGGACCGCCTCGGCCTCAGGGACGAAGGCCTCAGGATAAGGACCCGGGACGGGGATATACTGATACCTCTGGAGCGGCCCCTGGACGACGAGGACGTGAGGGAAATCCGTGAGGCGGCGCCATCCGTGGAGCTGACCGAGGCCGAGTTCGATGCCCGGGAGCGGGGGCCTGCGTCCCTCCGGGAGGCCCTGCGCGGTAAGATGCCGAAGCACCTGCTCGAAGAGGTGCCCTCGTCCTTCGACGTGGTGGGCGACGTAGCCATAGTGGAGGTCCCCGGGGACCTGGAGCCGCGCGGGGCGGAGCTGGGGCGGGCCCTGATGGAGACACATCCCTCAGTCTCCACCGTGCTGGCCAAGGGCACCGCCGTCGAGGGCGAGTTCCGCACCCGGCGCCACCGACTGCTGACAGGGGAGGACAGGAGGGAGACGGTGCACCGGGAGCACGGCTGCGAGTTCGGGGTTAACGTCGAGGAGGCGTACTTCTCGCCGAGGCTATCGACGGAGCGGGGGCGCGTGTTCAGCCAGGTCGAGCCCGGCGAGGTCGTGGTCGACATGTTCGCGGGCGTCGGGCCCTTCGCCGTCGAGATCGCGGTCCACCGCGACCCGGAGAGAGTGGTCGCGGTCGACAAGAACCCCGCCGCGCACCGGCTGATGGTGGAGAACGTGGAGAGGAACCGCGTCGGGGACGTCGTGGAGCCGGTCCTGGCCGACGCGGCCGAACTCCCAGAAAGTTACGCCGGGACCGCCGACCGCGTGATCATGAACCTCCCGAAGTCGGCCGCCGGGTTTCTCGACGCCGCCCTCGACCTGCTCAGGCCCGCCGGCGGCGTCCTTCACTACTACGAGATCACGGGCGAACCGGGGGAGGCCGCTCGCCGTACCGTCGAGGCTGCTGAGGCGGCGGGCCGCGAATCGGAGGTCCTGGGGACTAGGGAGGTCAGGACCTACTCCGCGACGGAGAGCCAGTGGGCCGTGGACGTGAGGATTATATAACTATAGATTCCAGAATCTAGAGGGTATACGGCTGGTATATGGATATCGAAGAGCTCAAAGACGTTTGCGAGGAGCTAAAATCCGCTCTTGAAAAGAGAAACGAGGACCGGGTTCCTAACTTCTTTGAGATCTGTCGTATTGAAACGAAGGAAGAGAGAATATCTGCGTTCTTGTCATGGCTGCTCAACCCGCGCGAGAATCACGGCCTAGATAGCGCTTTCCTTAACCGGGTTTTAACAAGAATCGATGTGGCGCAAATCGACTCTGAAGAGTGGGTTACTGTCAAGACCGAGGTCTCACGGATAGCAGGGGACAAGGAACGGAGATTTGATCTCCTAATTTCTCTACCGGAGTCTCGGGTTGGAGTTGAGAAAAGTAGGTGCTAACCCGGATATCTCACAGCTCCGTGACGAGTGGGAGCTCTTTGACCTTGACACACTAGTGCTGTTGGCACCAGAGTACAAAATCTCGAAGTTCGAGAAGAGGTGCAGAAGTACCGACCTGCCGGAGAGTCTAAAATTCTTAAATTACGATGATCTCAGGGAGGACCTTCAAGATATTCTTAGTCATGCAGACCAAGAGTCGGAGGTTTTAATCAGGAGTCTAATCCAAAATCTGAAGGACCACATCGTGGAAGGAAAATCATTTGAGTTTGATGATTTGTCAAAAATATATGCATCGAACCATGCTCTACTTGAGAATGCTAAGAAGCAGTTCGAAGAGCGTCGTAACCAAGTCTTCCGTGCCATTGAAGGCGGAATAGATAGGGGGAGTGTAGAGTACATATGCACCTCTAAGAGTACGTATCTTCAGATATTCAAGGATGGGTGGCATGATGGCTCTAGGGAAGTCCATTATGAGATTCATCTTAATCCTCAACGAGTCAGTGAAGGTAGAACGTTCTTGAGGATCGATGTAGAGCATCACAGTGACAAGCACAAAAAAGCCAAAATCAGGGAAAAATTCCGAGGATTGGCACATTCGGAACTTAGCTCCCTCAGATATATCGAGGCTAAAAATAAGAACCGAATGTACAGGAAAAAGATCGACATTGCTAACCTGAATAAGGTCCCTGCAATGATTGAGAGGCTTGAAGAAGCAGGCGTAGCTAATATGCTTGACGAAGCTATCCAAGAATCCTAACTTCTCCGCAAAAAACACCTATCGGCCCGACGATTAGGGGATGCGCCTCGGTGGCTCAGCTGGTAGAGCGGCTCCCTCGTAACGGACGCCCGAAGAGAGGTGTCCGGGTGAAAGGAGCAGGTCACGGGTTCGAATCCCGTCCGAGGCTTGAGGCCACAGCCCCTGATACGTCCACGCGTCGGCCGCGAGGGGAAACCCGTAATGAAAGGCGCCGCGATACTTACGCGTGCTCTGGAAGGCCCTTCTCTACGGCGGGCTGGCCGGTTCGGCCACGTTGTTCGGAACCTTCTCGGTCATGAGGTTCGAGGGAGCGGTCCGGAGGTGGAACCACCTGGTCGTCGCGGCGGCGGCGGGCGTCCTCCTCGGCGCGGCCTTCTTCAGGCTGATGCCGGCGGCGGAGGAACTGGCGACGGGCGTACCCGGGGTCGTCCTGGTAGGGCTGCTGGCGTTCTACCTCATCGAGAACAGGTTCGTCCTCCACCTCTGTGACGAGGAGGAGGGCTGCGACATCCACGACATCGGCCTGATGGCGGTGATGGGGCTCGGTTTCCACTCGCTGATCGACGGCATGGCGATAGGCGCCGGGTTCCGCGTAAACGAGGCGCTGGGAGTGCTGACGGCACTCGCGGTAATTCTACACGAGTACCCGGAGGGCGTCATCGCTTACGGCCTCCTCATCGCCGGCGAGGAACGTTCAAGGGTCCTTCTGTACGCTGCGCTGGTGGCTTTGGCCACCCCTTTCGGGGCCGCCGTAACGTACGTCTTCGCCCCCGCTCTGGGTGAGGAAGTGCTGGGTTTCCTGCTCGCGCTGGCCGCCGGCTCCTTCATCTACGTGGGGGCCGCAGACCTGATCCCGAGGACCCACGAGTCGGACCACGGCGTAAACGCGCTACTCGTGGTCGCGGGCGTGGCGGCGGTCTACCTGTTGACCTCGATCCTGACCCACTGGCACTGACCGGTTCTACGAACCGGTTATCTCTTCCATGATGTCGGCGGCGGCGTCCCTCGCGCGCTCCGCCAGCTCCGGCGAGATGCGGCCCTCTGATACGTGGCCGTCCAGCTCCCCGGTGTCGAGCACCTCGACCTCGGAGTCCTGCACCAACACGTCTACGCAGAGGTCCATGTACCGGACCTCCCAGGGGTAGACCTCCACGGGGGTGTTTATGTTGATGTACATCCCGGTGGAGTCGCCTTCCTCAGTGAAGTACTCCGATATGATCATCCAGGACCCCTCCTCCACGGAGGTTACGGCGTAGTCGGCGTTCTCCGACGGCAGACCCTTTATGCCCCCCTCTATGTCGCGCTGCAGCTGAATCTCTCCCTCCTCGACGTCTATGACGCGGCCGCGTCCGAAGCTCGGAGAGGAGCCGTCGGGCTTCAGGTGGGTGAATCGGAGGGAGTCCCCGACCTTTACGGGCTCTATCTCCCCCATCACGGAGTCGAACCGCTCCAGCAGCGATTCGTCGTCGGTGAGCTGCTCGACGGCCTCCACGGCCAGGTCGTGGCTCCTGTCCGCGGCCTTGTGCTTGTGGTGTTTCGTGACCGTCGGGGCCACCTCGGCCCGTAGCTCGTCCAGGTGCCTCTTGGTGAATCCGGGTACGAGCAGCGTGCTCGCCGGGCTCCCCTCCTGAAGCAGTTCGGGGGCCACGCTCCTCCCCGCCCTCTTCTCCACCCGGTCGGCCACGTCCACGAGGTCCTCCACCTGCCCCCTCAGGAATTCGTCCCTGACGTCCCTCGCCGCGGTCCTCCACAGAATTCCGCGGTCGGTCTCGATGGAGTGGCCCAGGTCGTAGAGCCTCTCCCTCTCGTCCCTGTCCCTTATGGCCTTGGACATCTTCACCCCGCGGCTCAGCAGCACCGCGTAGTCGTTTGCGTAGCTGATGTCCGTAGTGAGCACGGGGTTCTCGTCGGGGTCCGTCGGCAGCTCCACGATTTTTACGGTCAGCTCCTCTCCCTCCCGGAGCCTCTTCCTGGTGTTTCTGAAGGGCAGGAAGCCGTCGGTGGGTCCGAGGTCCACGAAGGCGGCGCGACGGTCCGGGTTCACGTTCACAACGGTGCCGCGATATATCGAGTTGAGGGCGAAGTCGAACCTCTTTACGCCGAGGTCCAGGAACTCGTCGGAGAGGTCGTCGATAACGGCCTCCATGGACTCGGAGTCCCCGGACAGCATGACCTCGTGGCGGGAGTTCCCCTTCCCGACGGTGACGTCGGGGGGCGCGATGGTCTCCTCGACACCGAGGTACCTCTGGATCTCTTCGGTGGGCTGCACTATCTCGTGCCCCCTGTCCCGCAGAACCCCGGCGAGCGGTAAAGAATAGATTCCTCTTAGCCTTGCGGATACCATGCTTAATGTCGCTCCTTTTCGGGCTTCCCGTAGTTGGGTCCCGGGCCGTATAGTTCTTCTCCGGGGAGCGATTAACACCGTTAACTTTATGCGGCGGGGCGTGTAAAATCATTACAAAACGTTTTAGCGCCGCGGGACGAACTGGAGACGTAAGTATGGAGAGCAGGAACGTCAGGCTCGACCGTCTGGAGAAGGGGGGGCTACAGGTCGAGGGCCTGGAACTCACAGTAGGGGATATAGAGAGGGAGGAGCTCTGGGACGAGCCCGCCGGGCCGTACCACCTCCCCGGCATCAAGGACCTGCGGAGGTGGGACCATCTGCTGCTCGGGCGGTACGACTCGTCGTACGAGCCTACCCGGGACGTCTGTGACCTGTGCACCTTCGGTCCCTGCGACCTCACCGACGGGAAGAAGTCGGCCTGCGGACTGGACATATCCGGCCAGACCGCCAGGATGAACCTCCTCACGACGGTTATGGGGGCGGCGGCACACCTCTCCCACGCCCGCGAAATCGTGGAGCACGTAATCGAGAAGTTCGGACCGGACGTGGAGATAGACATGGGGTCGAAGAACGACGTCGAGGCCCCGATGGTGAGGGTCATAGCGGGAACCATCCCGGAGACCGTGGGCGACCTCCTACCCGTAGTGGAGTACTGCGAGGAGGAGATGAATCACCTTACGTCCGCCACCTCCACCATGCAGGAGGGCTCCCCTCTGGAGTTCGACTCCAAGAGCCTTCACGCCGGAATGATGGACAACCTCGCGCTGGAAATCGCCGACATAGCGCAGATATCCGCCTTCGACATGCCGAGAGGCGACGAGGACGCGCCGCTGGCCGAGATCGGTATGGGTACGATGGACCCGGAGAAACCCGTGGTCCTCGCCATCGGGCACAACGTGGCGCCGGGTACGTCCATAATCGACTACATGGTCGAGAACGGCCTCGAGGAGGAGGTGGAGGTGGGCGCAGTCTGCTGCAACGCGCACGACATGACGAGGATCAACCCGCACGTAAACGTCGTCGGCGCCCTCTCCAAGCAGGTGAAGTACATACGCACAGGGGCACCCGACGTGGTCGTCATCGACGAACAGTGCATCCGGGCAGACGTTCTGGAGGAGTGCCGGAAGGTGGGCGCCAGGCTCGTGGCCTGCAGCGGTCAGGCCGTACACGAGCTTCAGGACGTATCCGACAGGGATCCCGGGGATATAGTCGAGATGATGGTGGATGGAGAGGACGGCGTCTTCCTGCCCGAGATAGAGAAGGTGGGTGAGGTCGCAATCGAGACCGCCCGCTCCGTATACGAGGACCGCCTCGGTCGCAAGGCGATACCGGAGGTGGACGAGCTTCAGGGGATAATAGACAGCTGTACGGAGTGCGGCAGGTGCGACCGCGCCTGCCCCGAGTTCCTGCCCATCACGGACGCCATGGTGGACGGCATGGAAGAGAACGGGGGGGACTGGTCCGGGCTGGAGGAGCTCTGGGACAGGTGCGTCGGCTGCACGAGGTGCGACGAGGTATGCCCCGTCATGGACCCCATGTCGGTGCAGGAGACGGCTTCTGAGCACCGCTGGAAGACGGAGCGCAACGTGGTCAGGACCGGCAGGGGTCCCATCAACGACACCGAGATAAGGAACGTCGGGGCACCGATAGTGCTCGGGGAGATACCGGGCGTCGTCGCCTTCGTCGGCTGCGACAACTACCCGGACGGGGGCAGGAGCGTCGCCGAGGTCATCAGGGACCTGGCGGAGCGTAACTACATCGTCCTTACCAGCGGCTGCTCCGCGATGACCGCCGGTGACCACACCTTCGAGGACGGCCAGACCGTGTACGAGATGTTCGACGGCCGTTTCGACAAGGGGTGCGTCTCCAACGTGGGTAGCTGCGTCGCCAACGCCCACATCGTGGACGCAGCGCTGAAAATCGCCAACCTGTTCGCCAACGTCCCGCTCAGGGACAACTTCGAGGAGGTCAGCGACTACGTACTGCACCGAATAGGTGCCGTCGGAGTCTGCTGGGGCGTCTACCACCAGAAGGCCCTCGCCATCGCCAACGGCGCGAAGCGGTGGGGAATCCCGGTGGTTCAGGGCCCACACGGCGTAAAGTTCAGGAGGCAGGAGCTTGGACGACCCGATCTGGACGAGCGCTGGGTCGTCAACGACGCCAACAGGGACTACGAGGAGGTGCAGATAGAACCCGCCCCGGAGCACCTGGGCTACAGCGCGGAGTCGATAGAGGAGATGGCGGTAATGGCCGTGAAGCTGTGCATGAGGCCGAACGACACGAGGCAGGGGCGGATGATAAAGCTCACCAACTACATCGACCTCTACCGGAAGTACTTCGACGAGTACCCGTCCGACCTCGCGAGGTTCGTGAGGCACGAGAAGGAGGTGCCCCTCACCGAGCGCGAGGAGGTAATGGAGGTGCTGGAGGATCGGGGCTGGGAGCCGAGGGAGACGCCCAACCCCACGATGCTGCGGGAGGAGGACCGCCTGATATGACGCAGGCCCACTCCCCGGGAAACGTCAGGGTTAAACCGGGCGCCGACCTGAACGGCGCAATGCTGGGAAAGCTGCTGAATAGACCCGGCACGCTGTTCCTCGTGGGGTCGCAGTGGAAAGAGCTCCCGGACGGCGTGCTGGAGCCCCTCGTCGACGGCGGCGACGTGATACTGACCGGCAGCGCGAATCCGCCGGTAGAAAAGGTGGCGCGCATGGGCGTATCGGAGGCCTGCCACCTCCTCTGCAGCGAGGGATCCCTCGGGGGCGAGTACGGGCAGGTGGTGTTCGTCGGCATACCGCACCACATCGCCACCGGCATGCTCAGCAAGCTGAAGCACTACAGCGACGCTACGGCGATAAGTCTGGACAGGGGCTTCCAGCCCGACGCCAACCTCGCGTTCCCCAACCTCTCCAGGGAGGACTGGGAGGAAGAGCTGGGGGAGGCCGTCGAGCGACGAAGCGCATGAATAATCATGATGAATACTCGGAAGGCTTTTGTACTTCTGGAGACATCGAGGACCGCGAACTCAGAGGGTTGACAAATGGCTTTTGAAGACATCCCGGTGGACATCGGAGCCGTGTACGAGGGTCAAAGAATTCGAAAGGGGGACTACCGCGTGGAACTGGGCGGAAAGAAGGCACCGGGCGCCGAGCTCGTGCGGGCCAGGGGCGCGGACGAGGTCGAGGACGGCCGCGTGGAGGTAATCGGCCCCGACATCGGAGACATGGAGGAGGGCGGCACCTACCCCTACGGCGTGTACATAGAGATGGCGGGCGAGGACCTGGACCGCGACCTGGAGTCCGTCGTGGAGAGGCGGCACCACGAGTTCACCAACTACATCGACGGCGCCATGCACCTCAACCAGAGGGACGCCATCTGGATACGTATCGACGACGAGGCATTCGAGAAGGGCATGAACTCCCTCGAAATCGTGGGCAGGGCCCTGATCGAGCTCTTCAAGCTGGAGATGGACTACATCGAGAATATGCAGGTCACGTTTTACACCGACGAGGCCGAGGCGGAGAACCTCGTCGAGAGGGCCCGCGAAATCTACGAGGAGAGGGACGCGAGGGCCCGCGACCTCCACGAGGAGGACGTGGACAACTTCTACGGCTGCAACCTCTGCCAGAGCTTCGCCCCGGACCACGTGTGCGCCATCACGCCGGACCGCATCTCGCTCTGCGGCTCCATAACGTGGTTCGACGCACGGGCCGCCGCCCGCGTCGACCCCGACGGACCGTACTTCCCCATACCGAAGGGCGAGAACGTGGACGAGGAGCACGGCGAGTGGACGGGGGTAAACGAGGCCGTAGAGGAGAGAAGCGGGGGCGTACACGACCGCATCTGGCTCCACACGGTGTTCGACAACATACACACGAGCTGCGGCTGCTTCGAGGCCCTCGCCTTCTACATGCCTGAGGTCGACGGGGTCGGGATCGTGGACCGCGACTACTCCGGAGATACCCCGTACGGCGTATCGTTCTCCACCCTTGCGGGGCAGGCCGGCGGAGGAAAGCAGGTGGACGGCATACTCGGCATCGCCGTGGAGTACCTGAGGTCCCCCAAGTTCCTGGAGGCGGACGGAGGCATGGAGCGCGTGGTCTGGATGCCTGAGCACATAAAGGAGCGCATCAGCGACGCGATCCCCGGGGAGCTGGTGGACAAAATCGTGACCGAGGAGACAACCATCGACGTCGCCGAGCTCAGAGAGGAGCTCGAGTCCCGTGGACACCCGGTATCGGAGCGGTGGTTCGAGGTCACGGACGAGCTCGTGGAACGGGCCGTGGATTACATCAGGTCAACCGGCGGCAAGGTCAAACCGGCCGAGGCCGCGGAGGAACTCGGCATAGACAGGGACCAGTTCATGGAGCTCGTGAAGGAGCTCAAGAAAAGAAAGATACTGGCCTAGCGCCCTCTAGATGGGATGAGCGAAGAAGAAGTACTCGAGCTGTCTCTCGCAGGGGAGGACGAGGGGGACGAGCTCTCATCCAAGCTCGCCGGGGAGGAGGAACCCGCGGGGGGAACCGCTGCATCCGGCCCCCCGACCGGGGGCTGGGTCATTACCCTGAAGAACCCCACGATAAAAATCGAGAAGCTCGTGGTCAAGCGGGAAGAGTGAGGCGATGAACCTGGAGGACCTCCTCGCGCAACTCGGCCTCGAGCCAGGGGACCTGTCCGGGGAGGGAGATCTCGAATTCGAGGACGTGGAGGTAGAGGCCGACGAGGCCCTCCTCAGGGGCCCTCCGATGAGGATCGTCGTACCCCCCGGGGAAGCCGGGGGGGCGGCGGAGACCGGGCCGTCCTTCGATTGGCGAGAGTTCGGCGACTTCGAGCCCATACTGGAGGAGGCGAACCTCCCCATCGAGGAGGTCAGGTTCGGGAACACCCGATCCGACGGTGGAACCAGGAAAGAGGTGGTGAAGCTCGGGGGCGAGCGCGCCATGCCGTTCTACATGGACGCGGAGAACCCGAACGACCCGGTCCCCACGTTCGACGTGTTCGACATGCGGATAGGTCTCCCGAGGTCGATCAGGCAGCACTTCGACGAGGTCATGGAGGACCCGGGCGAGTGGGCGAAGAGGTCCGTGGAGGAGTTCGGGGCCGAGATGGTCACGGTGCACCTCGTCTCGACCGACCCGAACGTCGAGGACCGCTCACCCGGGGAGGCGTCGAAGGCCGTCGAGGACGTCCTGGAGGCCGTGGACGTGCCTGTGGTGATCGGGGGGAGCGGAAACCCGTCCAAGGACGTCGACGTCCTCGTCGAGGCGGCCGGGGTCGCGGAGGGGGAGCGCTGCCTCCTCGCCTCGGCCAACATGGACCTGGACAACCAGCGGCTCGTGGACGCCTGCCAGGAGTACGATCACAACCTGCTCAGCTTCGTCTCGATGGACATAAACGCCCAGAAGGAGCTGAACAGGAAGCTCCTGAAGATGGGTCTGGACAGGGACCGCCTCGTCATGGACCCCACGACGGCGGCCCTCGGGTACGGTCTGGATTACTCCCTCTCCCTCTTCCAGCGCCTGCGCCTCGACGGCCTCGGCGGCGACGAGGAGGTGAACTTCCCTCTGAGCTCCGCAGGCACCAACGCCTGGGGCGCCCGCGAGTCCTGGATGAAGGCGGGCGACAGGAACTGGGGCGACCGCATGAAGCGCGGACCGCTCTGGGAGACCATCACGGGACTCACCCTGATACTCAGCGGCGCTGACCTGCTGATGGCGCTGCACCCGAAGAGCGTCTCGACGATTCAGGAGGTCGTGGAACGCATGAACGGCCGCGTGGACAGGACGGTTGAGGATAACTGGATAACGGCGGTGTGACTTGAGCCAGCAGCTATCGCCCATAGACGTTTACCAGAAGCTACCCGGCCTGAACTGCGCCGCCTGCGGCGTCAAGACCTGCATGGGTTTCGCGTCGAAGCTCATCGCCAGGGAACTCGATATAGAGGACTGCCCCCACATCACGAATCACCCGGCCAAGTACCACGAGCTGAAGGAGCTGCTGACGCCGCCGGTAAGGCCGGTGGAGATAGGCAGGGGAGAGCGGGCCCGGGCCCTCGGCGGAGAGGAGGTCCTCTACCGCCACGAACGCACGTACTTCAACCCCACCGCGCTCTTCGTCGACGTGCACGACGAGATGCCGACGGAGGAGCTGCGGGGCCGCGTCTCGACGATCGACGACTACGTGGAGGAGCGCATAGGCGTCGAACTGACACTCGACGGAGTTGCGGTTCGATGCAGGTCCGGCGAACCCTCCCGTTTCGCGGGGGCCGTGGAGGCGGCGAGGGATACGACCGACCTGCCCCTCGTGCTGTGCACCCTGGACCCGGACTGCATGGAGGAAGGGCTCGAAGCGGCAGGTGACGCCCGTCCACTGGTTTACGGCGCGACGATGGAGAACGCGGAGGAAATGATTCCGCTGGCGAGGGAGCACGATGCGCCTCTAGCCCTCGTCTCAGGCGACCTGGACGAACTGAAGAGGCTGAGCAAGAACGCTGCCTCGAACGGCGTTACCGATGTGGTACTCGATCCGGTCGTTGACCCCTATAACCTGATGGACTCCGTCAACAGGGCCCTGCAGGTACGGCGCGCAGCCATGGAGAAGCGGGAGCACTTCAGGTACCCGATGCTGACGGTTCCCGCCGCGGTCCACGTTCCTGAGGAGGGCGACGACGCCGCGTACTGGGAGGCCACCGTCGCGGCCGTGATGGTGAACAGGTGGAGCGACGGACTGATTCTGCACTCCACGGAGGCCTGGGCCCTCCTCCCGCTCGTTACGCTGAGGCAGAACGTCTACCAGGACCCCCGGGAGCCCGCAAAGGTGGAGTCGGGGCTCAGGGAGATGGGTTCGCCGGACGAGGCCTCGCCGGTAATACTGACCTCCAACTTCGCCCTGACCTACTACACCGTGGAGTCCGACGTGGAGGGGGAGGACGCCTGGATACTCGTGGCCGACACGGGGGGCCTCGCGGTCGACGTCGCGGTTGCCGGCGACAAGCTGAACGAGGACGTGGTTAAGGACCTCATAGAAGAGACCGACGTCGAGGACAGGGTCGGTGAGAAGAGACTCATCCTGCCCGGGAAGGCGGGGAAGCTGTCCGGGAGAATAGAGGTCGCCACGGGCTGGGACGTCGAGGTCGGGCCCCAGGACTCGTCCGAGATACCGTCCTACCTCAGTGAGAGGGAGAGGGCGGAGGCCTAGAAACACGGGGGAACCATCCCATACCCGGGCCAAGGGTCACTGCACCGGACGGCGACGTCACCCTCGACCCGCACTATCGACCTCTGGCGAGAACCCACCCACGTCCCGAGTGGCGTGAGTATGCGCAGGAGACGTCGCCGCAGAGGGGCGACGAGAGGGGCCCAATATTTCCATAGCGGAGTTACAACTACAATCGATGCGCCTCCTCGCGATCGGGACCTCGGTGCGGCACGTGGCCCAGTCCGCCTCCGAGTTCGCCGACGTGGTCGCGGTGGACGAGTTTTGCGACGTGGACACGGAGCGTCACGCCGAGAGGTGTGTGCGGGTGGACGAGGTGAACGAGGAGTCGGTGGCCGGGGCCGCCAGGGACCTCGACTTCGACGCCGTGCTGACTACGACCCCAAAGATCCCACCGGAGACGCCCGTCCTCGGCAACCCGGTAAAGGAGATGCGGCGCGTCGGCGACAAGCTCCTGTTCGCGAGGTACTGCGAGGCGAACGGGATCCCGCACCCCGAGACCTCGACGGAGCCGTCGGAGGGGACCCCGCTGGAGAAGCCGAGGCTGGCAGGTGGCGGCGTGAACAACCGCGTCGTCGAAGGCTCCACCCCTGCCCCGGGCATGGTGTACCAGGAGCTTCTGGAGGGAGACGTGCTCAGCGTCTCACTGCTCTCTGATGGCGAGGAGGCGAAGGTCGTTTCAGTCAACCGAAGTTTGGTCGAAGTGGAGGAGTGCCGTCCCCCGAATCGTTTCGCGTACTGCGGCAACCTTACGCCGACGGACCACCCTCTCGCGGAGGAGGCAGCCGAGATGGCGGGAGGCACGGTCCGGGACCTCGGGCTGAAGGGGTCGGTCGGCGTCGACTTCATCGCCGGTGGCGATGGTGTCGTTGCGCTTGAGGTGAACCCGAGGATCCAGGCCTCGCTCGACACTGTGGAGGTGGCCACCGGCCTCTCCGTCACTAGGCTGCACGTCGACTCGTGCCTCGGGAGGGACCCGGCGGTTGAGCCGTCATTCGACTGTTACGCCTGCCGCCTCGTGGTCTACGCCGAGGAAGCCGTCGAGGCGCCGAACCTCTCAGGTCTCGGGTGCAGGGACGTGCCGGGACCGGGCTCCACGGTCGGTGAGGGTGAGCCGGTTACGAGCGTGCTGCGAACCGGTGGGTCGGCGGAGGAGGCGGTCCGGGAGGCGCGCCGCGCCGTCGCCCGGGTCAGGGCCACACTCGGGTGAACCTCACCTTCCGAATATCCACTCGCGGAGGGGTAACCGGAGGTGCTCGTGGACGTGGGTGTGGTAATCCCGGGCCTCGACCTGGAAGTAGTTGACCACGGTCACCAGGACGACTCCTCCGGCGGTGTTTCCGAGGAGCACAGGCAGCGCGAACTCCGACGCGCCGACCCAAATCCCGATATCTCCCACGAATACGAGGAAGAGGACCTCCGTCGCGGCGACGACTATGTGGTAGAGCCCGCCCAGCGGGATGGAGAGGAAGGCCATATAGACCAGTACCAACCTCGAAATGGTGTCGCGGGCGGCGTACTCGAGCCAGACCACTCCCGCGACGATGAACCCCGCGATGATGGCCTTGAAGAAGAGGGACCACCACGGGGTAGCCACTCCCGTAAGCGCGATGTCGGACGCAGTCGCCGCTGCGCCAAGGGACAGGATGCCTGTGAACGCGAGGGTAGCCGCCCCGATGGCGCCTCCCACCACGTTCCCCGTCAGGACGAGGCCCCAGTTCCGGAGCAGTGAAGGGATGCTGATGATGCGTTCGAGGACGAGCGTGACGGGCGGTAGAGTGTTCTCCGTGTAGAGCTGGTAGTTCCCGATGATGACGTATATGAATCCCACGGGGTACAGGATGGCCCCGACGAGGGGAGCGCCGCCCGAGGCGTGAGTCACGGTCGTGTACAGGAGGACTGTGAGCGTTATGGCGAGCCCGGCCGCCAGGGCGCTGAAGAACAGGCGTCTGGCTCTCGTGTTAATCTCGTCCTCCGCCGCCGCGATTACGCGGGAAAAGATCTCTTCGGAGGAGAATCTGTCGGGGACGGCGGCGCCGGTGGAGGGCGCGACGCTCTGGGCCTCGTCTCTCGACTCACTGACCTCGCCATCCCCTGTCGCTTCGGTCATAGGTGTTCTTCTCGTCGTCGCGGGGTGAATTTACTGGTGGCCCCCGGGCGATGCTGCCTGTTACGAGGACTCCGGACTCCTCCCCGAGGGCGTGGCGTCAGGTATGTAAGGGCTGCGCTCTAAAGAGGGGACACCGACGCATCCATGAGCGCAGAGGACACGCTGGGCGAGGGCCCGATGGGGAAGGAGTCGGCCGCCATCTTCGAGGACGCTCTCGAGGTGGGGAGGCACAGGCTCAGCAGGCATCCCTACGAGACCTCGGTGTCGGCCTTCATCGCCGGGATGTACGTCACGTTCAGCGCCCTCGCCACCGTCATCGTGTACGCCTCCGTCCTGGACCTCACCGGGTCGGTGCCCTTCGCCTGGCTCGCCGGCTCCGTCGCCTACCCCATCGGCTTCATATTCGTCGTGGTCGGGAAGTCGGAGCTGTTCACGGAGAACTTCGTCTCCCCTGTGCTATCCGCCTGGGAGGGGGAGGGCAGCTACGTGGACCTCCTGCGGCTCTGGACGATCGCGCTCGCGTTCAACATCGTCGGCGTCATGGCCATGTCGTTCTTCGTCGGGGAGTTCGGTCTGCTGGGAAGGAGCTACACCATCGAGGGGTTCGTCACCTTCTCCCACCACCTGACCGGCGACCCGTTCGGCGACGCCTTCATCAAGGGGATCTTCGGCGGCCTGCTCATAAACTTCATGTCGTGGCTCGTAATCGCGTCCCGCGGCACGGGGGCCAAGGTCATCATGATATTTATACCGACTTTCCTCATCAGCCTCATCGGGGCGTTCCACTCCATAGCGGGCTCCGCCGAGGTACTTATCGCGGTGTTCCTCGGAGCCGACGTCACGATGCTGGACTGGTTCCTCCGATTCTTCGTTCCGGCCGGGCTCGGGAACCTGATCGGCGGCGTGGTGTTCGTCGCGGCGCTGCACTACCTGCAGGTCTCCAACCAGCTCCGTTACTTCCGGTGATGCGTCGTTTTCCGGACGGCAAACTGTTTGTTGAGGCGTCCCGATAACGGGTTATGCGCGTCGTAATCGCGGGGGCCGGCAGGGTCGGACGGTCGCTCGCCGACCGGCTGTCCAGCCGGGGGTGGGGCGTCAACATAATCGATCGCTCTCCGGAGCGGTGCTCCGAAATCACGCGGTCGGACCTCGACTCGTACTGTGGGGACGCCGGGGACCCCGCCACCCTGAAGGAGGCCGGGGCCGGGAGCGCAAACCTGTTCTTCGCCCTCACGGACGACGACGAGGTGAACCTGGGGGCGTCGGAGGCCGCGCTGGACCTCGGCGCCGGCCGCGCCATCGCGAGGTGCGAGAACGTGGAGAACCAGGAGCGGTTCGAGGGGATGGGGGTGAGGACGGTATCCCCGACGGACCTCGCCGTCGACGTCCTGGAGGACATGTTCGAGAACCCGAGGGTCTCCTCCTCGCTCCACGTCGCCGGGGGGGAGGGCGAGGTCATGGAGCTCAGCCTCTCGTCCGAATCCCCGGTCGTCGGGAGGAGGATCGGGGAGCTGCCGCTGGAGGACGTCCGGGTCGCCGCTCTGCGGGACGAGGAGAGGGGTTTCGTCATCCCGGGTGATGACCACGTCCTGGAGGCCGGCGACGTCGTGGTGCTGGTGGGGAGGAGGGGCGTAACTTCATCCGCGACCCACATGTTCATCGGGGAGGAGATAGCTTTCCCCCGGGGCTACGGCGATGCGCTACTGGTGCTGCTGCTGAACGAGTCCAGCCTGGACGGCGCCCTGGAGGAGGCGTTCCACATAGCCGACATAGCGCTGTTAGCGCTCAACGCGTTCTCTCTCGGGGGAGAGGAGCTGCTGCGTCGGGCCGACGAGAGGGCGAGGGAGTGGAAGCTGAAGCTGGAGAGCCTCGGCGTCCGTGAGGGGAACCTGATCGAGGAGACGGAACACGAGGTCTCCCTGACCAACCCCGCCATGGTGGTGGTGGACGAGGAGGAGATGGGGGTGATGGACAGGATTCTGCGTAGGAAGGGTTCCGCGGCCCAGGTGGTGTCCTCTCTCCCCTGCCCCGTACTGGTCTCGAAGCGGGAGCACACCTTCGAGCGGATGCTTATACCCGTCGACGGCTCCGAGTCCTACGACCGCTCGGCGGAGATGGGCGTGGAGCTCGCCAGCCTCCTGGGCTCCGACGTGCTGGCAGTCTCCGCGGTGCCCCCCATGCGCTCCACGCGGAAGGGAGCGGTGGAGCGGGCGGAGGAGAGCCTTCGTAGCGTGGAGCGCTTCGGGAGCCTCTGGAACGTCCCGGTCGAGACCCGGGTCATCGAGGGCAACCCGGTGCACAACGTTACGCAACTCGCGGGCCGGGAAGACATCGGCATAGCGGTCCTCGCACACAAGAGGGAGGGTGACGGCCTTTTCAAGCACGAGGTAAGTGAGAGGCTGCTGGAGGAGCTCCCTGTCTCGACCCTCATGATCAAGTAGTAGCGAAAGGTGGTTTAACCTCTGTAACGATGTACGAAACCAAATGGCGACCAGTCTGGAGTGCTCCGGTTGTGAAGAGACGATTTACCTGCCGGAGCTCATAGAGGGCAGGTGCCCAATCTGTCGGGAGCAGATAGTCGAGAGGGTCGGGCGGGTCGAGAGCGTAGAGGAATGACCTTCTCTCTCCTGGAGAGCCCCTCGGCCGGGGAGTTAGAGGAGTTTCTCAGGAAGGCTCTCAGGCGGAGGGGCATGGTACAGGTCGCGGCGCTCTGTACGGTGGAGTACAGGGGCCGAGCCGAGTCGGTCCTGGAGGAGGGAGAGCGCCTCGTAATTGCCGAGAGGGACGGCGCGTTTCTGGTTCACGGTCCGAAGGGGTACAGACCGAAGAACTGGCAGCCCTCCACTGACCGCTTCAAGGTTCTGGGAGGAAACCCCGTCGTCTTGGAGGCGAGGAGGAGCAATCCCCGCGAGGTCGTGAGGGTCACGTTCCACGAGGTTAAGTACGCCGTCCTCGCCCACCTCGTCGACGACGAGCAGCTTCGGCTAAGCGGCTCAGAGATGGACATCCAGAGAGCTCTCGCGAGGGGGCCGGAGACCCTGGAACCCGGTCTGCGCCGCGTGGAGAGAGAGTACCGAACGGACGCCGGGGACGTCGACCTTCTCGCGAGGGACGGCGACGGCAACTACGTCGCTGTGGAGGTCAAGAGGAACCCGGGCTATGGGTCTGCCGAGCAGCTCGACCGCTACGTCCGTGAGCTGAAGGAGGGCTACGGCGACAATGTGAGGGGTATCCTGGCGGCCCCGGAGATCTCGTCCCGGCTGGAGAAGTACCTGGAGAAGCTGGAGCTGGAGGGCCGAGAAATCGACGCGGACGCGCTTACCGAAAGTATCTCCTCCATAGGAGGGGAGCAGTCGAGCCTCGACTCCTTCTCATTCTAGTCCCCTCTGCCCACCTCGAGCATTCTCTCGAGGGCCGCGAGGGCCCTCTTCCGGGTGGATTCCTCGACCTCCACCACGTGCTCCACGTTCTCGAGGGAGCGCGCCATGCTCTCCAAGGTGTTTAGCTTCATGTTGGGGCAGACCGCGTAACGCGACGCCTCGACGAACTCCTTTCCAGGGCTCTCTCTCCGCAGCCTGTGGATGATGCCGTTCTCCGTGCCCACGATAAACGGGCCCTCGCCCTCCCGGGCCGCCCCCAGTATTCCGCTGGTCGATGAGACGTGGTCGGCGATGCCCAGGACCTCCCCCCGGCACTCCGGGTGTGCCAGGACGGTGGCGTCGGGGTGGTTCTCCGTCGCGAGCAGGACGTCGCCCCTGAGTATCTGGTCGTGTGTGGGGCAGTAGCCGTCCCACTTCAGCACCTCCTTATCCGTTTTCGAACCCACGTACTCCGCGAGGTTGGAGTCGGGCACGAAGAGTACCCTGTCGGTGTCGAGAGAGTCCACCACCTCCACAGCGTTGCTGGAGGTACAGCAGACGTCGCTCTCCGCCTTGACCGCGGCTGACGTGTTTACGTAGCACACCACCGGAACCTCCCCCCCGTACTCTCCCCGGAGCTCCGCCTTTCTTTCACTGAGTCCCTCCGCCGTAATCATGGCGGCCATCGGGCACTCCGCCCTGGGGTCGGGCATCAGCACAGTCTTCTCCGGGTTCAGAATCTTCGCCGACTCCGCCATGAAGTCCACCCCGCAGAAAAGGATCACGTCGGCGTCAGTCTCGGCCGCCCGCATGCTCAGGCCGAGGGAGTCACCTACGTAATCCGCCGCGTCCTGAACCTCCCCCCTCTGGTAGTTGTGGGCCAGCACCACGGCGTTACTCTCCTCCTTCAGGTACTCGAACCTCTCGACGAGATCACTCATAAAGGGCGGGTAGTGTTATTCGCCGAGGGTAATAGTGGTTACGTGGAGAGCTGACGGGGCTCCACACCTCCCGGAAACGACCGTTGCGGCGGGCCTTCGCATCAGGTGCGTCCTGACCACCCGTAGGGGGACGATTCCGGAACGGTTCTCGACCAGAGGGACGAGCCCCTGTGGCCCGCCCGCGTGCGCTTCGTGTAACGCCCGGTCGAGGGCTGTACGGGGACTCGATGCTCCGAACTCCCTGACTAGGAACTCGTTTCAAAAAGGGCTGAGAGGATAAACCCCAGGCATCCTCCTCGCCTGACCTGAGGGACCGTACCCGCCATCCCCGTGGTTTTTGAAACGGCCTCTAGGTCAGGTCCCGACCTTCAGACTCGCCTCTATCCCCCGTATCGTGGCGAGGGCACTGAGTGCCGCGAGGTGTGAGGTCTTCGGGTTGTCGGGCGAGGGGACGTTCTCCACCCTGGTCGAGAGCCGCCCGAACTCGCCCTCGGCGTCGACCTCGTGCACGTTCCTCGAAAGGGATGGGTCCGCAACTATCCTTACCACGGTCTCGGCGGGACCTATCCCTGCGAGGCTCAGGGCCGCCGACACGTTGACGTTCCTCGGGAATAGGGAGACGGCCTCGTCTGCCGGACCCTCGAACAGCTCCACGGGTCCATCCAGCCCCGAGAGGCTGCCTTCGTCCACGCCCGGAGCGCCCTCCAGCGCGGCAGGGGGTTTCCTCGTCGTGAGGACCACGGAGTCCACTCTCGCCACGGAGGCCGACCTGATGCCGTCCAGGCCGCAGACCGCACCGGAGGGGGTGTATATCTCGGCCCCGGAGCCCTCCGCCAGCCCGAGCAGCGCCTCCCTCACGCCTTCGTCCATGAGGCCGGAGACGCTCATCACGAGGAGATCCCTTCCGGCGGACAGCGCGGCGTCGCCCACCTCCTCCACCGCTGCGGGAGACGCCGCCTCGACCACGAGGTCGCTCGTATCCACTAGCTCCTCCAGGCCCGGCGCCGCCGCACCCCCGGTTTCATCTGCGAGCCTCAGGGCCCTCTCCGGGTGCCTGTCCAGGAGCGCTGCGCCGTCGAGGTTGGAGGCCAGGAAACTCCCTATCGCCCCGCACCCCACGATTCCGACTCTCATACGTCCCGTACTATCGCCGCGAAGGCTTTTCCCTTCTGCGGCCGAACTAATCGGTCCCTTGGAACACATCCTCGTAGCGACGGACGGCTCGGAGAAGGCCGACAGGGCCGTTAACCTCGCGGTGGATATGGCGTCTGGGCTCTCGGCGAGCGTAACCGCGCTGTGCGTGAGGCCGCCGAGGCCCGGGTATGCGGTCGAGGTGGAGGGACTCGACAGACCGTACAGGCAGGGACTGGAGCACGCGAGGGAGGCTGCCTCTGATGCAAACGTGCCGTTCAGCGAGGAGGAGAGGATGGGCGAACCCGCCGAGGAAATCGTGAAGGCGGCGGACGACCTGGACGCGGACCTGGTGGTGGTGGGCCTAACCGGCAAAAAGGGCATCAGTCGACTTATGATGGGTTCCGTCGCCGAGAAGGTGGTCAAGGAGTCCCCGGTTCCGGTTACCGTGGCTAAGTAGGAGCTTCTCCGGACGAGGCCGAGCCGGTGACCCTCAGCGTGAACAGGCTCAACTCGTAGAACAGGATGAGGGGCGTGGCCATTATCGCCTGGCTCACTATATCGGGCGGGGTCAGGCTGGCGCCCACGGCCACCACGGCGACGTAGGCCTCCCTGCGCCTCGCAGCGAGCTGCTGGTAGGACACGATTCCAGACCTGACTGCGAGGTTCAGTGCGAGGGGGAGCTCGAAGACCACACCGAACGCTAGGACGAGCAGCGCCACGAAGTTGTAGAAGCCCGACATGTGGTACGTGATGGCGTAGTCGCTCGGAGTTAGCAGCACGAGGAACTTGAACATGATGGGCATCATCAGGAGGTAGGCGTAGAAAATTCCGCCGAAGAAAAGAGCGGCGGCGGTCAGGACGATGAGCAGCTTCCCTCCCGTGCCGAGGTTCAGCTCAGCCTCGACGTCCAGGTTCTGCTTCACCCCCTCCCTGACGTACCACGCGATGAGGGGCGATAGCGCTAAGAGCGCGAGGACGGCGGAGACCTTCACCTTGTATATCAGGAACTCGGTGGGGGTCCATTGAATGATGTCCACCCCCTCGACGCGGGAAAGCACGTGGCCCTTTACCGAAAGCAGCAGCGGGTCCACCGCTACGCTGAAGAGGACGACGAGCAGCACGATGAAGAGTGCGAGGAGAAGCGTAAGCCGCCTCCTCACAATTGCAAGGGACGCGTCGACCTTTTCAAGCGCGTCCTGCACATCGTTCATGCAATCCAGTTTTGGGTGTGCGAAACCAAATACCTCACGATGGGGAACTTCACCTCCACGCCGGAAAACGACGAGGAACGCCCCCTCCTGGAGCACGTAGCCGAGCTAAGGAAGCGGCTTCTGGTGACGGTGGTGTTGGTGCTGGCGGTCGCCCTCGCGTCCTTTCCAGTATCTAGGGAAGGCCTGGCCATCCTGGTGGAGGCCGTGGCCACCGAGGGCGTCGGGGTAGCGGTGTACACACCTACCGAGTACGTGATCGCGCAGATATACCTCATGCTGGCCACGGGGATCGCGGTCGCGATACCGGTCATCATCTACGAGGCTTACGCGTTCATGGCTCCCGGCCTATACCCACGGGAGAAGAGGCTATACCTCCTGATAGTGCCCTTTTCCGCGGTCCTCCTCCTGCTCGGCGCCGCCCTGGCGTGGCTCGTCGTAATTCCGCAGCTTGCGCCCGTCCTTATGACCACGGGGGACGACGTGGTAAGGGCCGCGATATCCATAGAACGAGCCTTCTTCTTCGTCGCCGGCCTCATGTTCCTGATGGGCCTCGTGTTTCAGGTCCCCGTAGCGCTCGCCATCGCCGTGTGGAGTGGCGTAGTGACCCCGGCATCCCTCTTCGAGAACAGGCTGTACGCCTACACGGGGTTCTTCTTACTGACCTCGGTCCTGACGGTGGACCCCACGATGGCCTCCCAGCTGATCCTGACGGCGGTATTCGTGGCCCTGTACGAGCTTTCCGTACGGGTGGCCGAGTTGCTTACATAGTTACACAGGGTTTTTCCAGCCAGGGATAGAAGAGGGGCCGGTGCTCACTTGGGCAGGGTAAGGCCTACGCTCGTAAAAAGCATAGGACAGAAGCTTACGGAGAGGTACCCGAATGCCTTCAGCGACGATTTCGAGGAGAACAAGGATACGGTGGACGAGTACGCCGAGGTCAAGTCCAAGCACCTTCGAAACAGGATTGCCGGGTACGTCACCCACCTGAAGGAGCTTGAACAGAAGCAGCAGGACTGAGATAGTCTTCTCAGGGCGCTCCAACGTGGGCAAATCCACCCTTTTGAACGAACTGTTCGGTCAGGCCTTCGAGACCGGAAGGAGACCCGGGGTCACACTCAAACCGAGAACCTTCAGGTACAGGGACCTCGTTGTCACGGACCTCCCCGGATTCGGCTTCATGCAGGGCGTCCCCGACACCAAGCAGGAAATCGTGAAGGACCAGGTGGTGAGGCACCTGGAGAGCGGAGCGGAGAACGTGCTCTTCGCCGTACAGGTAATTGACGCTTCGAGCTTCGTCGAAATCGTGGACAGGTGGACGGGACGAGGCGAGGTTCCCAACGAGATCGACCTATACGAGCTCTGCCGCGACCTCGACATACCCGTCGTGGTGGCGGCCAACAAGATGGATAAAGTGGAGGACCGGGACGAAACCCTCGACGAAATATGTCGACGGTTCGGGATGCTTCCTCCCTGGCGGCAGTGGAGGGACCGGGTAGCTCCCGTCTCCGCCAAGGGGGGCGACGTGGAGCCCCTAGAGCGCATCATCAGAGATAGGCTGCACGACGAGGGACGCGACGACCTGCTCGGGGCCCTATCGTGACCCGTAAGGAACAGGGCGGCTCTGAACGGACCCTGACGGGGAACCTCCTCTGCGCCCTCGACGCTTCTATAGTGATTGTTGGAGGTAGGTGGTGATTATCTCGGGACCAGAATAGAACCGTCTTCCTCCCCTGATTCAGTGAAGGACTGTGGGTTCTTTCGGGAAGAAGAGTTCACCAATCTTTTCCGATAATTACTATAGTGCTCCGACGGGGATTTGAACCCCGGTCCTCGGCTCGAAAGGCCGAGATGGTTGGCCGGACTACACTATCGGAGCGATGACGCGGTCTCTCTCAGCGGAGGAATCCTTAAGACTTTCTACCGCGGTTGATCGCTCTCAACCAGCCTCGCCCCTGTTCTGTCCAGGTAGATACGGGTCCAGAGCACCGAGGAGTACGGTCCGGTGACGAGGACCGAGGCGGCAAGGCCGTAAAGCTGCTCCACCGCGACGGCGGAGGTCGTTCCCGCCCCCCCGACAATTGCTCCCGGCAGGTTCACTGCGACGGAGACCAGGGCCACGGCGACGAGTAGAAGCAGTACCGCCAGCGGGTCCCCCATCGTGAAGGTGGTTCCGGTGACGACCGCGTCGACCGGCCCGAGGTCGTCGCAGACCAGTGCGTACCTGACCGGGATGAAGAGGTAGGCGAAGAACAGCAGTGCCCCTATCGGGACCAGCAGCGCGGGGTCCGGTTCACGGGCGAGCAGCAGCGCAGGGTCGGATAGAAGCACCGGGGACAGGAAGGCGACCATCAGGGCGGCGACAATCAGGAGCATCAGGGCTTCCGCGAGGAACATGTCGAGCAGGTGCTTTTTTCCGTACCTCGCCGCGTCCTGAAGCGAGCACCGGTAAAGCTCGTTGGCCTCCACCGACATCCCGATGGCGGCTGCGTCGAAGAGGGCAGAGATGAGCATCGCCCCTGCAAGCCACAGGGGTACCAGTACGGCCAGCGTGGTGGACGACCTCTCCGCGTAACCGCCGAGCAGGGAGGCCAGCAGCGCCGGGTCATAGACGGCGGATTGTGACGCGCTCAGGAGGGACTCCGGTGGCGGGTTCAGCAGCAGGAAGACCAGCAGGCCCGAGGCAATCCAGGCGACGATCGTGAGGAGGGAGAGCGCGAACGGGACCGCTATCTTCAGGTTGTTGGACCAGACCCTGAATCCTCTAACGAGCAGCTGCCTCGTGCTCTCGTTACCCACCGGCTCGTCCCCGCTAGGCGACCATTCTCCCACCACGGTCAGGATCCGGACGTCTCGACGCCGTAGGCATCGTTCTTGAGCGTCTCCTTTACGTCGCGTCCCCGTTCGACCGATACCTCCGGCCACATCCTCACGTCCGGATGCACCGTTACGTCGTCTGCGATTCGCACCCGGGGGCCGATAACTGTGCCGTTCTCCAGCCCGACGCCCGCACCGGTCTCCGTGGACGAGTCCAGTATGCTGGATGAGACCGAGTTATCGCGCCCGAGCGAGACGCCGTCGAAGAGGTGGGAGGATAGCACTGTCGAGCCGTCGTCGATCGAACACCCCTCCCCTATGGAGGTGTAGGGCCCTACGAGGACGTCGTCGCCTATGGTTACGTCCCTGTCCATCCAGACCGGCCCAATGACTGAGCTTCCCCTGCCTATTTTGACGCCGCTCCTGATCTCGACGGGCCCCTTCAGGTTGGAGGAGCGCAGCTCCACGTCCCCGCTTAGCTGCGTGGTTGGCAGGCTCCTCAGGAGCCACTTGACCGCGCTGCGGTAGCTGCTGGGCCGCCCGACGTCGCTCCACTCGCCCTGAACCAGCCAGCCCTTCGCCTCGCCGCCCTCCACCAGCCCGGGAAACAGGTCCTTCGCGAAGTCGAAGTACCTTCCCTCCGGCACAAGTTCCAGTAGCTCCGGGTCCAGTACGTATATGCCGGTGGAGGCCAGGTTGGAGAAGACCTCGCCGGGGGCCGGTTTCTCCCTGAAACGACCGATTTCCCCCCTGGCGCCCATCTCGGCTATGCCGAACTCTCGGGGGTCGTCCACGCACATAAGCGCGATCGTTACGGGGCAGTCGTGTGCACGGTGGTATTCGTAGAGCTCCCGCAGGTTGAAGTCCAGCATGTGGTCCCCGCCCAGGACGAGGAAGGGGGAGTCGTTCAGGTGCTCCTCCGCGTTCTTGACCCCGCCGGCCGTACCCATCTTGTCCTCCTCGTGCACGTAGGTCATGGATGCCCCGAAGCGGGAGCCGTCGTCGAGCGAATCGACCACCCTGTCGCCCATGTATCCCAGCGTGACGACCTGATCCCTGAAGCCGTGGTTAACGAGGTGCTGGACGGTGTGTGCGACGAGCGGCTGGCCGAGGACCGGGATGGTGGGCTTCGGACGCTCAAAGGTCAGGGGTCTGAGCCGGGTGCCCTTTCCCCCGCCCATTATGCAGGCCCTCATTGCCAAGTAATCGGCGGGAGGCTACTTTTAGGAACCGCCTCCCGGTACAATCCTGAAGAGACGGTCATCCCCCCGCCTTGACCTTCCCCGGCCGTCCCTGTTGCTCGTTAGGATGTAAAGCCCGCCCTCGGGCCCCACGACTGCGTCCCTGAGGCGGCCATACCTATCCTTCAGAAGGACCTCGTGCTTCCGGACCTCCCTCCCGTCGACCACGAGCCTGTGGAGGGCCTCCCCCCGCAGGGCCGCGAAGAAGAGCGAACCGCTCCACGCATCGATGGGGCCGTAGTAGAAGGCGGCTCCTGAGGGAGCCCACGTGTCCGTGCCCGAATGAATCAGCGGGTCCACGAAGCCCTCGACATCGGGGGCTCCCTGGTGAAGCTGCCAGCCGTAGTTTCCTCCCCTCTCGATGAGGTTCACCTCGTCGTGCCCAACCTCGCCGTGTTCCGTCGCGAACAGCTCCCCGTCGGCGGAGAAGGCGAGCCCCTGCGGGTTCCTGTGGCCGTAGGAGTAGACGTAAGGCCCCTCCTCGAAAGGGTTTCCGGGAGCAGGCTCCCCGTCCGGCGTCATCCTCAGTATCTTGCCGCCGAGGCTTCCGAGGTCTTGGGCGTTTCCTCCGTTACCGGCGTCCCCTGTACAGATGTAGAGAAGGCCGTCCTGGCCGAACTTTATCCTGCCGCCGTCGTGGTAGCTGCCGCCGGGGATACCGTCTAGGAGGACCTCCTCCCTGCCCCCCATCAGCTTCTCTTCTCGAATCCTCGACACCCTGTTGAACTGTGCCCCGTCCCCGGAGTATGTGTAGTGCATGTACACCCAGGGCTCGTCAGGGAACTCCGGGTGGAGCGCCAGGCCCAGTAGACCTCCCTCCCCGCCCTTGACCCACCAGGTAGGCGGCTCGCCGGGCCTGCTTGCCTCGGCCTCAACGGACGGCGGCGTGGAGTAGCTCCTCTCCAGTAGCCCGCCGGGCCCGATGACGCGTACCCTGCCGACTCTCTCCGTGAAAAATATCCTTCCGTCCTTCGAGAAATCGACGGCCCAGGGCACCTCGAGCCCCTCCGCCATGGTGTCCACGCGGACCCTGACCCCTCCGATGACCGTTTCCACTGAGTCGATTGGCTCGGAAAGCTCCCCGGCAAGCTCCCCGCCGTAGGGAGAGGGTGTCTCCATGGGTGTCCCCGTGGCGTTGGCCGGGCCCCCTCCAGGGGTCCTGTTCACCGTCCCGTCGCCCCCGGGTCTGCTGGGTCCTCTCAGGCAGCCGGCGAGACCCCCGAGGCACGCTACGCCAATGGCCCTCAGCAGTCTCCTCCTGCGCATCGGTTGAGATACGTGGGGTCCGCCGGGGATAAAACTGCCCCCACCCGGCGGCTTAAGCCGAGTAAAGGTTAACTAAACACGGCACGACTACGACGACATGGTACGGTCGCAGGGAAGGTCGAGGCGCAAATCCACCGGAGGTTTTCGCCACGCGGCCAGGAAGAAGCGGAAGTACGAACTCGGCGGTCACCCTGTTCTAACCAAGGTAGGTGATTACGGGGTCAAGGAGAGCCGGACCAGGGGGGGCTCGAGCAAGACCAGGGCCCTCTCGGTGAACGAGGTCTCCGTGCAGACGAAGGACGGCGGTGGAGAGCGGACAGAAATTCTGGACGTGGTGGAGAACCCGGCTGATCCGCACTTCGTCAGGCGGAACGTCGTTACGAAGGGCTGCGTAATCGATACCCCGCTGGGCAGGTGCCGCGTAACCAGCAGACCCTCCCAGGAGGGCTGCGTCAACGCCGTCCTGCTGGATGAGTGAAAGGCGGGTAATCTGGCCGGTCTACCTCGACTCCGCCAGGACGCGGAGCCAGGGCCGCGCAATCTCGAAGGAGGAAGCTGTAAAGGGGCCCACCCTGAAAGAGATAGAGGGGGCCGCGTCGGCGCTGGGTCTCGACCCGGTGGTCGAGCCTGAGAAGTCCTACCCCGCGTCGTGGTGGGAGGAATCCGGACGGGTGCTCGTGGACAGCGCGGAGCCAAAAAGCGTTACCGTCAGGCGTATCGCCGGGGAGATAGGGAAGGACAGATGATGTTCGACCTCCACGTACACTCCGTCTACAGCGATGGCGTCCTCGTTCCCGCCGAGCTGGCACGGAGGTTCGCCGACGTGGGTTACGACCTCGTGGGCATAGCGGACCACATCGACTTCACGAACGTCGACCTGATAGGGAGGGTCCGCACCGGCGTGGAGAAACAGGTGAACGAGGACGTCGAGGTCGCCGTCGGTGCCGAGCTGACGCACGTCCCGCCGGACAAAATTTCGGAGCTCGCGGGGAGGGCCAGGAGGGAGGGGGCTTCTCACGTAGTCGTGCACGGCGAGACCATCGTGGAGCCCGTGGAGCCCGGCACCAACGCGGCCGCGGTCCGGTGCCGGGACGTGGACGTCCTGGCTCACCCAGGGGTGCTGTCGATCGAGGACGCGGAGGCCGCGAGGGAGAACGACGTGTTCCTCGAGGTCACGACCCGCACCACTCACGGTCTCGGCAACGGAAGGGTCGTGGAGGTCGCGAGGGAGGCCGGGGCCGGGCTGATTCTGAACAGCGACTTCCACCATCCGAGGGACCTGCCCACGCGGGAGTTCAGGGAGAACGTGGTGAGGTCCGCCGGACTCTCGGTGGACGACGACGCGTTCCTCAACGACCCCTCGGAGATACTGGGATGAGGCGGCTGGGCACCGCATTCTCCGAGTCGAGAAACGAGCTCGTCGTGGCGGCGGAGTTCGCCCCCCGCATGGGGTCGAAGGTCGTTGACAGGGGGATGAAGGTGGTCGGGGACGTGTTGGACCTCTTCGGCTCGGTCGAGAAACCCTTCGTCGCCGTGGATGACGGCGAGACGGTCGAGACCGGCGAGCCGCTCTACGTGCTGTAAACCCTCCGTAACACCCCTCCGTAACACGCGGCTCGATGAGCTGCCGCTTCGAGAGACCCGTTTCAGTCCAGCAGTTCAATGGCCGTCTCGAGGGCGTCGTCGAAGCCGACGCGCTTCGACGGGTCGTACAGCGTCGCTGCGGGGTGGTAGTTAACTACGAGGGGCACGCGCAGCTCCCCGAACGAGGCCCCGCCCCCGCGTCCCAGTGCCTCCCCCATCGAGACGGCTCTCCCCAGCAGGGCCGAGGACGCCACCCTGCCCAGGGCGCAGACGACCCCGGGCTCGAAGACCGAGACCTCCTCGACTAGGTAGCTCCTGCAGTTCCCGACCTCGCTCTTGAGCGGGTCCCGGTTCCCCGGCGGCCTGCACCTCACGACGTTCGAGATTCGGACGTCGTCCCTGTCTAGGCCGAGCCCCGTCAGGGCCTCGTCCAGAACCTCCCCGCTTCTCCCTACGAAGGGCTCCCCCCGCTCGTCCTCCCTCCTCCCCGGGGCCTCGCCCAGAAGCATGAGGCCGCTGGAGCACGAGCCCTCGCCGTTGACGACCCGGGTCCTGCTCTCCACCAGAGGCGGGCAGCGCCGGCAGTCCTGGGGAGCACTCGCCCACGGACTCATCCCGGCGTCCCCTGCGGAAGCGCGGCCTCCAGTTCCTCTAGACCTGTGTCGACCAGACCGGTGACCTTCGGGTGACGCGTCCCCCGGAGCCTGAACAGTAGCCCGTCGAGAAACGTGAACCCCAGGCTTCCGCCCGACGCGTTCGGGTGTCCGCCTCCGCCGTGCTGCTCGGCCACCGCCGTGCAGACGCCGTGCGGCGAGCGCAGCGAGTACGTCCCCATCCCGCTCACCACTATCTCCAGGTCTGTACCGAACCTCTCACGCACAGCGTGGGCGGTGTCGCTGTTGTACCCCGCACTCCTCGTGACGCCGACCCTGAACCCGCCCCGCTCCACGACACGGGCGTTGTCCACCGACCTCTCCACCGCCAGCTCCTTTTCCCTCTCCAGAACCTCGTACCTGCGCTCCAGTTTCTCGTCCCAGTACTCGCCCCTGGCCATCATCCTGGAGACGCGGTCGTTCCACTCCCTGCCCCCTATCACGGTGGAGAGCCTCTCACTCAGGGGGTCCTCGTTGAGCCAGAGGTCGCGGTCCCGCCCGATTTCCGCGATTCTCCCCGCCACCGGGTCGTCGGGCAGAAGGTCCATCTGCACGACCTCGCACCCCGCGTAGTCCCTGTCCACCCTGACGTGGTCCAGGACCTCCTCGAACCTCTCCAGCACCTCGTCTCTCCACGGGTGGTGGTCCCTCCACTCCACCGCCCAGCCCCTTCCCTTCAGTACACGGCAGGTCTTCAGTATCTCCTCCCCGTCGCCGTCGAAGTTAAGGTCCGAGAGGCTCAGCCGCTTCGGCGACGTGCTGCCGGAAACCTCTGCCAGCAGCCGGAACACCTCCCCGAGGTCCTCGACCCCGCTGTAAACGGTGAAGACCTCCTCGGGGCCGTACCTCCTCAGGTGTATCGCGTTCGATGCGACTGCGTCCAGGTCCACGTGCGTCAGGTGAACCACGGAGCCCTCGAACTGCTGCAGCGTCCGTTCGAGCCGTCTCTGGCGGAGGTACTCTCTCAGGCGAGCGACCGGTCCCTTCATGGCGGGGAGACCTCGTGGTAGTCTCTATCCGAGAGGTTTTTAGGATAACGGCGCCCCATCCCTCACCTGAACCCGTACTTCCTCGCGTGGTTCTCGTCCAGCCAGAGCCCCTCCGCGACCTCCTCTGCCTCGATGCCCTTCCGCCAGTAGTAGTGGTCGATTCGCGAGACGTCGCCCCGGTCAAGCGGGTCTCCACGCACGAAGGTCTCGAAGCCGTAGGTCTCCGACTCTATCTTCCCCTCCAGCCGGTCCAGGAACGGGGCCCCGTCGCTGGACTCGAAGAAGTAGCCCTCGTCGAGCACCTCGTCGACGCGGAGAGGCACCTCCCGCCCGTAGTTCTCCATCGGTGCCTCCCGGATCGTGCGGTTGACCCCATGGAGCAGGTGCAGCGGGTCCCGGAAACCCTCCACCGAGACCCACACCGGAATCCCGGAATCCACCCTCACGTAGAACTCGAACGGCGGGTTGTAACCGGCCTCGGTGGACTCCCCGACCTCGACGCGGGAGGGTGAGAAACCCCTATCCTCGAGGAGGCTCTCAACCCTGTCCTCGATGAACGTCCTGGAATCCTCCATCGGCCCCGAGGCTCTAACCTCCTCCAGGGCGTCGATCGTTCCGGCCCTGGCCACCTCCCTGACGGCCTCCCTGCCAGGGCCGCCGCGCCTCTCCCCTGAGACGCATCCCGCCAGGAGGGAGAGAACGAGCAAGAGTGCGAGCGTTTTTGACTTCAATCAGTAGGTCTCCAGATACTTCTCGAGCTCCCAGTCGTGGACCTCGGCCTTGTACTCGTCCCACTCCGCTCTTTTGGCCTGCACGAACTTCTCGTACACGTGGTCCCCCAGCGCGTCCTTCACGACCTCGTCACCCTCCAGTGCGTCTACGGCCTCCTTCAGGCTTCCGGGGAGCTGCTCTACGCCGTACTCGCGGTGCCTCTCCTCGGTGAACTCGTAGACGTTTTCCCTTACGGGTTCGGGTGGCTCGATTCCCCGCCTCACTCCGTCAAGCCCCGCGGCCAGATTGACGGCGAATCCGAGGTACGGGTTGCACGACGGGTCCGGGCTGCGTAGCTCTATCCTCGTGGAGGACCCCCTCCCGGCCGGTACGCGGATCAGGGCACTCCGGTTTACGTCGCTCCACGCCACGTAGACCGGGGCCTCGTATCCCGGAACCAATCGCTTATAGCTGTTGACGGTCGGGTTCGTCACGGCGGTAAGCGCCGGCGCGTGCTCGATCAGACCCCCGACGTAGCGGTAGGCGGTCTCGCTCAACCCGAACTCGTCCCCGTCGTCGACGAACGCGTTCTCTCCCCCAGTGGTGAAGAGGGACTGGTTGATGTGCATTCCGCTGCCGTTAATCGCGTGGATGGGCTTCGGCATAAAGGTGGCGTGGTGTCCGAGCTCCTTCGCTATCGACCTAACCACGGTCCTGAAGGTCGCAACGTTGTCCGCCGTCACCAACGCCTCGCCGTACTTGAAGTCTATCTCGTGCTGTCCCGCCGCGACCTCGTGGTGACTGGCCTCTATCTCGAAACCCATTGTCTCCAGGGCCAGCATCATCTTCCGCCTGATGTCGGAGGCCGTGTCCTTCGGGTCGAAGTCGAAGTACCCTCCGCTGTCGTGGGGAATCGTGGTAGCGTCCCCATCCGTTTCGAAGAGGAAGAACTCCGGCTCGGGACCGACGTTCATGACGTACCCCATCCCCTCAGCTTCCCGCGTGACCCGCTTGAGGACGTGCCGCGGGTCACTCTCGAACGGTTCGCCGTCCGACCTCTTCACGTCGCAGATCATCCTGGCGACGTTCGCCTCTCTCCACGGAAGGGGGGTGAACGTGTCGGGGTCCGGATCTAGCCGCATGTCGGACTCCTGTATTCGGACGAACCCGTCGATCGAGGATCCGTCAAAGGCTATCCCCTCGTCCAGGGCCTTCTCCACCTGTTCGGAGGGTATCGCGACGCTCTTGACTATGCCCAGGATGTCGGTGAACTGTAGGCCGACGAAGTCGATGCCGTCGCTTTCAACCCTCTCGAGGACAGTCTCTTTATCCATATTAGCAGGGGCCGTACAGATATTGGCCGGATGGGTCAAGTATCTCCCGGAACCCCCCGGCACCCGGTTTCCGGTTCCTAGGTTAGCTTTTTTACGATTTATCACGAAAGGGGTACGACATGCCTGCTTACGAAAAGAGAGACGACGTAATCGACTCGTCCAACAGGGGAAATCCTGCCGAATCGGGTCTCTGCACCCTGTGCCTGTCCGACTGCAAGGGCAGGTGCGAGACCTGGCTCTCCTCTCTTAGGGGAAGAAAGATGTTATACCCCCGCCGGTTCGGGGACTGCACCGCCGGGGCGCGAAACGCCACCCCGTCAGGAACGGGCTACGGCTCGCTTCGGATACAGGGGTTCGCTTACGACGCGGAGGGGCTGCCGGAGGGCGTCTCCGCCGATCCCGACGAGGCTCTCTACTCGAACGTCGACATCGAGACCGAGTTCGGGAGCAGAGGGACCACCAAGTGCAAGATACCGTTGATGACGGGCGCGCTGGGCTCCACGTTCATCGCCCAGAAGTACTGGGAGTCCTTCGCGGTAGGAGCGGCCGTGTGCGGCTTCCCGCTCGTGATAGGCGAGAACGTGGTCGGCGTCGACAAGGAGGCCGAGCTGGAGGACGGAGGGGTCGTGGACGCTCCGGAGCTCGACAGGAGGCTCAGTACCTACCTGGACCACGCGGATGACGAGTATGGAGCAATCTTCGTCCAGCTGAACGTGGAGGACCAGAACAACGGCGTAGCGGAGTACGTGGCGGAGAACTACGGCGACGACGTGATAATAGAGCTAAAGTGGGGACAGGGCGCCAAGAGCATAGGCGGGGAGATACAGGTCGAGAACGTCGATTACGCCGAGTTCCTGAAGGAGAGGGGCTACCTCGTGGACCCCGACCCGACCAGGGAGGAGGTCCGGGAGGCCTTCAGGTCGGGGGCCATCGAGAGCTTCTCCCGGCACAGCAGGCTGGGAGCGCCGGACGCGCCCACCGTCGAGGACGTCAGACGCGGTTTCCTCGACACCGTGGACTACCTGAGGGACATCGGGATCGACCGCGTATCGCTTAAGACCGGGGCGTACAATCTCAGGGACACCGCCCTTGCCCTGAAACTGGCGTCGGAGGCCGACCTCGAACTCGTCACCCTGGACGGTGCCGGCGGCGGAACCGGGATGAGCCCCTGGAACATGATGCAGCAGTGGGGAATCCCGTCACTGCACCTGCACAGCAAGGTACACGAGTACGCCAGGCTGATGGACGAGAACGGCATGGACGTCCCCGACATCTCGCTGGCAGGCGGCCTGGCCAACGAGGACCACATCTTCAAGGCCCTCGCCATCTGCTCTCCCTACGTGAAGCTGGTGTGCATGGGAAGGGGCCTCATGATACCCGGCTTCCTCGGCTCCAACGTCCAGGGAGCCCTTCAGCCAGATAAGAGGGACGAGGTCAACGGCAACTGGGACGACCTGCCCCCGACCGTAACGAGGTTCGGCGATGCGCCAGAATCGATCTTCGCCGGCTGGCACGACTTCAAGAAGGAGGTCGGCGAGGACCGCATGGCAGAGATGCCGTGGGGAGCGGTCGGTCTCTGGAACCTCGTCGACAAGCTCGGCGCCGGCCTGAAGCAGATCATGGCGGGGTCCAGGAAGTTCAGCGTAGGCGCCATCGAGAGGTCAGACCTGATGTCCGCGAACCGGGAGACCGAGGAGATCACGGGCATCCCGTACATGACAGAGGCCTTCGACGAGGAGGCCAGGGACGTGCTCCTGGAGTAAATAAGCCGAACCCAAAACGCCGAACGACCGCTCCGGGGCGTCGTCCCCGGAGCACCTCCCCTTTTTGACTTCTCCCTGTACAAAGACCCGTTTCGAGGCCTATAGGGGGCCTAACCTGCAATACTCACACTGTATCTCTCTTTAATCCATAGTTCGCAAGAAGCCGTTTCGTCGACCCCCACCGCAACTGAGATGCACGCGTCTGCACATTGGGGGCGGTGATGGAGTGGATAGACGCGCACGTCCACATCGGTCACGACAGGAAGTTTCTGTCGTCCAGTCCGGAGGAGGTCACGGGGTTCCTGGACTCCGGGGTGCTGGACCGCGTCGTGGCGTTCGCGATGGACGAGGTGGACGGCATACCGGCCGGTAACGACCGTGTCCGGAGGGTGGTGGAGCGGGACGACCGTGTCGCCGCACTGTTCCGCGTCGACCCCGCCGTCCACGACCCGGAGGACCTTCTGGATACCGGGGAGTTCGCCGGGTTCAAGATACACCCGTCGGCGCAGGGCTTCTCGCTGGACGAGTTCGGGGCGTACCTGGAGGCCGCCGGGGAGACCGGGAAGCCCGTGCTGAGCCACACCGGGGAGTGGGGCGAGGAGCCGCACCCCGAGTCCCTTCTCGATACGGCGCTGGAGTTCCCCGGCGTCGACCTGGTGTTCGCCCACGGCCTCTACGCACAGAAAGACGGAGCTATTTTGTGTGTGGTCCTCTGTTGGCGCTTTCGGCAAACCCGCGGCGCAGACCGTTTCCGGCCCGTTCACCCCCGATTTTGGCGGTGAAGAGGGGTGAAGACCCGGGTCTTTCTAATAAAATAAAGCGGAAAACTGGGTTATTGCCCCGGTTCTGTTTCGCGGTCGTACACGTTTCGGCGGTGCCCCAGCACGGGAGGCAAGGGAGCCCCGCAGATCCGGAAGGCACGGAAACGGTCGGCGACGACCATGTAGAAACTGTAAGTTCTGAGTCTCCCTCTTTTATATGGTTTATATACTGTTTGAAGTTCGCGAGGTACCTTACACCCCTGCGAGTAAGAGAGGCCCCCTGGCCCGCAGGAGTACAGGGCAGGGGGCGAGGTACGCGGGTACAGGTTCAGACGCCGAGGGCCTCGCGCTGCTCATCGGTCAGGCAGCCCACAGGCACCTTCCCCCTGTCGACCGCCCTCTTCACGAGCTCGTCCGCTCCAAGGTCCATCATTCGCGATGCCCAGGCTCCCGCCCAGGGGCCGCAGGTCGCGCGCTGTCCGAGCTCTGCTTCTTCAGTCGCCATTTTGGTTTCATACACCTCCCGGGGGGGTAGGGCCCCCATGGGGGGGAGTTCCCATCCCAGGGATAATAGGGATTATTGTCCCTCTGGATAAACGGGACACATGGAGGCGTGGAGGTACAGGGATCACCCCTTCCTCGCGGTCCAGGGGAGCGAGGAGGAGGTCCGGGAGGTCGTCGAGCTGCTCGACGAGGAGATGGGTATCGAAGTTGAGAGTATTGAGATGCCGAGTGATATGCCGCGCCTCTTCAAGTGCAGCGACGGGTTTAGGCCCTATCTGGAGCTCTTTGGTAGGCCTCCCAGGTTTTTCCGGCGGGTTAGGAAGGCGGGGCGGCGTCTAGCCAGGGGGCAGTGGAGGCTGGACAACTTCACAGGCAGATATCTACGGGGATTGGCCTACCGTCTCCTCCGGAAGAAGAAGCCAAAGGGCTTCGAGGGCCAGAGATTTGTAGAGGCCGATGGCAAGGGCTACCTCCGGGACATCTATGAACTCAACGGCTTCAATTACTTCGACCATTTGCAGAGGCTCCGGGGCTGGCACACCCAGAGCGACTGCTTCACAGTCAAGGACGCCTTCAAGACAGAGCTCGCCCGCATCAAGCTGGCTGTGCCCCTGCACAAGCCCTGGCTGGAGATGCTTGAGTCCTGGGACCTGAGGCAGGAGATCGGCGTGATGGATAAGCGCGTCCCCTCACAGCACCAGTACCACAGGCTCCTCGCCGTGGCCGCAGAGGGCCTGGACTGCTACTTCTCGCAGAAGAGGCTTGAGTGCTATCGCGTGGGACTCATGGGCTCGCCCCTGAAGATATGGGACAGGCGGTTCTTCAAGGTCTACTTCACCAAGGATCCAGAGGCGGGCTCTTACAAGAAGCCCCGCTACCGGGGCGAGGGCTACACCAACAGCAGCATCCTCGACGCCTGGTGGGGCCTACCCGACTACTTCACACCGTATAATGCTAAGATGAGCGATCAGGTGGTGTTCCCGCATACGTTCAAGGCTTTCATGAGGGGGAATGGGAGGGATTTTATCGCATTGTTGAGTGATGGCGGCCCGGACAGCCACCCCAACAACCGCTTGGTGCTGCGCCATGGCAAGATACCCATCATCCACGCCCGGGGGAACGCTGTGGGGGAGGTGGTGAAGACCCCCGGTGGCCACCACTTCCGCGGGGAGTACATACCCAGGGAGCTCTGGCCCTACCTGGACAGGTTCCACGATGCCCGCCCGGCGATAGAGAGGCGGTACAGCCTGGACAAGAACTATGCCCTTACGGTGATGCCCCATGAGGGCAGGGAATGGGCATGGTTCTTCATCGGCGCAGGCGAGGTCCTCCACCTGCTCAACGCCTTGACCGCATACAAGAAGGGAGAACTCGGCTTGATAAGGTCGAGCAGCGCCTTCAGAAGAGTTTACAGCACGCATAGTCCAGGACAAGCGCAATGGAGCCGGAATCACCCCCTTTTGAGCCAAGCAAAAGAAAACCTTATATATGCCTAATGCTCAAAGATAAAATAGGAGGTGTAAAAGATGGTAGCGGATTTGGTTCTAATTGCCGCGATATTTGTGCATCTCATTGTCACCGTTGCCTGGATGGGGGGTATTTTCATATACCTACTGGTACTCATTCCATCGGTTCAGCAAACCCTTGAACCTCCCGCCGCTGGTAAATTGATGGGCTTGATGTCCAAGAAGGCCAGGACAATTGGATACACTAGCATAGTCCTGTTCCTGGCGTCTGGGAGTATCATGACCGTATTGAATAAGAGCTACGAGGGATTGCTTATCTTCGGGAGCCTTTGGTCCCAAGTGTTGCTTTTGAAGCATGTTTTCGTGTTCGCTTTGATAGTTCTTGCAATATATCACAACGAAGTCTTGATGCCAAAGCAAGCTAGGTTTCCAGAATTATCTCCCGAGGAGCGGGCGAACGTTGAGAAGTTGCTGAAATTGGATGGACTTGCCGCTTTATTCCTCGTGTTCTCAATACTGCTGCTAACCGCGGTTGTTAGAAGCGTCTCTTGAAATCAGGGATAAAAGCAGTAAAAAGTGATTACGGTGCGCCCTACTACGACGTGCACATGTACATCATCAGCAAGGAGGAGCAGTCAAAGATAAAATAGGAGGTGTAGGATGTAAAATAACCATAAGAGGGAGAGACGGGCCCCCAACCCTTCCAGTGCCCCGAACACGGGAGGAAGTACGGAATAGAATACGAGGGGTGAAACGTTCGAGGATTAAAACTACCGGATTTCGATTCTGCCCCGATTTTAAAACCGCTCACTTTTAAAAACGGCGACACATATGTGTCTGCCGGACCGGCACCGTCGCAGAACACTCCTTTTCGCCCAAAACGGCAGGAGACGGCGTTTTGAGAAACGGGCTACTTGAGGGCGATGTCGACGCAGCGGGGGCAGCTGTCGCCCCAGGCGAGAGGATCGCCGCCCCACGAGGAGGGCGTGGTTAAAGAAGAGTATACGACGCCCGTCAGCCCGTCCACGCCGCAAAGCGGGAGCTCTCCCTCGTCATCCACGAGGTGAAATATTTTGCTCTTATCCCTCCCCTGGAGGAGGAGCAACGGCTCGGAGGCATAGAGACGCCGGACCTCCTGCTTAGTCAAGGTCGAGTAGATACGCGATAACCTCCTCCTCGTCGAAACCCTCGGCGTCCACGCGGAGCTCGGGGCGCTCCTCAGAAGACGCGGGAGTACTCATCTTCCTCCTCGCCCTCCTGGCCCTCCACCTCCACGACGTCGAGCTCCCTGCCCAGGAGCTCTCGAAGTCCCTCGCGAAGCACCTCCAGGACCCCGTGCCTGGGGTGATGGACGTCCCTCACCTCGTGAGCAGAGGAGGCTCGGAAGGAGCACCCCCTCTTCGGGCACTCGTACAGCAAGTCAGAACTCATTCGATCGGTACCCCGCCCCAAGTGAATTCCTCCTCCTCGACGGGCTGCTCGTCGACGGGTACCCCGCCCCAGGTCAGTTCCTCCTCCTCCTCGGGCTCCTCGTCCACGGTGTCGACGCCAGTCGTGGTGGCGACGTCGACGTCGTCCTGCGCCGCCAGGCCCGAGAGCTCCAGATCATCGAGGTACGTTTCATGGGCAACCCCCCGCCTGGCGGCCAGGTGATGGAGGAGGGAGCTCTTACTATCTGAAGTATACGAGCAGCTGGAGAGAGGGCAGCTCACCTCCATTTGAGAGCCCTCGCCGCCTCACGGACCTGTTCAACGGCGGAACCGACTTTCTCTATATTCTTCTCCAGCACCCCGATCCTGTCGAGGAAAAACTGATGTCGCTCCTCCAGGGGGAGATCCGGGACAGCACGGGCCCGGGTTTCGTTACACGTAAACCCCCACCTCGACACGGATAAACACCGAAGGACCAAGGTTTCGTTGCGGGGAGGTTCACGCGTCATAACTATAAGGTACGTGTCGAGCCCTTGATTTCCCTGATTTCCTCGAAAATGGGGGCGCCCTGATGATGAACGCTATACAATATTATAGTTATTGACGTAACTTATTTATGGTTTGCTCTTGAAGATGGTTTATGCCGAGAGACTACGTCACCGAAACCAAAAAATGGATTTCTAAAAAAGAGTTGGTAAACAAAATTAAGAAGAAAAGAAT
>JAANXF010000016.1 GCA_018263395.1 Methanonatronarchaeales archaeon
ATAACTATAATTGGCCCCAGAGATAACTCGCTGTACGATGATATGTACCCAATGGCGCTGGTCCCCGGAGACGACGACAAGGGTTTCCAGCTCGTGTCCGTAGAGGAGTGGGTCACGGACGGGCACCAGCTCGTCGGTCCCGACGTGGAGCACCTGGGCGAGGGGGCCCCGTTCGGCCTCCTCGTGGAGGTGGCAGGCGAACCCCCGGAGGAACCACAAGCTCTCGTGGGGCAGGCCCTGAACTCCGTCGAAGGAGTCCGGTACTCCGGCGACGGACACAGGGTCGAGCTGAGGCTCGAGAGGGAGGCGCCGGCGCTCGCGGAGCTGTCGGGGCTCCTGCACGACGTCCTGGTGACCGGGCCGGGAGTGGAGGCGGTTCGAGTGGAGATTTACACGGAGCCGCGGAGAGTGGAGGAGCTGGTGGGCAGGTCCCGCGTCTCCGGGGAGGTCGCGGGAAGCCGGGTACGCGACGCCGACGTGGAGGTGTTCTACGGCTGCCGCATGTGTCAGTCGGCGTCGCCGGGGCACGTCTGCGTAATCGCGCCTGAGAGGCCGGGGAACTGCGGAATCGGTTGGGAGGAGGCCAGGGCCTCATTCACCGTCAACCCGGAGGGCGGCTACTTCAAGGTAGATGCGGACGGCTCCACGGACGAAGGGCGGTCAGTCGTGGAGGGGCTGGAGGAAGAGACCGGCGGAAGGACGTCCCGGGTCCGCCTCTACGACCTGATGAAAGACCCCCATCCAACCTGCGGATGCGTCTGCTTCGACGTCGTAGTCTTCTACGTCCCGGAGCTCGACGGCTTCGGGCTCGTGGACGCCTCTTACGGAGGGGTGACGCCGCTGGGCCTCACGTTCGAGGAGCTCGCCGGCCGTTTCGAGGCCGGCGCGAGCGTCCCGGGTCTCCAGGGCGTGAGCTGGGAGTACCTGTGCAGCGAATCCTTCCTGCGGGACAGCGGGGGGTGGGAGGGGCTCGTGTGGGTCACCGATGCCGTGAGGCGCGCCCTTGGCGGCGCGGTGGACGAGGAGCAGCTAGCGAGCGTACCTGGCGAGAACCTCCTCGACCTGGATGCGGTGGCGGCGGCGGTGGAGCGCCGGGAACCTGGCCGTTGACTACAGGGAGGCCAACTCCCTAGACAGGTTCTCCACCCGCTCCGCCAGGTCCTCGAGCCTTTCCTCCATGCTAACCACGCCCACGTCGTCACGGGTGAAGACCCCGCTTAAGGTGCACGTCCCATCCACCTCCAGGCAGTCATCCAGAAGCTCGAACCTCCTCGCGACCCTCTTCAGGGTTTCACCGTCAAGCGAGACCGAGATCGACGCCTCCACCTCCTCGTCGGGCGCATCCCTCCGCAGCAGCTCCAGGGCCTCGTCCAGTTCTTCGAGGGTCTCGACCCGCATGGGTTAACAACCGCAAGCGTACACAATAAACTTTGCAACCCGGGAACCATTTCGGCGCGAAGATGGAGGTACTCCAGGTTGCCGCCCGGCACGCTGCTCATAGGCGGTAGACTCTCCCCCGACGGCCTCCGGGAGGCCGTCGACGAGGCGAGGTCCGCAGGCGTGGATGAGGTGCTGCTCAGGACCGAGGACCCCGACGTGGCGGAGGCGGGGCAGGAGCTCGGGGTCGAGGTCTTGGAGCCCGGGAGGCGCGAGGTGGCGGAGGCGGTGGCCCAGTTCCTCGGAATGGTGGAGGCCGGCGAGGCCGAGGCGGGGGACACGGAGGCGCTAGTCTTCGAGGCCGGTGGACGTGAGGTCGACGCCGTGATGATGGCGGGGGAGAGGCGCCTTGCCGACGCGGCCCTGTGGGGATCGGCCTACGCCGAGTACTTCTTCGTGGACGAGCTGTCGAGGCGTGCCGTGGCCGAGTCGATAAGGGAGTTCGATGAGAGGAGCAGGCGCTTCGGTCGCTAACGCTCTACGACCATCGGGCCCAACGGCCTCCCGGCTGTACACCCTGAGGGCCTCCTCGAACTCCTCGCGGGTGAACTCGGGCCACATCTTCTCCGAGAAGTAGGCCGCGCATCGGCTTCCCGCGGCCTGCCACGGGAGAAAGTTGGATATCCGTTTCTCTCCCCCGGTCCGGATGAGCAGGTCCACGTCGCTAACCGGAAGTCCCCCGGACCCGAGCCTGGACTCTAGCTCGCGCTCCGCCTCTGCGGCGGTCAGGTCTCCATCGAGGTCCGAGGCCAGGCTCTCCGCGGCCTGGAGGAGGTCCAGCCTGCCTCCGTAACCCACCGCGACGTTGAGGAGACGCTCCCCGTTCCCCGCGGTCTCCCCCTCCGCGAGCCGGATGGCATCCAGCAGGCTTTCCGGTAGCAGGTCCCGGGCTCCGATGCACTGTATACGCATTCCTCGCTGGTGGACCTCCTCGTCCAAAGCCGCCCTCCGGAACTCCTCCTCCAGGAGGCTGAAAAGGGCCGCCAGCTCCTCGCCGTCCCTGTACAGGTTCTCCGTGGACAGGGCGTAAATCGTGACCTCCTCGACGCCGGCGTCGCTGCACCACCTGAGGAACGCGCGCGTCGTCTCGACCCCCTTCTGGTGACCCTTGTACGGGAGCTCCCCGCGCCTCTCCGCGTACCTACGGTTTCCGTCCTGTATGGCTGCCACGTGCCTCGGAACCTTCATCTGCCCCCTAATTACGAGCTTGTACAAAAAGTTCTTTCCCAGCGGTAGGAGGGCAGATAGGGCACCGTGAGCTCGACGGGTTTCGGTTACACACGACCTGTGGCCCTCCACATCGCTACCGGTCCGCGGACTTCGGGACCCTCACCCCCGAACCTCCGAAACCTCCCCGAGGTGCGGACCACGTTAGCCGTCCACGTCCGGACCCCGGGGCCCGACCCATCGTTTTACCTTCGGTCGCGGCCATCCGTCCAGGGGAGATGTACGAAGACTTCCTGCGGGAGGTACGCCGCCTGGGGAACCTAGGGCACGCCGCCTCCGTTCTGCGCTGGGACCAGGAGGTGGTCATGCCCGAGGAGGGAACGGGGGCCAGGGCGGAGCAGATCTCAACGCTATCGACGCAGATGCACGAACTCCTGACCTCGGAGAGGATGGGTCGATGGCTGGAGGAGCTCGAGCCCCGGGGCCGGCGTGAGGCGGCGGTGCTGCGCGAGGTCGGCCGAAGGCACGAGAGGGCGGTCCGCGTGCCCGAGAGGCTGGTCGAGGAAATTTCCCGCACCGCGTCCGAGGCGTTCCCGGAGTGGAACAGGGCGAAGAGGGAGGACGATTTCGAGCGCTTCGCCCCGTACCTGGAGAGGCTGGTCGAGTTGAAGAGGCGGTACGCCGGGCACGTGGAGCCCGACGTCGAACCCTACGAGGTCCTCTTCCAGGACTTCGAGCCCTACCTGGACCTGCGAGACGCCGAGGACCTCCTGGAGGAGATGCGGCGCGGCCTCTCCCCCGTAGTCGAAGAGATCGGAGCTGGGGGCGCGGAACCGGGGAGCCCGCTCGGAGAAGTCCCGGAGGAGCGGCAGATGGCCCTCGTCATAAGGGCGCTGGAGCTCCTCGGTTTCGACTTCGCGAGGGGACGCCTCGACACCTCGCCCCACCCTTTCTCCACGGGAAACCAGTTCGACGCCCGGATAACCACGAGGGTCGGCTCGGACCCCCTGGACTCGCTGCTCTCCGCCGTCCACGAGTTTGGTCACGCCCTCTACACCCTCGGTCTGCCGGTGGACCACTACGCCACCCCGCTCGGGGAGCCGCGGGAGCTGACGGTCCACGAGTCCCAGTCCCGGCTCTGGGAGAACCACGTGGGAAGGAGCCTCGCGTTCTGGAGGTTCTTCACCCCGGTGCTCAACGAGACGTTCGGGACGGATGCGTCGCCCGGCGAGGTCTACCGCGGCGTGAACAGGGTCCGGCCCCACCCGGTACGGGTGGAGTCTGACGAACTCACCTACCACTTACACGTAGCCCTCAGGTTCGAAATCGAGCGGGACCTCGTGGCCGGAGAGGTCGAGGTCGACGAGGTGCCCGGGCTCTGGAACGACGGGATGGAGCGGTACCTCGGGATACGGCCGGAGAGCGACGCCGAGGGCTGCCTGCAGGACGTGCACTGGAGCCACGGAAGCTTCGGGTACTTCCCCACGTACTCGCTGGGCTCGATGATGGCGGCACAGCTATACGCCTCCGCCTCGGAAGAAATTCGAGGACTGGACGATATCGTCGAACGGGGAGAGTTCGAGACCCTGTCTAGCTGGCTGCGCGAGGAGGTGCACCGCCACGGACAGGTGTACACCACGGACGAACTCGTGGAGCGGGCCACCGGAGCCCCTCTCTCGTCCGAGCCCTTCCTGGCCTACGTCGGAGAGAAGTTCGGCGAACTCTACGGGTTTTAGGGACCCATCACTGGATAGTTTCGGTCCACTCACGCGTAAAACGGTTTAGTTCTGAGGCACAAGTTTCCCCGCGATGCGCTTCCTCCACGCCGCGGACCTCCACCTTGGTTACAGGCAGTACAACCTGGAGGCGCGTCTCGAGGACTTCGAGCGCGCTTTCGACCGCGTGGGCAGGACGGCCGCGGGGAGGTCGGAGACGCTAGACGAACCGGTCGACTTCCTCCTGATAGCGGGGGACCTGTTCGACGACCGCTCCATAAACGCCAGGACCTTCACGGGGGCGACCGAGGTCCTCTCGAAGCTGAGGGGCGCCGGCCTTCCCGTATACGTCGTCGAGGGAAACCACGACAGGGCATTTCATCGGGACGGCATGTCGTGGCTGGAGGCCCTGGACCACCGCGGCCTCATCGAGCTGATACGGCTCCAGGGGGACGAAGGGAGCGGGCTACGGTACCTGGCGGACTTCCGAGAGGTCGAGGTCGACGGCGAACTGGCGAGGATTTACGGAATCAGGTACGTAGGGGCCTCGACGCCCAAGGTCGCGAAGGCCGCCGCGGAGGAGGTAGGGATAATCGAGTCCCGCGAACCCGCCGACCTCACCGTCGCGATGATGCACTTCGGAATCGAGGGCCGGGGTGAGGGGCCCGGGTACAGCTACAGCTGCCTGCTCCCGCTGCGGGAGAACGTGGACTACCTCGCCCTCGGGCACTACCACAACGCCTACGAGGTTGAGGGCTGGGGCTACAACCCGGGAAGCGTCGAGCCCACCAGCGTCTCCGAGGCCGGGGAGGATCGGGGCGTCTACCTCTACGAGGACGGCGACGTGGAACTGCTGGACCTCGGCGGAAGAGGGTTCCGGCGCGTATTCGTGGACGTCTCGGAGGCGAAGAGCGCGGAGGAAGCGTACGGACTCGTCCGGCGAGCCGCACCCGATGCGGACGGCGCCATCGTAGACGTCGTCGTGAACGGCGAGCTACGGTTCGACCGCTCCAGGCTGTCCAGGAAAGGCGTCGAGGAGGCGATCCCCGGTCAGCCGCTCCACGTCATGCTGAAGGTTAACGCCACCCGGGACGAGCTCGACGTGGAGACCCGGGGCATCGAGAGCAGAGCCGCGATAGAGCGGAAGGTATTCGAGAAGATGGCGAGGGACGCCGGCCTCCCCGACGGCTCGGCATCCACCATGGCCGAGGTCAAGGAGCTCGCGCTGAATAGGGCGCCGGCAGAGGAGGTGCTCGGCATGGTGCGGGAGGTCCTGGGCGGAGGTTCAGGCGGTGGAGGGGAAACCGGTTCGGTCGAGGGCGGGGGCTCCGGGCCGAGGGATGAGGGAGAGGGACGGGTCCACCCGGCGGGAGGGGAGGGGGACGACGAGTGGAACTGGAGGTCGGCCGGTGCTGGTTGAGGAGGTCAGGCTCAGGAACTTCAAATCCTACGCGGACGAGACTGTTGAGTTCCAGCCCGGCGTTAACGCGGTGCTCGGGGAGAACGGCGCCGGCAAGTCGACCATAATCGAGGGGGTCGGCTTCGCTCTCTTCGACTCCTACCCGTACCGCAGGAAGGAGGACCTCGTAAGGCGCGGGGAGAGCGACGGTAAGGTCGAGGTCTCAGTGTCCCTCGGCGGCGAACGGTACCGGGTGGTGAGGAGGTGCGGATCCTCTCAGCACTACGTGTCGCGGGGCGGAAGCCGAGTCGTCGACGGTAACACGGACGTCAGGGACTGGACCGCGTCGATCGTGGGCAGGTCCGACCTCGACGACCTGTTCTCGGAGGTGGTCGGCGTCCCGCAGGGGACGTTCACGTCGAGCTTTTCCGAAACCGAGAGGCGTCGGAAGGACCGGTTCGAGGCGCTCCTCGGCGTGGACGAGTACGGGGAGGCGTTCTCGAAGCTCAACGGCCCGAAGAAGGCCGTGGAGGGGGAGATAGACGGGCTGAATGAGCGCAGGATAGAGCTAGCCACCGAGGCCAGGGACGCCGAGGAGCTGGAGGAGAGGCGGGAGGAAATATCCGGGGAGCTGGTCTCGAAGAGGGAGGCGGTAGGGGAGGTGGTCGGCGTCGTCGAGGAACTGGAGGGAGAGAGGGAGGAGCTACGGGAGGGGCGGGAAGAGGTGCGAGGGGCCGGGGAGACAGTCAGAACGCTGGAGGAGAGGCTGAGGGGCGAGAGGTCATCCCTGAAGGACGCCGAGAGCGACCTCGAAGAGGCCAAGGAGGCCGCGGAGGAGCTTGAGGGGCTGGAGGAGAGGGTCGAGGAGTACCGCCAGCTCGGCGAGAGTATCGAGGGGCTGGAGGAGAAGGACAGGCGCAACAGGCGGCTTGAGAAGGAGAAGAGCGAGCTCGAAAAGAAGCTATCCCGTCTGGAAGGGCGGGAGGAGCGGCTCCGGGACGAAGTAGAGAAGGGGGAGACCGCGAAGCAGGCTCTCCCAGAGCTGAGGGAGAAGCTGGAGAAGCTGAAGGAGGTCGAAGGGGAACTGGAGGGACTGAAGCTGAGGAGGCAGGGAGTCGAGACCAGGCTGGAGTCCGCGAGGGAGAGCCTCGAATCGGTTGACGGGGAAGGGACCTGTCCCCTCCTAGACGAGGAGTGTCCGGAGGTGGAGTCCCTGGATGCCTACTTCGACGATTTAATAGCAGAGCTGGAGAGCGAGGTCGAACTCCTGGAGGACGGTGTCGAGGAGGCGGAGGAGAGGCGGAAGGAACTCGAAGGTGCGAGGGACGAGCTACAGCGGGCGAAGGACCGCGTGGCGAAGGGCGAGGAGGCCGGAGAGACGCTGGAGGAGGTCCTCGACGGGGCAGGGGAGATAGAGGAGAAGGTAGAAGGTCTCGACCAGGAAATCGACGGCGGGGTGGAGGAGAAACTGGAGGAGCTGAGGGATAGGCGCTCCTCCCTGGAGGAGGCCAAGGAGCGTTACGACAGGTTGGTGACGAAGGCGGAGGGGCTCCCCGAATCGGAGTCCGAAGTGGAGCGGCTTCGCGTGGAGGTCGGGGAATCCGAGGAGGAGGTTCGTGAGGCCAAAGAGCGACTGGAGGAGGCCCGTGAGTCATTCGACCAGGAGCGGCTAAAAGAGGTCGAAGAGGAGCTGGAGAAGAGGCGAGGCGGGATGGCCGGATTGAGGTCCGACGTGTCGAACCTGAAGGAGCGGCTAAAAGAGGTCGAAGAGGAGCTGGAGGAGGTTCGTGAGGCCGAACGGGAACTGGAAGAGGTGGAGGCCCGGATGTCCGAGAGGCAGGGGGTCAGGGACCTGCTCCAGACGTATCGCGGGAAGATACGCGACGCGGCTCCCTTCGTGGCCCGCGAGATGGTTTCGCAGGTCGAGGCGGAAGCTGACGAGATATTCTCGTCGATCATGGGGGACTCGACGCAGAGGCTGCTGTGGGACGATAGCTACCTGGTACGGGTGAGGGAGGGCGGCAGGGAGAAGGAGTTCCCGCAGCTCAGCGGCGGTGAGCAGATGGCCGCGGCCCTCTCGGTCAGGCTCGCGTTGACGAGGCTCCTGAGCCGGGCCGGCGTGGTGTTTCTGGACGAGCCGACGGAGAACATGGACGGGGAGAGGAAGCGGTGGCTCGCCGAGAAAATAGTGGAGGTGGAGGGCTTCGACCAGGTCGTGGTCGTGAGCCACGACGACTCCTTCGACGCCCTCACGGAGAACGTGCTTCACGTCGAGAAGAACGACGGCGTTTCGAAGGTGCGGGAGGGAGGTCTGTAGTGCCGCTGGACTTCGACCAGTTCCTGAACGAGCTGCAGAGCAAAGAGGCCTTTCTTCGAGGTATCCGGAGCGATACCAGGGACGTGGCGAACCGGTATCTCGGTGCTCTTGGTGACCTGGACCCGAGCACATCGGAGGACACCGAGGGCCTGGGAGAATGGCCCGGTGCCACCGTGGAAGAGGATGGGTCGATGTTTCGAGAGGTGTCGTTCGAGTTTCGCAGCGACTTCCTGGGCGAGGCTCTGGATGGATGTATCGTAACGGCGATCGACGGCAGCCAGGTCAAGCCCGACGAGTCCTTCGATATCCCGGTCGGAGTCGCCAACTGTGCCCTGGTAAGGAACGATTACGGTGCCGGGGAGCAGGATGTGGAAAGACGTCAGGATCTGCTGGTTCCGGATGGAGGGCCGCGGGGAGACCCCTACTCCGGTGAGGAGGTGAAGACGCGTCGGGACCTATTGGAACTGAAACTCGCGAAACGGGCTGTCGAGGAGGGTCCTCACTTGGTGCTGTTCGACAACAGCCTCGTGCCGAACCACGTCAACTACAAGACGAGCGAGGTCAGGGAGCGCTACGTCGAGGGATTCGTGGACCTGCTTCGAGCGTCCGAGGCGGAAAGCGTGCCGGTCGTGGGTTTTCTGGACAGCAGTCGGGCTGGCGACCTTTTGAACATGTTGAAGGAGTACACGGGGGAGAAACGTGCGCCGTACATGACCGATGCCCGTCTCCTCGTCGACGTCATGGAGGAGGGGCAGCGGACCAAAGCCTTCCGTGTGAAACGCAAAGACGTTGTCGAAGAGCCGAGCGACGACGAGGAGGGCGAGGGCCGGAAGAACCTTCTGGAGGAATACACCGACGCGGGGTACGGTAACGGAGTCTGCACGGCGTATCTCCACATGGGCGGGGAGCAGCCCGGCAGGATCGAGTTCCCGACGTGGGTTCTCGAGGAGGGACTCCTCGATGACGTCGTGGGGATGGTCGTCGGTGAGGCTCTGCGGGGCGAACGTTACCCCCACGTACTGATGGAGGCTCACGATGCTGCCGTGATACGGAAGGCGGAGAGCGAAAACGTTCACCGCGCCGTGGAGCGGCACGTGAATCGCCGTATTAACCAGAAGGAGTTCGTCAAGAGGAGGAAGTGATGTTTCTCGGAAGAATCTGTGAGGTGAGGTCGTTCAGGGATTGGGTGGTGTCCGTTCAGAGGGAGGAAGAGGAGGCTCTCGGCGTCGAGATGGGGTCCTTCGTGAAGCTGGAGGGCGGCCTCGTTGGGTGTGTCGTGGGTGCGGAGCAGAAGGTTCCGGAGGAGTACGTCGGTCGCGACATAGAGGACGACGACGTATCTGGCTCCCTGTTCCCGGGAAACATAGTGGACAGGTCCAGGTACGAGGTGCTGGGCCTCGGTGACGAAAACGGGTTCGTCGTCGACAGGCAGCCGGGTCTCCGGGAGTCCGTCGAGTTGATGGGCGAGGAGGAGGTCCAGGAGTTCCACCGGCCCGACGGCGACTTCTCGGTCTCGTACGTCGGCGACCTTATGGACTACGGCCTGGTGGGGCCGGAGCCCGTGGTCACCATCCTCGGAAAGGTACAGGAGGCGTTCCCGGAGAGAGGGGGAATGATGGAGTCGCTGAAGAGCCACGCGAGGAGGGTCGTCGATGAGTGAATCCGTTGGCGTAGTCAGTGGAGGGGACGCCGAGACGTTCGCGTTCCTGACGGAGGAGAGGATGCGGGAGGGTGCCTTCGTCTGCTACGAGGACGCAGTGGCTCCGGGACCGGTCCTTGGCAGGGTGTCGTCGGTTAGCGAGCACGAGCCGGTGGCGAGCGAGTTCCTCTCCCCCGGGTTCACGCCGGAGGAGGTTATGGAGACCGCCGGATTCGACTCGGCCGACGTCTCGAAGCTGGAGGTGGAGGCCAGGACCGTGGGTTACTTCGACGCCGGGATGCGGGAGTTCGTGAATCCGAGGACCCCGCCGCTCGCCGGTACCCCGGTAACTCTCGCGGACTCCTCGGTTCTCAGCGACGTGTCGAAGAGGTCGCCTTCGGAGGAAAACTCCGTCGTGGTCGGGGAGATACAGGGCACGGACACTTCGCTAACCCTCGACGTCACGGACGTGGTGGGGACGCACGTAAGCGTCATCGCGTCGACCGGCAGCGGCAAGTCGTACACGGTCGCGGTGCTGCTGGAGGAGATGCTGAAGGCGCGGAACGGCGTCGCCGGACTGGTCCTCGACCCCCACGGCGAGTACGGCTCCCTTGAGAAACTGAGGGACCGCGAACTCCTCGAGGAAAAGGGGGTGCTGGACGAGTACGAGCTCGACGGCGAACTTCCCGAGGTTCAGTGGCTAAAGGAGGACGACGTCTCGGTCAGGGTCTCCGACCTCAGCTTCGACGAACTCGCGTCCGTCGTGGACGACGGCTCGATGAGCGAGAAGATGCGTCACTACCTCGAAGAGGCGACGAGAAACGTCAGAAGGGAGCGGGGAGGCGACTTCACAAAGGCCGAGCTGCTCGACGAGGTGAGGGAGCTGTCGGACGAGGACGGCAACCTCCTGATAGAGGACGACACTCACCGGAAGTCCGTAGAGGGACTCGTCTGGCGGTACAAGAAGTACGTCCTGAGCAACGACTTCTTCCAGGACTACCGAAGGCTACGGATCGACGAACTCTTCCGGCCCAGGCAGCTGACGGTGCTCGACATGTCCGGGATGCCGAACCGGGAGCAGCAGCTCGTCGCCTCAGTCCTGCTCCGCCGCACCTTCAAGTCAAGGAGAGGCACCGAACGGGGCCGCTACACCGAGGGAGACGGGCTGCACGTCCCGTACCCCGTGTTCGTCGCGCTGGAGGAGGGCCACCGCTTCGCACCGGCGAAGGGCAGCTCCAGGTCGAAGGCCGTCCTGAAGACGATTCTGAGCGAGGGCCGGAAGTTCGGCGTCGGCGTCGCCCTGGTCTCGCAGCGCCCGTCCAAGCTCGACCCGGACTCGCTTTCGCAGTGCATGACTCAGGTGACGATGCGTATCACCAACCCGGCCGACCAGCAGCAGGTACGGCAGAGCGTCGAATCCGTCTCCCAGGACATCGTCGACGCCCTCCCCGCGCTGTCCACCGGGGAAGCCATCGTCTCCGGCGCCGCCCTCAATACCCCGGTGACCGCGAAGGTGAGGGAGCGCGTGACGCCGCACGGAGGCGAGACCGAGACCGATCCCGCCAGTCAGTGGAGAGCCGCGCTGCGGGACGAGGAGGACCTGGACGTGGAGAGGGACGGGGACCCGGACCTCTCCCTCGGCGACTGGTGACCCGAAACCGGTTAACTCTCGACCCGATGTTCGATGGATGAGGAGTTCGGTAAACTGCTGACGTGCGCGTCCGTAGCCCTGGTGCTGGCGATGGCCGGACCGTCGCTCACGCTCGACGGAAACCTCGCACTCGGGCTACCCGTCGGCCCGTCCGCGTTCGGCGTCGTGCTCGGCTCGATACTCCCGATAGAGAGGGGCGTTTAAGCGGTAGACGCACAAAGTACCTCGCGTGACGGGTCTACGCGAGGGCGCAGAGACCGCAGTGAACCAGTGCCTCGGCGTGGGGGGTGACGAAACCGTCCTGGTGGTTACTGACCCGGAGCGCCGGGTGATAGGCCGCGCCGTCCACGAAGCCGCATCGGAGGTCGCGGAGGAAACCGTCTACGCAGAGATGGAGGCCGACGAGAGACACGGCGCCGAGCCACCGGCTCCCGTTGCGGCCGCCATGGAGGCGAGCGACGTAGTAATCGCCCCGACCACCCGCAGCCTCACCCACACCGAGGCACGGAAGGGGGCCTGTGGGGCCGGCGCCCGCGTCGCCACCATGCCCGGCGTCACGGAGGAGATCGTGCGTGGCTCCATGCTCGCCGACTACCCCGAGGTAGAGCGAGCGGCAGTGGCCCTGACCGGCGACCTTGAGGGCGCGGAGGAGGTCCGGGTGACCTCGAAGCGGGGTACCGACCTCCTGCTAGACGTCCGGGGCGTGGAGTGGCGGAGGGACACTGGGATATGCCGCGAGCCCGGTTGCTACACGAACCTCCCTGCCGGCGAGGTCTACCTCGCACCTGGGACGGGCGACGGGACCCTGGTCGTCGACGGCTCCATGTCCGGCCTCGGGGTCCTTGACGAACCCGTCGAGATACGTTTCGAGGCTGGCGAGGCCACACACGTCTCGGACCCGGACCTGCTGGAGCTGGTGGAGGAGGCCGGGGACTGCGGCCGAAATCTCGCCGAGTTCGGAATCGGTCTCAACCCGGAGGCCACCCTGGTGGGGAACGTGCTGCAGGACGAGAAGGTGAAGGGCACCGTACACGTCGCACTCGGGGACGACACCGGATTCGGCGGCGACGTCGACTGCCCGATGCACCTCGACGGCGTCGTGGCGGACGCCTCAGTGGAGGCCGACGGGAAGCCGGTCGAGATATCCTGAGCGCGTCGACCGGAGATTTACACTGGAAGCCTCCATGTTTACCCGGAGGAGAATCGACTGGTCGACACGGCCCAGATAGCCCGGGACCTCATATCGCAGTACTCCACCTCGATAGAGCCCCTCTTCTACTTCGCGGCGGCCTTCGTATTCGTCTACGTCCTGGGCCGCTTCTTTGGGGAGCCGCCGCTGAGGCGCCTGCTCGAGCTGCAGGAAGTAGAGCAGTATCCGAGACGCATGGTGCTGAGGCTCTTCCGCGTCGGCGTGACCCTGGTGGCCGCCACGGTAGCCTTCGGGTTCGCGGGCTACGGCTCGATACTGACCTCCCTGGCTGCGGTCGCGGCGGCCGTCACGCTGGCCGTGGGGTTCGCGGCGCAGGAGATGATCAAGAACCTGGTCAGCGGCGTATTCATCCACTTCGAGAAACCTTTCAAGGTGGGCGACTGGATCGAGTGGGAGGACAACGTCGGCACCGTGGAGGACATCAGCCTCCGCGTCACCCGGGTCGCGATCTTCGACAACGAGCTCCTCACCGTCCCGAACTCCCGGCTCACGGACGACGTTATCAAGAACCCGGTGGCGAAGGGCAGGCTGCGGATAAGGACGTCCTTCGGGATAGGGTACGACGACGACATCGACCTCGCCAAGGAGATAATACTGGAAACGGCGCGAGGGAACGAGGAGATACGGGAACACCCGGTCCCCACCGTACACCTTCGGGAACTCGCGGACAACTACATAAACCTGCAGGCCCGGTTCTGGGTAACGAACCCGAAGCGCACCGACTTCATCCGGATCAAGTCCGACTACGTCCAGGAGGTCAAGGAGCGCTTCGACGAGGTCGGCATCTCCCTCCCGGCTCCACAGCGCGAACTCTCCGGCAGCATCGACGTCAACCGGCCCGAAGAAGCCCCCGGATGAACCGGGACAGAGTGCAGTTCCTGCTGACCGCCGCCGGGCTGAAGGACGAGGAGAGGACCGGCTGGGGCCTCAGCGGCGTGGAGTCACCGGAGAGCGTGGCCGACCACTCCTGGGGAACCGCCCTGCTCTGCCTCCTCCACGCCGAAGACGCCTATGTCGACCCCGGACGCGCGGTCGCCATGGCGCTGGTCCACGACCTCCTCGAGGCCGAGACAGGCGACCTGCTGCCCGGCACCGAGGATAAGAGGGAGCGGGAGCGTGCGGCCCTTGACGCCATGTTCCCCGACGACGAGGGTATCCGGGGACTCCTGGAGGAGTACGCCACCGGTGAAACCGAGATAGCCCGCTTCGTCAAGGACATGGACCTCTGCGAGATGTGTCTCCAGGCCCTAAAGTACCGTGAGGAGGAGAGGAACGACGACCCCCTGGACGAGTTTCTCCTCACCGCGGAGCCACGGCTAAACACTGACACGGGGCGGGGGCTCTTCCGGGCAATCAGGGCGAGGTACGGCGACGGGGCGTGACTCCGGAAAAGCCCTTTACCGACACCACCATAACTCCACGCATGCCGGCAGGGGAGATTCCACCCATGGGGCTTGGAACGTGGCAGAACACGGGGCCACGGTGCGCGGACAGCGTCGAAACGGCGCTCGAAGCCGGATACAGGCACATCGACACGGCCCAGCTCTACGATAACGAGGCACAGGTAGGGATAGGGATGGAGCGCAGCGAGGTGCCGCGTGAAGAGGTTACGCTCGCCACCAAGGTCTGGGTAGACCGGCTAACCCGGAACGGTGTCCTGGAGAGCACCGCGGAGAGCCTGAAGAACCTCCGCACCGACTACGTCGACATCCTGTACGTCCACTGGCCCGGCGGGACGTACAGCCCCGAAGAGACCCTGTCCGCCTTCGACGAACTCGTCGACGACGGAAGGGTGAGACACGTGGGCGTCAGCAACTTCACCCCCGCCCTAATCGAAGAGGCCCGGAGACACAGCCAGCACCCCATCTACACGAACCAGGTCGAGATGCATCCCTTGCTCCCTCAAGACGAGATGCGGCGGTACTGCGTCGAGAACGACATCCACCTGGTCGCCTACTCCCCCCTCGCCCGCGGCCGTGCACTCGAACTTCAGGAGGTGCGGGAGGTCGCAGAGAGACGCGGCGCGACCCCCGCACAGGTCTGCCTCGCCTGGCTCCTCTCCAGACAGAATGTCTTCCCAGTCCCGAAGGGTACCTCCCGGAAACACATCGAGGAGAACATAGGGGCCCTGGACCTGGAGCTCACTGAGGAGGACCTTGGGGATATAGACGAAATAGAAGAGCGGAAGCGGCTCATCTCCCCACCCAGCCTCGCCCCGTGGTGAGGAGGCCGAGTGCGGGGCACACGGGTCCAGGCGTACCTAAAGAGGGATCCCGCGAGGGGTGTGGCCGGCTATCCACGCATCACGTGGACCTTGTCCCGCTTGAACGACACCGTCACCCCCTCCCTGGTGTCCATGGAGAGGCGCCGATACGCGTGATCCGGGACGTCGATACGCACCCGCGGCCCGCACTCCAGCGACACCCCGATTGAGTGCACACCGCCCCTGTCCACACGGTCCACTACGGTCCCCCTGAGCATGTTCTCCCGTATGTTGTCCCGCAGGGGTTTCCCCTCCCGAATAATCATTATGTCCTCCGGCCGCACGCAGAATTCCACGTCCTCCCCGACCGCGAAGCCGGATGTCTCTGCCTCCACGACACCGCCCCTCCACGACACCTCCAATCCGTCCTCTCCCGACTCGACGACCTCGCCCGAGAACACGTTTTCCGCACCCATGAAGGACGCCACGAATCGGTCTCTGGGCCGCCGCATGACCTCTCCCGGTTTACCTACCTGATGGATCCGTCCCCCGCCCATCACCGCTATCCTGTCCCCGACGACCATCGCCTCCTCCTGGTCGTGGGTGACGTAGATAACGGGAACGTCCAGGTCCCCGAGTAGCTCCTTGAGGTCGTGCCTCAGCCTCCTCCTTATCTGGGCGTCCAGGCTGGACAGCGGCTCGTCGAGCAGAAGCGCCTCCGGGTCGCAGCAGAGCGCTCTCGCCAGCGCCACCCTCTGCTGCTCCCCCCCACTGAGTCCGCCGACCTCCCTGCTGAGCAGGTTCTCTATCTCCAGTAGTTCGGCAGTCTCGAGCACCCTGTCCGGGTCCCCTGCACCGTACGCTATGTTCTCCCTTACGTCGAGGTGGGGAAACAGCGCGTATCTCTGGAAGACCAGGCCGACCCCCCTCTTCTCCGGAGGCAGGCCGTCCAGCGGTCGGCCCCCCATCCTCACGGAGCCCTCAAATGACTCGAATCCGGCGATGATTTTCAGCAGAGTGCTCTTCCCGCTCCCGCTGGGACCCAGGATTACCGTGACCCCTGCGCCGAAGGCCACGTCGACGGGCCCGAGGGAGAAGTCGGGGTACCGCCTCTCGACGGACTCCATCTCCAGGGTGTAATCCTTCACGTGGACACCCCCGGAAACCTTCCCACGTAGAGGACCGCCGCCACCACGGCGGACCCCAGCCCGAGGAGAAGGAACACGAGTGGGGCCGTGGCCTCCACTCCGTGCGAGATGAACGTCACCCATATCTGGGTGGGCATGGTGTGGGGGTTGTACGCCGTCATCATGGTGGCGCCGAACTCGCCGATGGACCTCGCGAAAGTGAGAACGACTCCCGCCAGTATAGAGCCCCTCGCAAGGGGTAGCGATACCCGGTAGAACGTTTCCATAGGGCCCTTACCCAGGTTGCGAGATGCCTGCTCTATCTCCGGGTCTATAGAGGCGAAGCCCGCACGGGAAGTAATCACGACGAAGGGGGACGCCACGAACGTCTGGGCCAGCACCACTCCGAGCAGGCTGTCCGTCAGCTCCAGACCTGCCTCCCTCGCGAGGGCGCCTACAGGAGTGAAGTGCCCGAACCCGGTCAGTAGCATAGTTCCGCCCACTACAGGGGGGAGAACCAGTGGCAGGATCACGAGTGTCTCTACCAAGAGCTTGCCCCTGAAAGAGGTCCGGGCCAGCAGGTAGGCCAGAGGGACGCCGAGGGCGGTGGCAATCGCCGTAGCTATCGGTGCGGTCACCAGCGAATGCCTGATGGCTTCGAGGTTTGCGGGTGAGGCGATGTCTGCCGTGCCGCCCCATCCCGCGGACAGCGTGAACGTCACGATGGGGTAGGCCAGATACGCAAGAAGGACGCCGCCCATGATTACGTGGAGGCCTCTACCCCTGAGCCCACCGTTCAAGGCATCACGCCTCCCGGAACGTCGCCGTGGGGAGCCGGGAAGCTGTCCCTCACGATTAAGCCGTTCCGTTTGAGAAGGTCCCTCCTCTGCAGCAGGTACCTGACGAACCTTTTCCCGGCCTCCGGGTTCTCCGCATCACTGGGCACGGTTACGCTGTAGAGCACCGTGGAGCCCCTGACGACGTCTCCGTCTCCCGTCTCATAGCTGCTGGAGGCGTACCTTTCTGCGAACGTCGGGTCAGAGAAGTCGATTTCGTCCGGAAGGTCCAGGAAGGGGAGGCCGTGATCCGTCGCCATGTTGCCGTAGCAAACAGCGGCAACCCTCTCGCCCGTCTCGACCGATGCCAGCATGTGCGCCTCCTCCGGGTCCACCACGAGGTTCCGGGCAAGGTCCTCGGCCAGGCCGGGTTCCCCGTAGTATCCCTGAGCCAGCTGAAACATCTGTACGGTGCGGTACCCGAGGGGGTCGAGGTCCGGGTCGCTCATCGCTATTTTGGAGTCCGTTTCCCGGAAAACCTCGTACCAGGGCTCCCCGGACGAGAGCCTTTTGCCGACCTCGGTTTCCGGGTTGTAGGTTATACCGACCGGGCTGGATGCGAAGACCACGTCCCACTCCGCGTGCCCCGGATAGAGGCGGTCCCTTAGCAGTCCCGCGTCGGCGCTCACCACGACGTCTGGGCGCTTACTCCCTCCTTCGACCATCCTCATCACCGCCCTTGAACCGTGGTACTCTCCCCTGTACTCTATGCCGGTATCGCTTTCGAACGCCGGTCCGATTTCGTCCTCCAGCAGCACGGAAAGGCTCCCCGCAGACAGTACACTGACCCTCCCCTGAAAGCCGCCGGGTTCGTCTACCCCTATACATCCGACAGATGTGGTGGCCAAGAGCGCCAGCAGTGCGCCCGTTAACAAGAGCCTCCCCGTGCCCGGCATGAAAGGGATTAATTTATCTATCTTAATATAAAGATTTAGTTAAATGGATTTACTTAAACCCGAGCCGCCCGACGCGGACTCCACCCTCCTAACTGACCGCCAGGTTCAGGTCCTCCACCTCCGCGGCGAGGGCCTCTCCCAGAGCGAGGTCGCCGAACGCCTTGGCACCTCCGTCCCCAACATCTCCACAATCGAGAAACGCGCCCGTAAAAATATAGATAAGGCCAAACGCACCGTGACCCTCCTCAGGGAGTTCGATGCGCCCGTCCGGATTACCATCAGCGACGGCACGGACCTCTACGAGGTCCCGGGCGCCATCTACGACGCAGCCGACGGGGCGAGTATCAAGGTCAGGCGCAGTGGACCCGAAATCCTGCGGCTCGTCCACCGCGAGGCGGGCGACAAGGTCAGGGACCGCGCAGTCACCAGCCCGCTCACCATCTCAGTCGACCGCGACGGCAAAATCACAATCCGCTGAACATAAGGCCCTACAACAGAGATGGCAAACCTATGACTGTAGGAGGAGTGTGCGACGTCTGCGGAGGGGGCGCCAAGAAGCTGTACACCTGTGAGCTCTGCGGCAAGACCGTCTGCGAAAAGCACTACGTGGTAGAGGAGGGGATCTGCACCGAATGCGTACCCCGCAGGGGACTCTAACTTGTTCCAAGACAGGAGGGACGCCGGGAGGCAGCTCGCCGACGAACTCGCCGACCGCGACTACGCCGACCCCGTCGTCATCGCCATACCCCGCGGCGGCGTCCCGCTCGGCGTAGAGGTCGCGGACGCCCTGAACGCCCCGCTCGACCTCGTCGTCCCCCGCAAGATAGGGGCCCCCAACAACCCGGAGTACGCCATCGGCGCAGTCACCGAGGACGGCTCCGTCGTGCTCAACGAGGCCGCGGTTCGACGGACCGGTGCCACGGAGGAGTACATAGAACGGGCCGGCGAGGAGGAGCGGCGGGAGATAGAGAGGAGGCTGAAAGAGTACAGGGGCGACAGGAAGCCGGTACCGATCGAGGGAAAAACGGCGATAGTCGTAGACGACGGCGTCGCCACCGGAACCACCCTGAAGGCGGCGGTGAAGTCGATTCGCAGCAGGAACCCCGCGAGAATAGTGATAGCGGTCCCCGTGGGCGCGAAGTCGAGCATAGCGGAATTCGAAGAGTTGGCCGACTACGTCGTCTGCCTCGAAGTCCCACGGTTTTTCCGTGCCGTGGGACAGCACTATCAGAGCTTTCCACAGACCAGTGACGAGGAGGTCAGGAGGCTGATGAAGGGCCACCGGGGATGAGGCTGACAGTCGCCTCGGACATCCACGCCCCCCTGAACCTCGATAGATTCGAGGGGCTGCTCAGAGAAACCGGGGAATTCGACGTGCTCCTCCTGGCGGGCGACGTGGTTAACGACAACGACAACGACCGATACGAGGATGTCCTGGGAGAAGTTTCCCACGACGCAGAGGTGTACGCCGTCTTCGGCAACGAGGAGTACGAAGAGCAGCACGACGAGTACGTCCGCCGCTACGGGGACCGGGTGCACTTCCTGGACGACGTCGCCGTGAACCTCGACGGCCTGCAGATAGTCGGGACCACGGGCTCCCTGGACCGTCCCACATGGTGGCAGCGCACCAACAGACCGGAGCTCTGGCGAGTCTACGCCGAGCGGGTGAAGACGGTCGACCGGCTCCTCTCGACGTGCTCGAGGGCAGTGCTGCTGACCCACTACGCACCGACCTACAGCACCCTGGAGGGGGAGAACCCGGAGGACTGGCCCGAGATGGGCAGACGGGAGTTCGAGGACGTCATCGAGAGACACGGCGACCGCCTCGTCGCAGTGGTGCACGGCCACGCACACAGGGGCAAAAGTAGCGGCGAGGTCACCGGCGTTCCAATCATCAACGCCGCCGTCACGCTCGACAGGGAGAGGCTGCCGGTCGTGGAGGTCTAGTTGGGCTGGAATCCCGGCTTTGGAGTCTCAACGTAACCTGAATCCCAGTTGGCCGTCGAGTGTCCGGTGAACCGAGCAGGGCTTAACGCGTTCCAGCAGCCTCTCTTTCTGTTTGTTCCCTAGAGGGGCCGCCATCCATATCCACGGAGTACTCGAACACGGTCTCGTCTACGCCTCTGTCGAGAGAAATCTCTGTCTCGACGGAATCGAGGGGAATTTCTTCTTCGTCAGCAGCCATCCTGATCGACATGTTAAGGCAGGCCGCAAATGCGGCCTCCAACAGTTCGTGTGGCCTGAAGCCCTCGCCGGAGCCGCCCTTCTACGGAGCCGCGTCTGCAAAAGCCTCGAATGACCCGTTGGTGAACCTGCACCTGTACCGCTCCTGCTCGCTTCTGCACGTGATCATCGGTGAATGAATTCACTGCAGAACTATTAAAACTTGAAATCTACGGGCGGGAATTCTCTAAGTGCTGCTTCCTCTCTCGATTGCCCGGCTCCCGTTCTACTCCTGAAGCGCGTCGAAGAGGTCCCACTCCAGCTTTGCGAGATCCTGAACCACCTCGCTGTCGCTGTTAATCTGGTACATCTGGCCCGCGGTCTTCCTGGTGTTGACTATGACGCCGAGTTCTTCCAGGTCGTCGAGGTGCTTGTACACTGTGGTCCGGTTGAGGCCGGAGATTCGGGTAATCTCGGTTACGGACAGGTCCATGTCGCTCTCGCTCAGCATCGTCGCCAGTATCCTGGTCTTCGAGTGGTCCCCGAAGAGGTACGTCAGCGCGGCTCCTTCAGCGAAGGGCTCCTTGCCGTCGCTATCGCTCTCTTGCCTCGGGTTGCTAATTGCCACCTTTCACCTCTCCAACTCTTACAACTTCTTTAAAGGTATATAAACTTTAGGTTTTTACAAACAACTTGTTGTTTCTAATCAACACGCTTATGTTAGTAGCGAGGGACAAAAAAAGACCATGGAGCGGGAGGCGATGAATACCAAGGTGGTGAAGAAGCTTCTCCGCAAGAACGTCGTCGGGAAACACAACAAGACCGTGGACACGGTCAAGAACTGGTTCCCCACGCACCTGCAGGACGACGCGAAGGACGTAATCAAGGAGATGGTCAGGGACCCTGAGGCTCCGGTCGAACGGTACGGCGGCGCCCGGAACGCTATACGCCTCACCAGCGTCGAGGACGCCAAGAGGTACATCGAGGACCTTGGCTTCGACCCGCCGTAGGGCGTTTGAGCACTATGAATCTACACAGATCCCTCTCACTTTTAGCGACTTGCCCACCCTACTTTGCCCCTTTCCCTGAAGCTTGAAGCCCCGCCCTACTTACTAATCGGCCATGCGCTTCGACTACCGCAACCCCGTCGACCTGCGCTTCGGGTGGGACCGGATCGGGGAGGCCGGCGAGGTGGCCCGGACCTGCGGCGATAGGGCCCTTCTCGTTACCGGCAGGCACTCCATGCAGAGACACGGCTTCCTTGACGAGCTGAGGGAGTCGCTGAACGCCGCGGCCGTGGAACACTTCTCCTTCGAGGAGGTGGGACCCAACCCGCTGACAGGCACGGTGGACCGTTGCGCCGACCTCGCCCGGGACGAGGGGTGCGACCTCGTCATCGGTCTGGGCGGCGGAAGCGCAATGGACGCCGCCAAGGCGATAGCTGTCGCGGCCGTCGAGGGTCCGCCGTTCTGGCGGTTCGCTCCCGGCGGCGGCGGTGACCTGGAGGCGGCAGACGCTCTGCCCGTAATCTGTATTCCCAGCACCTCCGGCACAGGCAGCGAGGTGGACCAGTACACCATAATCTCTAACGGGGATACGGGCGAGAAGCTCGGGCTGGGCTCCGACGCCTTGTTCCCCGCCGCTTCGATAGTCGACCCGGCGCTTCCCTCCACCATGCCGCCGCGCCTCACCGCGGTAACCGGCGTGGACGTGCTGATCCACGCCCTGGAGGCCCACGTCTCCCAGAAGGCTAACCCGGTGAGCGACGCTCTCTGTGTCGAATCAATGCGCCTCCTCGGACGAAACCTCGAAGACACCTACTCCGACCCGTCGAGGGAGTCAAGGACAGGGATGGCCACAGCGTCGACCCTAGCCGGGATGGCCATCTCCTCCGCCGGAACCGGGCTCGTCCACGCACTGGAGCACCCCGTTAGCGGCAGACACCGCGACGTGGCTCACGCCGAGGGTCTCGCCGCACTGGCGCTGCCCGTTGTTGAGTTCAACCTCGGGGCCGCTGAGGAGAGGTATTCCAGTGCGGCGCACCTTCTGTCCGGGGGAGATTCGAGGGACGTTACCGGCGTTCTGCGGGACGTGCTGCACTCGCTCGATATGCCGACATCCCTTGAGGAACTCGGGGTCTCACGCGACGAGTTCCGAGGAATCGCCCGTGACGCCCTGCGCACCATGGGGGACGCGGTGGAGCACAACCCTCGAAGGGCCGACGAGGAGGAACTGGTTGAGCTCCTGGAAGCATCGGCGGACTAGGCAAGGTTTAATGGTCCAGCGGGTAGAAGCAGTGGCCCGACCCGGACGCCGTTTAGGGAGGGAAGCACGGACGCGGGAAAGGGCTGTTCGAAAGGTATAATATGTCGTAAAACGATATATATATATATATTATCTGCGAAAATAGCCGCCGATGGCGGCGCAAAAACCATGAGGACCGGGGTAAGGCGTCACTGACACAAATGCATACCCGCCGGATCTGAGGTAAGCCTCGATAAGACGATAGATCTTGGTCGGCGGTGCTATAAAAACGCACCAAAGGAGAATGCACCCGCCATAAATTCCGGTTGATCCTGCCGGAGGCCACCGCTATCGGGATGCGATTAAGCCATGTGAGTCGCGAGGGTTCGGCCCTCGGCGGACTGCTCAGTAACACGTGGACAACCTGCCCTCGAGAGGGGAATAACCCCGGGAAACTGGGACTAATGCCCCATGGGCCTGGGAGGCTGGAATGCACCCAGGCCGAAATGCTCAGGCGCTCGAGGATGGGTCTGCGGCCGATTAGGTAGTTGCAGGGGTAACGTCCCTGCAAGCCAATAATCGGTACGGGCTCTGAGAGGAGGAGCCCGGAGATGGACTCTGAGACACGAGTCCAGGCCCTACGGGGCGCAGCAGGCGCGAAACCTTTACAATGCGGGGAACCGCGATAAGGGTATCCCGAGTGCCCGCGCACAGCGTGGGCTGTCCCCGAGCCTAAAAAGCTCGGGTTAGGAAGGACCGGGCAAGACCGGTGCCAGCCGCCGCGGTAACACCGGCGGTCCGAGTGGTGGTCGATATTATTGGGCCTAAAGCGTCCGTAGCCGGCCGGGTAAGTCCCTCGGGAAATCCGGTTGCTCAACCTCCGGAATTCCGAGGGAAACTGTCCGGCTTGGGACCGGGAGGGGCTGCGGGTACGTCGGGGGTAGGGGTGAAATCCTGTAATCCTCGACGGACCACCTGTGGCGAAAGCTCGCAGCTGGAACGGATCCGACGGTGAGGGACGAAAGCCAGGGGCACGAACCGGATTAGATACCCGGGTAGTCCTGGCCGTAAACGATGCCCGCTCAGTGCTGGCCGTGGTACGTCCGCGGTCGGTGCCTCAGTGAAGACGTGAAGCGGGCCGCTTGGGAAGTACGTCCGCAAGGATGAAACTTAAAGGAATTGGCGGGGGAGCACCACAACGGGAGGAGCCTGCGGTTCAATTGGATTCAACGCCGGAAATCTCACCGGGGCTGACAGCTGAATGATGGCCACTCTGAAGGGGTTGCTTGACTAGCTGAGAGGAGGTGCATGGCCGCCGTCAGCTCGTACCGTGAGGCGTCCTGTTAAGTCAGGCAACGAGCGAGACCCACGTCCTCAGTTGCCAGCGTTACCCTTCGGGGTAGACGGGTACACTGAGGAGACTGCCCCTGCTAAATGGGAGGAAGGTGTGGGCGACGGTAGGTCAGTATGCCCCGAATGTCCCGGGCTACACGCGGGCTACAATGGCTTGGACAGAGGGTACCGACGTCGAAAGACGGAGGCAATCCCTAAACCGAGTCGTAGTTCGGATCGAGGGCTGAAACTCGCCCTCGTGAAGCTGGATTCCGTAGTAATCGCGCCTCAAAATGGCGCGGTGAATACGTCCCTGCTCCTTGCACACACCGCCCGTCAAACCACCCGAGTGGTGCCCGGGTGAAGCCCTTCTTGTCACTCTGTGATTGGAAGGGTTGAACCCGAGTTCCGCAAGGGGGGTTAAGTCGTAACAAGGTAGCCGTAGGGGAACCTGCGGCTGGATCACCTCCTACGAAATACACCGTCCGACCAGGAGTCGAAACTTGTCGAGGCCGACGAAGGGGGCCCGTAGATCAGTGGTAGATCACCACCTTTGCAGGCAACGAACTCGTTGCATCCGTGGCGGCACTTGCAGTGCCGCTATGAGTTGCGCAGGTTTGCTGCCAAAACAGGTGGAAGCCCTGGGTTCGAATCCCAGCGGGTCCATCGACGCGAGTCGATGGACAGACGGCCCGTTCAAAAAACTGTGGTAAAGTGCACCCTGGCCGTGAAAAGGTCAAGGGGAAGGGCAGACCCGGCCACCTCTTAGGCCGAGGGGCGGGGAAGGAAGCCGTGTAAAGGTCGCGATCCGGACGTAACTGAGTGCAGATGAGCGCACTCTGGCACTGTGCCGTTCGGTGGATGGCTAGGCTCGGGAGCCGATCAGGGACGTGCCAAGCTGCGATAAGCCCAGGCGAGGCGCATGGAGCCGTAGAACCTGGGATCTCCTAATGGGACTTCCTGGCGTGCCGCGAGGTACGTCGATCCGTAAGGATCGGGAACGCCCCGAATTGAAACATCTTAGTAGGGGCAGGAAGAGAAACCAACAGGGACACCGTTATTAACCGCGAGTGAACACGGTCCAGCCCAAACCGAATCCTTCCTCGAAAGCTGAAGGAGATGTGGTTCGGCCACTTCGGGTCCTAGCGGGTAAGTAGAAGTCTCCTGGAACGGAGCGCCGAAGAGGGTGAAAGCCCCGTACACGTGAACCGCGGACCCGTGACCGAAAAGAGTAGCGTGCGTTGGATATCGTGCGTGAATTTGGGAGGCATCGACTTCCAAGGCTAAGTACTCCCCGGGCCCGATAGCGTAGTAGTACCGTGAGGGAAAGCTGAAAAGTATCCTCCAAAGGGAGGTGAAAAGAGCCTGAAATCGGACGGCGACAATGGTGGCGGAGCGTGAAAGGATAGAAGCGAGCCGAAGGAACTCGTCGAGAGGCGACAGTACGAGGCACGTGGACCAGCGTTCCGCCGTCCGTTTTGAAAAACGGGCCGAGGAGTGCATCCTAGTGGCGAGGCTAAACCTCTAAGAGGTGAAGCCGAAGGGAAACCGACATGTCCGCAGCGGTCTTTTTCCGAAAGGCGGGGACCCAGGGCGGTCGGCTTTGCGAGGAGGCGTCGGCACGGAATCCGGACGGCCGCGCACCCCTTCGGGGGTGCAAAGCCAGAAGGTGACCGGGCCGACGACGAATCGCAGGGTCGACCGTCCCATTAGAGGTCCCCGGGAGGCCGTGAGGGACGGCGTCTCAAAGGGCGTGGAGTCATCCGGATGCGAGCCGAAACCGGGCGATCTATCCGTGGGCAAGGTGAAGCGTCGCGAAAGCGACGTGGAGGCCTGTTAGCCGTGCTGACCTACGAATCGCTGGCGTGACCTGTGGATAGGGGTGAAAGTCCAATCGAGCCCGGAGACAGCTGCTTCCCCCCGAAATACGTCTAAGCGTAGCCCACCCCGAGGTGTCCGGCGATGTAGAGCACTGATTAGGGGGAGAACCCGAGAGGGTTCAAGCCCTTGTCAAACTCCGAAGACGCCGGGACCGTAGACGGGTGGAGTAAGGTTATGGCCCGTAAGGGGCTGTGCCTAAAGGGGAACAACTCGGACCTGGGTTAAGGTCCCCAAGTGCAAGCTAAGTGTAAAGATAAAGTGCGTCCCGGGCCTTAGACAGCTGGGAGGTAGGCTTAGAAGCAGCCATCCTTTAAAAAGTTCGTAACAGATCACCAGTCGAGGCTCGGGGCCGCGAAAATGGACGGGGCTCAAGCTTGCCACCGATACCCGGGGACGCGGAAACGCGTCGGTAGGGGGGCGCGCCGCTCGGGCGGAAGCAGGGCCGTGAGGTCCTGTGGACCGTGTGGTGACGAAACTCTCGGCAATAGTAACAGCTAAAGTCAGGTGAGAATCCTGACCGTCGAAAGGGCAAGGGTTCCTCGGCAATGTTCGTCAACCGAGGGTTAGCCGGTCCTAAGGGCGTCCGTAATACGAGGCGTTCGATAGGGAGGCAGGTTAATATTCCTGCGCCACCCGTGGACTTCGAAGGAGAAATGACGCTTCCGGATAGGCCGGGCGGGGCAGTCGCCCCGTGCAAGCGGTCAAGCCCGGGGAGTACCGTAATGGTGAGAACCGGGCGAAGCCGTGATGCCGAAAGCCGGCCTGATCCAGGAGCCCGTGAAAAGTTTTCTCTGGAGGAAACGGATGACCGTACCCAGAACTGACACAGGTGCCCTGCCTTGGAAAGGCAAGACGTGTCAGGCTACTCGACCTGAGGGAACTCGGCAATATAGCCCCGTAACTTCGGGAGAAGGGGTGCCTACCGCGCGAGCGGTAGGTCGCAGTGACCAGGGAGCGGTGACTGTTTAATAAAAACGTAGGTGGCCGCGAAGCCGAAAGGCTCTGTACGGCTGCTGAATCCTGCCCAGTGCGGGTATCTGAAAGCCCTGTACAGGGGGAAGAAGGACCCGTAAACGGCGGGGGTAACTATGACCCTCTTAAGGTAGCGTAGTACCTTGCCGCTTAATTGGCGGCTTGCACGAATGGATTAAACGACCGCTCTACTGTCCCCAGGTCGAACCTGGTGAACTTATGTTCCGGTGCAGAGTCCGGAAACGCCTATTGGGAAGCGAAGACCCTATGGAGCTTTACTGCAGCCTGCCGTTGGGCTGTGGTCCTAGATGTGCAGCGTAGGTAGGAGGTGTCGATCCCCTGTCGCCAGGCAGGGAGGAGCCGCCCATGAGACACTACCCTTCTAGGACTGCGGCCCTAACCCGGAGACGGGAACATCGGTAGGTGGGCAGTTTGGCTGGGGCGGCACACCCCTGAAAGCATATCAGGGGTGACCCAAGGTCGACTCAGGCGGGACGGAAACCCGCCGAAGAGCTTAAGGGCAAAAGTCGGCCTGACGCTGTTCTCTAAAGTAAGGAACGGCGAGACGAAAGTCGGGCCTAACGAACCCACGTGCCCCCCTCGTTGGGGGCCGTGGCTGCCAGAAAAGCTACCCTAGGGATAACAGAGTCGTCTCCGGCAAGAGTACATATCGACCCGGAGGCTTGCTTCCTCGATGTCGGCTCTCTCCATCCCGGCCGTGCAGAAGCGGCCAAGGGTGGGGTTGTTCGCCCATTAAAGGAGATCGTGAGCTGGGTTTAGACCGTCGCGAGACAGGTCGGTTGCTATCTAATAGGCGTGCATTGCTGTCTGAGGGGAAGGTGGCTTCAGTACGAGAGGAACGAGCCGTCGGCGCCACTGGTCAGCGGCTGTCCGACAGGGCAGGGCCGCACAGCTACGCGCCAGCGGGTAACGGCTGAAAGCATCTAAGCCGGAAACCGTCCCCGAAAAGAGACAGCTCCAAGGGCATCCCTAAAAGAGGGGTTCGATAGAGCAGGGGTGTAAGCACCGAGGGAGACCGAGGTGTTCAGCCCGCTGCAACTAACGCCCGGCCATCGAGTGCGCAACCCTGTACTCAGCGTCAAGCGGATCGCGACCGAACGTAGCCGTTCGATCTCTGGTGCCGTTGCCTGGCAACGGCACTACGGGTCATACCAGGGAGATAAGGCTTAACCTTCTGCCTCCTGATGTGTATTCCGCCGTTGCTTTGCAACGGCGCGTTCGTCGAGGTAACCACCTCGCGCCAGGGTGGCAGAGTGGTAATGCAGCGGCCTGCAGAGCCGCCTTTCTCCGGTTCAAATCCGGACCCTGGCTTTTGAGCGCCCCGTCAATCGACGGGTAACGCTCATTTCCACCCTTCGAGGTGGAGGGTACGACGGCCAAAGCGGCGGGGACACACCCGGACCCATTCCGAACCCGGAAGTTAAGTCCGCCCACGTTCCGCCCTGTACCGCGGTGCGAGAGCCCGTGGGAACTGCGGAAAGCCGTCGGCCCGCTAAACCTAAACCGGCGGACTGAGCGTTATTTATGGGCCGGGCAACGCCACCCCTGAACGTTCCTTGGCCGTGACAGGAGAACGAGGTATATGTCGCACGTATTCGACCCGGAGAAGCTGAAGGTCCTCGAGGACGCGGGGCGGCTGGAGGAGCTTCCCGTCGAGGAGCTGACGGGGCACCTAGTTCCGGGCGACGTGCTGGACCTCGGTTGCGGCCCGGGTCTCTACACTTCAGCCGTGGCTGAGGTGATGGGTGGGCGCGTAATCGGTGCCGACCTGCAGCCCGAGATGCTGGACAGGTTTCGGAAGAGAGGCGTCCCTCAGAACGTCGAGCTGGTCAGGTGCATCGGCAGGGCCCTTCCGTACAGTGACGGTGCCCTGACTTCCGTGGTGTCGGTCCACGTGCTGCACGAGTTCGCTGGCGACGGGACGCTCGAGGAGGTGTACCGGGTTCTCGGTGACGGCGGTGTCCTGGTCCTCGTGGATTGGCGAAAGCAGGAGATGGAGAGGGGGCCGCCTTTGGAGCACCGAATCAGCGTGGAGGAGGCGAGAGAGATGACGAGCTCGGCCGGCTTCTCTGTCGTGGAGGAGAGGCCCCTGGGTCCCTTTTACCTGTTGGTCTGCGTTAATGCGTAGCATGCGTCTCCCGGTGCACGGGGACCGACTCCTTTCGGAGTTCCCTGTACGTCCGGAGAAAGCTATGGACCGCAGCGGCGTTCTCGTTGATTGTCAGGGCCTGTATCTGGTTCAATTCGTCGTGGAGAGCGACGAAGACCTGCCGGTCGCTGCCTTTCTCCGTCATCACCATCCCCCAGGGAAACTCTCTACCCAGGATGTGGAGCTCGAGGTTTCCGCTTTCAAAGACGTCCCTCACCTTGTCGGCGTGATAGGATTCGAGGTAACGGAGCACCTCTTCGGTCATCACGATTTCGGCTTCGAGGTTGCCCTCGCTTATTCGTCGGTGGAGCGGGTCCAGCAGCTCCGGTCGATGAATTCCCGCCACCGCCGTGAAGTGGTCGCATCGCCGCGTGGCCTCGAAGAGGGCGGTGCCGGGCTCCCCGGCCTCTTTTCTGGAGACGATTCGTCCGTCCAGCAGCAGGGCTGTATCCAGCTCGGAGCTATCGCCGAAGCCGGAGAATACGTCCCGGTGGTCGGCGAGTTCTTCCACGTTTTTCTCGAAGCGGCGGTACATCTGGAGAGCGAGCCTGCCGAACAGCGTCGACCTGTACCCCTCTAGAACCTCATCGACCAGCCCCTGCTCTACCAATTCGTCGAGGGCTCGGTGGGCCGTGGACCGTGAAACCCCGAGGTCCGCGATGATAGCCGACTTGTCTTTCGTTCCGGTTCTCAGGCACTCGACGAAGTCGGCGCGTTTCTCCACAAGGTTAATGAACGGTTCAGGCCCGGGCAACTTCAGTTCCCCTTCCAAGAGAGGCTTTAACCGGTACCTCCTTAACTGTTTCACCCCTTGAAACAGTTGACCGGTTTCTGGCAAAAATTGTCGGGAGGTGGAATAAAGGCGGTTCTGCCCTAAGAGGGTTTAATGTCTCCACTGGCAGGGGGGAGAATTAGAAAGAGAATTAGAAAGGCTATATGGAGTAGAAGCAGGCATGAGCCGGGGAGATGCTTTAAAAAGGGAGTTAGTACGGCTCTCGCTCTTGTCATAGTTTTAGCCACGACACCTGTGGTTTCAGCCGATATTCACCCAGGTGATTCAAAGCCTATGCTCCACGTCGGGTCAGCGGTTACGGGGGTGTGGTGGCAGTGGGGGGCAATCGAGGGAACTACGGAAATCGAGGGTGTAGGCGACCCTGACTATCATATCTATTTTGTGTGGGAACATGATGGGCATAACAGTCAACAAGGGGAAGGTGAGACGCGATCTAATACGGGTGATAAAGCTGATCACGCTTGGGCCGGGGAGATGAACATAAACGACTTGGTGCTCGATGATACAAGGCCAGTTGATGAGTATGGCCGCCAACGCACGCCGTACGATCACTACGAGATGAACGCGGTAGATTTTGATAAGTACTCTGGAATTTGGTACGAACACATCCACTGCTCCCCTGAGCAAGACCTAACGTTGAAGGTCGTCGTAACAGAGGTTGACGGCAGTTACGAAACGGCATCGACTGTTGCAGGTGTCATTGCAGGTATCGGTGTGGGCGCTCTTGCTGGGGGACTCGGCGGTACCGCCGCGGGTACTGGGGTGTCTGAGCTGGTTAAGGCGTTGGGGGACGACGAACTCGTTGCAACCGGTGCCGCTAAACTTAACCAACACGGAAAGACCTTCATTGACCTAAAGGCGACACAGGATTTCGGTACTCTCGGGCCGAAAAAGGGGGAGCTAGTTGCTGATCTGGTCGTCGAGACTAGGACTACTCCTGCGCCAGAGCACAAACACGGCGATGAGTGCGGCAGTACAGACGGAACCTCTAAGAAAAAGACGCTCCTCGACGAGGGTAAAAAGGCTAAAGACACCTACAACGCCAACCTCGACCAAGTTCCGGGCCCCCTTCGCGCCCTCGTCGGAGACGAGAGGATATCTGTCACTATCGAGCCGTCGGATGAGCTCGATGAAATCGATTTTCCAAGCTCTTCAGAGATAGAGGTAGAGCTATCGCCACCAGTACCCGCGGATTCTTCTCCTTTGGAGGAGCGGCAGGTAGAGTGGATAGATAACGTATTCAGCCCCGAGGATGTGGTGGTTGGAGATTTCAACGGCGACGGAAGGGATACCGTCCGGAGATGGAACGGGGACGGGTTCGAGGAACCACCCGTCGTAGAACTCGATCCGGAGGATGTCGAAAACCTGCGTTTGGGTAAATGGTCCTGGGGAGAAAACGTGTCGCCCGTCGCCGGCGATTTCGACGGGGACGGCAAGGACTCCTTCGGTGTGGTGGATGAAGATCGTGTGGTGGATATCAGTGGATGGCCCGAGCACCCAGAGCAAACCCCGAAATCGACCCCGAAGGTGAACACTCCCGAACGTTTTCTTGACTACAATCCTATGAGATTGGTGATCATCGTCATCGGCGACGTCGTTGCTGGCGATTTCAATTTAGACGAAATTCCTGTGAGGTTTATAGAAAAAAATGGAGAGCCAGAGCCTGCCATGAATCGTCATGTCACTGTCGTTGCCACGCCGCAGTCATTTAACAATTCGTACACCGTCGGTGATTTCGACGGCGACGGAAGGGACACCATCAAAGTGCTGGATTCGGAAGCGGGGGAGTGGATTGAAATCGACGGCCCCGAGGACTTCTCTGAAAATTGGGAAGGGGACCCTTCCCTTGACCTCCCGCCGATTGTCGGTGATTTCGACGGAAACGGGAGAGACATGATTCACGTATGGAACCCGGAGACAAAGGAGTACGAGGAGGTTCCGGACTACGTCGTCGAGGTCCTCGGCCTCCCGTCGGGCCAGGAAGCAACCCCCCCAGATCGATAAACTGGAGGAGCCACTGAGGATAGGGATAACCACCGATGGGGGCAAGGTGACGGACCTCTCTGAGGGTGGGTTGGATAACCCTACTGCGACCGCGGAGCTGTCGGAGGCCCTGGCGTGGGAGATAGCTCTCTCAGACGACCCCGGAAAAGCCACGCTCAGGGCGATAAACGACGGCAAGGTGCGGTACGAATCACACCGCAGCGCCGGCATAGGAGAGAAAGTGAAGACCGAGGCCGCCAAGATAGCCATCAAGGTGTACTTCATAATAAGCGACTTCATCGGATGATGGAAAAGCGTCCTCCCTCGTTAGGCCGAATTGCCCCACGGAGCTGGTCGTTGATGGAGCGGTTGCCACGGCTAAAAATCTACTCCCAAAAAATTTGGCTTCCCACGTCGCTCCTCGCAACTCTCGCTCTCGTGCTCCTATTCGTCCCGGCGGTGTCGGCGGCGGGGACTCCAAACTATCCTGGTGGCATGACATTTGCGGGCAACGGCGACCGGGTCATCGATGGTATTTCCCTGACGGAGGGAGACCTGTCGGTACGGATCGAGCACTCCACGGGGGCGGAGAACTCGTACTTCAGCGTCAACCTCTACCAAGACAACGACCTGGACGGTATCTACGTCTCGGAGTGGACAGCTGACGGGATCGTTGTAAGTGACGATGTCCCCGTATCGGACCTTTTCCATGCCGCATATGAGGATGCCCAGAGCGTCGACAGTGTGGTCAACACCACCTCAATCGGTGGGAAGGCGAGGCTGGAGGTGGAGGCAGAGGGCGAGTGGAGAGTCACCCTGGAGGAGCACCCCCGGCCCATGCACAGTATCGAGGGACGGGTCGTCCCGGGAAACGGCTCGGATGGAGATCTTCTGGACAGCAACGCGACGGTGGTGGCGGTGAGCCCGGAAGGGGAGAGGTACGAATCGGAAACCAACAATTACGGGTCGTTCGCCGTGGACGTGTATGGGTTCACCAATTACACCCTGACCGCCGATGCGCCGGGATACGTCCCCTCCTCTCGTGGTGTCACGGTTTCTCGGCAGGACTTCCTGGACCTGGGGTACCCCTCGTGGGCCGTGGACATCGGCACCATTCGCCTCGGCGAGGAAGTCGAGGAAGCTGACATCGAGGTCGAGGTTCACGGTCCAGCCGGGGCCCTGGCCGGCGTAACGATTGATTACAGCGTCGAATTGAAGAACAAAGGACCGAGCGACGCGACCAACGTCGTGGTCCTGCACCAGACTGGGGTGTACGGACGGGCAGGCGATGTGGAGGTCATCGATACCTCGAGCAGTGGGGGCAGTTCTGTAGTCCAGAAAGGAGGGTCAATCAGGTCTGTCGAGTGGGTCGTCCCTCGCCTCGACTCTGGAGAGACAACTACCCTGGAAACCCGGCTCCGCATCTCGAACGTTACGGAGAAGGCGACGGTCTCCAGCGAGGCGACAATGGTTATGAGTGATGTGTCCTTCGAGGGGCCAGTCCTGTGGAACGACCCGAACAGCGGGAACAACGTCGATTCCGTCGAAACGGATATTGCCCTCGTAAGGGTCTCCGAAGAGACCGAAACGTCGGCTGAGATGGAGAAACCGGAGGAGTTCGAGGTAACGGTAGACCCGGCCTCCACGTATCTCAGGACCAGCGGGGAATCCGCAGGTGACGCACTTCCGATATCGTTACAGGAGAGGGGCATCGAGCCGGGTGATGTGATCACGGTGGAAAGGATCGGTACCTGGGGTACGGGAAGCGGGGAGGAGGGGCGAGGCGTAATCGGTGTGTTCAGCGCAACTGACGAGGTCATGGGGCCAGAGGAGGTCAATCGTGTGCCGGGCGCCGTCGATGCTGGTCTCGAAGTCGAAACCGGGCTCACGTGGTTCGGGGAGAGGAGCACGGACATCCCCGAGGACTTCTCCGTCGCAGACAGCGAGGGAACCCGTAACCGGGTCACCGTTACGGTTCCTGAGGGAGCGAGGTACCTGTTCGTCGCGGCGAACGATGTACTCTACGAGGATAATTCTGGAAGTTTCACCATCCGGGTAACGGTGAAAAAATCTGGGGAAGAGGCGACAGGGACGCCGGGCTTCGGGACCCCCGTCTCGATGGCCGCACTGATGGCCGCAGCGGCAGCCCTGGCGCGGACCCGACGCCGCAGGAGAGGAGACAGTAGGTGAGGAATGTGAAGAGTAGAATCAGAACTGGGGATGGAGAGGGTACGCATCGATTGAAATCTTTCTGCAGTAGGAGAGGGCTTTCCGCTCTCGCCGCCGTCCTATTCCTCGTCTCCCTTAGCACCCCGGCCGCGGCTGCGAACTCCCCCGACACCTGGTCCGCGCTGTACGGCGGCGACGGAGGCGAGGAGATGGAGGGGGTCTGGGCCACTGATGACGGCGGGTTCGTCGTGGTGGGTGCGACGGAGTCCTTTGGCGAGGGGAAGGGGGACGCCTGGGTGGTGAAGCTGGACGGGGCCGGCGGGGTGGAGTGGCAGAAGACCTACGGCGGTTCGGGGACGGATTTCGCCACCGACGTGAGGGGAACCGACGGCGGCGGATACGTCGTGGCGGGATGGACGGAGTCGTTCGGCGAGGGGAAGTCGGATTTCTGGCTGCTAAAGCTGGACGGCGGGGGTGACGTGGAGTGGCAGAGGACCTACGGCAGCGAGGGTGAAGAGCAGGCCTGGTCGGTGGACGTTACCGGCGACGGCGGCTACGTGGTGGCCGGTGGCTCCACCTCGTTCGGGGACGGAGGCTTGCTGGGTTCTGCTGATGCGGACTTCTGGGTGTTGAAGCTAGATTCCTCGGGTGACGTCGAGTGGCAGAAGGTCATTGGGGGCCCGGAGAACGACGGGGGAGGCGGGGAGTACGGAGAGTACGTCGTCAGGGTCTTGGAGGACGAGGATGGGAACTACGTGGTGGCGAGCGACACGGACTCCTTCGGGTCAGGCGGTAGGGACGTCTGGGTAGTGAAGCTCGACTCCGTGGGAGAGGTGATGTGGCAGAGGGCTTACGGCGGCCAGTACGGCGAGTCCACCTGGATGTTCCGGGAGGCCGCCGACGGTGGATATATCGTGCCCGGCGTGACGGAGACCTTCAGCCCGGACGAGAGCGGCGATCTCTGGGTCCTGAAGCTGGACACCGCCGGAGACGTTGAATGGGAGAGGGTATACGGCCTGGAGACGTACTGGGACGAGGCAATTTCCGTAGGCGCCACGGAGGACGGAGGCGCGATAGTGGGTGGTTACTACGAGGAGGGGGAGGAGGACTGGGACCTAACCCTTCTTCGAGTAGGTCCCGACGGCGACCTGCAGTGGTCCCGGGTCCACGAGTACGGCTGGGACTGGCCCAACGCCGTGCAGGAGCTGCCGGACGGAGGATACGTCATGGCCGGCGTGGGGGCCCTGTACGACCAGGACCTGCCGGAGGATCTATGGGTCATGCGGCTGTCGAGGGACGGAACCATCGGGTCCTGCGGCCACGGCCGGGACCTCTCCCTGACCGTGGAGGAGACGGACGCGACGGTCACGGAGACGGACGCCTCGGTGCGGGATACCTACGCCACGCCGCGGGAGAGTGCGGCTGTGGTGGGGGAGACCTCTGCGGAACCGGACTACCTGTGCGGTGGATCGATGGGGACCGACCCAGGTACGGAGCGGGAAAGTCCAGGGGCTCCCGAGGACTCCTCCGAATCCACTGGGGCTACCGGAGAGGCGGATGTCAGCGACGAGGAGGCTCCGGGGTTCTCTCTCCTCCTGGGAGTTCTCGCTATGTTCGGTGTATCCCTCTACGTACGTATTAGAGACAGGTAGGTCTGGGGCTCCGCCGAGAACTCCCGCCGGTTAACCGATGGATACCCAGTCACTGTAGCTCTCGTCGTGGACCTCTCCGTCCAGCAGCAGCCGGACCAGTATCCGAGCCTCTCCCTTGGACGGAGGTTCGAGGATAGCGGTGTAGGTGGCGTCCTGTCCCGGCTCCAGTCGCGCCGGGCCGCTCTCCACCCGGCTCCATACCTCGCCCTCCCCGGGAGCTTCGAGGGCGGTAAGGACCTGCAGCTTTTCGGCCGGCGCACTTCCGAGGTTCTCCATCTTCACCCTCACCTCGACCCTGCCGTCCGGAAGCTCCTCGACATCCCAGTCGTGGACCAGCACAGGCTCCGAGGTTAGTGGAATGACCTCTGCTTTCTCGCCCCGGTAGACCTCCGGCAGCTCGCCGACGCCCCAACCCTCACCGGTGGTCTCCAGGTAGTAGTACCTCTCCCCGCCGTAGCTGTAGTAGTGGCCCGGCAGCCCCTGTCCCTTTACGCCGACAGCCACGTGGCCAGGCAGGACGATGAGGACCACTCCGTACCCCATCTCCCCCAGGATAGAGGCCATCAGTACGGAGGAATCCTCGCAGTCCCCTCCCCTCGCAACAAGTGTCTCCACCGGGTACCGGGGGTAGTCGTCGAAACCGGTGGTCACGTCGTCCGGCGTGTACTCCAGGCTCTGGACGAAAGAGATGGCGTAGTCTACGGTCTCCCTCTCCGAGAAATCGGCCTCGGCGGCCACGTCCTGGATCTCTCCGGCTATCGAGGCAATGGCCTCGTCGTCGTGGGGGTCAGTGACGTAGACGCCCCAGTCCCAGTAGTCGTGGGCCCTCGGTCTGCCGATGTAGTATTCGTGCATCCCCTCCGGCACGGAGAGGGTGTAGTCGGAGGAGCCGTCGGCGTAGCTCCAGGAGAAGTTCTTGACCAGGACGTCTCCACCGGAACCGGGACTGGAGGAGCTACCGATTCCGGTCAGGGAACCTGCTTCATCGGTTTCCCCGGCAGGAGTGCTCCGGGGCATGGAGGTTACGCCAGACGGTGGAGCAGTCGAGGGAGAATCTTCACCCGTACCCGTTCCGGTACCGCCTCCATCCCCCGACGTGCATCCCGACAGGAGCAGCAGACCGGCAACCAGTAGAACGGCCGGGACCGTCAGAGCCAGGCGCTGGCTTACCATGTGGAAAGACGGAGCGGAGACCCCTTAACCCTTCCCGGTGAAGAGGAGGGGGTCGACCCCCGGGTAGAACTGAGGAGTTCCCCGGTCGAGAAGAGCCCTCCAGGTTACCGCCCTGACCCCGGGACCCTTCACCGTGACGAGAGCGCTTTGGCCTCTCTGTCCGTAAATGACCATGGAGTAGTCGCTACGATGCGCCTGCTGTGGGCACGCAGGGATTTCTTCCCCTCACGATGAGGAGTCCAGAGCCCTCTTTATGGGTGTTCCTCAGTCACCCTCAGCCATCGCCTAGACTATGTCGGTGGACGTGATGACTCCGAGGCAGGCGTTGCACTCAAAGATTTCGCCGCGGGGCATGACGAAGAGGTGGTGAACCCCCTCCCGCGTCATCTTCTCAGCGGCCTCCATCAGGTCGGCTGTGGGGTGGATGGTTTCAGGGAACTCTGTCATCGCGTCCTCCCCGGTTTTTCCGCCCTCACCGAGGTGCCTCACTAGGTCGATCTTGGTGACCACCCCTATGGTGCCCTCCTCCGCGTCGTTTACGGCCACTCCGGAAATCCCGTGATTGACCATCGTCCTGGCTATATCCCTTAACGGTGTCTCCTCCGGTACGGTGACCACGACCCTCGTAACGACCTCCCTCACGGACCTCGTGGACGGGAATGGGCCCCCGTACCTATAGAAGCTTCAGGTCACCGGTCAGCACGTCGACGTCGTCGTCGGGCGCCGGGCCGATGGCGAGCGCAGAGACGGTGCCGGGCGGAAGCTGCGTGAGTCCGGCGTCCTCCACCAGGTAGCAGGGAAGGCCCATAATCTCTGCGTTTCTCCTCAGTTCGCGGAGGTGCTCCGCGTCCCTCCCCTTCACCACGATTTTTTTCTGCCCCTCCCGCTTCCAGGTATCGACGTCTTCCGGGAAATCCTGCCTCGACCTGCCGTAGCTACCCGTAGAGGCGTGGGCGACCTGGGCCGCCGTCTTGCCGACTCCCATCCCGAGTGACGCGTTAACCACGATTACCTGCTTCATCCAGAAAAGCCCCGACGATTTCTGCGACCTCATCCACATCGTCCCTCGAAAGGACCGGGCAATCGACCTCCACCGTCAGGCCTCTCTCCTTTTTAAGGACGGCCAGCACTCTCCCTCCCCCGAATATGTCCCCGTCGTCCTCCTCCGTGGCTATGACGATACGGGGTACCCCGGTGGACGAGTAGCCCTCAGTAAGGACCGCGTCGACGTCCGGCATCATCCGCTCGGCGATCAGTCGAAGACCCCACTCGTCACCAATGCTCCTCACTATAGCGAGCTTGTCCGGTGCAGATACTGCGGATACCGCTGCGCCCGCCTGCTTGTGTCGATAGGAATCCTTTCCCGGCTTGTCGAACTCGAACCCGGTGTGTGCGTGGTGCTTCACCGTGCCGACGCGGTAGCCTCGCTCCACGAGCTCGGGCAGCAGCCTCTCCAGAAGCGTGGTCTTGCCCGAGCCGGAGCGCCCCACTACCGCGATTATCGGGGGCACCCTCTCAGAGTTCCAGCGGTTCACCTCGGTTTTATTGGGGGCCGGACGTCTTCAATTGAGTGGGTTTTTCAAACCCCGGACCCTACGCCTGGGCTCCGCACCTCCTGGCATCGTCGTAGCGGCTCTCCACCTCGCCCCAGTCCGCTATCCGAATGAAGTTCTCGAGGTATTCCTTGCACCTGTTCTGGTACTTGAGGTAGTAGGCGTGCTCCCAGACGTCCGCGACGAGGAGGGGATGCACGCCCCACTGGGTAAGGTTCTGGTGGTTCTCCACCTGCAGGATCACGAGTTCCTCGTCCCCCGGGCGGTACGCGAGACATCCCCAGCCGCTGCCCTCGACGGCTCCTGACGCGGCTAGGAACTGTTCGATGCAGGGTTCAATCCCTCCGAAGCTGTCCTCGACGTGGTCTGCAAACTCTCCTCCAGGCTCGCCTCCATCCGGAGACATGTTCTCCCAGTAGAGGGAGTGCAGTATGTGGCCCGAGCCGTGAAAGGCCAGCTCCCTTTCCCAGTGCTTTATCAAAGAGTAGTCGCCCACCTGTCTCGCCTCTGAGAGCTTCTCCTCAGCAGAGTTCAGCCCGTTAACGTAACCCTGGTGGTGCTCGTCGTGGTGTACCCGAAGCGTCCTCTCGTCTATGCCGGGTTCGAGGCCGTCGTATCCGTACGGCAACAGGGGTAGCTCGTGCTTCATAATCCTCACAGTACGAAGAGTCACTGAAAGGTGATTAAACCTTTGGAACGACGTCCTCGAGGAAACCCCTGGCCTCTCCCCCTCCGTGAATCTCGAGCTCAAAGAGGTCGCGTGGGCCGTCGATATCGACCGCGAACCTGAACGACTCGTGCACGGTGACTTCGAAACCCCGCTCCTCCCCCTCAGATAGGTGCCGCTCGAAGCTCAGACCCCCGTATCGAAGCGGAATCCTTTCCCTGAGAAGCAGGCCGTTGGTTCCCCCCCTCAGCCCGGGCGCAATCACCACGTCGCCCTCCTCGGCCAGCAGGGCCTCCACGTCCCGCCCCCTGACGAGGGGGACATCCGCGGGCAGAATCAGCACGGGAAGGCCGTGCTCCAGTCTCGCCTCCAGCGCCTCGTTCAGCGGGGCGTCGTCCACGACCACCTCGGCGTCCAGTTCCGAGTCAGGCGGCGACGGCGACACGACCTCCCTCTTCAGCCCCTCGCATGCAGCCAGTACGTCGCTCAGCATCGCCTCGGCCAGGGCCTCCCTCTCCACCCTGCTGAAGACTGTGCTGAGACCGGTCTTGGCGTCCTGCGCCCTGAAGGGTACGACGACCCTCAACTCGAAAAAACCTTCTCGGCCCGGGGTGATTACTGCTTCGATGGGGCCCTCACCCGGAGTTCTAGAGGAGGCGCGCAGAATCAGGGACAGGAATCACCGCTGCGTCACCTTCGCCCGGAACGTCTTCGTCCCGCTAACGAGGGTTTGCAGGAACAGGTGCAGCTACTGTGGATTCCGGAAAGACGACGTCTCCAGGATGGCGGCGAGCGGGGTGGAGCAGCTGCTGGCGGACGGCGCGGAAGCAGGATGCACCGAGGCCCTCTTCACCTTCGGAGAACGGCCCTGGGAGTTGGCCGGTGAGCGCGAGGAGTTCGTGAAGTATCTCAGGGAGGCACTCGTAGCCGCTATCGACGCCGGACTCGTGCCCCACACGAACCCGGGCGCAGTCCCTGTCGACGTCCTGCAGCGGATTGCCCAGCTGAACGGGAGCGTCGGAGCGATGCTCGAGTCCACGGCGGAGCTAGAGGTCCACGAGGAAAGCCCCGGAAAGAGACCGTCCAGCAGGGTCTCCTTCATCGACGAGGCGATGTCGATAGGGGTCCCGTTCACAAGCGGGATACTCGTCGGAATCGGCGAGTCCTGGAGGGACAGGGAGGAGTCCCTTGAGACGCTGAAGGCCCTGCACGAGAGGCACTCCACGCTACAGGAGGTAATCGTTCAGAACCTCGTGCCGCCTCCGGGCAGCGGCCTCACCCCGCCGTCCAGGGACGAATTCCTTCGAACTGTCTCCCTGGCCCGCAAGTTGTTCCCCGCGGTATCGGTGCAGGCACCGCCGAACCTGGCGGACCCGGGGGACCTCCTCGACGCGGGCGTCGACGACTTCGGTGGAATCGGCCCCGTAACGGAGGACCACGTCAACCCGGGGACCCGATGGCCCGAGTTCAGGGAGCTGAGGAGGGAGTGCGAGGAGCGGGGCCTGGAGCTCAGAGAGCGCCTCGCCATCCATCCACGCTTCGTCAGAGCGAAGGCGTACCCGGACCGCGTCTCGGACGTCGTGGAGGAGCTGGCCGACTGCGAGGGTTACCGGCGGCAGCCTTAGGAGGGCCCGGGAGAAAGATGGGGAACGTGCTCTTCGAGAGGGCGCTTGGGGAGGCGGACGACGGGTGCCTCAGCGAGGAGGGGGCGCTGTCGCTCGCGAGTGCAGAGGGGGAGGACCGCCGACGCGTGATGGGGCTCGCGGACGAGAAGCGGAACGAGAGCGTCGGGCGCGAGGCCTCGTGGGTCTTCAACCGGAACGTGAACTTCACCGACGTGTGCGTCAAGGACTGCTCATTCTGCTCTTTCAGGAGGAAAGAGGGGTACTTGCTCAGCCCGGCAGAGGTGGTGGGACTTGGGAGGGAGTCAAGGGAACGTGGCGCTACCGAGGTGACGGTCCAGGGAGGTATACACCCGGGCCTCGACTTCGGTTATTACCGGGAGATTACGGAGGGGCTCTCCGCCACCGGCCTGCACGTGCACGCGTTCTCCCCCCAGGAGGTACACAGCATCTCAACCAAGGGTGCAGTCTCGACCCTGCGTGCCCTGAAATCCTCGGGCCTCGGCTCGATGCCCGGGACCGCCGCCGAGATACTCGCCGACGAGGTCAGGAGGGAGATATGTCCCTCGAAGATAGAGACGGCGAGGTGGGTGGAGATAGTGAAATCCGCCCACGGTCTCGGGATACCGACCTCCGCCACCATGATGTACGGACACGTGGAGTCCTGGAGCCACAGGGTCCGCCACATGTCGGTCCTACAGGAGATTCAGAGGGAAACCGGCGGATTCACCGAGTTCGTACCGCTCCCCTTCGTACCGGGGAGAAGCGAACTGAGACGAAGGACGGATGGGGGGAGGGACGACCTGCTCGTCGTGGCGCTGGCGAGGCTCTTCCTGGGCGAGGAGGTCCGCAACGTACAGGCGTCGTGGGTAAAACTGGGCCGGGAGGGGGCGGTTGCGGCCCTGAGGTGCGGCGCCAACGACCTCGGAGGCACACTCATCGAGGAGAAGATTTCGAGGAGGGCTGGAGCCATGGAGGGCCAGTCCAGGTCGCCGAGTGAGCTGGAGGAGATGATCGAGTCCGCCGGGCTGGAGCCCAGTCAGAGGGACACGCTGTACCGTGCGGTCTAGAAGAAGCGTGTTCCGAGGTAGACCGCCGTTACCACTATAGCGACGGTGGTCAGGAGCATGGCGGGCCCGGCAGCGCGGCTTCCCCTCCTCCCCTCGCTCTTGGCGGACACGTGAGAGTGGTAGAGGACCACTGCAACCAGCAGGACGAAGAGGGACACCTTGAGCGCTAGCGTGGCCCCGTAGCGTGGCCCCGTACTCGCTGTTAAGGTTCGGGCTCAGGCTCCCGAGCCTCATGTAGACGTTCGCCACGCCAGTCACGGCCAGAATCAGGATGCTCACCCACCCGAAGACCTGGAACTGCTCCCCCAGCTCCATGCTGAGGTCCCGGTAGTCGTCGTCCCCGAACTCGGATCTCAGGTAGGGAAACAGCACCGCGACGAGGAATATGAGCGAGCCCACCCACGCCATGGCCCCGAGCACGTGGACGGTCCTGACGACGATGTACGGGTCCATCAGGACCAAATCCTCGCGGCGGCTCAAACGACTTTCGTACCTGCACTGTCTCCGGAGGGGACCCCGGTATTCGGAGACCGGTCACCGCCCCCGCGTCAGGGCCAGAGACCCCGGTCCCGGACCGCGTTCGCGACCTTCTCGACGGCTATCCGGTACGCCGCCATCCTCATGTCCTCCTCTCCGGACTCGTAGACGTCGCGAACCTCCCTGAACTTGCGGGTCATTATCTCGTCGAGTTCGCTGTTCACCCTGTCGACGTCCCACCAGTAGTTCTCGATGTTCTGCACCCACTCGAAGTAGCTGACCGTGACCCCGCCGGCGTTCGCCAGGATGTCTGGGACCAGGGTGATCCCCCGCTCGCCGAGGATTTCGTCGGCCTCCGGTGTCGTGGGGCCGTTGGCCGCCTCGACGACGAGGTCCGCCTCGACGAGGGACGCGTTTTCCCCGGTGATCTGGTTCTCGAGGGCGGCCGGTACCAGCACGTCCACGTCCAGCTCCAGCAGCTCCTCGTTGGTCACGTCGGTGGAACCCCGGAACCCGGATACGCTACCGGTCTCCGCCTTGTGCCCCCCAACCTCGGCGACGTCGAGGCCCCCCGGCAGGTGTATCCCGCCGCTCGAATCGCTGACGGCCACGACGCGTGCCCCCCACTCGTTCAGCATCTCTGCTGCGACCGAGCCCACGTTCCCGAAGCCCTGTACCGCCACGGTGGCGTCCTCGAACTCCAGGCCGTTTGAGCGGCAGGCCTCCTTCGTAACCACCGTCACGCCCCTCCCGGTCGCCCGCTCCCGGCCGCGGGACCCACCTATTGAGAGGGGCTTCCCGGTCACCACCTCCGGGACCGTGTACCCCTCGTGCATCGAGTACGTGTCCATGACCCAGGCCATGACCTCGGGGCCCGTGCTGACGTCCGGGGCGGGGATGTCCCTCTTAGGCCCTATGAATCGTCGAATTTCGGTCGTTAGACGCCTGGTCAACCGCTCCACCTCCTCCCGGGAGAGCTTCTTCGGGTCGCACACGACGCCGCCCTTCGCTCCTCCGAACGGGAGGTCCATAAGGGCACACTTCCACGTCATCAGCATAGCCAGCGCCTTAACCTCGTCCTCGAGTGCGTGCGGGTGGTACCTGATGCCTCCCTTGTAGGGACCCCTCGCGCCGTTGTGCTGAACCCTGTACCCGTCGAAAAGCTCCAGGTCTCCGGAGTCCCGCCTCACGGGGATTTTTACTTTGATGACGCGCTCTGGCTGGGTCAGCCTGTCCACCATCGCCTTATCCAGCCCTATTCTCGCCGCCGCCCGGTCCACGCACCTGCAGGCCCCGCCCCAGAGGCCCCCATCGTTCGCCATACCGGTAAGTTACGACTCACTAAATTTAAGGGTGTTGCAGGCGGCCTAACCCGGGAACAGGTACGCGGGAGAGGATCCCCCCCGGAGAACCACCTTCCTCTCCGCGACCTCGAAGGTGATGTGCTCGCCGTCCACGACCCAGGTACCCCAGGAGCGGGAGCCCTCCGAGTCGAGCACCTCCTCGACGGCCTCCGCGAACTCCTCCGCGTCGCGCCCGCTGTCCCACCGCAGGACCCACTGAAAGGCGTAGTCCTCCCCGTCCGCGTACATCACGAACCTGTCGCCTCCCCAGCCGTGAGCAGCAGCCTCGGCATCTGAGTCCGGTAGGTGCGTGGAGAGGAACACCCGGACGAAGAACTCCCCGAAACGGTCGTCCTCCACGAGCCTCCAGCCCTCCAACTCGAAACCCTCCCGAACCTCCTCGAACCCGTCCTCCCTCCGGGGGTGAAGCACCTCCTCGGTGGTCTCCGGGGGGCTTCTCAGGGCGGAGTCGACCGCTCTCCACCCACCCTCCGAGTGGAGGTGCTCCACGTAGCGGGAGCCGTGCTCGTAGACGAAGCCGGAGAGCATCTCCGTGGATCCGGGCTGCGTCGAGTCGACCGAGGCAGCGGGAACAGGCGCTTCGACGCCGCCGTAACCGGGCCCGGCCGCGTCACGCCGCGTGGCCTCTGCGTACCTCCTCCCGAGCAGCCCGGCGCTTCCCTCGACGACGGCGCCGTGGGCCCTCTGGCCGTCGTACGTCTTCCTCTCCGTTCCGGGAAAGTGTGTCTCCTGTATCAGGTGCTCCATCTCGTGGGCCAGTGTCTCGCCGGCTGTGGGGGAATCCGGGTTGAAGTGCTCCCTGACCACGTAGACGTCGCCCTCCCACGCGAATGCGAGGAAGGAACCCACCTGTGCGTTCCTTACCCGGGCGTAGGGGTAGTCACGCGGAATCAGAAGCAGCGCCCTGTATACAAGCTCCCTGTCCCTCAGGTACTGTGCCGGCTCCTCCTCGCTGGCGCCCCACGTCTCCAGCACCCAGCTGCGGTTGACCACCCTGATCTCGGCCTCGTCCGGGACGTCGAGGCCCCGTATCGCCTCCACCTCAACCTCGACCTCCTCGAACAGCGCAGCCGTCCGCCCCTCGTAACCGTCAGGGGCAGACGGGGCGCCGGCGTCAAGGCAGCCACCCGGGACGACCAGGACGGCCAGCAGCAGACAGAGCGCTCCGGGCCTCATCCCTCCTAGTGGTCCATCGACCTCCAAAGCGGTTTTGCCAAAAGAAAGAAGCACCGTAAAGTAGATTTCACTTGCTATGGAGCCCCTCTACTCCGGCAAGGCCAAGAGCATGTACGAGACCGACGACCCATCGGTCCTCAGGATGGTTTTCAGGGACGACGTCACCGCGTTCGACGCAGAGAAGGTCGACAGGATAGAGGGGAAGGGGCGGTACAACGCCGAAATATGTGCATCCGTGTTCGAGTACCTGGAGGGGAACGGTGTGGAGACACACTTCTTGGAGAGGACGGGCGACGCCGAGATGCTCGTGGAGCGCCTGGACATCTACGCCCTCGAGGTGATTCCGCGAAACATCGCGACCGGCTCACTGGTCAGGAAGTACCCGTTCGAGGAGGGGCAGGAGCTGGACCCGCCGGTCGTGGTGATGGACCTCAAGAGCGACGAGTACGGCGACCCGATGCTCAACGACGACATAGTCCGGGCACTCGGAATCGCAGGACCCGGCGAGCTGGAGGAGATACGGGATGAGGCACTGAGGGTGAACAACCTCCTGCTCGAGATGGTGGATGAGAGGGGCCTCCTGCTGCCCGACTTCAAGCTCGAGTTCGGAAAGAGGACGGACGGGGAGATCGTACTCGGGGACGAAGTCAGCCCGGACACCTGCAGGTTCTGGACCGAGGGTGGACGCTCCCTGGACAAGGACGTCTTCCGGTTCGACAGGGGCGACCTCGCGGAGGCCTACGCGGAGGCCGCCGAGAGGATACTGGCATGAGGGCGAGGGTCCTCGTGGAGCTCAAGCCGGGAATGCTGGACCCGGAGGGGGCCACCGTGAAGAGGGCGCTGAAAAATCTGGGCTTCTCGGAGGTGGAGGACGTACACGTCGGAAAGGTGGTGGAGCTCGAACTCGACTCTGAGGACGAGGAGGCGGCCAGGGAGCGGGTGAAGGAGATGTGCGGCAGACTGCTGGCCAACCCGGTCATACACAGCTACGAGATAGAAATCGGATGATAGCCGTTCTGCAGTTCCCGGGGTCAAACTGCGACCGAGACGTGCAGCACGTCCTTGGTGACGTGCTGGGAGCCGAGTCGGAACTTGTCTGGTGGAAGGACTTCGACTCGTCGAGGTACGGCGGCCTCGTGGTGCCGGGCGGGTTCTCCTACGGCGACTACCTCCGGGCCGGTGCCATAGCCGCCAGGACCGACGCCGCCTCGAGGATAGGAGGCATGGTCGAGGAGGAGAGGCCGGTTCTCGGAATCTGCAACGGATTCCAGGTCCTAGTCGAGACCGGCCTGCTGCAGGGCGCGCTCATGACGAACAGGTACCCGAAGTTCGTCTGCCGCGACGTACACCTGCGCGTCGAGAGCACGGACTCGCCCTTCACGTCGCACTACGAGGAGGGCGAGGTCCTGAAGGTCCCCATCGCGCACAGGGAGGGCAACTACCGTCCTCCCGAGACCGGGGTGCGCGAGGGCGAGGTGGCCCTGAGGTACTGCGGCCCCGATGGCGGGGTGTCGGATGAGCACAACCCAAACGGCTCCTTCCAGTCCATAGCCGGCGTGACGGACGGAGGAAACGTCCTGGGGCTAATGCCCCACCCGGAGAGGGCATCGGAGGGGATCCTGGGAAGCGACGACGGCCTGAGGATGATGAGGGGGCTATCCGAGGCCGCCGACTCCATCTGAGGTCGTGACGCTCTTCAGTTAAGGACACTCGGGTACAGATAGGAGTGGGGAGATGGTCGGCGACGAGCTACGGACAGTGAACTGCCCAAGAGACGGCTCGCAGAAGACGGTTCACGGCTGCGAGGGATGCGACCGTCTGAAGGGCTGCTGGACGAGGGACTGACCACGAGTCTCACCGGGCTCCGTCCTCTACAGCCGCTACCTCGCTGCCTACAGGTCGCCGTACAGCTCGCCATTCAGTGCGCGGAGCGCCTTCAGCACCCTCCAGTGGTCCTCCACGAGCACCTCGACGGCCCGCCTCCTCATCGAACTCCCCGTCGCGTCGAAAAAACCTCACCGGGAACGGTCGAACAGTCGTCGTGTTCATCCCTCACGCCCGCGGTGCAGCCCGTCTCTGTCCCCCGTCCCTACCCACCGAGGGTGCTCCGGGTGACGGTCCCGATGGGATGGTGGTGCTTACGCAATCCTGAGCGGTTAGGCGACCTTCAATCGCGGCCGACCATCTCACCGGGCACCTCCAGCCCGTACGGAAACTCCAGGTAAGCGACCTGATCGAAGTCGCTCTCCTCGATTAACCTGTCCACGGCGTCCTGCGTAACCCCCAGTGTCTCGGGGTCCGGCTTCCCGGGTACGACGCTCTGGCCGCAGGGATAGGTTTCGGACAGCTCGGAGGGGTAGGCGAACGGGGGCTTTACCTTCACGACGTCGAAATCGTCCTCGAAACGGGAGGTGTCGGCGTCGTGGGGCGCGAAAAGTACCCTGGGCCCTATCTCGACCCTCGCCAGCCTCCTGTTGTGCCTCGCGACCTCGGGCCTCCTCGACGTCTCGCCGCCCGTGTACAGCACGCCCTTGCGCTTCACCGCGGGGTCCCTCGCCTCCACCCAGTCCACGTGCTCGAAGTAGCGGCGCCACCCCGCTAGCAGGTGAGGGTGCGACCTCGCGCGCTGAGCCACGAGCTCCGCGAGCCTGCCCTCGCGGACGTGTTGCTTGACGTTGCGCAGCTCCTCGAAGGTGACGTGCAGGTTGTGCCTCGCCAGGGCCTCCTCGTCCATTTCCTCCACGTCGCGCCGGGAGCACTCCGGACAGCTGCAGGGCAGGTACGCCATCTCCTCCAGGAACTTGGTGCCCTCGACTGTCAGGTAGCGTCCTTTCCTCGCGAACAGGGCGTAGGCCGCAGAGTCGAACAGGTCTCCGCCCATGGAGACGGCGAGGGCGAAGGAGGCCGGGTGTCCCGCGCCGAAGAGGTGCACAGGCGCCGAGTCGGGAAGCCCCCGCTTCGACGCCACGACGCAATCGACCAGCTCCGGGTACTCGTACCGCTCCATCAGCGGCACGATGGCGCCCACACAGAAGTACCCCGCCCCGGTGGACGCGGCGTCCCTCGCAGCACGTTCCCGCAGGTCGGGGTGGGTAGAGCCCTGGACGGGCGCCACTGCCCGTTCCCCGACGAGGTCGACGGCCTCCTCGATGCGTCTCTGCGTCACCTCGAGGTCCGCCTCGGCCCTGGCCCTCCCGGAACCCGGCGCGGTCGGTACGTCCAGCGGGGTCACGAGGTCGCTTCCCACGGCGTCCTGGAACTCCACTATCTCGCGGGACGAGACCTCCACGTCGCCGTAGACGCTCAGCTGGAAGCTCCCGGAATCCGTCATTAGTGGCCCAGGGAAGTCGACCACTGAGCGGAGGCCGCCGTCCAGCGCCCTATCCCTCAACTCCCCCCTGTAGAGGATGTACGCGTTGGTGATGGCTATCTCGGCGCCGAAGTCCGGAAGCTCGGACGGCTCCACCGTCCGCAGGTTCGGGTTGACGACCGGCATAATCGTGGGGGTCTCGACGGTCCACTCGCCGACCCGGAGCCTGCCTATCCTTCCCGCCAGGTCCTTGTCCCTTACCTCGAACACTTCCCGGTAATCCGCCCGACGCCGAATTAAGCTGGTGGCGCGGGTGGATGACGTTTCAAGCCGGGATTAGATCTGTCCACGTGCGGGTCGCGGGATACGAACCGCTGAACCCCCTCGCCGACCGTTCCGCCGGGCCCCGTGGACGTCCGTCTCGAGGGGCGACTGCGGCTGCTCCGGGGAAAGCGGAGGTAGGAGCGGAGGTGCAGGTCCCGGGGACGGAGGCGCCCAGGCGGGAGCGCGGCGCACCGTGGAGGGGGCCCCTCCCGCGTGGAGCACGTCCCTAGAACCCCCGCGCCGCCTGCCGGGAACGTGCCCGAAGCAGGTAGGGTACCGATACAGGGGTTGAAGCTCAGGGATCGGGAGTCGAGGGGCGCTTACTCGTTGTGGAGAGCATTGGCGGTACCTGCTGCGCGGACCTCAGGGACCCGGCAGGTTTCGACCTAGAAGGCGGGGTCGACCAGTCCGGCGCTCCCCCCGGTGCTTCAACCGGTACGCTCCCCTGCAACCTCTCCGGAGACCTCGCCCGTGCCCTCGGGAGCCTCGACGACCCTGTACTCCCTCTCGGCGCGGGAACCCCTTCGCTCGAGGAATCCGTCGCGGTACATCCTCGATAGGTACGTGCTAACCGTGGAGAGCCCCATCTCCTCTCCGTAGGTGGCCGAGTATGCTCGCTGTGCCTCGCGGGAGCTGAACCAGCGCCCGGAGTAGTCGAATTTGAGGAACAGCTTCAGCCTCTCCTTCAGTGTCAGGTCCTCGTCCGGCTCCTGGAAGCTGGAGAGGCCGCTGCTGCTCCTTTCTGACCGTTTTGTCGGCTGCGGTTCGGAGGAAACTCCGAGGGCCTCCATGAACTGGACGGCTCTCTCCCTACAGAGGCCGCCCTCGAACCTCATCGAGGTCCGGTTCTGCCCCTCGTCGATTTCCACTCTTATTCTGCGTTTTTGGGCCGAGGAGAGCTGGAGGGCACGCAGGAATTGGGCTGCCCTCTCCCTACAGAGGTCGCCCTCGAACGACGTGGAGCTCCTGTTTTTGCCCTCTTCCATCTCCACCTCTACCCTCATGGCCCTCACCTGGCGGCACCCGCGCCCTGACGGGCGCAGCTCGCCCGCAGCCTCGCGGCCCCGGGCTCACCCATCCCCTCCAAAGAACGGGTGAACACAACCTCCCGGTTGTGAACGAGTGAAGAGTAATTCATAACCGTATATAAAGTTTTCTAAGGAAACGAGGGTTGTAAGCAGTTTTTAGGTCAATAAGCAGTTTAAAACGGTTTAATGGGGATTAAACTATTCTCTCCACTGCTTTAAGCTATTTCACAGTTTCACAAACTTGGTTGGATGTGAAACCTTCTGAGATGGATTGGAGTGTTTCTCCACCTGAAGCGAGGGGGTAGCGTTTTTGGGCCTTAACACAGTCTTAAGCTACCGGATAGGGCTATAACCCACTAAGAGGGCGTGTCGTATCGTTCGAGGTCCCGGGTCACGCACCGCGCCGGACCGTCGCGGAGGCCATCTCAACGAGTTCTACGTAGAGCTCCTCGGGGAACGACAGCCCGCTCGGGGGCTCGTCGAACCACCCCACGTCTTCCATCGCGGACCCGGGAACGGGCGTACCGGAGAGCCGGCAGGCCAGAGCAGTCCCCTCGACGGAGCCGTCGTCGAACACGTCCCTCATCCGGGCGACACTGACGAACTCTCCGCCGGAAAGACCGGCCTCCTCCCCCACCTCACGCGCGGCGGCCTCCGCCTCGTCCTCGCTCCTCTCGACCTTGCCGCCGGGAAACTCCCACCCCCTGCCCGGGTGCTTCACGTAGAGCGCGCTTCCGCCGTTCAGGCAAACGGCCACCACGAAGCGGAAGTTTCCCGGGCAGACCCCGTCGAGCTCCGTCTCTATGAGGGGCAGACTCATCCGTACCTGCGAAAGTGGGCCTTCCCCATCTCCTCCTCCTGCAAAGCCCGCACCAACGCCCGCGCCTCCCGGTGGCTCTCGGCTTCGGCAACGGCCACGGCGCCGGAGACCTCCACCCGCGTCCCGCAGGGGCACTCCCTGGTCTCGACGCCCCCCTCCTGGTACAGGAACCTGCCGCAGTCGGTGCACCTGAATACCACGAACATCAGAACGCCTCGAAAGTCGCCTGCCTCGGCTGCCCCATGAGGTACCCGTCGGAGAACCCGAAGTGGTTCAGTATCCGCGACGCCGCGGGCACCACCTGCTTCTCGACGTAGTATCCCACGTCCAGCTCGTACTTCCTGGAGTCACAGGCCTCTCCCTCAGGACCCGTTCGAGCACCGCTTCCAGAGGAACCGGCGCGGTTCACAGCTTTCCTCCGGAAAGACTGTTCAAGCACTCGCTTCTTCGAAGCGGTACGGTCCGTCACGAGGTGACCGTCCACGTACTCCTCAAACATCTCGACGGGGTACGACCTGTCCGACAGCCTTCCGCCCCCCCTTATGACCACGAACTCCACCTTCTCGCCCGGACTGACGTCCCGGCCCCACGCAGCGAGCCTCTTCGCGGCCTCGACGTGAGCCTGCACGGACTTGTAGCGCCCGAATCCCTTCGTCAGGGTCTTGCGTATCACGAGCTTCTCGAGATCCACGTTCCCAGCCCTGAGGTCCTCCACCGTCCCACGGACGAGTTCGGCCGCACCCTCGGGGTCCCTCCCCTCCAGCAGCATGTGGAGGACCCTGGATTGGATCTCCTTGGCCAGGTCGCACCAGTCACCCCTCTGCACCTCCAGGCCCTTCACGTCCATCCTGCCGTCCCGGGTCACTCCGGCGTAGCGCTTCTTCACACCCGTGAAAAAGATGGTCTCGTAGAATGCCTCCACCTCGAGCTCCAGGGGAAGCATCTCCGTCAGGTCGGAGGCGAACGCCTCCGCCTCGCCGTCCGAGACCCCCTTCAGGAACAGACTGTCGGTGTCGCCGTAGAGCACCTCGTAGCCCCGTTCCTCCGCCTCCTCCACGGCCTCCTGAATCAGGTGGCGCCCCCACGCCGCGGTCGCCTCCGCGCACTCCTGCCTGTACCAGGCGGCCGCCGGCCAACCGGTGTACCCGTAGAACGAGTTCGCCAGCACCTTGAGGGTCCGCTGCCTCAGGTCCGTCAGGCGGGCCTCGCCCCGGAGCTGCTCACCGTCGCGCTCGCCCCCACGGAGAACGGCGTCCCTCTGCGCCTTCGCCCTCCTTCGCTCCTCGATCAGCTCCACCAGCACCCTCTTGAAGAACCCGTCGGGCTCCCTCCTGAACCGGTGCTCCACCTCGGGGGCCTGGAAGAACTCCTCTTCCTCCAGCTCGCGGGCCTCTTTCCCCTCGACCAGTGTGTCCGGAGAGATGTTGTAAGCTATCATTATGGAGGGGTACATGGAGGAGAAGTCGAGGCAGACCACGTCGTCGTGCAGGCCCTTCTTCGGCTCCAGGACGAGTCCGCCCGCGTAGCTATCCTCGCTCGGGGAGGGCTCCGGCACGACCTCACCCGCTTCGTGCGCCTCCGAGACCAGGAACCACTCCACCTGGCGGCCCCTCCCCATCTTGGAGACGTCGTCGGGGAACCTGTGGACGAGCCGCGACAGCTGGAGCTGGAGCGGAAGGAGCTCCGTGGCGATGCCGAAGGTCGATTCCGCGTCGTGCTCCGCGTACCTGAGGAGCTCACCCCGCCTCCCGTCGTCCTCCCAGTACGACCTGACGTCGAGGGAGTCGATGGAGGCCCTGTCCACCCGGTCCACCACGCCGAGGTGCTCCGCGACGTCCTCCAGCGACTTGGTCCTTAGCCCACCTACGTCGCGCTCGGCCACCCGGTAGAGGTCAACGTTGAGCCTTCCCCTGACGTCCACGTTTCCCCTGGCCCCGTCCCTGAACACCGGCGTGGAGCCGTCCCGCCCCACGTCGAGGTCGACGTCGTGGACCTCGGCCCTGTCGCGCAGGTAGGGCCAGTCGAAATCGTCCCCGTTGTACGTAACCACCACGTCTGGGTCCACGCCGTCGAGGAACTCCAGAAACGACTGAATCATCCCGTCCTCTCCTTCCTCCGCGGTGAAGAGCTCGGTCCCTTCGGCGGTGGCGGCGGAGATCACGACTACCTCGTCCTTCCCGGGGTCCGGTGCCGAGCCGTCGCTAAGCATCTCGCAGTCGAAAGCCAGCACGGAGAGCTCCGGAAGCTCCTCGGTCTCCAGGGCCTCCGAATCGGAGAGGAAGAACTCTCCGCCGCGCTCCTCGACGTCGAAAGAGTGGAGCCCGACCGGCACGAGCCCCCGGTCGATGACGTACCGAATCGCGAACGGGACGTGTGCCTCCCTGACGCCCTCCACGGAGTCCAGCGCCCTGGCCCTGCCCCGTAGCTCCGGCACGTCCTGCGGGTGGTGCACTACGGCCCTGACCATCTCGACGGGGCTCCCCAGGAGCTTTCTCTCCACACCCTCGAGGCCCCGGAGGTCCAGCGCCTCCAGCGCCTCCACAGCGTCCTCCACGCCCCCCGAAAGGAGGCAGTAGAAGTAGGGCTCAAAGGAGTCGTCGAAAACCCTGACGACCCCGCTCTCCGTTTTAACCCAGAGGCGAATCACGGCCCTGCCGCCCCGCGTCACGTAGTCGGCGTCCAGCAGCCAGCCCCTCACCTCGTCACCGCTCATAGCCCACTCATAGCCTCTTCAGGAGCTCCCTGTAGACCTCTGCCGCGACCTCGCTGGAGTCGGTGTGGTCGCTGCGTACCCCGTACAGCTCCGCCAGCTCCTCGACGTCGCATCGATCCCTGACCTCCCCGGGGACGTCCACCTCGAGCTCCGCCCTCACCCTCTGCTTTCCGAAGAGGGCGGCGTCGAGCGCCTTCTCCAGGGCCAGGTCCTCACGGAGCCCGTGGTTAACTAGGTCGTCCCTGACGTCGGCGACTGCGGCCTCGAACTCCTCCCTATTCATCGACACGCTCCATCTCTACGGGAACACGCTTGAAGCCGGGGATTCCCGATTCGGGGTCAACGCTGTCACCGACCAGCCTGTTGACAAGCCCCTCGACGAAGTGGAAGGGGGCAAACACGGTTCCCACGAGGACCCTGTCCGTGACCCTCGTCACGGCCTCCACGCTGCACCCGTTTGACGACAGACGCACCACGTCCCCGTCCGACACGCCGCGTGACTCGGCGTCGGCGGGGGAGACCTCCACGAAGGGTGCCTCCACCAGGCCGTACAGCAGCCCGACGCGCCGGGACTGCTCGCCGGTGTTGTAGTGCTCCATGACGCGGCCGGTGGTCAGAACCAGCCCCTCCTCAAGCCCGGGTGTCCCGACCGGGACGAAGCAGGCCAGTCCGTCCTCCGTCTCGAAGCGGTCACCGAAGAGGTAGCCACCCTCCAGCCCGGTTGGCCACCTGGTACCGCCCTCCGGCAGGTCGCCGTAACTCTCCGGGTAGAACCCCACCTCGCTAGCCATCTCGCGGTACACCTCGCCCGGCCCCTCGAAGTCGAACCCATCGAGGTCCAGGGCACGGGCCAGCCGCGTGACGATGCGCCAGTCCGCCATGGCCTCTCCCGGCGGCTCCACGGCCCCACGCCTTAGCTGCACCCTTCGCTCGGCGCTCGTGACGGTGCCGCTCCTCTCTGCGAAGGCGGCGGCGGGCAGGAGAGCGTCAGCGAAGCGCGCCGTCTGCGTCGGAAACAGGTCTTGGACGACCAGGAGGTCCAGCCTTCCGAGCGCGGCCTCTACGTCGCATCCGTCGGGCTCGCTGACGGCGGGGTTCTCCCCCACGACGTAGAGCGCCTTCAGCTCGCCATCCTCGGCCGCTTTGAGCATCTCCACGGCGGTCAACCCCTCCCTTTCCGTGGGCCTGTACCCCGGCAGCGTGTCGGGCAGTGCCCCTACGTCGCACGCCCCCTGTACGTTGTCCTGTCCCCTCAACGGGTTCACCCCCGTTCCGGGCCTCCCAAAATTTCCGGTGCAGAGCGCGAGGTCGATCAGAGACCTCACGTTGTCCGTCCCGTTGAGGTGCTGCGTGACGCCCAGACCCAGCAGGATCGCTCCGCTCTCAGCCTCCCCGTAAACGTGCGAGGCCTCCCTGACGGAGCCGGGAGGCACCCCGGTGGTATCCGCAGTCTCCTCAGGAGAGGAGCTCTCGACGGAACGGAGCATTTCGCCGAACCCTCTGGTCCTATTCTCGATAAACTCCCTGACGCCGCTCCTCCGGTGAACCTCCATCTCGTGCAAAAGCACGTGGGCGACCGTCGAGAACAGCACCGCGTCCGTCCCCGGTCTGGGCCTGAGGTGCAGGTCGACCTGCTTCGCCGTCCGGGTCTTCCTCGGGTCCACGAGCACCTTGGTCGAACCGGAACGTCTCAGCCTCCTCGCGAGGATGGGGTGCTGCTCCGCAGGGTTGGCGCCCGCTATGAGCACCGCGTCTGCCTCCTCCATGTCGTCGAACCCGTTGCTCATCGCAGCGGAGCCCAGCATCTCCGTCATCGCGGACATGCTCGGGGAGTGGCACAGCCGGGCGCACTGGTCCACGTTCCCCGTACCAAATCTCCTGGCGAGCCTCTGCACGAGGAAGTTCTCCTCGTTGGTGCACTTGGCCGAGGCGAGGAAACCCACCGATTCCGGCCCGTGTGCGTCCCGCACCCTGTTCAGCTCCTCCACGACCGCCCTCAGCGCGAACTCCCAGGAGACCTCGACGAACCTCTCCTGCACCTTCAGCATGGGGTGCTTCAACCTGTCCTGGTGCCCAAGGAACTCGTGACAGGTCACCCCCTTCATGCAGAGCTGCCCGCCATTAACCGGGTGTTCGTCCCACCTCTCTACGTTGACCGCCTCCCCGTCCTCCACCAGGAGCTCCACGCCGCACCCGACGCCGCAGAAGGGACAGACCGTCCTCACGGCCGAAACGTCCCTCTCCGGGCCCCCGCTCAAAGGCCTACCCTCCAGGGATTCGCAAAGACCCTGAACCCGCTCCCGGAGGCGAAGCAGACCAGTCCGACGCGGCTACCCTCCGCGGCCTCCACGCCGCTGCTTATGGGTGCCGTCTTCGTAACGACGAGGGGCACGCCGCTCCTCGCCGCCTTCATCACCATCCCCGCCGACTGCCTCCCGGTGGAGAGTACGAAGAGCCGCGAGAGGTCCCTGTCCCCGAGAACGGCCTTCCCGATGACCTTGTCGTACGCGTTATGCCTCGAAACGTCGACGGCCTTCTCGACCATCTCTCCATCCACGTCCACGAGCGTGGCGGTGTGAGCGGCCCTCGTCCTGTCGTATAGCTCCGAGCGGTAGTGAGGCGTCGCACCTGTAACGGCCTCCCTGTGGAATACGGTGTCCGCCTCCACCTCAGCGGGTGCACCCTCCCAGCCGATTCCGACACACCCGGAAGAACGCAGCTCGTGCCAGATATCGAGCCTTTCTGCGTCCCTGACCTGGGCCACCACGCGGCCACCTTCGACCTCGAGTGACTCTATCTGGTCCACCGAACCCACGAGGCCCTCACAGACCATGTACCCCACGCCGAGCTCCTCGAGCTCGACGGGCGTCGCCATGATGGAGGCAATCCTTCGGCCGTTAACCACGAAATCCACGGAGGCCTCGCGCATGACCTCCGCCTTACCGTCACCCGCGCAGTCGCCGTAACCGACGACGCTAAACCGCTCGGTGAACCTCACGGGTAGCTATGTATTCGCCGAGGCAAAACCCTGTTGAAAAAACGCCAAAAAGCTCGCCGAGCAGCCCCAGTAAGGAGTGCCATCAAAGGTGAAGGGTCCGGGAGGAAAAAGCTGAATGAACGAGGCCACGATAAAGGACCGATGCTGGCAATAGACATCGGAGCCGGAACCCAAGACCTCCTCTTCGAGGAGGGCGAACCGACCGAGAACTCCACTAAACTGGTCCTGCCATCACCCACGGTAACCAGGGCACGGGAGGTGCGCTCCACGGAGGGTGACCTGTTCGTCACCGGGACCACGATGGGGGGAGGACCCGTATCCCGCGCCCTCGTCCAGCGGTCCAGGACCTCCCGGGTCACGATAACGCCAGAGGCCTCGCGCACGGTCAGGGACGACCCGGCCGAGGTGGAGGCGGCCGGTCTAAAAATCTCGGAGGAGCGGCCCCGCGGAGCCTCGGAGATCGCTCTGACCGACGTCGAGCCTCGCAGCATGGAGAGGGCGATGTCGACCCTCGGTGTCGATATGCCGCAGCGTGTAGCGGTGGCGGTCCAGGATCACGGCGTCGCGCCTCCGGGAACGAGCGATCGCGAGTACCGGATGGACCACTTAAGGGAGGAGATGGGTCAGTCTGGAGTCGCACTCGACAGATTCGCGTTCGAGGTGGAGACAGAGGAGTTCACCCGGCTCTCGGCTGTGATAAGGACCCTGCGTGACTACGGCGCAGATCCCCTCGTGATGGACACGAAGCTCGCATCCGTGGCCGGCGCGGCTCCAGAAGAGCTTCCCGCTCTGGTCGTGGACGCCGGTAACGGACACACGCTCGCCGCCCTTGTGGATGGGGAGAGACGTGTCGCCTCCGTGATGGAGCATCACACAGACCGACTCGAACCCGGCAAAGCCGAGGCCTTCATAGCAAAGATGCTCGAGGGGAGCCTTGAGCACGAAGAGATCTTTGACGACGGAGGACACGGCGCCTGCACCGCGCATACCCCGGAGCCGGTATCATTCGTGAAGACCGGTCCCAGGAGGGGCCTTCTGGACGGAAGCCGTTATCCGTTCCGGGACGCCCACCCCATTGGCGACATCATGATGACGGGGACCTACGGCCTATTTACCGTGGCCGGAGAGACCTGAGGCTTCCCGCGACCTCAGGAGGTCCCAGACGTCCACGAAAAGGCAGGGGGACCCCCTGACGCCGGGTCTCTCGGCAAGCCCCGGCCTCATCTTCGCTCCGGCCTGTTGTCCCAGGGCGAAGAACGCCACGAACAGGGGCACGTAAATGAGACCGTAGTCGTTCAGCCTTCTCGCCGCAACTATGAACGGCACCGGCAGGTGAATCGCGAGGAACCACTGTGCACTCAGCTTGTCGTTGGCCCCCCTCCAGTACCCGAAGGGCACGTTGAAAAGGAATATCAGGAGCGCCAACACAACCGGCTGCATTCGCGGGTTTATCTCTCCTGTCGAGGGAAAAATCCTTCGGGGCACAGGCGACCGCCTGGCCAGGCCCCGGTTCAGCAACCCCTCACCGGAGGACCGTGGCCTTAACGGGTTCCCTGCCGCGTAATCGAGGAGCGCGGCCGGCGGGCAAAAAAAAAGATGGGGCCCCGGGAGGGGATCAGGGCCGCGTTTGAGAGCTAGGCCTGGACGGGGTTGCAGCTTTCGGAGGGAGCTGCCCGAAAGTATTAGCCGGGGATAGCCGACGCGGGACCGCGACCCGGTCAGGGCCGCGTGGAGTACGAAGGGAAGCCCCAATGGTCGATAGCCGCTACCGCTCACCTGGATTACCTTTAGTTAACTTTAAGTTCGCGTGGTTCAAATCCTGTAACGAGGTGAATTGGATGGACCCGGACCGAGAGAGGGTGAACGTGCTGGTTACTGGCGCCACCGGAGGAGTGGGGCCCGCCGTAACGGACCGCCTCGTGGAGAGAGGAGCCGAAGTCGCGGGGACCTACCGAGACGAAAACGAGCTGGAGGACGCGATGCAGAGGACGGAGAACTCTTACGACGTGTACTACCACCACGTCGAGCTGACGGACGAGGAGCAGGTACGGGAGCTGAGGAGGAGCGTCGAGAGGGATCAGGGTACCCTGGACGGAATAGTCGACCTGGTGGGGGGTTTCTCCCCTGGACGGTTGGGCGAGACGGGGAGGGATGACTTCAGGGACGCCCTCGACACGCACGCCACCACCGTCTTCCTGGTCCTCAGGAGCTTCTACGACCACCTCGAGGAGAGCGGCGGAGCCGCCGTCAACTTCTCCTCCAAGAACGCCCTGGACTCACAGTCCGGGGCCCTCGCGTACAACGCGGGAAAGATGGCGGTCGCGTCGGTCACCGCCTGCGTCGACTCGGAGTGCCGAAACGCCCGCGTGAACGCCGTCGCTCCGGCCACAATCGACACGCCGGCGAACAGGGAGGCGACCCCCGATGCCGACTTCGACCAGTGGACTTCGCTCGAGCAGGTCGCCGACGTAGTAGAGTTCCTGCTGGACGACAGGTCAAAGGCCGTCAGGGGGGAGATAATCGCCATCTGAGGGGACAAGGACCAACACCCCCCGTCCCCAAGTAGTCACCGGATGACGCGGCCAGAGGAGTTAGCCCGGGTCACGGCGGTCGACCTCTCGGGAAGGCACTTCCTCGTCACAGGGTCCACGGACGGAATCGGCAGGGAGGCCGCCCTGGCCCTCGGACGGCTCGGTGCCGACGTAACCGTGCACGGCAGGGACGAGGAGAAGGGGCGGGGGTTGTTGGAGAGCCTGGAGCAGGTCGGCTCCACGTGCAGGTTCTACGCAGCGGACTTCGAGGAACCGTCGGAGGTCTCGGGCCTAGCCGACGCGGTGAGGGACGAACCCGGAGACCTCGACGTGCTCGTCAACAACGCGGGGGCGCTCTACCGTGAGCCCCACCTCGCCTGGGGAGGCGTCGAGGCGACCCTCGCCGTCAACCACCTGGCCCCCTTCCTCCTGACCGAGGAATTGAGGCCGCTTCTCGACAGAAAAGGGGGGCGTATTGTGAACGTCTCGTCCGACATGCACCGCAGGGCGACGCTGGACCTCGAAGCAGTGGAGTCCCTCGATAATTACTCCGCGACCCGAGCGTACTCGGTTTCCAAGCTGGCCAACGTCATGCACGTCTACGCCCTGTCCAGGCGGCTGAGACACGCCACCGCCAACGCCCTTCACCCGGGCATGGTGCCCGGGAGCGGGCTCTACCGAACCATGCCACTGCCCGTCCGGGCGGTCGTGGGACTCCTCGGGCGCGTCCACGTAGGACCGATCAAGACGGTGGGCGAGGGGGCAGCCACGTCCGTCCACCTCGCCGCGTCCCCCGAGGTGGAGGACGTGACAGCGGGCTACTTCAACGACTGCACGGAGACGGTCTCCTCGGAGGAGTCCTACGACCGCGAGAAGCAGGATGCGCTCTGGAGCTTCAGCGAAATGGCGAGACCGGAACCTTGATTTTTAATTAAGTACAATTAGGGACGATGGTTGAAGGCTTCCCGAAGTACCTATCCGTGAATTACCGGCACGGAGAGGAGGAGGGCCCCGGAGACTACCCCTCCCTGCTGGACAAGATGGACAGGTGCGTGGACACCTGCCTGACCGGGCTTGAGCAGTACGAGAACCCGGCCGTGATGTGGACCGGCGGCAAGGACTCCACGCTGGTACTCTACGCCGTGAACGAGGTTGCCGAGGAGACGGGACGCGAGAAGCCCACGGCGGTACTGATAGACCACTTCCAGCACTTCGAAGAGACCCTGAAGTTCGTCGAGAGATGGGCAGGCAGATTTGGAATCGACGTCCACTACGCTAGAAACGAGGACGTCGCGGCACAGGCCGAGAAACCGGGTGACGAAATCCGCGTAGAGGACCTCAACGAGCAGAACCGGAGGGAGGTCAGGGCAAAACTCGGGTACGGGGAGGAAACCTTCCCGTTCCTCCTGGACTCCTACGTGGGCAACCACCTGCTCAAGACGGTGGCACTAAACGACGCCCTCGGGGAGCTGGAGATAGACGGGGTGTTCTCGGGAATCCGCTGGGACGAGCAGGAGGCCAGGGCCGACGAGACGTTCTTCAGCCCGAGACACGAAACGGAGAAGTACCCGCCCCACGACCGAATCCACCCGATACTCCAGTTCGAGGAGCGGGCGGTCTGGGACGCCACCTGGAGATACGTGGTGCCCAACCTGGTCGAGGGGTACCCTGAGGGCCACGTGCCTCAGAGCCGCCACGACCTGCCGGAGGGCGTTGACCTATCGGACCTGCCCGTGAGCCCGAAGTACTTCGAGGGGTTTCGCTCCCTGGGAAGCGAGACCGGCACTGTGCGGGGGGGCGACGGGCCCGCCTGGCTGCAGGAGCTCGAAACTACGACCGAGAGGGCCGGAAGGGCCCAGGACAAGGAGGACCTGATGCAGAAGCTCCGGGACCTCGGTTACATGTAGAACCGATCGAGGCCCTCCGTAACCCCCGACGCATCACCCGCAGCTAAGGAGGCCACAGTTCCGGCACCTGCATCCGGCCATCGTGAACGAGCCGCACTTCGGGCACTTCATAACGGGTCCCAATCGGTGTAAAACAGTCCTACCCCTTTCCCGGAGAGAAGTCCGAAAGTACTAACGCCGCACTCAGAGCAACCTCTCCTATCGGCCTGAGTTGTCTGAGAGGGGACGTTGTCCGGTTCACAGACGGGCCCGTAAGTCCTTCAGCCGAGGGGGCCGGCATCGCGGACCGACGGAGGTGAAAGACGCCTCATTGGGCACTCTCTTAGGTGTGACATCGACCTTAAGCACTACAACGCTCTTAGCGTCGAGGAGCTGAAGGAAATCTACGACGAGGTGGGGGTGAGGGTCGGGATATGACAGAGGCCGGACGACGAAGGTTTTTATCCCTCTCCGCCACGATGACCATCTATGAAGTACCCTTTCCTCCTCCCGGACGGGCGGCCTGTAAGTGGGTACGTTATCCATCGGTCGTTGAACGAGGGTGAGATGACCATAGAGGAGGGGGCGAATGGGGGAGGATAAAGATGATTGGTAAACTTTTGTGTAAAATCGGTATCCATTCATGGAAAAAAGTGGGAGGAAGAGGCCACGTAGATTCCAACATCGTTGAAAGATGGTATCGATGTAGACACTGCGGAAAACGGAAGAAAAAGAACATCCCCAGATAAGGGAAGATAAAGGACGCGGATGCGGAGGACGATTGACGGCGCGCCCCCCTCCTCTTAATATATCTTAATCCAAGTTGTAAATTATTTGACGGTGTGTGTGCCTCCCTCCCCCCTACTTACATTATAATAATTAATATTTATTAATAGGTGGTAACCTTGGACCCCACACACGCGCACCGACAGAAGGTTTACAAATTCTTAGCTTCATGAGTTCAGTATGGTGAGATGGGGATTTGATAAGGATGGTTACGGATCCTGGTATAAACGTTCCTTACTGTTAGCGCTGTTCCTCGCATTAGTATCTATAGTCTTTTCAATCTCGAATATCGAGAAAGGTGGCCCTGTCCTTTCATTGGCTGTTGCAGTTCTCGCATTCTCTCTAGCCCTACTGATGGGAAGGGATTTAGCACTCATAAAAAATCAGTACGAAGACATAGACCGAAAACTTGACCAACTAACGAGGTGGAGGGAAACCGGGAAACGGTGATAAAAACGGCTCTCCGCCCTTAGTAAGCCCTTCGGCGTCTGAGAAATGCGGCCATCGGGATTCGAACCCGAGCTATCAGCTTGGAAGGCTGAAGTCCTACCACTAGACCATGGCCGCTACCGTTTTGTCCGGGCCCCCTCGGTGCCTCGCAGGGTTCCGGGGCCCCCGGGTAACCCAAAGCCACACAGGTACCGGGATGAGGGGTCCGGTCCCGTCTCCTGTGCGCGCCCCGGGACCCCGACGATGGGGCGACGCCGCTGCCGCGGTAGTGTCGCGGTGAGTGTTCTTTAGACTTTTCACGGTAACCGGGGGGGCGGCATCCGGGACGGACAGGCTTCGCACGACGGATAATTACGGGGGTTTGAGGCTCAAAGGGGAGGAGCTTTAGATATTTATTAACAATGGAGATCAACGTAGAGGATGGGTACGTATAGGGACAGGGGGTTAACGAGGCTCTCGTTCGTGCTGAGCGTTCCGGTCGTGGTCTTCAGGACCTCCGTGTGGGTCGGCCTTCTCGAGTCGCTACTGAGCTCGTCGGGCATGCCCGTGGCCGGCCTGCACACCGAGGGAGGTACTATGTGGGGCTCTTCGTAGTTTTCCTGATCACCTGGGTGGTGCTGGACGCGGTCCTGGAGGGTGTCTTCTACGTCTACAGAAAGGCCGCGGCATCGTAGCCTCCCTGTGCTAAAGGCCGGGCAAGCGACGTGCCCGTCAGGACGCCCCCGTACACTATCGGCCCGGAGTTAGGCGTACGGGTCGAACGCGGGACGGTCTCACTCCCCACCTATTTTTAAAAAAAAACACCCCCATCCCAGGAACGGGCTGAGCGTTTCTGAGGGAGCCACGGGGCCCTACACGGTTTCGGCCACGACGTAGGTCGACTCCGCCCTGACGATCCCCGCGGAGGTCCGCGAGCCGAGCTGGAGTTCCTCCTCGATGGCCACCGGCGTGTAACGGTCGTCCCGGCAGACGACGCTGCCCCCTCTCCCCTCCTCGGTGACCAGCACCTCCACGGTCTCCCCGACCCTGTCTCCGTACACCCTCCTCCCGAGTTCGTGCCGCAGTTCCGTCAGTTCCCCGGACCGACGCTTCTTTACGTCGTGGGGAACCTCCCGCATCCCTGACGCAGCGGTTCCGGGCCGGGGGGAGAATCGCGTGATGTTGAACCCGGTGGGCTCCACGCTCTCGAGCAGCTCCACCGTGGCCCCCTGGTCCTCCTCCGTCTCCCCGGGGAAACCGGCGATTACGTCGGTGAACAGCGTCCCGTCGGGACGGGCGTCCCTGAAGTCCTCCACGACCGAGATAAAGTCATCGACGGTGTGGCGCCGACCCATCCTCTCGAGCACGCGGTCGGAACCGCTCTGGACGGGCAGGTGGAGGTAGTCGTAGACCCTCCCGTCCCGGTAAAGCTCGTCGAACCCGTCGGAGAACGACGCCGCGGTTGAGGGATTCATCATGCCTATCCTGAGCCTGAAGTCGGCCTCGATCCCGAGCACCGCATCGACCGCATCTACGATGTCGAGGCCGATGTCCGCTCCGTAGGCCCCGTTGTCCTGCGACGTCACCCGTAGCTCCCCCGCCCCCCCGTCCAGAAGCCGGCGGGCCTGCCGCCTCACCTCCTCCGGTGGAAGGCTCCTGACGTCGCCCCTCGCCAGCTTCGTGATGCAGTAGGTGCAGTTCCCGAGGCACCCCTCCGCCACCTGTATCGTGCCCACGACGCCCTCTACCCCTGTCTCCACGGCCAGCTTCTCCTCCCCGAGAAGCGAACCCACACCGGTGCTCTCGAGGATGGAGGCGTCGGGCCTCACCCTCTCAACTAGCTCCGGCTGAGCGGCCGCCATGCAGCCCGCCACGATTACGTCCTCCTCCGCGGTCCGTATCCTGTGGAGCATGCGGTCCTGCGTAGACTGCACCACGGTGCAGGTGTTGAACAGCACGGAATCGCACTCCTCCTCTGAGGAGACGACCTCGTGGCCCCGTCTCTCCAGCAGCCGCTCGAGCTTGCTCCCGTCCGCACGGTTCGAAGTACACCCGTAGCTCTCTACGTAGACCCGCAACGGGAGAGAATCGCTTCGGGGCCCGAAAGACGTTTCGAAGTACCCGGCGGCTTAGACATAACCACTCACCGCCCTGGAATCGTGATTGGACCGGGACGCCACCGGCAAAACGACCGTGGAGAACCATCGATCGGAACGACTCGGAGACGAGGGCGGTAAGGTTCGACTACTCCCCGGAAGCGGTGCCAGAAGGGGAGAAACGTACGGCCTAACCGTTACAGGGGCCATCGGAGAGGGGCTCGTCCAGAAACTCGCAGTGGTGGGGTCGATAAACACCGTACTGATGGCGAAGAGACGCGCGGGGATACGCTCAGATATCTCTGAGCGGCAGCGCTGGGAACCCGGCGGGTCGTTGCGGTGCAGAGCGGTGGATGCCAGAATCCCCTTCGCGAGGACCAAAGCGAGAGCCCGTACTCCCGGCGGACCTCCCCGCGGTTCCGGAGAGCGGACGTCCCGGGCGGCCGGGGAGGCCCTACGAGAGCGTCCCCAGAATCCAGGTATACAGGTCGCCGTAGGTCACGGCCACCACGAATCCTCCCAGAATAAGGGCCACGAAGGGAATCAGGTAGGGAACCCACACCTCGCTTCGACCCAGCCGCCTGAACTCCTCCAGCGACTCGCCGGTCGCCTTCGTCGAACCCGGGACCCCTCTCCGGCCACCTCCCTCAGTCCTCTCGAGTAGCCGGGTTTTGCCCGGCTCCACCTCGTCGAGATTCACCGGGGTACCGAGGAACATGAGGAACCATCGGCGCCTTCCTTTCGCCAGGTTAAACGCGAAGAGCCCGAAGGGGTAGACTACGCCGATCAGGAGCGCGTTCATCAGGACCGACACCGCCGGTATCCCCAACAGTCCGGTCTCCAGGACCCAGGAGGGGAACTCGGGAAGTAGGACCGAAAGCACCAGCAGTGCCTTCAGGTCTGCCCCGCCCATCACCTGGTCGCCCAGCACCGTTCCGACGAGAGCGACGAGGACGACGAAGAGCACCGCCGCCAGAACCGAAACCGCGATGGAGCGGAGAACCCCACTCCCCGCTGCGGAGGAAAGCCAGACTCCGACCGCCGCCACCCCGATGGCCAGCGCGTAGACCAGGGCGCTGAAGCCCGGTATCCGCGACAGGGCGTCGAAGAACCGGTCCCAGTCGGCCTCTTCCAGGGAGAGATGCATGAATGCGTAGGCCGCCGGCGATAAGAGCAGGGTGTACCCGAGCGCCTCGAACACGCCTTCGGCAACGAGGCCCCATCCGTCCAGTGCGAGAGCCAGCGCCGCGAAGGGGTACCACGTCGCGTTGGGCACCCTGCGCTCCCTCACGTCCCTGTAGGAACCGTATCCGAGCATCGCCAGACAGATAGACACCCTCGCCGCGTCCAGGGCCACAGTCATTGAGTGAAACGTTATTGGGGTCCCCCGAGAATAACACCTCGTGGAGACACCGAACTTCGACGGCGGATTCGTCCACGCCGTAGCCGTTGACGCGGAGAGCGGGGACGTCCTAATGCTCGCACACATGGACGGCGAGGCCTTTGAGAGGACGGTCGAGACGGGTTACGCCCACTACTGGTCCCGTTCGAGGCAGCAGCTGTGGAAAAAGGGAAAGACCTCCGGCAACGTACAGCGCGTCAGGGAGATACGTCTCGACTGCGACGGCGACGCGGTGCTGCTGGAGGTGGAGCAGGAGGGCGGCGCCTGCCACACCGGGCACCGCTCCTGCTTCCACAGGGTCTTCGACGGCGAGAGGTTCGTGGAGAAGGGGGAGAGGGTCTTTGACCCCGGCGAGGTGTACTGAACCACGTCGAAGGGTCAAATGTCCCCAAATCTTGATTAACTCGCGGGTGTATCTCTACCAAAGGTAAAAAGCGATGAAGAGAGTTACAGATGCAAGTGTAATAGTTGACGGAAGGATAACTGCGCTAATCGACGAGGGAGAGTTCCGCGGCGACGAAATAGTCGTCCCGGAGGCCGTCGTCGCGGAGCTGGAGGCGCAGGCGAACCGGGGTAAGAAGACCGGTTACAACGGCATAGAGGAGATAAGGGCCCTGAGGAACAGCGCCTCAAGGGGCGAAATAGAGCTCACGTTCACGGGCGCGAGACCCACAGGTGAGGCCGTCGAGGCAGCCGCCGAGGGGGAGATCGACGCGATGATACGGGACCTCTGCGGGGAGCTGGAGGCCACGCTGGTCACAAGCGACCACGTCCAGGCCGAGATCGCGGAGGTCAAGGGGCTCGACACCGTCTTCCTCGCCCCGGAGGGCGAGACGAGGAAACCCCTCCGTATAAGGGAGTTCTTCGACGACGACGTGATGAGCGTACACCTCAGGGACGGAACCGTGCCACTGGTCAAGAGAGGTTCACCGGGAGATATGCAGCTGGAGAGGCGAGGTGACGAGGAATCCACCGACAGGGAAATCGACGCCATCGCCCTCGAAGTGGTGGAGCAGGCAGAGCGGGACCCGAACGGCTTCCTCGAGATGGACAAAGGCGGGGCAACCGTGGTTCAGCTCGGGGACATGCGTATCGCCATAGCGCGACAGCCGTTCAGCGACGGAACGGAGATAACGGCGGTGAGGCCAGTGGCGGACGTCGCGCTGGACGAGTACCGCCTGGCCGAACAGCTGAAGGAGAGATTCTCAGAGAAGCGGCGCGGAGTGCTGCTTGCGGGTTCGCCCGGGGCCGGAAAATCAACCCTGGCTCAAGCGGTGGCGCACTACCTGGAGGACAGCGGCGTAATCGTCAAGACGATGGAGAGCCCGAGGGACCTTCAGGTCCGGGACTCCATCACGCAGTACACGGCCCTGGAGGGAGATATGGCCGGAACCGCCGACGTGCTGCTCCTCGTGAGGCCGGACTACACGATTTACGACGAGGTCCGGAAGACCGACGACTTCGAGGTCTTCAGCGACATGAGGCTGGCCGGCGTCGGAATGATAGGGGTCGTGCACGCGACCAGGGGAATAGACGCCCTCCAGCGCCTCATAGGACGCGTCGAGCTCGGCATGATTCCGCAGGTAGCCGACACGATAGTCTACGTGGAGGACGCAGAGATTAAGGACGTGCTGGAGCTCAGGTTCACGGTGAAGGTGCCCGCGGGCATGACGGAGGCCGACCTGGCGCGACCGGTGATAGAAGTCATCGACTTCGAGACGAACGCCGTGCAGCACGAGGTGTACACCTACGGCGAGCAGGTCGTGGTGATGCCGCTCGAGGAGGGAGAGACGACCAATCCGGCCTGGAAACTCGCGGAGAGGCAGGTCGAGAGCTTCGTCCGAAAAACCTCGAGAGGCCCCGTGGAGGCACAGATGACCAGCGACGGGTCCTGCACGCTCTACGTCGAGGAGAGGGACGTCCCGGCGATCCTTGGAAGGGGTGGGTCGAAAATCGACCAGATCGAGAACCAGCTCGGACTCTCGATAGACGTCCAGACGTTCGAGGAGAAGGAGAAATCGGAGGATAAACATGATCGGGGCGAGCGCCCATCCTCAGAGGACGGAGTCGAGGTCAGGGAGACCGGTGGACACGTCGTGCTGGGGCTCGGCAGTGACTGGGCAGGTGAAACCGTCGACATCTCCGTGGACGGAGAGTACCTGTTCACCGGAACCGTGGGCAAGAGCGGCGAGATAAAGATATCCCGGGGAACCGAGGTGGCCTCGGCAATCGTCGACGCGGTGGAGTCCAGCCAGGAGCTCCTGATAGAGACCTGAGCCCTTAACCGTAGAGCGGCGCCCTCTCCCAGCCCTTCAGCCGCCTGTAAGAGGCGAGGTAGGTGCCGAAAACAGCGACCGGCAGGACCGCCATGGAAATCGTTTTCAGGGCGTCAGCCTCCCTCCCGATGAGGATTATTTCCCTGGCCACCGCTACGAGCGATGCCTCCAGAACAGCCAGCACGACCTTTTCCCTCGTGATGTACGCCATGACGGTGCGGAAGAGCTCCATGGCTATCATTATCACGAGTGCACTGTCCAGGAAACTTACCAGGACGCCCCGCGCCTGAGTGCGTCCGGCGGCCTGAAGACAGTCGTACCACGATAAAAAGGGGTGCCCTTGCTTAACCGTTTCCCCCCGGAAACGCAATAATACCGCCGGCCCACTTCAAGACATGCTGGATCCCCACACACACGTCGACAGGCGGGGAGACGACGACCTCGAACTCCTCGCCCTCAGCGGCGTGGAGACCGTCCTCACTCTGGCACACGACCCCGCACCGTTCTCGGAACCCGCGTCCATCCTGGACCACTTTCACCAGCTAACCGGCCGCGAGACGAAGAGGGGTGGACCCACAGGCCTGGAGGTGCTGGTAGCGATCGGGGTATACCCCGGCGCACTGAAGAGCGGCGTCGACGAGGTGCTCGAGAGGCTACCGCGGCTCCTGGCAGCGCCGCCCGTGACAGCCGTTGGAGAAATCGGGCTCTCCAGAGGCACGCCGGGTGAGGAGCGCCTGCTCGGTGCACAGATGGAAATAGCGCGCGACGAGGGGTACCCCTGCGTGGTGCACACGCCTCACGACGGTAAACCCGGGGTCGTGGAGCAGGTGCTGAACGTGGCGGACGAGCGCTCCGTCGACCCCACCCGGCTGATAGTAGACCACCTCGACGCGTCATCGGTCGGTGACGTGCTCGCGGCGGGCCCCTACGCCGGAGTTACCCTGAAAATCGGTCTCGATGAGACCCTCTCCATTCTGGAGGAGCACGGGACCGAACGCATCACGTTCAACAGCGACCTCAACTCCGGATTCTCCGACCCCATGGCGCTCTCACGGGCCGCGCTGGAGATGAGGAGGAGGGGGTTCTCCGAGAAAGAGATCGAGGCAGTCACCGACACTAACGCCAGAGAAGCCCTCAACCTCGACTAAGCCACGTCCTGAACACGCGGAACCAGCGCCATCAACACGGCCTGCTCCGTCAGCTCCGTACGGTCCATCTCGCCCCCGCTCAGGATACCGATGGCGCCCATCCGTTCACCGACGTCCTCCTCACCCGTCAACAGCTCCATGGCACCTCCCACCGTTATACCGTAAAGTACCTTCTCCAGCACCACCCGGGGATACTGAAACCCGGGGCCGCACCCAACGGAGTGCGTCTCCCCGTCGAACACGGAGCAGAACTGGACGTCCAGGTACCCCGTCTCCAGAAGCGGAAACTCCAGGAGCCCGGCCTCCACGCCCACCGAGTGATCGAACCCGTCGGAATACGCGGCCTCCGCCCGGTTCCTCGCCCCCCGCACAGTCTCCACGTCGAAAGGCTGCTCCGGCACCCCGGAATCCACGTCGACACGCACGACGTGAACCGGCCCCTCGAACGCCTCGGAGAACACGTTGTCCACGGCCTCCACCTTCACAGGGTTCTCGGTCCCGACCGCCACCCTCAAAGCAGGTTCCCCTCCCCGTCGATCTCGCCCCCGTGAATCCGGGTCGACGAAATCGGCTTCCCGTCCTCCGCCATCACGTACCCGACGAAAACTATCTCCATCGGGTCCCGACCCGCCTCCCGCCGCCTCCGGTTTATCTCCTCCGCCACGGACTCCGTCTCCGGCGACACAACTATCGCGTCGTAGTCCCGCTCCAGCGTGTCCCCGAACGGGCTCCGAAGCGGCTTCACCTCGAAATCCGTCCAGAGCCCCTCCATGAACTCCTCCACCCGCCTCCACCTGTCATCGAAGGCCTCGACCTCTCGCTCACGAATCGACTCCGCGAACGCGTCGGTCGAGACACCGACCGTGACTAGGTCGCCCTCCTCGGCCGCCGCCTCCAGCAGCCTCCGATGACCCGCGTGAAGGTACTCGAACGTCCCGCCGATGACTACGTGTCTCACGGCGAGTCAGGAATCGGAGGCAAGTAACATGATTGAAGCGGTACTCAACGAACTAGTCCCTATGCGAGTTAGACCATGGTGAGCAGGGTAATCAGGGAATCCGAAGGACCTACGCCCAGTCCTTATCCTTTAGGATGTCCGAAAAAATTTCCTCCTCGTTTTCGAGTATGAACTCTTCCACATCTTCGTACAGTTGCTCTGTTTCATCGACTATGGCTGCCCTGTTCTCCCTATGCCTCCTCAGGAGCGCCTCAATCGAGATATCTTTACCAGAGCTCACTATACTGGTAAGGACATTAGGGTTATACACATCGTTCAAATAATCCAGGGTAAAGTGAAGATAGTAGGCCATAACGTGGCTTTCTGTTTTGTTCTGTAAAAGCCAACGAACGTCGGGCTCTTTGACCCCCTTCACCCAAACGCCATTTTTGTTCTTCTCCTTTGTGACCGATTTTGCTCTATCGTGAAAATCGATTTCGCGCATCTTTATTATGAAGTCCCGTATCGCCTCATCTATGTCCTCTTCCGTGTGCTCTCGAAAGTCCTGTGGCATAGACTCCAAAGTCCGACTGTCTATCGCCTTATCGATGTAGCCAGCTGCATCTCCCACCCCCAACATAGTCGCCCACTTTTTATGCGTATCGTAGTCAACCATGTGAGGTCACTGTCTCCCTACAGCCGCATCTCCACGCCGTTCTCCGCCAGAAACTCCTTGACGTCCTGGATGGCGTGCTCCCTGTAGTGAAATATCGACGCGGCAAGGGCGGCGTCGGCTCCGGCCTCGAAGGCCTCCAGCAGGTGCCCGGGTACGCCGGCGCCGCCGGAGGCGATGAGGGGCACCGGGACGTTGTTCCCTATCCAGTTCACGAGGGGGAGGTCGTACCCTACCTTGGTGCCGTCCCGGTCCATGCTCGTCACTAAAAGTTCGCCGGCGCCGCGGTCGGCGGCCTCCCGGGCCCAGCGGAGGGCGTCCATTCCCATGGGCTTCCTTCCTCCGTAGATGACGACCTCGTACCACCGGGGGCCATCCTCCGTCTCCACCACGATGGGGTCCCGGTCCAGGCGGTCCCGCCCCTCCTCCGGCTCCCGCCTCTTCGCGTCGATGGCGCACACGATGCACTGGGAGCCGAAGACCGCGGAGGTCTCCTCCAGCAGCTCCGGGTCCTTCACGGCGGCGGTGTTGATGGCCGTCTTGTCTGCGCCGGCGCGCAGCGTCTCCTTTACGTCGCCCACCGAGGAGATTCCGCCGCCGACGGTGAGCGGGATGAAGACCTCGTCGGCGGTTCTTTCCACCACGTGCCGCATGGTCCCGCGGCCCTCGTGGCTGGCGGTGATATCGAGGAACACGAGCTCGTCGGCCCCCTTCTCGTTGTACCACTTGGCCATCTCCACCGGGTCACCGGCCTCCCGCAGGTCCTTGAACTCCACGCCCTTCACGACTCGGCCCCCCTCGGTGCCGAGGTCGACGTCGAGGCAGGGCACGATCCTCTTAGCCAGCAGGACGCATCACCCCGGTCAGCGAGGAAAGTAGTTCTCGAGCCTCGTCCAGGTGGAGGGAGAAACCGGGTCCCTCGACGGCGTCGCCGCCGGTCTCCCCGATGGGCCGCGCCTCCGGCAGCGCGTCGAGGACCGTATCCGGTTCACCCGTCGCGACCACGACGCCGCGCTCCGCGAAGAGTCCCGGCCCCGTGAGGTCGATGGTGGCGCCGGTTCCGCCGGCGACGCACATCTTGGTCACCGCCGACACGACGCCGCCGCGAGAAACGCACCTCGTCGCCTCGGCATCCACGGCCGGCAGCTTCTCGACCAGCTCCCTCTCGGCCTTCAGGTCCACACCGGGCGCTTCGTCCGTGCCTCCGTGGAGCCTGAGGAACTCGCTGCCGCCGAGCCGCTCCGACCCACCGGCCAGCGCCAGGGTCAGGCCCTCCTCAGTGACGGCTGACTCGGTCCGGTCGGCCGGGTCCTCCATCCAGCCGACTACGCCGACTGTAGGTGAAGGGTTTACTGCCGTCCCCTTCTCCTCCGACTCGTTGTAGAACGAGACGTTTCCACCCAGAACCGGGACGTTCAGGTCAGCGGCAGCCTCCGCCATGCCCTGCACGGCGTCGCTGAACTCCCGGAACACCCCGGGACGCTCCGGGGAGCCGAAGTTGAGGCAGTCCACGAAGCCGAGGGGTGTGCCGCCCATGGCTGCCACGCGTCGGCAGTGCTCCGCGAGAACCAGTGCTCCGCCCCGCAGCGGGTCCGCCTTCACGAGGAAACCGTTCCCGCCCGCGGAGAAGACCAGCCCCCCCTCGTCCAGGCGGAGAACCGCCGCGTCGTCCCCGGGGCCCGTGACGGTGCGTACCTGTACGTCGTGGTCGTACTGGGAGTGGACCCAGCCCTTCCCAGCGACGTTCGGTGAGGCCAGGAGCGAGCGAACGGCGTCCTCCGTGGGTACGTCGGGTGGCCGTCGTTCCGGGGGGCTCACCCTCTCGGCCTTTTCCCTGTCGTACATCGAGGCGCCCTCTACGAGGAGGTCCAGGTCCACGTCGCACACCACCCGGCCCTCGAAGATGGCACGGTACCGGTGGTCCTTCGTGGTGCGGCCCACTTCGACGCAGGGAAGGTCGTACTTCTCCGCCACCTCCCGCACCTCCTCGACCCTGCCCGGTTCGACCTCGACGAGCATGCGCTCCTGCGACTCGCTGACCAGTATCTCCCACGGCGCCATGCCCTCCTCGCGCTGGTGCACCCTGTCGAGGTGGATTTCGAGCCCGACGCTGCCGGCGTGGCAGAGCTCGGAGGAGGCGCCGCCCAGCCCCGCGGCACCGAGGTCCCGCATTGAGAGGGCGAGCCTCCTCCGCGTGATTTCGCGGCAGGCCTCGATGAGCAGCCTTTCCGTGAAGGGGTCCCCTATCTGTACGGAGGGCTGGGACTCCTCCTCCGCCTCCTCATCGAGCTCCCTCGAGGCGAAGCTGGCGCCGCCGAGCCCGTCCCGGCCCGTGGAGCTTCCCAGAAGGACCAGCGAGTTGCCGGGACCGGTTGCGCGGCCCCGCACCAGCCGCTCCTCCGAGACCAGTCCGATGCAGGTGACGTTTACCAGCGGGTTGCCCTGGTAGCTGCCGTTTACCTCTAGGTCTCCCGTGACGACGGGGACGCCGATGCTGTTTCCGTACGACGATATGCCCTCAACGACGTGCTCCAGCAGGTACCGGTTCTTCTCGTCTCCGAGCGGCCCGAACCTGAGGGGGTCTCCGAGCGCGACGGGCCGGGCACCCATCGACAGGACGTCCCGCACGATGCCGCCGACTCCGGTGGCGGCGCCGTTGTGTGGGTCCACGTAGCTGGGGTGGTTGTGGCTCTCGATGCCGATGGCGAGAAGCTCTCCGCTCGGGAGCCTGAGCACGCCGGCGTCGTCCCCGGGGCCGAGGTGGACGTGTTCGCCCTCGGTGGGGAACTGCCCGAGCAGCCTCCTGGAGGAGCGGTAGGCGCAGTGCTCGCTCCACAGGTTCTCGAAAATAGCTGACTCCGTCGGGGTCGGCTCTCTGCCGAGCTCGCTCCTGACGTTTTGGAGGTCCTCTTCGAGGATGGTTATCGCCCTAACCTCGTTGTAGGGAGACTTATTCCAACCTATCCGGGTTCAGGAGCCCCGCCCGGAGTGCGTGGTCCGCGAGGACGAGGGCCACCATGGCCTCCGCTACCGGGACTACTCGGGGAGGTATGGAGGGGTCGTGCCTTCCACCTATCCTGATTTTTTCCTCCTCCATGGTCTCGAGGTCCACGCTGCGCTGCTCCCTCGAGATGGAGGGCGTGGGCTTGACGGCTATCCTGACCCGTAACGGGGCTCCGCTGCTTATTCCGCCCAGGGTGCCGCCCATGTCGTTCTTCTCCGGAACCACCTCGCCGTTCCGGACGGTGAAGGGGTCGTTGCTCTCCCTCCCCCGCATCTCCGCTACGTCGAACCCGGCCCCGATTTCGAAACCCTTCACGGAGCCGATGGAGAGCAGTCCCTTCGCGAGGTCGGCCTCCAGCTTGTCGAAAACCGGTTCACCCAGGCCCACCGGCATCTCCTGCGCCATCACCTCGACAACGCCGCCAACGGAGTCCCCCTCACCCCGCACCTGCTGTACGAGGCTCCGCATCTCCTCTGCTGCCTCCTGGTCGGCGCACCTGACCGGGTTCTCCTCCGCCGTGGGCAGTTCTTCGAAGTCGACTTCTCGGGACTCGACTTCGCCTACCTTGGACACGTGGCCCCTCACCTCCATCTCTATCCGTTTAAGCAGCTTTCCGGCCACGGCCCCGCCGACGACCCGGCTTACCGTCTCGCGTCCGGAGGAGCGTCCTCCTCCGCGCCAGTCCCTCCGGCCGTACTTCTCCCGGTAGGTGAAGTCGGCGTGCCCGGGCCTCGGCAGCTTCCTGAAGGGTTCGTACTCGGACGGGTCGGTGTCCCGGTTTTCCACGACGAAACCGATAGGGGTCCCGGTAGTGGCTCCCTCGAAGACGCCGGAGAGGAGGTTTACCCTGTCCTCCTCCTGCCTCGGCGTGGTCACGTCGCTCTGACCGGGCTTTCGGCGGTCGAGTTCGCGCTGCACGTCCTCATCGATGAGAGGGAGCCCGGCGGGAACGCCATCGAGCACTCCGCCGACCGCGGGTCCGTGGGATTCGCCGAACGTCGTAAGCCTGAACACCTTTCCGAAGGAGGATCCAGTCATCCGAACTACCTTTCTGCCGGGCTCCCTTGAATCCTTCTGAGCGGCTCCTGTCGTGCTATTTTTTAAAGCCGTAGCGACCTCAATTAAGGGTCCATGAACGACGGAACCCGGACCGTGCGCCTCGGAGCGGTGCTTATCGCAGCATACCTAGCGCTCCTCTCCCTGCCCCTCCGCATGGAGACCGCGGGGCCTGTGGCGACCTCCGCCCTTTTCGGCCTGTACGCCGCAGACCCCCGACTCTACAGCTTCATCAGGGGAGATTTCGAGCCGGAGAACCCGCGGCACGGAGTGGCTTTGCTGGGCGTTATCTCGGCGCTATGGCTGGTGGTGCTGCAGCCCCTCGTCACCCTCGTCAGGCTATTTTTTCTGGGCGGTACCCCGGGCTTTTCCGTGGGCCTCGGAGAGCTGATTACCGCCCTGGCGGTGAACGTGCTGCTCCTCGTGACCGTGCCCCTCGCGTGGGCGCTGCTCGTGAACGATGGAAAGCCGCTGTCCGAAAGCCTGGGGCTCTCAGCAGATAGGCCGACGGTGGAGGTGGCGGTGGGGGTGGCCGCGGCCTTCGCTTCGCTCCTCATCGTCGTCGTGGTCAACTACCTCCTCGTGACCCTCGGCGGCCTGTCGGGAACCAATCCGCTGGCCGAGAGAATAATAGGCCTCATAGATCTACGCACGGCCCTCGTCATCTCCGCCCTCGCGGCGGTGGGGGAGGAGGTCTTCTTCCGCGGATTCCTCCAGACCCGTATAGGTCTCCTTCCGGCGGCACTGCTGTTCTCGATCGGCCACAGCAGCTACGGGGTGGCCACGCAGATAGTTGGTCCCCTGCTGTTCGGGGTGGTCCTCGGCCTCGTTTACGAGTGGAGGGACAGCCTGCTGGCCCCTGTGGTAAGCCACTTCTTCTTCAACTTCACCGTCTTCGTCGCCGCCCTGAGATTCGGGATGGGGCCCTAACCGAGGCTCCCCCGCATCTCTCCCAGACGGAGTATCCACGAGTTCAGTAGCTCCCTCTCGGCCTCCCCGTCGACGATAATCTCGCTCTCCCCGGAAAGCACCTCCTCCAGAATCGGGCGCATGGTTTCCATCAGGATGGAGTAGAGGTCCCTCGCGTGCCCGAACTCCAGGTCGAAATACTCCTCCAGCGCAGCCACGTCGTCCCCCGCGAGCGCGACGGCCTCCGCCGGCAGAAACATTTCGGCGGTGTCCAGGTCCAGGTAGGGCGCCGCCGCGGCGAGGTCGGTCTCCAGGGAGCTGTATCGCTCCAGCAGACAGCCCCTCTCCCGGCTGGTCAGGGCCTCCATCCCTCTCCCCGTTCCGACGAACTCGGGAGGAAGACCCACTGTGTAGAGCGCCGCGGTGAACTTGATTGCCCGGGGCAGCGGAGGAAGCCTGTCCCTCTGAAGCCCGGCGAGGCTCTTACTGAGGGAGGGGTCGGTGCAGGCCCCACCCAGGGCTTTCGCCTCCGGCACGTCCCTCGAGTAACCCATGTCGCCCGTGCGGGTCAACCGGTCCCGCTGGCTGGGGATGAGGTCGGAGAGACCGCCGAGCGCGGGGGCGGCGGAGTAGAGGAAGGGAAGGTAGGCCTCCGCGAACCTCCCGGCAGCGTCGACCAAGAGCTCCCTCTCGTCCTGAGAGAAGTCGAGCGCCCTGCCTCCCGGCAGCCTCCTGCCGAGTGCCTCCGTAAGTTCCTGTGTCGCCTCCCTGTCCCTGTCGTACCTTATCCCGGACTGCACCGTGGCCGTCCGTATACCGGCGAACTCCTCGGCGAGGTTCTTCGCGTTTTCTGGCGATACGTGGCCCCTGAACGGGAGGTAGCCGCCACCGAAAATCGGGCCCACCTCTACCCCCTCGATTCGGTGCAGGGAGGCGACCGCGAGCTTGTTGCCGAGAACGGCTGGAACCATCCCGAACTGCAGGGCAGGGTCGGAGCGCCCCAGCATGACCCTTAGCCGCTCGACCTCGAGGCCCAGGTCCTCCCGGCACCTGGCGACGTAGCTCTCCGCGAGGTCGCCGACGCCGAGGAGCTGGGGTACCTCCTCGACGAGGGGAATCAGCCCTATGTCGCTTCCACTGACCCCGCCTCCCCCGCCGTCCCTCGCCAGCTCGACCGCCTCACTGATACGCCGGCGGGTGTAGACGAGCTCCCTCGCGCTCCTCGTCATGGGGTGTACGACCTCCCTGACCGAGGGTTCCCCGCTGTTGAAGTTGGCCTCCACGACGGAGAGAATCGTCATGAGTTGACGGAACACGTTCTCCTCGGAGGCGCTGGGAATCCTCGGCGTGACGAAAACGGATTCCCCGGGCACCACTCCCTCGCTTATCAGGCGAGAGACCACCTGTGCCGTCTGGTGGTAGGGAGTCATCTTTCCCTCGTAATCCACCATGTACTCGTCGCAGCCGAGGCCGTGGGGAGCGGCCCTAATGCAGTCGACGGCCTCCTCGACCTCCTCCTGCACCGGGACGTAACGAGAGGCGGAGTCGGGGTGCTGCGTCGCCATCGAGGTTGGTATGCGCATGCCACCCAATACTCGGCGTAAACCCTTAAAAAATCGGAGGTTTACGCGCCGCCACGCCGTCCGTCCCCTGAGGGGAGGGTGTTGATATGTGGGCCGCTTCTCAGAACCCTTACGAGCCCCAAACCCTTAATAACGGTCTTGGAAAACTTCCACACACAAGTAAGGTCCGGGAGACACAGTTCTGGATACCAGTTCTGGATACTGGATTAGGGAGCACAGGCGAAATGTCGGGGTACGCAATAGTCATCGGTTCTGAGGAGCTGGAGAAGGTACAGGCGGCGAGCATGATCGCGGCGGTAGCCGTGGTCTCGGATTACGAGCTCGACGTGTTCGTGACAATGAATGCGCTTACGGCCTTCGAGAAGGAGGTCGTGGAGAACAGGGACTTCAAGACCGAGGGAGGGGTTGGAGAACTGATGCTGGACCCCGATACGGAGACCCAGGTCCCCCTGTTCACGGAGCAGCTGGAGCAGGCAAAGATGCTCGGCGAACTCGGCATCTACGCCTGCACCATGGCGATGGACCTCCAGGGGAACACGCTCGACGACTACATCGACCTTTTCGACGACGAACTGGGCGTCAGCGGATTCCTCGGGCTGGCGGAAGACAAGGAAGTAATCTTCATCTAGGAGGAAGTATGGCTGACATGGAACCCGATGAGACGGTAGACTCCCGTGACTCGGCCTGCCCCGGTCCCTTGATGGACTTGGTCGGCCGGATAAAGAAGTCGGATCCGGGAACCGTGCTGGAACTCCTGACCTCCGATGAGGGGTCGAAGAAGGACGTCCCGGACTGGCTAGAAAACACCAGGCACGATCTCCTCGAGATAGAGGATCAAAACGGCCACTGGGCTATCTACGTCAAGGTGAACTAGACATGGAGAAAATAGTTGTAGTAGGCGGCGGCATCGGTGGCACCGTTGTCGCCAACCGGCTAGCGAACGACATCGGGTCGATGATCGACGACGGCGAGGTCGAAGTGACACTGGTCAACGACACGCCGCACAACGTGTACAAACCAAAGTACCTCTACATACCGTTCGGCCTCTCCCACACGGACGAGACCAAGCGGCCGCTGACGGAGATACTCAACCACAGGATAGGCCTCGAGGTCGACCCGGCCGTCGACATGGATACAGACGCCAAGACACTCGAACTCGAGAGCGGCAAGACCCTCGACTACGACTACCTCGTGATGGCGACGGGCGCCAAGCTGGTGCCCTCGGAGACACCGGGACTCGTAGAGGCCCACGAAGACGACACGGCCCACTGGTTCTACAACCCCGAGGGCGCCGAGGCACTGCGGGACGCACTGCAGGACTTCGAGGAGGGGCACCTCGTGCTGTCCGTCATCGGCAGCCCCCACATCTGCCCCGTCGCACCCATCGAGTTCCCGCTCATCGCGGACGCATGGTTCAGGGAGCGCGGCATCAGGGACGACATAGAGATAACGTACACCTACCCGATACAGCGGAGCCACGGACTACTGTCCGTCACCCGGTGGATGGACCCGATATTCGAGGACCGCGGCATCGACACGGAGTACCCATTCAACGTCGAGGAGGTGGACCCCGAATCACAGACCCTGGAGGCGATGGAGGGCGAGCTCGACTTCGACCTCGCAGTAACCATCCCGCCCCACGCAGCCGGGGCCGACGACCTCATCGAGAACGCCGGCATCGGCGACGAGGGAGGATGGGTCGACGTGGACCACAACACCCTGGAGTGCACCAGGGCCGACGGCGTCTACAGCATAGGCGACAACGCCAACCACGGCACCTCGAAGGCCGGGAGCCCGGCGCACTACCAAGCCGGAGTCGTCGCGAAGCGGCTCGCCTCCCAGATCCGGGGAGAACCGCCGACCGAGATGTACCACGGAAAGACCTTCTGCTACATCGAGGCCGGACTCGACGAGGCGACCTACGCCCACTTCAACTACGACCCAGAGACCAAGGAGAAGCAACTGCCGAAGGAATCGCAGCTCATCCACTGGGGCAAGACGGCCTTCAACGAAACGTTCTCACTGATTACGAGAGGACTAATATAGGGGAATGGACGAAGAAGCACAGCAGGTCCTCGAGGAAGCCATCCAGGAGAACCCGGAGGAGGTCGGCCGCTTCGTCCAGAACGCGGGCCTCCTCAACGAGCTCCTCGGCGCGAGCCAGATGGCCTTCGAAGCGGCCGACGACCACGTAGTCACGTCGGTCTCCAACAAGACCGCGACCCTGATCGAGTCCGCCGACGGTCTGGCGCAGGACGGAACCCCGGAGCTCGCCGGGGTACTCGGCGCGAACGCCGACGAGTTCCGGTCCGCCGCCGAGAAGCTGGTCCGGCTGGAGCAGAACGGCACCCTAGACCAGCTCGGGGAGGCCGGGGAGGCCGTCAAGATGGCCACCGATGCCGCCGACGATCAGGTCATCGCTTCGCTCGCCAACTTCGCCCAGTTCGAGGTCGAGCTCCTGCACACCATGGCCGACGAACGGATAATCACCGCCGTGGAGACCATCACCAGCGCCGTCGGCGACGTCTGCCAAGAGTGCGAGGGCGAGGACGGACTTCCGCCCAGGGCGAAGCTCGGCCTGAGGGCCCTCCTCTTCGGCGGAGGACCCCTCAAGGACCCCGACGTCCGGAGGGGGCTAGGGTACGTCTTCGAGATACTCAGGGCCATCGGCAAGAGGCTCGAGGAGCAGAAGGAGCGGGGCAAGTAGATACGGAGGTCAGGGGGACCGAAACGGTCCTCCACGCACTTTTTTACCACAAAGCTATTTTAACGCCTCTGCGACAACCACTGGGGGTTCAATGACCCGGGTCTACGTAAACGGGGAATTCGTCCCGAGGGAAGAGGCAACGGTTTCTGTGTACGACCACGGCCTGCTCTACGGGGACGGCGTTTTCGAGGGTATACGGGCCTACGACGGCAGGGTGTTCAAGCTCGAGCAGCACGTCGACAGGCTCTACGACTCCGCCCGCGCAATAGGCCTGCGGATTCCCCTCACGAAGGACGAGATGACCGAGGCGATACTCGAGACGCTTCGGACAAACAACCTCACCGACGCGTATATACGTCCGATAGTCACGAGGGGCGTGGGGGACCTCGGCCTCGACCCCCGCAAGTGCACCGAGCCCAACCTCATCATAATCACGCAGCAGTGGGAGGCGATGTACGGCGACCTCTACGAGACGGGGCTAAGGGCGGTCACCGTGGGCGTCAAGAGGAACCCGCCGGAGGCCCTGCCTCCCAACGTCAAGAGCCTCAACTACCTGAACAACATTCTGGCCAAGATACAGGCCAACGACGCCGGTGCCGACGAGGCCGTTTTCCTGGATATCAGGGGAAACGTTTCGGAGGGAAGCGGCGACAACATATTCGTGGTCAAGAGGGGCGTGGTTAAAACCCCGCCGACGATTAACAACCTGAAGGGAATCACCCGGCGAACTGTGATCGAGCTGGCGGGCCGGCGGGACCACCCCGTGGAGGAGGTGGACATAGGTCTGTTCGACATCTACACGGCGGACGAGGTGTTCGTCACCGGTACGGCCGCGGAGGTCGCCCCGATATCCGAGATAGACAGCCGGAAAATCGGCGACGGCGAGCCCGGCCCAGTTACGCGGGAGCTGATGGATGCCTTCTCCGAACTGACCGGGACCCAGGGCACCGAGATATACCGAGGTCCCTCCCCCTAAACGGGGAACGTGGGCAGCAGGAACGCGGGATCGGTGTCCACGCCGCTGATCTCGCTTTGGAGGGGCGTTTTCGGCGCTCAGAGCCTGGGCAGCAGCACGGTAAGCAAGACGAGGCTCAGGAGCAGTATGCCGAAGGTCAGGGTCAGGCTGTTCGCCAGCCTCTTCGACCTCTCCTTACCGAACCGCATCTTCTCGAGCGCCATCTCAAACAGCTCCTCGAAGATGTGTCCCCCGTCCAGAATCGTGGCCGGCATGGCGTTGAAGAGACCGACCCAGAAGTCTATCCACGCCACCCATATCAGCCCGTTAATGGTGTGGATGCCGTAGCTGGCCATAAACCCGCTGGAAAAAACGTAGGCCGACGAAATTTCTGGCGGAACCGACTGGAACACCAGGAGGGGAAATGCGCTGACCAGCAGGAAGAAGCCCAGGAGGTTTTCTTTCGCCGCGGCCGGAAGGTTTCCGAGCACCTCCAGGTGGCCGCGGCCCGCACTCACCCCAAGGAATGCCTGACCGTTCCTCTCGGAAAGCGTTACGTCCCTCCGCTCGAAAACGGGTTTTCCCCCGTCCACCGTAGCCGTCGAAACCACGACGGTCTGATTCGGCGATGCGTTCCTTACTGCGGCAACGAAGCCCTCCGCGTCCGTAGTCGGCGAACCGTTTATGGACGTTATGACCATCCCTGCGTGCAGGCCCGAGGAGTCCGCAGGCGTGCCGGGCTCCACGCCGTTAACCACGACGCCGTCTGCGACCTGCTCCGCGCTACCGACGGCTGCCATTAGCAACCCGAAGGCCAGGGCGGCGACCAGCAGGTTGCTCACTATTCCGGCGGAAAAGACCCTCACCCGGCTCCACGGCGCCGCGGAGTCCATGCCGTCCTCGGACGGCTCCGCAAAGCCCCCTAGCGGGACCACGAGAAAAATGAGGCCCATCGATTCGACCTCGATGTCCTCGGCCCTTGCCAGCACCGCGTGGGAAAGTTCGTGCACCAGCAGGGTGACGGCGAGGCCGACGATTCCCCACACCAGCGGCACGAACTCGTTCACGCCCGGGATCAGGAGGACGTTCTGGGGCTCCGTCAGACTGGAGGGCTCCGGGGGCTGCTGAAGAACGGCGTAGAGCGAGAGCACGACCAGGGCCAGCATTCCCCCCATCGCCACGAGGACCGCCGGTACGCCGAGGGAGGCGTACGCCCGCCAGAAACGCCTGTGAGTCGCGAGGCGGTCCAGTAGCCCCCTGCCCCGCCGGGTCTTCCAGAGAAGGGCGGGTCCCCAGGCCTGGAGGCCGTGCCTCTCCAGAACACCCCGCCTGTCCAGAAAAAGCACCAGAAGCGTCCAGAACAGGATAAGGAGCAGTCCTGTGTAAAGCGGGTCCATCAAGTTCAGCAGATTAATTGTCGCCCCGCATCATTAATCCGCCCAATGGTGAAGGGCGTCCTTGTAACAGCGCCGAGGGACGAGGCAGACGAAATCGCGCGAAAGCTTGTCCAAAAACGCCTCGCGGCCTGCGTAAACACATTCGACGTGAAATCCGTATACCGCTGGGAGGGGGAGGTCAAGGAGGCAGAGGAGGCCACGCTATTAATAAAGACCTCCCGCGCAAGGCTCGAACGGGTGATGGAGGAGGTCGAACGGCTCCACAGCTACGACCTCCCCGAGATACTCGTCGTCGACCTCGGCGGAGACCAGGAGTACCTGGAGTGGATTAGGAGAGTCACCACGGGAACGGAGGGCGCCTAGGTGCACTGGGCCCACCCCGAGGCGAACGACGCCATCGAAGAGAGAGGGACGGAGCATGTCGTGGCCTGCGGCATCTCGCCGAGCGGCCCGATCCACTACGGAAACTTCCGGGAGGTCGCCACGGCCGATCTCCTTAATAGGGCCATACAGAGGAGCGAGGCGGAGTCGGACCTCATCTGGATAAGCGACGACTTCGACCCCCTCCGGAAGGTCTACCCGTTCCTCCCGGAGGACTTCGAGGAGCACGTCGGCAAACCTCTGAGCGAGGTACCGGACCCCGACGGCTGTCACGACTTCTACTCCCGACACTTCGAGGAGCCGTTCCTGGAGACCCTTCCCGTGCTCGGGGTGGAGCCCGAGGTGAAGAGGGCCAGCGAGATGTACGCCTCCGGCGGGTACAGCGACGCCGTCGCCACCGCCCTCTACCGCACCGACGAAATCGCTGCCATCATCGAGGAGGTCACCGGAAGACAGCTCCCGAAGGGCTGGAGGCCCTTCAACCCCATCTGCGAGGAGTGCGGCCGCTTCGCCGACCCCGCCGGCGACGAGTACCACTGCGGCCACGGACACACCGGTAACCTCTCCGAGGCCCGCGGAAAGCTGCCGTGGCGCGTCGACTGGCCCGCCCGCTGGAAGATACTCGGCGTCACCGTCGAGCCCTTCGGGAAGGACCACGCCGCCTCCGGCGGAAGCTACGACACCGGCAGGAGGATAGCGAGGCAGGTCTTCGGCTACGAGCCGCCGCATCCCGTCGTCTACGAGCAGATCGGGCTGAAGGGAGAGGGCGAGATGTCCAGCTCCGCCGGCGTCGCAGTCACGCCTCGGCAGCTCCTGCGAGTAATGGAGCCGGAGCTGATGAGGTTCGTAATCGCGTCCACCAGGCCGAAGAAGCACATCGAGCTGGACCTCGGACACGGCCTGCCGCGGCTCTACGACGAGGTGGACAGGGCAGAGGAGGCGTGGAGGAACGACGACCCCGGGGTGGAGGCGACGGCCTTCGCCCTCTCCACCGTAAACGACGTGGATGAGATGGACCTCCCCTTCAGCCACGCCGTGAACGCCGTCCAGGTCGACCCGGACGACCCATTGAAGGTTCTGCGGCGCACACACCACTCCGACCACGGCCCCCGGGTAGAGGGCCGCCTCCGACGCGCTCGGAACTGGGTCGAGGACTACGCCCCCGAGAGCTTCCTCTTCTCCGTACAGGAGGAAACCCCTGACGTCGAGCTGACGGGGGAGCAGAAGCGGGTCCTGGAGGCCGTCGCAGAGGCCGTCGAGCGCGGAGGGGGCGGAGACGAGGTGCAGAACGCCATATACGAGACCGGGAACTCGCTCGACATGGCCCTCGGCGACGCCTTCGCCGCCGTCTACCGCGCCCTCCTCGGCCAGGACGACGGGCCCCGCGCCGGCCCCTTCGTAGCCGCACTGGACAGGGATTTCGTGATAAAGAGGTTCAGAGACGTCGCCGGGACCTCGGACGGTTGAACATCCAGATAGGTGACCCGAACGGAATCAGGGGATGAAATGACTTATACCCGTTCAGGGTAACCTGTTAGTGATGGCTGAGTCTACGAAGGACCGCTTGGTTTCGATAAGAAAGAGCGACCTCGAGAGCCTTGAGGCCACGGTGGAAACCCTGCAGGACGAGGATGTCATGCGGCAGCTCTGCGAGAGCGAGAAGGATATAGAGAAGGGCAGGACTCGGCCTGCCAGAGAGTTCTTGAAAGAGTTATAGGAGAATTATAGTTATTGACGTAACTTATTTATGGTTTGCTCTTGAAGATGGTTTATGCCGAGAGACTACGTCACCGAAACCAAAAAATGGATTTCTAAAAAAGAGTTGGTAAACAAA
>JAANXF010000017.1 GCA_018263395.1 Methanonatronarchaeales archaeon
ATTCTTTTCTTCTTAATTTTGTTTACCAACTCTTTTTTAGAAATCCATTTTTTGGTTTCGGTGACGTAGTCTCTCGGCATAAACCATCTTCAAGAGCAAACCATAAATAAGTTACGTCAATAACTATAGTTATTGAGCTATTCGTTAAAAGTCTAATCTAAAAGTTGTTGAGACTAGTTCAATAGCAACGAGACAGCTACTGTTTATTGCGGAGTCGCCGCCCAACCCTTATCGCCCGTTGAGCCGAAGAGTTCCGGGAATGCGTGAAGCTCTCCGTCGGTACTGGCCGGTGCTGGTCCCCGTGCTGGTGGTTCTGGGGCTGGTCGTCGGCTACCTGCTGAAACCCCGCCTCGTTTACGACGGGTTCCTCTGGAGGTTCTACTGGGGACCCATCGTGGCGGACTCCGTCGGTGGCCCGGTGGCGGGTCCGGGCGGCGTCGTGGCGTACCGGGGGTACAACTGGGTGAACACGCTGACGTGGGGCCTGGTTCTGGGCGGCGCCCTGCTGGGGGTGCTGCGGCTGCTGGAGCGGATGGACGTATCCCTTGGCACGAGTTTCGTGGCGGCCGTCACCCCGTTCGTGCTGTTCGGCTCGACGGCCAGGGCGCTGGAGGACGCCGGCATCGTGGAGCCCCCGGTCGGGTACCTCTTCATCACGCCCCTGATATACGTCGTGGTGTTCCTCCTTGTGCTGGGTGCGCTCCTGCTCGGGGAGTGGATGGAGCGCCGCGGCCGCGTGGAGCGCGAGGGCTTCGTGGCGGTCTCCGGCACGCTGCTGTTTGGGGTCAACCTGCTGCTGTTCGCGAGCGGTCTGGAGTCCGCGGCCGCGGAGCCACTGGTGCCGCTGCAGGCCGCCGGACTCGGCCTCGTCCTGGCCGGCGCGGTCTACCTGATCGGCAGATACCTGGGGTGGGGCTTTCTCGCCTCGCCGATAGGGTTCGGCGTCGTGGCGGCACACATGTTCGACGCCTCATCCACGTTCATCGGCTACACCCTTGGGTACGCCGAGAAACACGTACTTCCGACGCTGCTGATAGATGCGACCGGCACCTCGGGGATCATGTTTCCCCTGAAGCTGGCGGTGGTGATCCCGGTGCTGTACTACCTCGACCTGTTCGACGAGGGGTCCGAGACCTTCGAGACGCTGCTCTACCTTACCGTGCTGGTCCTCGGGCTGGGGCCCGGCACCCGGAACGTGGCGAGGATGGCGATGGGTGTCTGAGGAAAGCCTATTAACCACCGTCTCGATAGAGGGACCGCTCTCGATGAGTCTGCCTCCCAAGGAAGAGTTTAGCGAGTGGTACAACGAGGTCCTCAGGACCGCCGAGATAATGGACGTAAGGTACCCCGTAAAGGGTATGTACGTCTGGCATCCCTTCGGATTCGAGCTGAAGGACCGGGTGTACGACGAGCTGAAGGCCGGGCTCCGCTCCACCGGGCACGACGAGGCCATGTTCCCCCTCCTGATTCCCCGGACCGAGCTGATGAAGGAGGGGGAGCACATCGCCGACTTCGAGAAGGAGGTTTTCTGGGTGGACCGGGCCGGCGTCGACGAGCTGGAGGAGCCCCTCGCGCTGCGACCCACCAGCGAAACCGCGATATACCCGATGTTTCGCCTCTGGATAAGGAGCCACACGGACCTGCCGCTGAAGGTGTTTCAGGTGGTCAACACGTTCCGGTACGAGACGGAGCACACCCGTCCGCTCATCAGGCTGCGGGAGATCACGTCGTTCAAGGAGGCGCACACGGCTCACGCATCCGCCGGGGAGGCAGAGGCCCAGGTCGACGAGGCCCTCGGGGTCTACGGCGAGTTCTTCGAGTCGATAGGGGTGCCCTTCACAGTCACCCGGAGACCGTCCTGGGACAAGTTCCCTGGCGCCGAATACACCTACGCGTTCGACACGCTGATGCCGAACGGCCGCACCCTCCAGATAGGGACTGTGCACAACCTCGGTGAGAACTTCGCGGAGACCTTCGACGTCACGTTCGAGGACGAGGACGGGGAGCAGAGGCACGTTCACCAGACGTGCTACGGTATATCGGAGCGGTGCGTGGCGGCCGTCATAGGCGTTCACGGCGACGACAACGGACTCAGGCTGCCGTGGTCCGTCGCCCCCGTGCAGGTCGCAGTCGTCCCGATACTGTTCGCGGGCTCGGAGGAGGAGGTGATGGAGGCCTGCCTCGACGTCGAGGAGAGGCTCGATGAGGAAGGTATTAGGGTGGAGCTGGACGACTCCGACGACCGGCCCGGAGAGAAGTTCTTCCGCTGGGAGCTGAGGGGTGCGCCGGTCCGTATCGAGATAGGTCCCAGGGACCTGGAAAGCGACTGCGCGAAACTGGTGTCCAGAGAGGGGGAGGAGACGGCAGTCCCCCTAGAAGGGGTCGTGGAACGGGTCCAGGCCGTTGCCTCCGAGTACGACGGACGGCTTTTCGATGAGGCCGCCGCGAACCTGGAGGATGAACTCGTGAAGGCGGACACAATCGAAGGGGCCCGCGGGATCGTGGGGAGGGGCGTCGCAGTGGTGGGGTGGTGCGGGGAGGACGGTTGCGGGAAGTCGCTGGAGGAGCAGCTCAACGGAGACCTGCTGGGAGCCCTGTCCGACAGGGAGGGCTCAGGGGAGTGCATAGGTTGCGGATCCGGGGCGAGGGTAGCCGCCGCGGTCGCCAGGACGTACTGAGGAAAAGGTTTTAAATATGGATGGAGAGATAGGTTGCAAGGGTTCCGAGGGGTATTCAAGGGCCCTGCACGAGGAGCTGGAGAAAGCCTGTGCCGTTCTTTTGGGTCTCTTCCCCAAAGCACCGATGAGGTAAAAGTTCGATGAGCCGAAACGAAGCAGAGGTTCTCAAGGGAACCACGACAATCGGTATAGTGTGCAGCGACGGCGTCGTGCTGGCCTCCGAGAGGAGGGCGAGTATGGGCCGGTTGATAGCGAGCAAGCGGGCGAGGAAGATACACCAGATAGACGACTCTACCGCACTTACCATGGCCGGATCCGTTGGCGACGCACAGAGACTGGTACGGATAATCAAGGCGGAGTCGAACCTCTACAGGCTTCGGCGGGAGGAACCGATGTCGGTTAAGGGGACGGCCACCATCCTGGCCAACGTGATAGCGGGACAGATGTTTCCGCCCATCGTCCAGCTGATAGTGGGAGGAGCGGACGGCACGGGGGGACACATATACTCCCTTGATCCGGGCGGAGGAATGCTCGAGGAGAAAATGCTGTCCACGGGCAGCGGCTCACCAGTTGCATACGGAGTTCTGGAGGACTCGTACGAGGAGTCAGTGGACGTCGAGGAGGGAAGAGACGTCGCCGTCAGGGCACTGACGTCCGCGATGGCGCGAGACTCAGCGTCTGGCGACGGATACGACGTCGCCATCATACGCGAGGGAGAGTTTGAATTCGTGCAGGAAGAGGTCGAGGCCTGACGACTGCGGTACAGGACTGCGGTACTATTCTTAAATGGGTGTAGAGGAGCTTCTGGAGGAGTTCAGGGGGGAGGTCGAGGAAAACGTTCCCGACGGAATCGACATCTCCAAGGTCGAGTTCGAGGGCCCCGAGCTCGTCGTGTACACGGAGAGCCCCCGGAGGTTCGCTGACGACGGCAAGATAGTGAGGAATCTCGCCAAAGCGCTGAGAAAGCGAATAACGATACGGCCCGACTCCAGCACCCTGACTCCGCCCGAGGAGGCCGTCGAGAGAATCGGGAACGTAGTCCCGGAGGACGCCGGCATCACGGACACCCTCTTCGACCCGGTGAGGGGCGAGCTCACGGTGGAGGCGAAGAAGCCCGGGCTCGTAATCGGGAGGTACGGCTCCACCCTGCGGGACGTCACCAAGGAGGTGGGGTGGACCGTGGAGGTCGTGCGGACCCCACCGATCGATAGCAAAATTGTGGACGACGTGAGGCAGCTACTCCTCGCCAAGAGCGAGGAGAGACAGGAGTTCCTCGTAAGGGTCGGCAGAAACATACACCGCGACATACGGAAAAAGGAGGAGTGGGTGCGCCTCACGGCGCTGGGCGGGTACCAGGAGGTGGGGCGCTCTGCATCGCTGCTCTCCACGCCGGAATCGAAGGTCCTGATAGACTGCGGCGTCAAACCGGGCTCCGAGGACGACGGTACCCCGTATCTCTACGTGCCCGAGGTCTCGCCCCTCGACTCAATAGACGCCGTGGTTCTGACCCACTCACACCTCGATCACAGCGGCCTCGTGCCCCTGCTGTTCAAGTACGGCTACCGCGGCCCCGTCTACTGCACCGCCCCCACGAGGGAGGTTGCGGCCATGCTGCAGCTCGACTACATAGACATCGCGGAGAGGGAGGGACGAAAGAAGCCCTACGACTCGGAGAAGGTAAGGGAGACCATACTCCACACCATACCGCTGGACCACGGCGACGTGACCGACATCTCTCCGGACATCAGGCTCACGCTGCACAACGCAGGCCACATACTGGGGTCCTCCATAGCCCACTTCCACATAGGGGACGGCAGGTACAACGTCGCTGTGACGGGGGACCTGAACTACTCCAAAAGCCGGCTGTTCGACCCCGCCAGCAGCGACTTTCCCCGGGTCGAGACGCTGTTGATAGAATCCACCTACGGGGCCGCACAGGACTCCCAGCCGTCCAGGAAGGACGCGGAGAGGAAGCTTGGCGGAATCGTTCGACGGACGACGGACAGGGGTGGAAAGGTCCTGATACCCGCATTCGCCGTCGGCAGGTCCCAGGAGGTGATGCTAGTTCTCGAGGAGTACATGAGGATGAACGTCATTCCCGAGGTACCGGTATACCTGGACGGAATGATATGGGACGCAACCGCCATCCACACCGCTTACCCCGAGTTCCTGAACAAGAAGGTCAGAAAACAGATCTTCCACCGGGAGGAGAATCCCTTCCTGAACCCCGTCTTCAGGCGAATAGACTCCAAGAAGATGCGTGAGGAGGTCATGACCGGTGACCCCTGCGTGATACTGGCGACCAGCGGCATGCTGAGCGGCGGACCGGTCATGGAGCACCTGCGAAACCTCGCACCTGAAGAGGAGAACAACCTCACATTCGTAGGTTACCAGGCCGAGGGCACGATGGGTCGCAGGATACAGCGCGGCTGGAGCGAGATCTCGCTGTCGGCCGACGGGCGAACTGAGTCCGTTCCCCTCAACATGGAGGTCTCCACGATAGAGGGATTCAGTGGACACAGCGACCGGCAGGAGCTGATAGAGTTCGTCAGGGACCTGGAGTCCCGACCCCGCCGCGTCGTGGTCATGCACGGAGAGGAGTCCAAGACCAAGGACCTTTCCTCCACGTTCTACAAGAAGTTCCGGATGAAAACCAGGGCCCCGAGGAACCTGGAGACCATGCGTCTCCTTTAGCGAAGACTTAAACTTATCCCGGAGTGAGTATCCGCATGGTCGTGGTGGCGGAACTCACCGTGGTCCCCATCGAGGAGGGCGGCATGGCCGCAGAAATCGCGAGCGCCGTCGAGGCCCTCGAGGCTTTCGACGTGGATTACGAGACGAACCCCGCGGGAACGGTCATCGAGGCGGAGGACGCCACGGAGGTCTTCAGGGCGGTGCTCGCCGCACACGAAGCCGTGGACTCCGACAGGGTGATTACCCTCCTGAAGGTGGACGACGAGAGGGCCGGGAGCGAGGATGGGGCGGGGAAGGTGGCCTCCGTGGAGAGGGAGCTCGGGAGGCCGCCGAGGAGAAGCGGGCGACACGCGTAGCCTCAGGCCGGTGACGGCGAAGCGGGAACCATACGACGTCGCCCGATCCGTGCCGCTCGGGCACCTCTTGACCGAGAAGCCTTTTTCGTACGAGCCCCGATTCTACGGGAGATGCAAACGAACCGGGAAGGGTACGACCAGGCCGTAACTCTATTCTCCCCAGATGGCGCGATATACCAGGTCCAGTATGCCAGGAAGGCGGTAGAGCGGGGAAGGGCGTCGATAGGGGTTGCGTACCCCGGGGGATTCGTACTCATATCCGACGGAGGTCCACCCGACCCCCTTCACGAACGCCGGGTCGACAAGGTTCTCGCAATCGACGAACACATAGGGTGCGCGACAGCAGGACTCATCGGGGACGCGAGGGTCCTCGTCGACAGGATGAGGAGGGAGGCCCAGGCCGAGAGGTCGAGGTACGGCACCCGCATAGGCGCAGAGGAGGTCGTGAGGCGAATCGGGCAGTTTCTGCAGAGCTACACCCAGAACGGAGGCGTCCGGCCGTTCGGCGTATCCCTCCTGATCGGTGACGCAGCCGGCGACATGGGCATTCGCCTCCTTAACCCGGCCGGTGCGTCCACCAGGATGAGTGCGGCCGCCATAGGAGAGGGGAGCCGCGGGATGAGTGAGGTCCTCCAGGACCGGATAGAGGAGGCGACCGACCGTGAGAGCGCGGTTTCGCTGGGGCTCGACGTTCTCGACGATTCCATCAGTGGCGAGATGCAGGGGCGCCTCGTCGGGGTCGGTATCGGGGAGGACGGCAGATTCGAATTAATGCCCGGGGACTGGGTCGAGAAGCGCCTGGAGTCCCGGCGATGAGGGTCAGCCTGCCCACCTCCAGGGAGGAGTTCGCACTCCTGGTGGTGCTCGCCGCTTCCGCAGCCGCGATAAACAGGTCCCTCCTGCTCGCCCTGCCGTTCGTCGTCCTGGTCCTCGCTTCACTGAACTATCAGGTCTCCTCGCGGAGGGTGTACCGACCCGACCCGGACGCCGAGGTCAGGACGCTCTTCAACGCCCCCGAGGTCGAGGAGTCGGAGGAGCGGGTCATTGAGGCCGCTCTTCAACTGAACCTCGGCGGTGCGGCGGCCGTCCTGTCCGCCGTCTACCTGTCCGCGCTGCACCCTCTGGAGTCGGTAACCGTCTTCGTCGCCACCCTCCCAGTCGCCTACCTCGCGTCCAGAACGGTCACCGGGGTCGGGGTGGTGCAGGACGTGGCGGTCGGAGTCGTTCCGGTCATGGTGGCCCTCATAATAACGTCCCCGGTCGCAGGGCTGGCGGGCGGGGTTCCGGCGATAGCGGTCTCGCAGGCCGCGTACCTCTCCCTGGACGAGTCCCGGGAGAGGTCTGCCCCGGAGTTCTCTATCGGGGGAAGGGGCGTTTTCGGAGGCCTGTTCCTGTCGGTCGTGCTGCCTCTGGCCCTCACCGGGCTATGAGGGTTCCACCGGCGGCCCCTCCCCGGATAGCTTCGAGCACGTTGCCCGGTTCATCCCCGCCCACGACCCGGGCGCTTAACCGCGACCGCTCGATGATTTTAGCGGCCAGCGGGTCCACCGGGGACTTGGATCCGGCTTTGAGTTCGATTTTCATCACGAGCTCCACCAGCTCTGAGGGAGTGATTTCGTCGACGAATTCGGCGCTGTCGTCGACCCGCGGGTCCTCCCTGAATATCCCGGGCACGCTGGTCGCGAAAACGAGTCTGTCGGCGTCCACGTACTCGGCCAGCACCGCGGAGACCGCGTCGGTGGACTGGCCCGGAGCTACGCCTCCCATGACTACTATTCTGCCCAGCGCCATCGCAGCCTTCGCGTCCTCGTATCCGGAGGGAGGCTCCGGGTATGCACTGCCGTTCAGCGCGGAAATCAGCAGCCGGGCGTTTAGCCTAGTGACGTCGATGCCGATCTCGTCGCAAACCGCCTCGTTGGCCCCGAGCCGCCTCGCTATCCCGATGTAGTCCCTCGCCGCACCGCCTCCGCCCACCACCACGTACAGCTCTCCGTCAACGGATGACAGCGCCTCTGCGTACTCCTCGAACCTCTCGTCCCCGGACGAGGGTGCGATAACTGAACCCCCGATGTTCACCACTGTCGGCATCTACAAAAAGTTATGCGTAAACCGTTTAACGCTTCCGCCACGGCCCTGGCGCTGGCTGGAATCGATGGCAAAACTGTTAGAGAGGTCGTTTCAAAAACCCTTCACGATGGGTAAATCCTGTCTCCATCCCAGGCGGGTGGGACCCCTGGGAGCTATCTCCTCAAACCTTTTTGAAATGAGTTCAGAGGTAAAACTATTAGGAATGAAGCTGTTCTTTATAGTGACCGAATGGCTCAGGAAGAGAAGGATGAAAAATCGAGTAAGGGATTCAGCTTGGGACTGAGGGGCCTAGATTTTTCCTTCCTGTGGAGCAGAAAGAGGGGCGACGGAAAGGGCGGTCCGGAGGAGTACTCCATAGAGGAGCACGGACCGCTCTTCGAGTTCGACCTCCCCCGAGGATTCGAGGTAGAGGACAGCTACTGGGTGAACCATCCCTACTCGAAGGTCTACGTACTGAACGACATCGAGGAGGACGAACAGCTGTACCACGTGGAGGAGCCGGAACTCGACGCGTTCGAGGCCAGGGTAATCGACCGCGTCAAGGGAATGATGCGTGACATGATCGTGTCCAAGGACCTCGAGAGCGAGATGGACCGGGAACAGCTCCTCATGGAGAAGGCCGGCACCCTTCTGTCGAAGCTCTCGGTCAACACCGACCCGAAGTTCAAGGCAAAGGTCAGGCATTCCCTGGTAAGGGACTTCCTGGGCTTCGAGAGGATAGATCCATTAATGCACGACGAGCGAATCGAGGATATATCCTGCGACGGACCCAACGTACCGGTCTACCTCTTCCACAAGAACTACCACGACCTGGAGACCGACGTGGTGTTCGACGACGAACCCGTCCTGAACTCCTTCATCATCAAGCTGGCTCAGAGGTCGGGCCAGCACATATCCAGAGCCAACCCCATGGTCGACGCGGCCATGCCTGACGGGTCACGTATACAGATGACCCTGGGCCGCGAGGTTACGACCCACGGATCCACGTTCACCATAAGGAAGTTCTCCGAGATACCGCTAAACCCCGTAGACCTCGTCGCGTTCAACACCTTCTCACTGGAGATAATGGCCTTCCTGTGGCTGGCGGTGGAGAACAACAAATCGTTCATATTCGTCGGGGGAACCGCCTCGGGGAAGACCACGTCGATGAACGCCGCCTCGCTCTTCATGACACCGCGCTCGAAAATCGTCACCATAGAGGACACCCGGGAGCTAAACCTTCCCTTCGAGAACTGGATACCCGGAGTAACGAGGGAGAGTTTCAGCAAGGAGGGAGAGGGCAAGGTCGGCATGTACGACCTGTTGAGGGCCGCGCTTCGGCAGCGACCCGAGTACCTCCTGGTGGGCGAGGTCAGGGGCGAGGAGGCAACGGTCCTGTTCCAGGCCATGTCGACGGGCCACACCACCTTCTCCACGATGCACGCCGACTCAGCGGAAACGGCGATACACCGGCTGGAGAACCCGCCGATAAACGTCCCGAGGAGCATGATAGCGTCCCTGGACATGATGACGATACAGGCTCAGGTCTTCTACGAGGGCGAGAGGGTCAGGAGGTGCGTCGAACTGGTCGAAGTGGGCGAGCTCGACCCGAGGACCAACACGATACACACGAACCCGATTTTCCGCTGGAATCCGGCGGATGACACCTTCCCCCGGGTCGGTGAGTCCAAGGTTCTTCAGGAGATCAGGAGGATGTACAACTGGAGCAAGGAGGACCTCGATGCCGAGCTGGAGAGGCGCAAGGAGATACTGAGGTACATGCTGGACAACGGGATACGTGACTACAGCGACGTGGTTGCCCACCTCCAGATGTACTACAAGAACCCCGGGAAGCTTCTCGACAAAATCGGTATGGATACCTGAGTGATGATCGAGAAGGTAGACCATCTCGCCCTGAGACTCTTCGGGAAACACATACACCAGAACGAGGATGGCTACGTCTCGCTACGAAGGGACCTCAACAGCGCGAACCTACCTATCCCGTGGGACGTCTACGTCGCCAGGGGGTACGTCTACGCCACCGTCGTCGCGTCCCTGGCCCTGCTGGTGCTGGGCGCTGCGGTTTACGTCGCGATGCTCTTCGTGCAGGTACCACCTTTCGTGCGGATACCGGGACCGCTGCAGCCCTTCCAGGACCTCGTACTCCAGAACAGGCAGGTCCTGGGTGCGATAATCGGTGCGGTGCTCGTGGCACCTCTGGTGGGCGGGCTAACGTTCTTCGGATACCTCGCACTCCCCCACTATCAGACCTACTCCCGGTCGAGGAACATAGACCTCACTCTCGCGTCGGCAGTGACGTTTCTATACGCTATGACCCGCGGCGGGGCCAACATCATCGAGGCCCTCCGCGAGCTCTCCGACAGCGAGCAGGCGTACGGGGACGTGTCGAGGGAGGCCTCCCTGTTGATGAGGGATATGGAGTTCTTCGGGGAGGACATCAATACCGCTCTGAGGAACCGGGTGGAACTGAGCCCGAGCAAGGAGTTCTCGGACTTCTGTGCGAGCCTGATATCCATACTGGACAGCGGCGGTGACGTGACACAGTTCCTCAGGGAGAAGGCTGAGGAGTACGAGCGCGAGTCGCTACAGGCGATGGAGGCCTACCTCGAGACCCTCGGGATGCTGGCCGAGACGTACACCACGGCCTTCGTCGCCGGACCCATCTTTATAATAATAATGACCTCGGTCATGACCCTGATGCAGGGAGGCGGAGGAGGGGCTGCCACCATGGCCCTGTACGTGACGACCTACGCCGTTCTCCCCATAGGAACGGCCATGTTCGTCGTGTTGATAGACATGCTGTCGCCCGAGGAGGCCGCCGCCAGCTTCCAGCCGTTCAAAATCGACGAAAGCTCCAGGAAGCACCCTGAACTCGACGGAGAGCAGGGGAAAAGGTTCAGGAAGGTTCTACGCAGCGAGAGGATGTACAAGTGGTCGCTGAAGCTGAAGGAGCCACACAGACCCTTCATCGACAACCCGTACCTCGGCCTCGCGCTGGGGGTCCCGGTGGGCCTGATAATCCTGGCAATCGGCCTGGCGACCGCCCCGTGGAGCGACCTAACCGGAGCCGTGAACCACTCTGACGACTTCGTAATCGCATCTGTCTTCGTAATGATTCTTCCCCTCTCCGTATTTCACGAACTCAAAGTGAGGAGGCTGAAGGGGATCAGGCACAGGGTACCTGACCTCCTCTCACAGCTCGCGTCCATGAACGAGATGGGTCTCACCCTGGTCGAGTCGTTCCACCACGTCGGTGGCGGGAATAACCTGCTGAGCATCGAGATGGCCAAGGTGCAGGACCAGCTCTCCTGGGGCGAAGAGATATCCCTGGCCCTGAAGCAGTTCACCAACAGGGTCAAGAGCGCGTTCCTCCTCCAGGTGATGACACTCATCACGAGAGCACTGAGGGCCTCGGGAAACGTCTCACAGGTGCTGAGAATCGCGGCCGAGGACGCCCTGCGAAGGAGAGAGGTGGAGAGAGAGCGCGGGACCCAGATATTCGTCTACGTGGTTATCATATACCTCTCCTTCCTCGTTTTCCTCGCCATCATAGCCATTCTGGCCGTCAAGTTCCTGCCTGTTATGCAGCAGCCCACCGGGGGCGGAGGCGCCGCTGCATCGGGAATGACGATAGGGGGAAACATAGACATAGAGCTGTTCAAGCGTACCTTCTTCCACGCCACCGTCGTACAGGGGTTCTCGTCGGGGCTCGTCGCGGGAAAGATGGGGGAGGGTTCCGTGCTCAGCGGCCTGAAGCACTCACTCGTGATGATGACCATCGCCTACGTCGCCTTCCTCTTCATGCTGTAGCCGGCGCAACACTCTTCGGAGGGCAGGCATATCTGTATACGTGCAGAACTGGTCTGAGAAGCATCGACCGCGAAGTCTGGAGGAGGTCGTCGGCAACAGGAAGGCCGTTCGCCGCGTCGGCGAATGGGGTGAGAACTGGAGTTCAGGGGACAGACCTCTCCTGTTACGAGGTCCCGCAGGGACCGGAAAGACGTCCACGGCCACGGCCCTCGCGTCGGACCTCGGGTTCGACCTCGTGGAGATGAACGCCTCCGACGTGCGCACCGCGGACGCGGTGACCCGGGTCGGGGGCTCGGCGGCCTACACGGGCACGCTGACCTCCGGGACGGCGGGAAGACGCCTGGTCCTGATAGACGAGGTAGATAACCTGCACGGCAACAGCGACAGGGGAGGGGGCAGGGCCATGACCGAGCTGGTAAAGAACGCAGAGCAGCCGGTAATCATGGTCTGCAACGACGTGTACGGGGTGCCGAGGGGCGTCCGAAGCAACTCCGAGGAAATCGAGTTCAAGAGGCTCGGGAAGAAACAGGTAGAGAAGGCCCTCAGTAAGATCTGTGCGAGGGAGGAACTCGTCTGCGAGAGGGAGGCGCTACAGGCCATCGCAGGAAAGAGCAGCGGGGACCTGCGCTCAGCGGTGAACGACCTTCAGGCGCTGGCCTCCGACGATTCGGTTAGGGTGGAGGACGTCAGGGCCGCGGGCAGAAGGGACCGCGAGACATCCATATTCGATGCACTTGACGACGCGATAAAGGGGAGCGACGTTTACGCAGCGCGCAACGCCCTGTTCTCCCTGGACGAGACCCCGGAGGACCTCGTGCACTGGGTCGACGAGAACATGGTGAAGGTCCTCTCCACCGGGGAGCTGGCAGACGCCTACGGCTACCTAGTCAGGGCCGACGTTTTCCTCGGGAGGACGCGGAGAACCGGGAACTACACGTTCTGGGGGTACGCCACGGAGCTCATCGCGTCCGTCGGGCAGGCCAATAACTCGCGCGGGAAGGGCTGGACCCCGTACGGCTTCCCGGGGCACTGGTCCAGGATGGGCCGTACGAAGAGGTCCCGGACGACGAGGTCGGCGCTCTGCAGAAAGGTATCGAAGAGGTGCCACGCGTCAACGGACGAGGTCAGGGACGACATGCTGCCCTTCATAGAATTCATCCTGACGCAGGACACGGAGACCGGGGTACGGATCGTCAGGGACCTCGGCCTTGAGGAGGACGAGGTCGAATTTATAGCGGGTGAGGGCTCCGCGGAGCTCCTAGTGGAGACGCCGGATGAACCCGTGGAAAATGATGGACCCGGGAAGGAGTCAGGCGGGAGATACGGGACTGAGGAGAACCAGCTGACGCTGACCGACTTCTGAGAATGGGGCTGGAAGACGAGATTAGTGAAGTGGAGAGGGAGATCTCTGACACGCCGAGGAACAAGGCCACGGAGGAGCACCTCGGTCGCCTCAAGGCCAAACTGTCGAGGCTGAGGGAGGAGAGGGAGAAGCGCGAGTCGTCGTCCGGCGGCAGTAAGGTCGGTTACGCCCCGCGGAAAACGGGGCACGCTACGGTCGTGCTGGTGGGGTTCCCCAGCGTCGGGAAATCCACGCTGCTGAACGCGCTAACCAACGCCGACTCCGAGGTCGGAAGCTACTCCTTCACCACCGTCGACGTGGTCCCCGGCATGATGGAGCTGAACGGTCTCGACGTTCAGTTGCTGGACGTGCCGGGACTCATCGGGGGGGCGGGCAGCGGCAGGGGGAACGGCAGGGAGGTGCTTAGCGTCGTAAGGACCGCGGACCTCGTCCTGCTGATGGCCGACGTGTTCGACGCCGACCAGGTCCATCGGACGAGGGAAGAGCTGCGGGACGTAGGGATCCGTCTGGACCAGGAACCCCCCGACGTCAGGTTCGACAGGAGGGAAAGCGGCGGCATAGATATCAGGTCCACCGTAGAGCAGAGCTTCGACGGGTCGATATTCGAGAACGTACTCAGGGAATACGGCTTCCTCAACGGGTACGTGACGGTGCGGGAGGAAGTGGACGTCGAAAGGTTCATAGACGCGCTGTCCGGAAACAGGGCATACCTCCCCTCGCTGACCGTTTTCAACAAGGTGGACCTTGCGACCGGGGAAAGAGTCGCGGAAATCCGGGAGAGGTTCGGGGACCCCGTCCTTATCTCCGCCAGGAGCGGCAGGGGACTGGAGGAGCTGAGGGAGAGAATAGCGGACGCACTGGACTTCATCAGGGTTTACCTGAAGCCCCCGTCGGGGGAGCCGGACTACGACGAGCCCATGGTTCTCGGCGGCGGATCGACGGTCAGCGACGCCGCGGAGAGGATACACGGGAACGTGGCCAGCGGTTTCAGGTGGGCCAGGGTGTGGGGGCCGTCTGCAAAGCACGACGGACAGCAGGTCGGAGCGGACCACGTACTGATGGACGGCGACGTGCTCACGATAGTGGATTAGGTCCGGGTCAGGAGGTGTACACGGAGGGCCTCGGTAACGGTGCCGGCCGGACCATCGAGGGGTTTACCGGGCGAACGCGTTTTGCATTCCAGGTCCGGGGTCCACGAACCCGCCGACCGGTACGACCGGGCGGCCCCCGGTGCCTACGCAGTCGACGGACCGGGGTGTTGAGCCGAAAGATCAGTAGACGCCCTGAGGGTTACCGTCGTAAGGGGAGAGGGTGTCGTCGGGGGAATCGAAGCCCTCGGCGAATGCACCCTCCCGGCGGCACCTCTCCACCCGCCACAGCAGGCTCTCCACCTCGTCGCGTTCGTCCGCCTCGACGCAGACGGTGCAGGCCTCCTCCACGAGTTCGCAGTGGGCCTCCCTAGCACAGCTTACACACGTCTCCACGACGCACCTCGAGCAGCTCGTCCTGATCGCCACGGCCGTAGTCGACACCCCGGGTTTAGCCGGCTCCTTTAGCGCACTTTAATAAATAGTTTGCGGTGAGGGGGTACTGTTGAATAATTGTTGGTAGTTCATTCATCAACAAATTATTGGACAGCGCCTCTCAAAAGTAATCTTTAAGTTCCGAGGAGGTAATCAATTTCTGTGGCAAACGTCATTAAAAATGTCAGGAAGGATATTGATACCTCTAACCCAAGGGAGCTTATGAGGTTTATAAGAAACACTCTTAGAGATATTGGTTACAAAATTAAGGATGATACGGTCAACATAACAAAGGACGATGTGGGAGAGGTCGGTTTGGTCACAGGAAAGCTGATAGGGAAAAAGCATGTGAGAGAGGTAAAAAGCTTTTCAGTTCCACTACTCTCCCTCGGCATAAAAATCCTCCTTGCGGCCATCTCTGTAGGTCTCATATTCCTCTCCATTTTTTTGTCCACGCCCCTTCTTTTGACCGTTCTTTTTACCGGTGTCGCTGTTGGCGGGGTCCTCTTCTTTTTTTGGAGTGAGAAGAAAAGTATCGATAAGGAGGTGGACTGGAAAAGCAAAATCGAGGTACATCCAGAAGGAGAGGTCTATGCGGGGAAGCGGAAGGAAGAGAGGGAAAGGTCTGGAGATAAAGAGGAAACAGAGTCCAAAATTGTGGCCAGCCTAACGGTTAGCATGAAAGCATTTGCCCCAACAGGAGAGGCAGGATACAAAAACGAACAAGAAAAAAAACTGGTAAACCAATACATAGAGGATAAAGGGCCGAAGTATCATACCCGTAATGTCGAGGCTCTCGACAAAATTGTTAACAGATTGGAAAGCTTCGAAAAGTTCTGATTGCTCTCTGCTGTGTTGAGTAAATAGCTTTTTGCTTCATTAGCTCTAAGTGTCTTGCTGGAGGGGATGGAGTTGATGAGCTGGTCCGAATACAACGACGAACCGGTGAGGAGTATGAGGAGAGATTTACCAACAATTATCGAACAGTACCCGGTGAGGGGGCGAGGCTCAGCAGTAGTAGGGCTCACGCCTCTTCACGGCCTCGACGAAGGACGCCCCGACGTCCTCCCCGACCTCTACCAGGTTGTCGTCACGCATCAGGCACGGCTTGAACCGTCCATCGCTGGTCACGCGCAGCCTCGTGCAGCTCCTGCAGAACTCGGGATTGTGGACGGGCCTGACGACCTCCACCTCGGCGCCGTCGACGAAGTACTTGGCCCTGTTGTGCATCTCGCGACGCACCACCTTCTCGGCCCGTCTCTCGAGCCCCGCCTCTACGCCGGACAGGTCGTGGTGGTACCTCTCGAAGTACGCCTCGCCCGTGTCGAGCAGCTCGATGAGCTGGAGGATGACGTCCGTCGCCCTCGCGAACTCTATCATGTCCTCGAAGTCCCCGTCGTCATTCACCCCCCTGAGGGCCACAACGTTAACCTTGACGGGGTAGAGGCCCGCCTCGACGGCGGCCTGGATGCCCGCCACGGCGTCGTCCACGGAACCCCCGGTTACTGCGCTGTATACATCCTCGTCCAGCGAGTCCAGGCTGACGTTGACCCTGTCCAGCCCCGCTGCCCTCAGGCCCCGGGCCCTGTCGGCGAGCATCGTGCCGTTAGTCGTTAGTGAGACGTCCCTGAGCCCGGGGGAAACCGCCTCGATTATCCGCTCCAGGTCCTGTCTAACGAGTGGCTCCCCGCCGGTGAACTTCACCTTCTCAACGCCGCGCGTCTTCGCCACCTCGATGAGGTCGACGACCTCTTCCCCGGAGATTTCACCGTCCGCTGGTTCCCACTGACCCTCTCTATGGCAGTAAAGACACGACTGATTACAGCCCTGCGTCAGGGAGACCCTCAGGTTCGTGACGGGCCTTCCGAACCGATCCTTAACCCTCTGCGTGGTTGACAACGTGTCTGAGCTCCTCCCTAATGATGGACATCCCGGTCTCCACCGCCCCAGTCGAGCCGGGCAGGCAGAAGACCGGCACGCCGTCTATTACGCCGGCGGTGGTGCGGCTCAGGACGGCGCGGGTCCCGACCACCCGGTAGCTCTTCAGGGCGAACACCGCGGAGAACCCGGTGAGCTCCTTATCGAAAATGGGCCTCAGCGTCTCGACGGTAACGTCCCTCGGTGCTACCCCGGTTCCGCCGGTGGTGATCACGGCGTCCATGTCGAGCGACGACCTCACCGCCCCCTCGATTTCGCCCGAATCGTCCCTAACCAAGACCCGCTCCACGCGGTGCCCGTCCTCGCACAGCCCCTCCTCGACGAGGTCACCTGACGGGTCGTCACGGGGGTCCCTGCTGTCGCTCACCGTGACGACGGACACCGCGAGGGGCTCCTCCCCCCTCTTGTGGGGATGAACCGCTTCGTCGGAAATCACCGTTATTACCGTTCGGTCACATCCCTTTTAACTTTTCGCTCCACCCGAACGTCCGTTATCACCGTCTCGGGGTACTGTCCCTCCGCGTCCTTCTCGACCGACTTCACCATGTCCCAGACCGTCAGGAGGCCGCGGGCGACGCCGTTCAGGGCCTCCATCTCCACCCCGGTCCGCCCGACGCTCCTGACCGTAACCTCAACCCGCACATAATCATCCTCGATGGAGAGATGCACGTCCACGCCGCTGATGGGTATGGGGTGGCAGAGCGGGATGTCGTCCCAGGTCTCCTTCACCGCCTGTACGGCGGCGACTCTGGTCGTGGCGAAGACGTTCCCCTTCTCGACGCCACCCGCCTCTATGAGGCGAAGCGTCCCCTCCCCCAGAATAATCCTGCCCGACGCGGCGGCCTCCCTACGAACCTCCTCCTTTCCGCCCACGTCGACCATCCTCACGCCCTCCCCGTCGATGTGGCTGAACTCGCTCATTCGCCCACCGGGTAGTTCGGCGCCTCGTCCGTGATCTTCACGTCGTGCGGGTGGCCCTCCGTCCGGCCGCTCGAAGTAATCCTCAGGAACTCGGTCTCCTCCCGCAGCTCCCGAATCGTGAAGGAGCTGGTGTAACCCATCGCGGACTTCAGCCCCCCGACCAGCTGGTACATCGTGTCCCTCAACGGCCCCCTGTACGGCGTGACGCCCTCTATGCCCTCGGGAACGAACTTGGTGCTCCCGATCCTGCCTCCCCCGTCGTCCCTCAGGTAACGGTCTCTGCCGAAGCCACCCGTCATGGCGCCGAGGGAACCCATGCCGCGGTACTCCTTGTATTGCCTGCCGTTCCTGGAGACTATCCGGCCCGGCGCCTCCGCGGTGCCCGCCAGGAGTCCGCCCAGCATCACTACGTCGGCACCCGCCGCGATGGCCTTCGCAACGTCCCCGCTGTACCTGATTCCTCCGTCCGCTATGACCGGGACGTCCTCCTCGGCCGCCACGTCAGCGACGGAGGAGACAGCCGTAACCTGGGGCACACCCACGCCCGTCACTACCCGTGTGGTGCATATCGAGCCCGGGCCGACGCCCACCTTGACGCCGTCGACTCCTATGGATACCAAGTCCTCCGCGCCCTCCGCAGTGGCGATGTTTCCCACGACGACCTCGGCCTCCACCTCGTCCATGATGGAGGCCGCTGACTCGACGACGTTGAGGTTGTGGCCGTGCGCGCAGTCCACGAACACTATGTCCACACCGGCCTCGTCCAGGAGGACGGCTCTCTCCGGGTCGAACGGACCCACGGCCGCCGCCGCAACGAGATGCCCCCCCTCATCCAGGGAGGCACCGACAAGTCCCTCCCTCTCCAGTATGTCGCTGAGCGTGATTATGCCCCGGAGCCCCCCGTCGTCGTCCACCACCGGGAGCCTCTCTATGCGGTTCTCGTACATCAGGTCCAGGGCCTCGCCCTCTGAGACGTCCGGGCCCACCGTGATGACGTCCCGCGTCATGGCATCGGAGACAGAGGCCTCGCGTCCCCTCTTCACCAGCGGCGACAGATCCCTCCGGCTGACGACCCCGACGACCCTCTCGTCGTCCACGACGGGGGCACCGCTGACCCCCTCGGACTGAAGGTCACCCCACGCATCCTTCACCGGCGTATCCGGCGACACCGAGACCACCTCCTTGACGACGAACTCGGATGCGGCCTTTACCTCCTCCACCATGGCCGCCTGCTCCTCCGCAGGCACGTTGCGGTGAATGACGCCCAGGCCACCCATCTCCGCCATCGCTATGGCCATCCGGGCCTCGGTGACGGTATCCATCGCCGCACTGACCACGGGCACGTTCAGCGAAACCCTGCCGGTAACCCGGCTTGAGACCTCCGCCTCCGACGGCTCCACCCTGGAAGCCGCCGGCTTCATCAGCACGTCGTCGAAGGTGAGTGCCTCCTCGGCCGACTCCACCTTCTCCCCAAAAGAACCCATGCCGTACTATGGCACCTATCCGTAAAGAAAGTTTACGTGGGCTCACCCCTACCCGCCCCATCCGCTGCGGAGTCCCGGGGCCGCCCCACCGAAATTTCCGCGGATTACGGCCCGTCCGTCGAGATTTAAGCAGCACCGGCGAGAACAATCCGTGTGACCCGCACCGCTTCCTTCGAAGGCGAGTGCTCAAACAGGTCTCTCCGGAGGAGAAGACCTGTGACCTTCGTAGTGCTGGAGGGCCTCGACGGCTCCGGCAAGTCCACGCAGACGAAGCGCCTCGCCGAGGAGCTGGGACTCAAGGCCACCGCCGAACCCACGGAGGGACCGGTCGGGACCCTCATCAGGGGGGAGCTCTCCCGGGGAGACCTCGAACCTGAGATTCTGGCCCTGCTCTTCGCAGCCGACCTTGCAGGACGGAAAGAGTAAAGTTTCAGTCTGTCTCTTTCAATAACTGCAAGTGAGAGATCCCGTATAACTATGAGTGGACTAGAATGAGCGATTTAATCGATAAGCCATTTTTCGTGGTAATTGAGGGATTAGATGGTAGCGGAAAATCGACTCAAACTGCTGAGTTAAAATCGTGGCTGGACGATTATTGGAATGGAAATAACGGTAAAAGGGGTATAGCGGTTACAAGAGAGCCGACCCAAGGAGATATTGGCTCGTTGATAAGGGACAAGTTGGGGACAAATGGCTTTCTCAAGAACACATTTGCCCTCCTCTTTGCAGCTGATAGGTTAGAGAATATTGAGCGAAATATCAAGCCCGAGCTCAAAAAAGGAAAAGGTCTTCTATCGGATAGATTTGTTTATTCTACTCTGGCTTATCAAGGAGCGCAAGGTGCAGATAGGAAGTGGATATGTGAAATCAACAAAAACATCATCTCGCCAGACCTCGTGGTAATACTGAAATTGGACCCAGAGAAGGCCCTTGAGAGAATTGATACAACCGCATTACGCGGTTATTCTAAAAAAGAATATTTTGAAAAAAAATTAAACCTTTTGATTAAAATAAACGAGGAGTATGAAAAAATGTTTCACCAAGAGGGCGAATATTCGAAACTAGCCGGTATGTATCCTTTCCTAGATACGAGCTTTAGGGAGGTAGATGCACAGGGATCTATACGAGAAGTTCAGAATAGGATAAGGGGGAACGTAAAGGGCCTCTTAAAGGGGGAAATCCCAATAAAGGATTGGAAACACATTAGATTCGAACCAGAGCAGAAATTCATTTCGGAATATTAAACGGCATTGTTTAAATCAGAAACCCGCCTACTAGGCGGCGCAAGGCCTCGCCCCGGAGTGGCTCTGCGAGATCAACCGTGACGCCCGCGCCCCGGAGGTCGCCGTGCTGATAGACGTGGAGCCGGGGACCGGAATGGAGCGCGTGACGAACGGCCGGGAGGGCACCGAAATTTTCGAGAAACTCGGCTTCCTGGAACGGGTGGAGGAGCAGTACCGCGCCATCTTTCGGGGGAACGAGCCCTGGTCCTCGTTGCAGGAGGATTACGGCTTCCTGGACACCGAGCTGAGAACAGTCGACGGCGAGGGAACGATGGACGAGGTGACGGGCCGCATCCTGGACGCGGTGGGGGACGTGCTTGTAAAATAGCGGTGTCCTTCAGCTCTGTACGGTTTCAATATCCGGAGAGTATCCGTCGCTTCTGGTCCTCCCACCGTTTCCTGAACCAGTAAAAGTACTCAGAGATTTCGGGCTCCTCCCCGAAGAGAACTTCGTAGTCCGACATGGCGGTGGCCCTAACCTTCAGCGGTAGAAGCTCGAAGACCCGGACGTCGTATATCCGGGGAGCCTTGCCCATCAGGTCCCTCTGGAGCTCCAGGTTCTCCTCCCGGTTCTCCGTGCGGGTTACGACGGCGACGTCTATGTCGGAGCCGGGTCGGAACTCTCCGGTCACGTAGGAGCCGTAACTCACGGCCTCCCCGTCATCCAGAAAGGAGAGGTCGTCACGTATCTGTTCCTCAGTCTTCCCGTTCATCGAGGAACTCCTCCACGACGCTCGACAGCTCGCCGAGCACGTCCCGGGCCTTGTCTACTGACTCCAGGGCGAGGTCCTCGTCAAAGCTGTTGTACCTGTGGACAAGGTGGTTCCTGAGGCCGTTACACCGCTTCAGGTCCTCCGCCAGTTCAGAAGAGAGCGGCCCGTCCTTGAGAGTCTCGATATTGGTGTAGTCATCCTCCACCCGTTTATCGAGGTCCTTGAGCATCATTGCGAGGAGATCCATGGCAGCCTCTATCGCGGTGTGTAGCCGGTAGAACACACCGCTGACCTCCAGTTCGTCCTTCGGCCTCTCCGGAAGGTCCATCAGCGAGTCCCGGATGTAACGAACCTTCTCCCTGTACCTCAGCACCCGCTCGTCCTTCATTACCGGACCTACGTGGAGGTCCCCCCGGAAAGTGTTTTTCCCTGTGGAGCATTTCTGGGGGCTCCTTCATCTACCTCGATACCAGCAGCGTGGCATCCCCTGCCTCCAGCACCTCGACCTCGCGGCCCCCGGAAACCGGTTTCTCCACGACGGAGACGGCGTCCCGCGGCACATCCACCGACTCGCCGTCCAGCTCCACCGTGACCTCACCGCCCTCCAGCATCTCCGCCACCGCGTCGGGGTCGGCCTTCAGGGCCTCGGCGGCGCGCTGCGCCTCCCCCTTCAGGGCCGGCCCGAGGACCGAGAAGTCCACGTCCACGTCCACGGGCCGCTCCTCCAGCTCCGGCCTCCCCTTCCTGTACGCCGCCTCCCTCACCTTCAGCGTGGCCTCGACGTCGTCCAAGTTTCGCTCCACGACCCCCCCAGCTCCGTAGACCTCAAGGGACACGACCTCGGCGTTCAGCGGCACGCCCTCCTCCGACTTCCACCTTCGCACCCGTCGAACCACATCCACTACCTCGCCGTAACCCGCCTCGACCTCGCCGTCGATTAGGTCCTCGTCTGCCGAGGGGAACTCCGCGGCGTGGACGGAGCCATCGCCGTAGTGGCTGTAAAGCTCCTCGCAGAGGTGCGGCGTGAAGGGTGCCATGGCGCGGACCAGCCCGTCGACGCAACGCCTCAGAGTGGCGCCCGCGGCCGGGTCCTGCCCGGAGTAAAGCCTGCCCTTCACCAGCTCCACGTAGTCGTCAGCCAGTACGTCCCAGGCGAAATCCCTCAGCCGCTTCGCGGCGTCCTGGAACTGGAACCCCTCCATGTCCCTCTCGACGTCCCGCAGCGTCCGGTTCAGGTGGCTCAGCACCCAGAGGTCCATGTCAGCGAGTTCGTGCTGAGAGGAGGTATCGCCCCCTGCCGTTTCGCTATCTCCCCCCTGGAGGTGCGGAGAGGACCCACCCTTTCCTTTCTGAAAGTGCGGGGCGGATCCTCCCTCCCCGTCCGGGAAGTGAGGAGCGGAGAAGCGGAAGAGGTTCCAGAGCTTCCGCATGAAGCGGGAGCCGGCCTTCACCTCCCTCTCGCTGTACGGGGTGTCGCTGCCCGGTGCTCCGCCGGACGCGGCCCAGAGCCGGAAGGCGTCAGCAGAGTACTCCTCCACGACCTCCTCGGGCTGCACGTAGTTGCCGCGGCTCTTCGACATCTTGTGGCCGTCGCCTCCCAGCACCATGCCGTTGATGAGCGCCGTATCCCACGGCACCGTGTCCTCCAGGGCGTCGGTCCGGAGCAGGGTGTAGAAGGCCCATGTACGGATGATCTCGTGGCCCTGCTCCCGCAGCTGCGTCTCCCGGAACCCATCGGGCCAGCCCCCGACGTGCAGCGCCGAGAGGGAGGAGTCCATCCAGGTGTCGAAGACGTCGTCCTCCGCCTCCACGTCGGTGGAGCCGCACCCGTCGCAGGGCCGCGGAGGGTCGTCCCTCAGAGGATTCAGGGGCAGGTCCTCTATCTCCGGAATCAGGGCTTCGCCGCAGTCGCGGCAGTACCAGACCGGTATCGGGGTGGCGAAGACCCGTTGACGCGAGATGCACCAGTCCCACTCCACCTCGTCGGCCCAGGCGTCCAGCTTCTTCCTCATGTGCGACGGGACCCAGTCCACCTCGGCGGCCCTCTCCTTGACCGCCTCGCTGTCCACCTCGACGAACCACTGCTCCGTGGAGAGTATCTCGATCGGGGTCTCGCAACGCCAGCAGAGCCCGACGTGCTGCTCCAGCTCCTCCTCGTCCTCCAAGTACCCGAGTTCGTCCAGCCTCTCGATGACGGCCTCCTTCGCCCTCGGGATTGTCGTGCCCTCGAACTCGCCGGCCAGGGTGTTCATGTATCCCCGCTCCGTTATGGCCTCCCGCAGCTCGAGGTCGTGCTCAGCCCACCACTCCACGTCCTGCTTGTCTCCGAAGGTGCAGACCATGACGGCGCCGGTACCGAAGCCCGGGTCCACGTCCTCGTCGGCGAACACCTCCACCTCCTGCCCGAAGATGGGGACCTTCGCGGTCTCTCCCACGAACTCCGCGTACCGCTCGTCCTCCGGGTTCACCACGACGCCGACGCAGGCCGGAAGCAGCTCCGGCCGCGTGGAGGCGATGCGGAGCTTTCCACCGTCACCGGTATCGAAGTAGAAGTAGTTCAGCTTCGTGTCCCGGTGCTCGTGCTCCACCTCGGCGTCCGCGATGGCGGTCTGGCACCGCGGGCACCAGTTCACTGGATACTTACCGCGGTACGCGTCGCCGCTCCGCACCATCTCGACGAAGCTGCGTTGCGTCTTGGCGAAGTACTCCGGACGCATCGTGACGTACTCGTGGCCCCAGTCCTGGGAGAACCCGAGGCGCCGCATCGTGGCCCGCATGGCCTCGATGTTCTCCCACGTCAGGTCCTCGCACATCTCCCGGAACTCGGCCTTCGGCACGTCGTTCTTCGTGATGCCGTGCCGCTCCTCCACCTTCACCTCTGTCGGGAGCCCGTGGCAGTCCCATCCCTGCGGGAACAGCACGTCGAAACCCCGCATCCGCCTGTACCTCGCGGTGAAGTCCATGTAGCACCAGCCCAGCGCGTTCCCGATGTGGAAGTTCCCGGTCGGGTACGGCGGCGGCGTGTCGATGGCGTAGCCCGGCTCCCGACCGGAGTACGCGTAGACGTCGGAGCCCTCCCACTCCCTCCGCCACTTCGCCTCGACCCTGTGCGCGTCGTACTCCCTGGGGACCTCCATCGCCCCGGAATTCAGCGGGACGGCCCATTAATTCTGCTGAGCGGAGTCCGGCAAAATTAATTATAATTATTTTATATGTTAAATATGTTCGGGTATAACCTGCATAATAATTATGATAATTATTTATCATTCCGGTAACATTTAAGTAAAAGCGCGGCGTTTCTTTGTTACATGAAAACAGCCATCAAAACAGCCGTCTACAGCCCCGTAATCGAGGAGGTCCGCGACGAGCGGGAGGTACGGAGGGCCGGGTCCGAAGGTGGGCTGCTCTCCGACGTCCGGGGCGTTGACCCCGCACTGGCCAGAAAAGCCGCCGTCGTCGTGTCAGACCTCGCCGCGGACCACAGGGCCGTCGAATCGGTGAAGTCCACTCTCGGCGCCCTGGTAGACGACGACCTTTTGCCCTCCACCGCAGAGAGGCGGATATGCGATACCTACCGACAGAACCTCCCGGAATCCCTCCCGGTGGAAGGGGCCATAGAGCGGATATACTCCGCCTAAAGCGGTGCTCTCAAAAGGCGCAGGCCTGAAAAACCTCTCTCATTGCCGACCGGCACGGCCCGCGAAGGCCGCCTCCATCGGCCCTCACCGCGTTCTCCACGGGGACGGAGGCCGACGTCCTACTCGACGGTACACACCTCTCCGTCCGTGAACAGCCGATACCGCGTGGCCAGCGCCACCTTCACCAGTGCCAGCATGACGGGGACCTCTATCAGGGGACCGATAACGGTGGCCAGGGCTGCGTCGCTGGCGACCCCGAAGGCCGCCACGGCTACGGCGATTGCGAGCTCAAAGTTGTTGGAGCCGGCGGTGAACGCTATGCTCACCCCCTCCCGGTAGGAGAAGCCGAGGGCTGAGGAGACGAGGTACGCCGCAGTCCAGATCCCGGCGAAGAACAGGAGCAGCGGGGCCGCCACCAGCCCGACCAACAGGGGGTCCGCCAGCACGTGCTCCCCTTTCAGGGCGAACATGACCAGGACAGTGAAAAGCAGGCCCATCAGTCCGACCGGCGAGATTCGGGGCACGAACCGGGAGAAGTACGCCTCGCGCCCGACCGTGGCGAATCCGGCTCGTTGCGTACCGTACCCGAGCACGAGGGGGAGACCGAGGAACACTAGGACCGTTCGGGCCACGAGGGCGAGGTCGGCCTCCACCGCGGAGCCCTGCAGCACGGTCAGGAGAAGGAAGGCGTAGGGGACGAAGAGCAGGACCTGCAGCACGCTGTTCACCCCGACGCAGATGGCGCACATCTCCTGGTTCCCACCCGCCAGATCGTTCCACACCAGCACCATGGCGATACAGGGCGCGATGCCGACCAGAACCAGCCCCGTCAGGAGCCCCGGGTGGTTCCGCAGGAACAGCCACGCGAGGCCGTACATCAGGAAGGGCGCCACTGTCCAGTTGAACCCGAGGGTGACCCCTATCTCGCGCCGAGCCGTCCGGGAGACCTTCGGCACCGCGCGGTAGTCCACCCTCGCCATGATTGGATACAGCATGGCGAAGAGCCCGGCGGCGATCGGCAGGCTCGTGCCGGCGACGGAGAACGCGTCCAGCGCCTCAGCCACCCCGGGAAGGACCCGGCCGAACAGGAGACCCGCAGCCATGGCGAGAAGGATCCAGAGCGTGAGAAAACGGTCCAGGACGTCGAGGTCCCTCGTCACTCCTCGCCCTCCAGCGCCTCCAGCAGCCGCTCCGCCCCCTCCGTCGCGTCGTAGAAGGCCCCCTCCCCTCCCGGCGCCGCGTCACGAGTCCCGCGCCCCGCAGCGTCGCCAGGCCGTGGCTCACCGCGCTCGACGAGACGTCCAGCACGGCGTCCAGCTCGCAGACGCAGACCTCCCCCTCCGCCCCGACCAGCGCCCTGACGATGCGGAGCCGGGTCCCGCTGGACAGGGCGGAGAGCGCCACGAGGTCGTCATCGACCTCCCCGCCGGCTGCATCCGCCAGGCGCCGCAGCCGCCGCTCCTCCTCGTCCAGCGCCTCCGCGCCGCAGAACCGGCCCAGGGCCTACCTGCCGCGACGTTCAGGGTCCAGTGGACGTACAGGAACCGGATGTAGGCGACGAACCCCCGCGGTAACTCCCCGCATCACAGACAGGAGCGCTGTCCGGCCACCGGCAGGGGTACCGGAGGAATGCCGGCGAGGTTGTCCATCAGGGCCGCGAGGTGGTACAGCGTCCGGGCGCTCGGCAACGCTTTCGTGGGCGTAACTGTCGGCTGCGAGGGATAAAGTGCGAGGGGTGCCTCGCTATGCCCGCCCGGGCGCGTTCAGAGGCAATCTTTGGGCCTCACAGGTGGATCAGGTGGGCGTCGCGGACTCCGTCTATTGCCCGTATCTCCTCTACCGCCTCGTCAGGGACCTCGCCGTCAGTCTCCATCAGCATCACGGCCTTTCCCCCGGCCTCCTGCCTGCCGACCTGCATCCCCGCGATGTTTACGCCGCGGTCCCCCATCGAGGTGCCGACCTCGCCTATCACGCCCGGCTTGTCGACGTGGTGCGTGAACAACATGGTCCTCTCCATGGGTGCGTCGATGCGGTACCCGTCCACCTCTATAAGGCGGAATGCCTTTTTACCGAAGACCGTGCCGGAGACGGTTTTCCCGCCCTCCGAGGTCGTCACCTCGATCGTCACCAGATTGGTGAAGTTGTCGGTGTCTCCCTTCGTCTCCGAGATCCTGACGCCCCTGTTCTTCGCCACTATATCGGCGTTGAGGAATGTGGGGGGCTCCTGGAGGAGCGGTGTCAGCACGCCCTTGACCCCCGCTATCCGTATCGGCTCGATGTCCTCACGGCTTATCTCTCCGGCCGCCCTGACCTGTATCTCTTCTATGGAGCCGGTCAGCATCTGGGATGCGAACCTGCCCAGCTTCTCCGCAAGCATGATGTAGGGGCCAAGCCTATCCATGGCCTCCTTCGACACGACCGGAACGTTGACGGCGGACCGTATTGGCTCGCCCTTCAGCGCCCTCGTGACCTGACGAGCCGTCGAGACGGCGACACTCCGCTGCGCCTCCTCGGTCGAGGCCCCGAGGTGCGGGGTCGCGATGAGGTTGTCCAGCTCGAGCAGTGGGTTGTCATCCGGTGGCTCCTCCTCGAAGACGTCGAGGGCCGCACCGGCTATCTCGCCTTCCTCGAGGGCCCAGTAGAGGGCGTCCTCGTCGATGATGCCGCCGCGCGCCACGTTTAGCAGCCGCGCGCCCTCCTTCATTCTCCCGATCTCCTCCTCGCCTATCATGCCCCTGGTCTCGTCCGTCAGGGGGACGTGGAACGTCATGAAGTCGGCCTCCTCCACAATCTCGTCCACGCCCCTGAGCGTGGTCCCCATCTGGTTCGCCCGGTCCTCCGAGATGTACGGGTCGTAGGCGACGACGTTCATGTCGAAGGCCTGAGCCCTCCTGGCCACCTCGGCTCCTATGCGTCCGAGGCCGAAGACGCCGAGCGTCTTGTCGTACAGCTCCACGCCGAGATACTTCGACTTCTCCCACCGTCCAGACTTTACGGACTCGTAGGCCTGCGGGATGTTTCGAGCGAGGGAGAGCATGAGACCCACGGTGTGCTCCGCCGCGCTTATGGTGGATGACTGCGGCGAGTTGAGGACTACGATTCCGCGCTCCGTGGCGGCGTCGAGGTCTATGTTGTCCACACCCACTCCGGCGCGCCCGACGACCTTCAGGCGATCGGCCGCCTCGAGAAACTCCGCGTCCACTGCAGTGCCGCTTCTGACTATTATGGCGTCGAACCCGGGGGCCTCCTCGAGAAGCCTCTCGCGGTCGAAGGTGGTCGCGTCGACGGCCTCCGCCTCCTCCTCGAGGGCTCTGATTCCCTCCCGGTCGATTGGATCCGTAACCGCAATTCTGAACATCGCGCCACTTAGATGCAGCGCGCGCCGCTTTATTCTTTCCGGGACGGCCCTGGCGCACAAGAGGGATGTGAGTGTAGAGTCACAGGTGGAAAAGCTTTATCTATGCACCGTCCGAGTTATCGGCCCCTGATGATGGAATCGTCACAGGCCATCGAGGTCGCCCGGGACGTGGCCGGCAGGCTGGTGCTCGAAGAGTCACGCGGCTCGCTGGTGAGGGGACTCAGGGTGAAGACGGGCCTGACGCAGAGCGAGCTGGCCGGGATACTCGGAACCACCAGAGAGCGGGTCTCCCGCGTCGAGAACGGCCACGTCGCTCCGTCCGTCGACTTCCTCGAGAGGTGTTCCAAGACCTTCGCCCTCGGCGAAGTGGCGAGGGAGATGGACATCAGGGGCGAACTCGACCACAGGGAGCTCGTCAGGGAGGCGAACAGGCTCGGCGTGGACGAGGAGGACCTGGACCTGCTGCTCATAGAGGCCCTGACGAGCCTCGACGAGAAGAGGAGGAGCCTGATAAGGGAGCTTTGACGTGGTCACCATGAAACCGATTCTGGACATAGAGGACGTAGGGAAGGAGGACTTGGAGAGGGTCGGCGGGAAGGGAGCGAGCCTCGGAAGGCTGGTCGGGGCGGACCTGAACGTGCCGCCCGGGTTCATCGTAACCGCCGGCGCGTTCAGAAAATTCATAGACGAAAACGGCATTGCCGACGAGATATTCGCCCTCCTAAGAGAGGTGGACTCCGAGGACTCCCAGAGCCTCAAGGAGGCAAGCGAGTCCATCGAGGACCTCATAATGGGGGCAGATTTCCCGGCGTACCTCCGGGAGGAAATACGCGGTTTCTACGCCGACCTGGACGACGAACCGTACGTCGCCGTCCGGTCGTCGGCGACCGCGGAGGACCTGCCCGACGCCAGCTTCGCCGGTCAGCAGAAAACGTTCCTCAACGTCAGGGGCTACGAGGACCTGGAGGAGGGCATCAGGCGTTGCTGGGCCTCCCTGTACACCCCGCGTGCTATATTCTACCGGGAGAATCAGGGGTTCGAGCACGAGCAGGTCGACATCGCCGTCGTGGTCCAGGTGATGGTGGACGCCGAGAAGGCCGGCGTCATGTTCACCAGCCACCCCACCACCGGAAAGCCGGAGGTCCTGATAGAGGCGGCGTGGGGCCTCGGCGAATCCGTGGTCGGCGGAGGTGTATCCCCCGACAGCTACTCGGTAGACCGCGCCACGGGAAGGGTCATAGACGTAAACATCGGTAACAAGGGGATAATGTTCGTGAGGGAGGACGGCTCCACGGTCGAGAAGGAGGTGCCCCGGGAGAGGGCCGAGGCCAGGGTGCTCGACGAGGAGGAGCTGCGGGGGCTCACCGACCTCGCCGATGAGCTGGAGGGCCACTACGGTTCCCCTCAGGACGTGGAGTGGGCAATAGTAGGCGACGAGGTCTTCCTGCTCCAGTCCCGTCCGATCACGACGATAAGGGGAGAGGTCGAGGCGGAGGAGGTCACCGGCGAAGTGCTGCTCACCGGGCTCCCCGCGTCCCCGGGACGGGCAGCGGGTCGGGTAAAGCTCATCTGGTCCGTGAACGAGCTCGACCGCGTGGAGAGTGGCGACGTACTCGTTACCGAGATGACGACCCCGGACATGGTTCCCGGAATGAAGCGGGCAGCCGCCATCGTGACGGACGAGGGGGGACTCACCTGCCACGCAGCCATAGTGTCACGGGAGCTAGGGACCCCCTGCATCGTGGGAACCAGCAAGGCCACTGCCACCCTGTCAGATGGACAGGTGGTCACCATCGACGGGGACCGCGGAAAGGTCTACCGCGGCAACCTCGAGGAGGGTAACGGGGAGTCCGCGGAAGCCCGGGGGCCGCGGGCCGCCCCGGCCGAGGTCACGGCGACCGAGGTGAAGGTGAACGTATCCATACCGGAGGCCGCGGAGAGGGCAGCCGCCACCGGTGCCGACGGCGTGGGACTCCTCCGCCTCGAACACATGGTGCTGGACCTGGAGATGCACCCCTCCGCCTACATAGAGGAGGGCCGCGGGGACGAGTACGTCGACGCCCTCTTCGAGGGAGTCTCGCGGGTGGCCGAGGCGTTCTACCCCCGACCGGTGTGGGTCCGGACCCTGGACGCCCCCACCGACGAGTTCCGCTCCATGGAGGGCGGCGAGAGCGAACCCGTGGAGCAAAACCCCATGATGGGGCTCCGCGGGATCAGGCGCGACCTCGAGGAGACGGAACACTTCGCCCTGGAGGCCGTGTGCTTCCGGAGACTCGTCGACCGCGGCCTGGACAACGTGGGAATCATGCTGCCCCTCGTATCCGAGGCCGGGCAGGTCGGGCGTGCCCGGGAGCTGCTGGAGGCGGAGGGGCTGGACCTCGACGCCCTGGACTTTGGAGTGATGGTGGAGACGCCGGCCTCCGCACTCGTGGTCGAGGATATCGCGTCCGAGGGGGTCGACTTCGTATCCTTCGGAACCAACGACCTCACCCAGTACACGCTCGCCGTCGACAGGAACGACGAGAACGTCAGGGACCTGTACCGGGCGGACCACCCTGCCGTCCTGAAACTCATCGAGCGCGTCATCGACACCTGCAGCGACCTGGGCGTGAAGACCTCGATATGCGGACAGGCCGGCAGCGACCCGAGGTTCGTCGAGACTCTGGTGAACTACGGCATCGACAGCGTATCCGCCAACATCGACGCCGTCTCCAGAATCCGCAGGACCGTGGCCAGGGCCGAGAGGCGTATAATGCTGGAATCCGCCAGACGCAGGAGCTAAGGAGCTCACCGACGAATCCCCCACCCAGATGCACAGGAGGCGGACCGACGAAGAGGAGGTCCTTAAGCAGCTCCGCAAAGCCAGGGAGAGGGACAGCTCCTACCGCAGTGACCGCGTCCTGAGCTCGATGTGCACCCACCCGCTCCCGGTCGCGGCCGAGGCCCACCGCCTCTTCATGGGGACAAACCTCGGCGACCCCGGCCTGTTCCCCGGAGCCGCCGAGGTCGAGTCGAAGGTCGTGGCGGAGCTCTCACGGCTCCTGAACCTGGAGGGCGGCGCGGGATACGTAACCACCGGCGGCACCGAGTCAAACGTACAGGCCCTGCGCGCAATCAGGAACGTCTCGGACGTCGAGGACCCCGAAATCGTGGTCCCCAGGTCGGCGCACTTCTCTTTTGACAAGGCCGCCGACATGCTCGGCGTCAGGCTCAGGAGGGCACCTCTGGGTGGGGACTACGCGGTCGACCCCTCAGGCGCCGAGGACCTGGTCAACGACCGGACCGTCGCACTCGTCGCCGTCGCGGGAACCACGGAGACCGGACAGGTGGACCCGGTCGACGAGCTCGCCGAGGTCGCGGAGGAACACTGCCTGCTGCTGCACGTCGACGCCGCCTTCGGTGGATTCGTCCTTCCCTTCCTGGACGACGCCCCGGAGTTCGACTTCTCGATCGACGCCGTGGACACGATGACGGTGGACCCCCACAAGATGGGGTTCAGCACCATACCGTCCGGTTCACTGCTGCTGAGGGAGGAGGAGCTGCTGGACTCCCTCGCCACTGCCACACCGTATCTCACATCGGACGAGCAGCACTCCCTCACAGGGACCCGCACCGGGGCCGGAGCCGCCTCCGCCTACGCCGCCATGACGAGGCTCGGAAGGGAGGGATATCGCGAGGAGGTGGAGAGGTGCATGGGGAACGCGGAGACACTCGCACGCGGCGTCGGGGAGGTGCCCGGACTTGGGCTCTCCCTGGAGCCGGTGACCAACGTAGTATCGGTGACGGCCGACGAGCCCCACCGGCTCGCAGCGAAACTGGAGGAGAGGGGGTGGAGCGTCTCGGTCTCATCGCTGCCCGAGGCGCTGCGGCTCGTCGTCATGCCGCACGTCACCCGCGAGACAGTAGAGCAGTTCCTGGACGACCTGGAGGACCTGGCGTGATGGAAGAGGTCGCCCGGCGGGCAAGGGAGGCCGTGGAGGAGCGCGGCGCCGGGACCGTGGCGCTGCAGCTCCCCGGGGGCCTAAAGCGCGGGGCCGCAGCCATCGCAGGGGAGCTCCGTGACCTCGGCGCCGAAGTCGTGATATCCGGCGACCCCTGCTTCGGGGCGTGCGACCCCGCCCCCCCGGACCTCGAAGCCCTCGGCGTCGACCTGGTACTGCACCTGGGTCACAGCCCGATGGAGTTCGGCACGCTGCCCACCGTACACCTGGAGGTGGGGCCCGACGTCGACGTGGAGCCGGTGGTCAGGGAAGCCGCGACGCTCCTCGGTGAGGCCGCAGGCCTGGTAACGACCGCGCAGCACACCCGCTCGCTCGAACGCGCCGCCGCCATCCTCGCGGAAGAGGGGGTCGTGCCGGAGATAGCGGACCGCGGCAGGCGAGGCACCGGCCCCGGCCAGGTCCTCGGGTGTGACCTGGGAAACGCCCGGGTAGACGCGCCGGAGCTGCTCTACCTCGGCACGGGACTGTTCCACCCCCTCGGGGCCCGCCTGGCCACGGGGAAGCGCGTGGTGGCCGCCGACCCGTCCACGGGCGAGACGGTGGATCTGGAGGAGGAGGTGGAGAGCTTCGTCCGCAGGAGGTTCGGCTCGGTCTCCGCAGCCTCGGACGCGGAGACCTGGGGCGTCCTCGTCGGCAGAAAGCCGGGGCAGCGACGATTGCGGAAGGCACGGGAGTCCGCAAACCTGCTGGAGGAGAGCGGCAGGGAGGCGAACCTCGTTACGCTCGACCTGGTGACGCCCGAGGCTCTCACGAACCTCGGCATGGACGCCTACGTCAACACGTCGTGCCCCAGGCTCTCCCTGGACGACGGCGACAGGTTCGACCGCCCCGTTTTGACGCCGCCGGAGCTCGAACTGATGCTCGGACTGACTCACGAATACCGGTTCGACGAGTTCGAGAGGTAGCGCCAGACATTTCACGGAACGCGGAGATGACGGGGCGTGCGAAAGAAGCACCTCGAGATGGAGCTCGAGCGCCTCGATGGATTCGACGACCCCTCCGCGAAGCTCGAGCAGTACTCCACGCCGGCGCCGATAGCCGCCGAGGTGCTTCACCTGGCCCACTCCCGCGGAGAGCTGGAGGGACGCGTCGTCGACCTGGGCTGCGGAACCGGCGTCTTCGCCGTGGGTGCCTCCCTGCTGGGGTCGGACGCCATCGGGGTCGACGTGGACCCGGGGGCCCTGGAAACGGCCCGGGAAAACGCAAGTGCTTTAGGAGCCGGGGTGGAGTTTATACTGGGCGACGTGGAGGACCTGGAGCTGGAGGGAGACCTCGTTATCCAGAACCCGCCGTTCGGTGCACAGTCGCACGGCGCCGATCGGCCCTTCATGGAGAGGGCGATGGAGGCGGCACCCGTCGCCTACAGCCTGCACAACGCCGCGACGAGGGACTTCGTGCGCAGACACGTGGAGACCCGCGGTGGAAGGGCGCGCGTGGAGGGAACCTACGAGTTTCCGATTCCGCGAAGCCACCACTTTCACAGGAGGGACGTCGGTGCGGTGAAGGTCGACCTGTACAGGTTCGAGTCGGAGGATGGATGAGATGTCAGAAGCCAGGATTGTGACCCCGGGAGAGAAGATGGGAAAGACCGAGGAGTACCTCGGCGGCGAGAATACGTTCGTGTCCAACGGGGAGATATACGCTGAGGTGACAGGAACCGTGGAGACCGATGGCAGGAAGATTCAGGTGAAGCCCTCGGTTTCGACCCCCCCCGTACCCCGCCTGAACGACGTCGTGGTGGGCAAGGTGTTCCGAATAAGGAACGCCCTCGCACTCGTCAGGCTCAGCTACGTCGAGGGCAACGAGAGGCGCGAGATACCCTCCCAGGAGGTCGCGGCTCTCCACATATCCAACCTGTCGCAGGACTACGTCGACGAGATGTCCGACGTGGTGCGCGAGGGCGACATCGTGAAGGCCCGGGTCACGAACCCGCAGAGCGGAAACATAGACCTCACGACCGCGGAGCCCGGCCTCGGGGTCGTAAGCGCCAGGTGTCAACGCGACTCCACCAGGCTGAGGAACGAGGACGGAAAGCTCGTTTGTCCGGAGTGCGGACGCGAGGAGAGCAGGAAGGTATCAGAGGACTACCGGTGAACCGTATGGACGTCAAGGTCCTGGAGGTGACGGACACCGAGGTAAAGCTCGAGCTACGCGGCGAGAGCCACGGCTTCCCCAACCTGCTGAAGGAGGCCCTGCTGCGGGACGGGAGAACCGGGGTCGCGTCGTACGACATCGACCACCCCCTCGAGGGGGAACCCGTCCTCTACCTCGAGACGAAGGGCGACGACCCCCTGGAGGTCCTGAGGGAGACCCTCGAAACGATCAGGGACGAGATGGAGTCGGCAGAGGCCTCCATCTAGACACGAAAACCGCCGCTTCCCGACCCGGGAACCGGGCAAACGACCGGCCACAGGATAAGGAGCCACCCCTCACCTCATCGCCACGGCCCCGTCGAAGCGGCACGGCGAACCCGTCGGTAAAGGATACGGTAAAGGATACGTTTTTTTTTACGCAGTCACTCCCTCAGAGCCAGTCCATCATGTCGCGGAGTCTCGCGCCGACCCTCTCGACGGGGTGATCGGCCTCGCGTCGCCTCAGTGCCCCGAGGCTGGGCCGGCTGGCCCTGTTCTCCAGGACGAACTCGCGGGCGAACTCGCCGCTACGCACCTCGTCCAGCACGTCCTCCATGGCGGCGCGGCTCTCCTCCCCCACCACGCGGTCTCCCCGGGTGAGGCCGCCGTACTCCGCCGTGTTTGAGACGTTGTCCCACATCCCGGCGAGGCCGCGGCGGTGTACCAGGTCGACGATGAGCTTCAGCTCGTGCAGCGACTCGAAGTAGGCCACCTCTGGCTGGTACCCGGCGTCCACCATGGTCTCGAAGCTCGCCTTGATGAGGGAGGTGACGCCACCGCAGAGGTCGACCTGCTCACCGAACAGGTCGGTCTCAGTCTCCTCGGCGAAAGTCGTCTCGATGACGCCGGCCCGCGTGCAGCCGATGCCCCGTGCGTAGGCCAGGGCACGGTCCAGTGCCCCGCCGGTGGCGTCCTGCTCCACGGCGACGAGGCCCGGCACGCCGGCTCCCTCGTCGTAGGTCTGCCGAACCAGGTCGCCAGGGCTCTTCGGCGCCACCATGAATACGTCAACGTACTCCGGCGGCACGATCTGGTTGAAGTGCACGTTGAAGCCGTGCGAAAATGCCAGTCCGTCCCCCTCCTCCAGATTCGGGGCCACCTGGTCCTCGTAGACGCCCGGCTGCGCCTCGTCCGGTATGAGCATAACGACCACGTCCGCGCCCGCCGCGGCCTCCTCCGTCGGCAGGACGTCCATGCCCTCCGATACGGCCCGCTCCCAGGAGGGACCCTCGCGGAGCCCCACGACGACGTCGAGGCCGCTGTCCCTCAGGTTCAGGGACTGCGCCCGTCCCTGGGAACCGTACCCAACGACCGCTATGCGTGAACCCTCGAGGAACGCGGGGTCCGCGTCCTCCTCGTAGAACATATTGACCATCCTTTGACCTCCGTCAACGGCACCGCTACGGTCCGGATAATGGCGCGACGGAAGCATAATAGCAGCGGAAGTGGGCCCCAACCCCGGGGGTTTCAGTGTCCCGAACGTGGAGACGTGCCCCTCCTGAGCGACGCAACCTCCGTAACCCATCTCCGTCCCTCGCCGTCAGGAGTTCGGCTCTAAACTGACTCGCTCCGTCATCTACTCAGTCCCCGTGTACTTCGGTCCGCGGGCCATCGCGGCGACGCCCGTTCGGGCGACCTCCTTGATGCCGTGCTCCCTGAGCAGGTCCAGCATGGCCTGAATTTTGTCCTCGGTCCCGGTGACCTCCACGGTGACGGTGTCGCGGGAGACGTCGATGACGGCGCCGCGGAACACGTCGGCCACCTGCATCACCTCGCTCCGTGACTCCGGGCTGGAGACGTCCACCTTCACGAGGGCGAGCCCCCTCTCGACGCACCCGGCGTCGAGGTGCGTGACCTTGATTACGTCCGGCAGCTTGTTGAGGTGCTTCGTGAGCTGCTCCAGGACCTTCTCGTCCCCGTCCAGGGTCAGTGTCATCCTCGATACGTCGCTTCGCTCAGTCACACCCACGCTTATGGAGTCGATGTTGAAGCCGCGGCGGGAGAAGAGCCCCGAGACGCGGTTCAGGACGCCGGGCTGGTTCTCCACGAGCACCCCGATTACGTGTCTGCTCACCTTATCCCTCCAGTATCTCGTTTATGGCGGCGCCGGCCGGGACCATCGGGAAGACGTTCTCCTCCCGGGCCACGCGGAAGTCCAGGACGACCGGGCCGTCGTGCTCCAGCGCCTCCCGGACGGCGTCCTCCACCTCGCTCGGCCTCTCGACCGTGACCCCCTTTACGCCGTAGGACTCTGCTACGCGGGCGAAGTCCGGGACCTGGTCCAGGTCAGTGGAGCTGTAGCGCTCCCCGAAGAAGAGCTCCTGCCACTGCCGAACCATGCCGAGGTAACCGTTGTTCAGTATCGCGACCTTGACCGGTATGTCGTTCAGGGCCACGGTGGCGAGCTCCTGTATGTTCATCTGGAGGGAGCCGTCGCCTGCCACGTCCCAGACCGTGGCGCCGGGCCTGCCCACCTGTGCACCTATGGCGGCCGGGAACCCGTACCCCATGGTCCCGAGCCCGCCGCTGGAGACGAGGCTCCGGGGCTTGGTGTAATCGAAGAACTGGGCCGCCCACATCTGGCACTGCCCCACCTCAGTTGCGATGACGGTGTCCTCCGGGGAGTGCTGATTTATGGCCTCAACGACGCTCTGGGGCTTGATGACGTCGTCCGACTCCTCGTAGTCCAGCGGGTACTCCCTCTTCCAGCGCTTCACCTTCTCGCGCCACTCGGAGCCGTCCCTCACCGCCATCTCCTCCAGCGTTGAGTTCAGCTCCCCGAGCACGTCCCCCGCGTCCCCGACTATCGGGACGTGGGCCTCCACGTTCTTGGATATCTCGGCCGGGTCTACGTCGATGTGGATGACGGTGGCGTTCGGGGCGAAGGCGTCGAGCTTGCCGGTAACCCGATCGTCGAAGCGGGCGCCGACGGCTATGAGCAGGTCGCTCTCGGTGACGGCGTAGTTCGCGGCCTTCGTGCCGTGCATGCCCAGCATCCCGAGGCTCAGCGGGTCCCGCTCGTCGAAGGCCCCGAGCCCCATCAGGGTGGTCGTCACCGGGGCCCCCGTGATCTCGGCCAGCCTCCGCAGCTCCCGGGACGCCCCGCTGGCTATCACTCCGCCGCCCGCGTAGACGACGGGTCTGTCGGCCCCTGAGATGGCCTCCGCCGCCCTCTTCACCTGCCGCGGGTGACCACCGTACGTCGGGGAGTACCCCCTGATGCCCCTCTTCACGTCGTCCACCGAGGGGTACTCCACGTCGGTCTCGGCCGTCTGTACGTCCTTCGGCAGGTCCACGACGACCGGGCCGGGCCTCCCGGTGTTCGCGAGGAAGAAGGCCTCCCTCATGACGCCGGGCAGCTCGTCCGCGTCCTGGACCAGGTAGTTGTGCTTCGTTATCGGCATCGTTATCCCGGTGACGTCCGCCTCCTGGAAGGCGTCGTTACCTATCATGCCCGTCGGGACCTGCCCCGTTACGGCGAGAATGGGCACCGAGTCCATGTGGGCCGTCGCGATGCCAGTTACGAGGTTCGTGGCGCCGGGCCCGCTGGTCGAGAGACACACCCCCACCTCGCCGGTGGCCCTTGCGTAGCCGTCGGCGGCGTGGGCCGCGGCCTGCTCGTGCCTGGTGAGCACGTGGTTCAGGTCCGCGTCGTAGAGCGTGTCGTACAGGTTGATTATCGCGCCGCCGGGGTACCCGAATACGGTGTCCACTCCCTCGGCGTCGAAGCTCTCCAGCACGACGTCGCATCCATTCCTCATGCCTCCTCCTCCAGCAACCGGTTCACCCCGTCGATCATCGCCTCCACGCTAGCCATGATTATGTCCGCGCGGGCGCCGTGGGCCGTGACGATTCTGCCGTCCCTGCTCAGCTTGATCACGACCTCGACCAGGGCGTCGGTCCCGCCCGTTATGGCCTCGACGCGGTAGTTCTCCAATTGGATGTCGGCCATCCCCTTAATAGCTTTCCTGAGCGCCCTGATGGGGGCGTCCACCGGACCCACCCCCGTGGACGCCTCGTCGACCGTTTCGTCATCTATGTTCAGTCTAACGGACGCCGTAGGGGTGACCTTGTTCCCGGAGACCACTGTGAGGTCCTCCAGACGCACCACCGGCTCCTTCTCGAACTTCAGCACCGTCTCGGCTATGGCCTCGACGTCCGCGTCCGTTATCAGCTTCCCCTTGTCCGAGAGGTCCTTCACGCGCTCGGTTATCTCCACCACCTGCTCCTCCGAGGCCTCGACGCCCCGCTCCCCGAGGTAGGCCCTCACCGAGGAGCGCCCTATGTGCTTCCCCAGGACGAACCTCCGCTTTCTGCCGACCGCCTCCGGCGTTATGGGCTCGTAGGTCGATTCGTCCCTGAGCATTCCGTGCACGTGTACCCCGCTCTCGTGCGTGAAGGCGTTCTCACCGACGATGGGTTTGTTGAGGGCGATGGGCATCCCGGTGAGTCGGGACACGAGCCTCGACGCCTCGTAGAGCTGTCCCATGTCCACGCCGCAGGCGAGTTCGTTCAGTGCGCTCGCGTTGGAGACGACCTCCTCCAGCGACGCGTTGCCGGCCCTCTCCCCGATACCGTTGACGGTGACGTGTACCTCGGAGGCCCCGGAGAGGAGTGCCTCCACGGTGTTGGACGTGGCGTTGCCGAAGTCGTTGTGACAGTGGACCGCGAGCGGGACTTCGAAGGAGCCCGACAGCCTCTCGAATAGCGAGGAGGTCCTCCTCGGCGTCAGTACCCCGACCGTGTCGCAGAAGACCAGTCGGTCCGTGCCCGCCTCCACCCCCCTGCCGTAGAGCTGCTCCAGGAAGTCCGTGTCGGCCCTGGAGGCGTCCTCCGCCGACAGCTCCACCACCAGGCCGTGGTCCCTGGAGAGCTCCGTCATCTCCGTGGCCAGGTCCAGCACCTCCTCTCCGGTCCTGCCGAGCTTCTCCTCTATGTGGGTCCTGGACGAGGGCAGCACGAGGTGTACGGCGTCTACGCCGCACCCGGCGGCCTGCTCTATGTCGGTGTCCAGTGCACGGCAGTAGCTGGCCACCTCGGCCTCCAGCCCCTCGTCCGCCACCCGCCCTATGCCCCTCCTCTCCCCCTCGGAGGTGGCGACGGAGCCGGCCTCGATGGTGTCGACCCCCATGGAGTCCAGCTGCCTGGCTATCCAGAGCTTCTCCTCCGAGGTGAGCGAGATCCCGGGCGTCTGCTCACCGTCCCTCAGCGTCGTGTCCAGGACCCTGAACTCCCCTTCGTGCACTGTGCCCCGTATTCTGCAGGCACTCGATTAAGTCTTGTCTTCGGGGATGGGGCGACCTGGCCGTCTGAAGGAAAGGGTTAATAGCTCCCTGATAGATATAAAGCCGGTGTTTTGGTGGTCGTCGGAGTCACCCTCGTAAACGTCACCCCCGGAAATGAGAAGAGCGTCTTCAGAGCCCTGAAGGACCTCGGCGGCGTGCGTGAGATCCTGCACGTGTTCGGCGAGTACGACTTCATTGCGATAGTCGACGTGGAGGGGCTGTCAAACCTTAACTCCGTGGTCGACCGGCTGCGCGAGGTCGACGGAGTAACCTCCACCCAGACGATAATAGGGGCGGAGATGCCCGCCCCATGAGAGGGGTCCGTGGAGGAGGTGCGTCGTAAGTGGCCGAGGCGGGGGATTACGGCTCAGAGTCAATCCAGGTGCTGGAGGGTCTCGAGGCCGTAAGGAAGAGGCCCGGGATGTACATCGGCGGCACCGGGGCCAGGGGCCTGCACCACCTGGTCTACGAGGTGGTCGACAACTCGGTCGACGAGGCCATGGCGGACCACTGCTCCAGAATCCAGGTCTCCCTCCTCGAGGACAACGTGGTGGAGGTCAGCGACGACGGGCGCGGGATCCCGATAGAGGAGCACCCGGAGTACGGCGTCCCGGCCGTCGAGGTGGTCATGACGCGGCTGCACGCCGGCGGCAAGTTCGACCACAAGAGCTACAAGGTCAGCGGCGGCCTGCACGGCGTCGGGGTGTCCGTCGTCAACGCGCTAAGCGAGTGGCTCGTCGTGGAGGTCCGGAGGGACGGAAAGTTCTACAGGCAGAGGTTCGAGCGCGGGGTGCCCAGCAGGCCGGAGGTCGAGGAGGACTCCAGGGAAGAGGGGTCCGGGACCACGGTGAGGTTCAGGCCGGACCCCGAGCTCTTCGGGGATGGCAGGATCAGGTTCGACAGCCTCGTGGAGCGCATGAGGGAACTCGCCTTCCTGAACGAGGGCCTCAAGATCACGATAAGCTCCGGGGATGAGGAGAGGACGTTCAGGTACGAGGGGGGCATCTCCTCCTTCGTCGAGCACGTGAACCGGAACCGCGACCCGCTGACCGGCGTCGTACACCTGGATGACGGGGACGAGGAGGTGCGGGTCGAGGCTGCTCTGCAGTGGACCTCGGAGTACGTCTCCTCGGTGTTCGCGTTCGCGAACAACATCAACACGCGGGAGGGCGGCACCCACCTGTCCGGGTTCAGGGGCGGCCTCACCCGCGCCGTGAACGAGTACGCGGAGAAGGAGGCCGGCGTCGAGGAGAGGTTCTCCGGTGACGACGTGAGGGAGGGCCTGACGGCCGTGATAAGCGTGATGATTCCGGAGCCCCAGTTCGAGGGCCAGACCAAGACGAAGCTGGGCAACAGCGAGGTCAGGGGCGTGGTCGAGTCCATAGTCTACGACGGCGTCTCCAGGTTCCTGCAGGAGCACCCGACTGAGGCTGACGGGATAGTGGAGAAGGCGCTCCACGCCCTTCGCGCGAGGAAGGCCGCCTCGGAGGCCAAGAAGCTGACGCGGCGAAAGAACGCCCTCAAGTCCACGCGGCTGCCGGGAAAGCTGGCGGACTGCTCCTCCAGGAAGCGCGAGGGCACGGAGCTCTTCATAGTGGAGGGGGACTCCGCCGGCGGCTCCGCGAAGCAGGCCCGGGACCGGGAGTTCCAGGCCATTCTTCCCCTGAAGGGCAAGATACTGAACGTGGAGAAGGCCCGGCTGGACAGGATTCTGAACAATGACGAGATAAGGAGCCTCATCACCGCCCTGGGGACCGGGATAGGCGACGAGTTCGACCTGGACGACGCCCGCTACTCCAAGGCAATCATAATGAGCGTCGATGGAGAGGAGCACGGCCTCGTGAGGGGTCCCGGGGGGGAGGCCCGCCTCGTCAGGATAGGGGAGTTCATTGATTCCGTGCTGGGTATGGACGGGGAGTTCGAGGGGTACGATGTCCTCTGCTTCGGCCTGGACGACCACGAGACCAGGTTCCGCCAGATAAACTACGTCGTTAGGCACGAGATTGAGGAGCCGCTCTACGAAATCGAGACGGCCTACGGGAGGAGCGTGAAGGTCACAGCCTCCCACAGCATCTTCGTGTACCGAGACGGCGAGGTGGAGCTCGCCAGAGGAGACGATATAAAGGAAGGAGACCTCGTTGTCGCCCCGAGAAACGTTCCTCTGCCGATGGAGCGCGAGGACGAAATCGATTTAGTCGAGGCCCTTATGGAAAGTGGGGCCTCCTGTTCCGAGGTATTCCTTCAGGGCGGAGGCGCTGAGAACCTCCTGAAGAAAAAGGTCCTCGCCGAACACACCGGTACCGAGGCCGCGCGGAGGAGGGGGCGGGTCCCAAAAGAGGTTCTCCACAAGCTTAAGGCGGCGAGGGAGGAGGGGGGGCTCACCCAGTCGGACGTGTGCGAGGCTGTCGGCGTAAAGCAGCCCATAACGGTGTCTCACTGGGAGGGGGGCATAAATCGACCCTCCCTCGAGAACTTCGAGGCCTACTGCGATGCAGTAGGAGTGCCCTTCGACGACGTGGCTAACGAGATAGAGGTCAAGTCCTCCCAGCTTGAAGAGAAGTGGAGCGGGGAGTACTCCGACTCCGGGCGGAACAGGGTCAGGTCCCGCGCCCGGCTGAGCGAACTAGAACCCGGGGATCTCGACCGCCTGCCCGATGACGCCGATGTCGAGCTGACGCCCGAGCACTACGCGGACCGGGGAATCGGAAGGTTCGTGAAGGTCGACGAGACCTTGATGGAGCTGATGGGCTTCTACGTCGCCGAGGGAAGCTGCTCACCCCGTAACGGTATCCGGCTCTCGGTGGACGAGGAGCGACTAGTGGAGAAGTACCTCCACGCGTTCCAGCACGTCTTCGGAATCGGGGCAAAGTTCTACGGCTACGAGGAGAGGACGGGTGAGGTCAAGCTCCTCAATCGCCCCGCGGCCATAGCGTGGAGAGAGGTACTCGAACTCGACGCCGAAACCTCATCCGAGAAGTCGATACCCGGCCTCGTGTTTAACGCTCGCCCCGAGGAGCGGAGGGCCTTCCTCCGCGGCCTCCTCGACGGAGACGGAACCGTGGCGGGAGACAGGGTAACGTGGTACACGGCCTCCCGCGGCCTCGCCAGCGGCCTGATGTACCTCCTCTCCTCCCTCGGAGTAACGGCCTCCCTGTCGGTCACGGATGCGGACGAGATTCCGGACGGCGAGATAAGGGGCGAACCCATCCGGACTGTCAGCGACCGGTACACCGTGACGGTATCCGCAAGGTCGGACCTCGAAAGGATACGGGAGGTCTGGAGCGGCATCCCCGGTTCCGGGAGAATCAGGGAACGAGTCGATCGGGGATGGGACAACGAGGCCAACCGGTCCTTCGAGGAGGTCAGCGACGACCTGTTCGCCCTCCCCGTCCGGTCGGTAAGGGAGGTGGAGCCGTCCGGGAGAAAGGTCTACGACTTCTCCGTCGAGGAAGACGAGAACTTCGTCGCAGGAATCGGCGGCCTCTGCGCCCACAACACGGACGCCGACGAGGACGGGGCCCACATCGAGACGCTGCTCCTGACGTTCCTCTACCGGTATATGAAGCCCCTGATAGAGAGGGAAATGGTGTACCTCGCCAAGCCACCTCTCTACAGGGTGAGGAAGGGCGGCGGGGACCACTACGTCTACACCGAGGGGGAAAAGGAGGAGCTGCTGGGAGAGATAGGGCGGCGCGGAGTATCGATGCAGCGCTACAAGGGCCTCGGCGAGATGTCGCCGAAGCAGCTCTGGGAAACGACGATGGACCCGGACAGCCGCGTCCTGCTACGGGTGGAGAACCCGGACGACGTGGAGGCCGACGAGCTCTTCACGACCCTGATGGGTAAGCACGTGGAGCCCCGCAGGGAGTTCATAAAGCGGCACGCGACGGAGGTGGAGAACCTTGACATCTGAGGCGTCCGAGGCGAACAGGATAGCTCAGGAGATAGTGGACACCCCCCTCGTGGACAAGATGAGGGAGGCCTACCTCGAGTACTCCATGTCCGTCATCGTCGGGCGTGCGATACCGGACGTCCGTGACGGACTGAAGCCGGTGCAGCGACGAATCCTCTACGCCATGCACGACATGGGTCTCAGGCACGACAGGCCCTACAAGAAGTCCGCCACCGTGGTCGGCGAGACGATGGGGAAGTACCACCCCCACGGCGACGCCGCGATATACGACACCCTCGTCAGGATGGCGCAGGACTTCTCCCTCCGCAACCCGCTGGTCGACGGTCACGGAAACTTCGGCTCGATGGACGGCGACTCCCCGGCGGCGATGCGGTACACCGAGGCCCGGCTCACGGAGCTCTCCGGCGAACTGCTGGAGGACCTGGATAAGTCGACGGTGGAGTGGCGCGACAACTTCGACGGCTCCCTGCAGGAGCCCGAGGCCCTTCCGTCGAAGGCCCCGAACCTCCTGATAAACGGCGCCAGCGGCGTGGCCGTCGGGATGGCCACGAACGTTCCGCCCCACAACCTGCGGGAGGTCTGCGACGCCGGGATACGCCTCATAGACGAACCTGACTGCACCGTGGAGGAGCTGATGGAGCACGTGAGGGGACCGGACTTCCCGACCGGCGCAACGATAACGCGGGACGGAATACGGCAGGCCTACGCCACGGGCACCGGCAAGGTCACGATGCGTGGCAGGGCCCGCGTCGAGGAGGGCGAGAAGCGCGACACGGTGGTCATAGAGGAGGTTCCCTACCAGGTCAACAAGGCACGACTCGTGAAGTCGACCTCGGACCTCGTGACGGAGGGACACCTGGAGGGCATACGGGACCTCAGGGACGAGTCCGACCGCGAGGGGGTACGGGTCGTCCTGGAGCTGGAGAGAGGGGTCTCGGGACACGCCGTGCTGAACCAGCTCTACGAGTCCACGCGCATGGAGAGCACCTTCGGCGTGATAAACCTCTCCATAGTTGACGGCGAGCCGCGGCTCCTGACGCTGAAGGAGACCCTCGAGCAGTTCCTGAAGCACCGGGTCGAGGTGGTGGAGCGCCGGACCCGTCACGAGCTCGAGAGGGCGAGGTCCAGGGCACACGTCCTGAAGGGCCTCAGAACCGCGCTCGCGGACATAGAGGCCGTCGTGGAGCTGATACGGGAGAGCGAGGACACCGCGGAGGCGAGGCAGGGCCTGATGGAGGAGTTCGACCTGACGGAGGAGCAGGCGAAGGCGATACTGGACATGAGGCTCCGCCGCCTCACCTCCATGGAGGCACGGGAGGTCGAGGAGGAGCACGCCTCCCTGCTGAGCGACATAGAGCGCTACGAGGAGGTCCTTTCCTCCCGCGAGGAGGTTCACTCCATAATCCGGGAGGAGCTCGCCCACCTGAAGGAGGAGTACGGCGACGAGCGCCGCACCGAGATCGTGGAGGGCGGCGACAGGACGATACGCGACCTCGTGGTGGAGGAGACTGTGCTCCTGACGAGGAGCAGCGAGGACTACGTCAAGAGGACGCCGCTCGTGGATTACAGGCTCCAGAACCGGGCCGGGACCGGGATCATCGGGGCCGACCCGGGCGGCGGCGAAATCGTCGAGTCCCTGGTGGCCAGCACGCTGGACAGGCTGCTGGTCTTCACGGAGTCGGGACAGGTCTTCGATACCGACGTCTTCAGGCTGCCTGAGAGGGACCGCACCTCGAAGGGACGGCCCCTCGTCATGTCGCTGCAGGAGCTGGGCGACGAGGAGGTCGCCGCGACGCTGGCCCTGCCCGAGGACGCCGAGGGCTGCCTGCTCTTCGCCACGAGGCGCGGAAAGGTGAAGAAGACCGACCTCTCCCGCTACGGAAACATCTTCTTCGTCGGCATACGGGCGATAGAGCTGGAGGAGGGCGACTCCCTGGTTGACGTGGCGCTCGTGAGGGAGGGGCAGGACGTGGTGCTCGGCACCGCCTCAGGCCAGTCGGTGAGGTTCCCGCAGGGCGAGGCCCGCGAGATGGGTCGCGCCACCCGCGGCGTGCGCGGCGTCGAACTGGACGAGGGGGACGAGGTGACGGCTATGGAGGCCGCGGAGCCCGGCGACATGGTTCTCTCCGTCACCTCCACGGGGTACGGCAAGATGACGCCCCTGGAGGGCTACAGGCGGACGCACCGCGGCGGAAAGGGCGTGATCAGCGTGAAGACGCGGGGCGGAAGACTGGCGGGGCTGAGGGCGGTCTCGGGGGACGAGGAGGCCGTGCTCACCACTGCGGGCGGCCGGACCATACGGTTCCCGCTCAGCGGCGTCTCAACCATGTCCAGAAACACCCAGGGAGTGAAGCTGATGGACGTGAGGGACGACCGCGTCGTGGGCGTCGAGATCGCGCCACCCGGGGAGGACGAGCCGGAGGAGGTCGAAGAGGTTGAGGGAGAGGCAGAGGATGGAGAGACTGAGGGCGGAGAGGGGGAGAAAGAGAGCTAATTAAGGGCCCCGGAATAGGCGATTTCAGCCGAACTCCTCCTCGTAGATACTCTCCAGTTCATTTTCGAGCCGAGGAAACTCGTCCTTTACGACGTTCCAGACGATGGACCAGTCGATTCCGAAGTAGTGGTGAATCAGCCTGTCACGCATACCGGCCATCTTTCTCCACTCAACCCCCATGCCTCTTCCTGAACTCGTCCGACAGGTTCTTCGCCGCCTCCCCGATTACCTCGAAGCTCCTCGCGAAGGCCCTCTTGAGTACCCCGTCCTCCTCCAGTTCCTCGAGTGTCAGGCCGCGGCTGTTCCTCCTCAGGAAACCGATTTCTTCTATGACGTGTCTGAGGAACTCCTCGTCGGGCCTCAAACCATATGACTACCTCCCTCTCCACCCGGGGCCTCACGTAGCGGTGCAGACCCCTTTTGGTGACGAGGTCCACCCTCTCGTCGAGCACGTCCTCGAGGAAGAACGCCAGGTCCATGAAGTGGTCGAAGGTGCCCTCCCCCGTCCTGAACTCTACGACGATGTCTATGTCGCTCCCCTCGACGGCCTCGCCCCTGGCCGCCGAGCCGAAGAGCCCGATGGACTCCACGCCGAACTCTCTCTGCATCCGGGAAAGCTCCTGCCGCAGGACCCCCAGGACCTCGTCCCTGGAACGCATGGGAACCACTCTCCACTCAGAAAACATAACTCTGCCTGCGAATCCGGCGTCACCCGACTGCACGATTTCCTCCATCGAGTCGGTAAAGTCTCCAGCGAGAACCCATCCTCCAGGTCCGCAGGGATGGAGGGAGGGCTGTCATCCATCGATTCGAAGCCCCGGATGGGCACCGGGGTTTCCGGGGACGTGCATTCAGGCGACTTCGACGCCCGTCTCCACGGCTCTGTAGACGATGTTCGGCCTTCTGTCTCTCCTCTTTTCGAATTCCTCAGGGGTGAGGCAGATGAACTCCGGGTCGGGAAGCTCGTCGTAGTTCCAGTGGCGGTAGAACAGCTTCGGCCTCGCGTAGTTGCTGACTCCCTCGAAGTCGGGGGAGACGAGGACGAGGTCCACATCGCTGGAGGGCCTGTAGTCCTCCCCGGCCCTGGAGCCAAAGACTATGACGAGGGCCAGCTCGATGCCCTCCTCCTCGGCCGTCCTGAGCACGTTTACCCTGGCTTTTTCTACCGTCTCTTTATCCATCTCAACAGTTCCTCCACAGCATCGAGCCGGGGTTTCACCTCGTCCATACCCAGGTCCGCGGTATCGGGGTAGCGGACCGCCGTGTACGCCGGGTTCAGGTCCTCCAGGGCCGACATGAACCTCTCAGGCACCTCCAGCTCAACGTACAGTCTTACGAGGTCGTGGGTAAAAGAGTATTCGCCTCTCCGCCGAATTTCCAGTGACTTCATGCCCTTCTCCGCCGCCTGGTGACCGAAGAAAATGGCTGCTTCTCTCTCACCTATTCCCAGATTCTTGTAGGCGGTCTCAAGATCGCGTTCCGCCTGTTTCATCCACCTCTCGGCCTCTCCTTCCACATATCAATTATGCGTGGCCCCTCACTTTAAACTACAAGTCTTGTCCACAGTGGACCGATGTGGCCGAGATACGGCAGGGACTCTCTCCGAGCTTCCTGAGGTTCTTCCGGACGATTCTCCGGGATTTATCGTCGAGACTTTCTATGAACTCGTTGGCGTCGGGGTGCAGCAGGACGTCGTAGCTCATTCGAGCTCAACGAGCTCGTCCCTGTCCATCCCCTCGGTCTCCCGCATCTTCTCGGCGAGCCTCTTCCGGCTGTGCTCCCGGATCAGCTCGGCCAGGATGTCGTAGTCGTAGTAGGTATCCCCCATGCCTCGGGTTACTGTAACTCTGGTGCCGCCTTTTTGGCCTCTTTGAGAAACTCCTCCGCGTCTCGGAGGAAACGCTCGGCGTCCTCCTGGTCGTCGAGGAAGACGACCTCGTAGTCGGCCTCCTGCCTCTTGGCCTGGTACCTCGATAACTTGCCGTAGAACTCCTCGTCCATGAGTTCCTCCTCGTGGATCACGTGTTTTCCGAAGAGGGCGATGGCTCCCGACTGCGACCTTGGCGAGAGCTCCAGCCTCGCCAGAAGCTCGAAGACTGCGTGATACATGCAGTAGAAGGCCCTGTCCTCGACGGTCCTGAGCGACCGGTCGTTCTCGAAGCGAAGGCGAACTCGGCCTCCGCGAGCATCTCCTCAGCCACGTCGAAGTGGTCAGACTGCTGCCCGTCCACTCCTCAGCACCTCCTCGGTGAAGCGGGTGGACCTCGTCCTCTCGAACTCCTCCTCGGTCCTCACGACGGGGGCGATGTGGACGCCGTGCTCCAGGGCGACCTTCGAGGCGACCTCGTACACCCTCTCCTTCTCCCTCTCCGTCCCCACCACGACGAAGACGTCCACGTCGCTGAATCGCCGCTCCTCACCCCTCGCAACCGACCCGAAAAGGACGAGCTCCTGGAGAGAACCCTCCATCTCCTCCTTCACCCTTTCGGCGAACTCGAAAACTCTCCTGAGAGTTTTCTTCGATGCAGAAGATCTCCGATCTTTGAATCCTCGAAGGCACTCCTCTGTGCCGGGTCTTCTCCATGTCTCTGGTAACTCAATCTCTCCCCCGCAATCATACGTCTGCCCCGGAACCACGAAACAGGAAATCCCCGGTCCCGAATCCCGCGAAAGCGAACATCTGACGCGACCGCTCCACGGCCACCGAGGGGCTTTTCCGGTTTGGGCCTAGCCGTCTCCGTATTCCCGCCTGTTTAACCGTGTCTAACCGTGTCCCTACCGCCCCGGAACGCGGTCATGGCGCATTGACCCGGCGTTCAAAACATGTCTTAACACCCCGTATTGGCACATCTCCCTCAAGATAACAGCCCAGAAAACCCCTATTCTGTGCTGTTTTGAGGAATAATCAGGAAAACTGCCGCCATCAAAACGCTGTTACGGCTCTTAACTGTCCCTGTTTTAGTCAGTTAACGGGCATAACACCAGATAACACCGATAGTTTTAATAAGCGCCCTGACATAACAATGGGTATCATGGGGAGAAAGTACCTCGTTGACATTCCGGCCCACCTGGCCCGCAGGACGGATGCCCTGATAGACTCCGGTGACTACGAGTCCGTCTCCGCGTTTGCACGTGCTGCCTTCGAGAACCAGCTCCTTCTCCACGCCTCAAATGAAGAAACAATTCTAGTCGATGATGCTCCGGATACCGGAACAGCTCCAACCCAAGAATCCGCTTCAGATGATGAGCAGGCGATTGATAGTTGGCGGGAGGCGCTGTCACTGTCCAAGCTAAACGCCGAAAGCGTGGAAACAGCCGAGGCCGAGCCGATAACCGACGGGCCGATATGGGGGCAGTTCAACAAGCTCCTCCCCATCAAGATAGGGGTGCGGGGTCTGGCGGTCCTCCAGTCGGATGAGGGCGGGCCGGTCCCACTCGAAGAATTCCGGAAAATCGTCGGTGAGCAGGCATCGCAGGTCCGCACACACCTAGGGAGGCTAGACGATGCGCAGGGCAGGCGCAGGGGCGAGAAGATGGCCGCCGGACTGCCGGACGGAAGCAGTGAGAAGTCCGTAAGGCGCTACCGCAACCACTTCCTAGGCTCCCTGGACAGCGACGGGGACATGCGGGGTGCGCTGGCCGAGATGGGATTTGTCAGGCTGTATGTGGACGGCGACGGGGAGATGGCATCCCTGACCGATGCGGGACTCGACTTTGCTGAGATCGCCAGCCCGGTTCTGGATGGGAAGGATGAGCCGACCATGACGCTCTCCGAGGATGAGAGGAAATTCCTGATTCGCCACATGGCCGAGAACATCCCGGGGGAGATTGAGGGCATGAGGCAGATTCTGGACTGGATAGAGAATGGCCACAACACTCCTAACAAGTTAAATAAAAAGGTCGCAACAATGAATGAGGAATGGTCGGAAAAGATGGCTAAAACTATGAGAACGGGGCTACTCGGAAGGATGTACGACCTCAGGCTGGTCGAGAGGGAGTGGGAGGGGATACGGGTGACCTATTCATCCAAAGACCAAGAATCGCTCATTGCTTCCGGGGAGGTGTAGCCATTATGGAAGACAAGTTTGAGGCATATGAAAAGGGCTCTAGAGATACCACGGTTAACTGGGATAACACTCTGAAGGGGATTAAGGATAGCTATGACCAGCACAGGGGTCTTGTCCATGGCATCCAGAAAGATGCAATCCAAAACGGGTGGGATGCCCGCATTAATAGAGAGCAGGGAACTGGTTGGAAGTTTACATTCGAGCTCGTTAGGGATGGGGATGATGCGCTCTTTGTGATGAGGGATGAGGGCACGACTGGTCTTACTGGCAGAATCTTAGAAGAGGAGGAATACACCGAAGAGCTGCCACCGGGGGAGCGATGGGCGCGATTTGAGAGCCTAGCGTTTATAAAGGAGGAGGCTGGAGGATCGCTTGGATCAAGAGGGCAGGGAAAATTCATATTTGTTGCTGGTTCGGGCAATAAGACAATAGTTTATGATACCTATCGTGAGGACGGCACGTACCGAGCAGGGATGCGTAGAGTTAAAAAAACAAGATCTCCTGTGGTAGCTTGGGACGGTGAAGAGGGAAGGGAGAAGTTCGACGATCTTACCGGAAACCTCCTTGAGCCGTTTCAGTCGGTTGGAACCCGTGTTGTCATAGTTGATCCGGTGGATGAGCTCTTAGAGTCTGTTGAATCAGGAGGTTTTCTCCGATATGTTGGGGAAACTTGGTGGGAGATTATTCTAAAATACGATGCAACAATCGAGCTAGTTGTTGATGGTGAGACATTTACTGCTACTATACCTGAGGAATTCAACCTCGTTGAGGAGGATACCGACAATCTTCGATGTTGGACTAGGGAGTTCGAAATGGTTGAGGACGAGTACAAGATTAAAAAGCTCCACATAATCAGTTCCAATGACGATGTACCAAATGATTTAAATGGAATTTCGATTCAACGGGGTGGGATGAAGGTTGATGTGATTGAGCCAAAATACCTTCCCAGAGATATCTCAAAAAGTATCTATGGCTACATCACTGTCGATGATGATGTTGAAGATGAGCTGAAGCGAGCTGAGAATCTGACACATTACGGCTTCAGTTATCGCTATAAAGCGCCCAAAGCAATCAGGAATTACGTTGAAAAACAGTGCGAGAAATTTGCCCAAGAGAAGCTCGGGTGGCAGAGCTCTAGGCAGGCTGTAAGGGCCAGAAGGCAGAGAAACGCTGAGAGGATGGCACTAAGGCAGATAAACAGAATAGCGGAGGAGTTCGATTTCCCCTCCACGCCCGGGATGGGTGGTGATTCAGGAGGATCAGGGGGAACAGGTGGAAACGGGGGCGGCGGTGGCAGTCCAAAACCGCTTCGTATTTGGATGCCTGACTTGAAGCTGCCTCGTGAGGACGATTTGAGGGTAGATTATGGTGAAAGCGTTGGCGACATCCAAGCCAAAGCAATAAATGAAAGCGCTGACCCTCTTGAGGTTAAGCTAAAAATTTACATCCGCAAGAATGATGAACTCAAAAGAGTCTATTTGAACGAGGAGCTCTGGCTCTCCTCCGGAACAAGTAGTGATAGCTATGGACCTTTTGAACAGCACTTTGAGGAGGAAGAATTTGATCCTGGAAGATACACGGTAGTTGCACGTCTAATCTTATTGAGTGATGAGGACTTTGGGGGTGTCCTTGACGAGAAAAGAAAGTCTTTTTATCTAGAAGAAGAGCCACCCTCAGGTGGAGGAATTTTCGAAGATTGCGAAGCCGTCGAATTCGATACAACATCTCGGCTGATGGGCTGGGTAACCGGGGGCGATGAGGGGGGTTATCGTCTTCAGTACAATGTCCTTCACCCAGCGTATAAAGACGTTTGGGAGAGCGAGGAAGACCTAGCGGAATACCTATTTCGCATTATGGCCCTCGAACTTTATCGAGTGGACCTTGAACGTGGGGAGCCGGTCATTTTTACGGATTTGGGAGGGGAAGTATCACCAGGGGAAATTGCGTATGAAATAGTCGAAGAACTTAGTGAATTCACGTATCAATACCATGCGGGTGAGGGGTAAATGGCGGTTATAATCCGAGAGACTCGAGAAATAGCCGGTAAAAGAAGTGAGGTTAAGATATACAGGACAGATGGCCTTCTGACAAGGGAGGAGAAACAAAGGGCCGAGGAACTCGACGACCTGATTCAAAGGGAGATGAGTGCTATAGTCGAAGACCTAAAAGAAAAGTCCTTAATAACAGGAGAAGGGGAGAAAAAGAATTTGGAAATTTGGTACAAAATCGGGGGGGGTCTACAGTTCATAGATCAAACAGATTTAATCGAAGATCGAGACAGAAAGTACATATGGAGGGCTATTTACGACCATTCCGGCCCCCTCCATACGGGGGATATACCAGTAAGGGCAGATCGCCCTAAAAACAACGATTTCAGATATGCATATTTACTTGCTAAAAACTTCGATTGGGAATTCGTTGAATCAGGTGGAACATGGACTACTTGGGGTGAATTTTTTGACTCGCCAGTTATACGTAATGACCAACGAATCATCGACTGGTTGGGAACTGTCAAAGAGAGGAGAGGGGACCAAGGTCTACAGGATTGGATACGGCCACTTACGGTAGAAATTCGAAGAGAACTTAAAAATGTGGATACCGGTGTATTCGAAAAAGCAAGATTAGTAGAGAGGCTAGAACGTATCTATAATTCGATCAAAGGGTAGTATTCGGACTAATTGGCGTAAATACATGCTTTATTTAGGGTGCAGTTATTGCAATCGGGATTAGGCCTGCAATATACTGCAGGGAAATCCAGTAACGCCAGATTATAAGTTCGATAGTCTGAGTTTGGTAGTAACTTCTGTGCCTTTTTAGCAATTTTTTTCTGATCCGATATCCCAAAATACCTAGAAATCAGACGCCTCACATTGGTATCAAGGATTGGAAATCTCCTATTTGCAGCAAAGCAAGCTGTCGCGTTTGCGATGTAGTCTCCGAGCTCATCTATCCCTTTGAGCTCCTCCGGGTTCGTTGGTGTATTTCCACCGTATTTTTCCCCCACCTCCTCGACGGTCTCGTGCATCATCTTGAGTCGACGATTCACAAGTCCCAGGGTTTCCAGAATCTCCCTTAGGTCGTCCTCGTTGGCCCGGCTGAGGTCCTCCATCGTGGGATACCTTTTAATGAATTCATTGTAAACCCCCTCAACCTGATCGGCCCGTGTTCGCCTCAACATGATTTCGGCCATCAGAACCCGGTATGGGTCATCCGTGGCACGCCAGGGATAGCTTCTCAGGTTCTCCTCGGCGAACTCCAGCAGCGTGTTTACGAAGAACTCCTCTTCCTTCATTGGGCCTCGACGGAGGCCGGAACGCTCTGCTTGGAAACCGGCTCGACTTGGGCGCCCGCGAACTTTCTGAGAAGCGACTCGGCCATCCTTTTAGCGAGGAGCGGCGGCACGGCGTTCCCGATCTGCCCGTACTGGGCGGTTCTGGGGCCGCTGAATCTGTAGTCGTCCGGGAAGGACTGAATGCGGGCTGCCTCCCTCACTGTGAACGTTCTTGCCTGCTTATCATCTGGGTGTATGAAGCGGTTGCCGTCCTTTGCGAGATGAGCGAAGATGGTTGTGCTGGGCGCATTCCAGCTCTGCTTTCGGTACTTGTCCTTGAAGGAGCTCATGTCGTACTTTATACAATTCCTGATGTCCTGCTCATAATCACCCTCAACCACGTCCTTCGCAGTGTGCCCCTGTTTCATGGCCCGGTACAGTCGCTGGTCCCTTCGCATATGGCTCCGAGCGATGTGGTCTGTGAGGTGCTCGGGGATATCCGGTACAACGAAATCCAAGAACTCTTGGCCCGTTTCATCAAGGTTCCTGTAGTGACTGAAGAAGCAATCCTTGTGATACTCGACCTGCTTCTCACCGTTGCGCCTACCCTCGTTAATCTTTCTGACTTTATCCCTCTCATCGTCGGGGATATCTGTAAATGTGTACTTTGCCTCCAACTCGGGAAGGTCACCAATTGTGTCCCAGAGGGTGACTTGGGGCTTCTTCCCGTCTCCGTGCGTCCTTTCCGGGAAGGGGTTTTTGATGGACTGGTTATTTCCTATCAGGAAGATTCTACGCCTGTTCTGGGGCACACCGTAGTCGGCGGCGTTGAGCTTGAGGTACGTATCTTGGATGAGCTTATCCTGTCTTTCGTTCTCGAAAGTGTACCCGATGCTCTCAAGGTCCTGACGAATTATCTGGACGTACGGGGTGCCGTCCTCACCCTTCTTTGATGCCAGCCCGAGAACGTTTTCAAAAACTATGAAGCTCGGGCTGAGGGTTTTTACTAGGTCGATGTAGGCCATATACAGGTCATCACGCGAATCGTTTTCAAATTTTGAGTTCCCGACGCCGTACCCGGAGCGTGGGCCGATTAGGGAGAACGACTGACACGGGGGACCACCGATGATAACATCTACCTGACCGTTACATAGGTCGAGAATCTCCTTTTTGGTATCCTCATCGTTGAGGTCCCCCAAGATTACCCTGTTGGGGTCCTTGTCTCTCTCTTTAAAGTGGGAACGCAGTGTCTGACAGGCGTATTCATTTTTATCCACAGCACACACGGTCTCGAACGAGTAACCGTCAATCTCGTCTGCAAGCTCGAAGCCGAGGTAAAAACCCCCTCCTCCTGCGAAGAGGTCTAACACTCCGAGCTTCTCGGACATCCCGTCCAATTGGTCCTAGGGGATAATTTTCTTTGAGGTCGCCCAATAGCCGTACTTCTAGAGGGCGTTCTCTGGACCTCCATACAAACCGGTGGAGGAGATGGGCGTGGTTGGTGCTGAAAGATGAATAGTTTCACACTCCTCTTCCCGTAAGGAGTTTCGTATCTGCGGGAGAAGATGACCCGGGGAATACCGGCCTAGGAGGAACACAAATGTCGCCCGATGTAATGGATTATTCGAAGCTTTCCACGGAGGCGTTCAGGGCTGTCTGGCAGACGCTTCTCGCACTGGCCCCCGGCCTGCACCCGGACGAGATAGGGCAGGAGGGTGGCGGATGGGGGGAGCACCCCGTTATCAGCGCGATTGGACAGGAGGCCCTGCGTCGATACGAAGCCGGCGATTTCGACGCCGACGACCTCTACGACTTCGAGGCCCAGCGCTCCGGTCTCCCGCACAGGGAGTTGTATCCCGGCTACGGGTAAGACGGGTTCAGCTGGCCGGGTCTCCGGGTCTAAACCGCTGGCCGGAATCATTTTGACTTATCGGTATGAGGGTTTCGAGGGGATGCTTGTAACCGCGATGGACCCGCTGGGGAACCTGATAGAGCTGGGCGAGGAGAGGTGGGGACACATAGTCACGGGGCACCCGGAGATGGAGAGCAGGCTAAAGGAGGTTGAAACCGCTCTGAGGGACCCGGACCTGGTGCGGAGGAGCAGGTACGACGACGAGGTAAACCTGTACTACAGGCGGATCGGCGAGGATTACGTCTGCGTCGTGGCGAATCCGCTCAAGGGATTCGTCCTCACGTCCTACGTGACAGAAGCTATAAAGGAGGGAGCGGAGATATGGAGGAAGGGATGAGGGTCCACTACGACGAGGAGGGCGACGTGCTCTACCTCAATCTGAAGCCCGGAGCAGAGGCCGTCGCCGAGGAGACCGGGGACGAGACGCTCGTCCGGAAGGACCCAGAGACGGGGGAGATCGTCGGCTACACCGTTATGCACTTCCGTAAGAGAGCCGGCCAGAAGAAGGGAATCGAACTCGAAGCCTGAAGTACCCGCCTCACCGATTATCTCTATCCTCCTGATTACGGCGTCCTGAAGCTGGCGTGATTCGAGAAAATCGTCCCTGGTGCTTCCCTCCACGTAGCCCTCTATCAGCTCCACGGATTCGAGGAGGGGAGACATCATTGTTGGACCGTGTACATGTGGTGATGGAGTTCTACGCCTCTGAGGAGCTCAGGGACGACAGGGAGCGGGGAGAGGAGGTGTACGGGAAGTTCCTGGAGGAGATGGAGGCGGATCACCCGTCAAAGTCGTGGCTATCGACTTCGACGAGGGGGAAGTCATCCGCGTCGCCGAGGGGGACGTCGAGGAAATCAGCCGCAGGGTCAAGGGCGGCACGGCGGAGAGACACGGCCTGACCGGATGATGCTTACGGCTTTCCTAAAAAGTAGTCCTGTTCCAACGTCCAGCCGTATCTCCGGACACTCGAAACAAATTTACGTGATTGTATCTAATCACACCCTATGGCGAAGATGAGGTCGGTGCAGGTCCGGTTTCCGGAGGAGGAGCTGAGGCGCATCGACAGGTACGTGGAGAGGGGAGAGTACCCCTCGCGGTCGGAGTTCATCAGGGACGCCGTTCGTAAGGCGGAGGCCATCCGTTCCATCGGGACCATGAGGCGCCTCGTCGAGGATGAGGGCCTGACCGAGCAGGAGCTGGTCGAGGGTGGAATGGAGGTCCGGGAGGAGCTGTTCAGAGAGCTCGTCGGGGACGGGTGACGTGAAGGTCCTGCTGGATTCCTCGACGCTCTACTCCGCTATCGCCTACGACGGAAACGAGAGCGACCTGCTGAAGGCTGTCATCGAGAGGCACCAGCCGGTCATCTCCGACTACGTCCTCGAAGAGCTGCGGAGGAACTTCTCCCGGAAGCTCTCGGGCCACCGCAGGGACGAGGTCCTGCCGAACTGGAAACCCTCGCCTCCGCCTGCGAGGTCAGGGAGATGGCCGAGTACTCGGGAAATATCGATGAAGCGAGGTCGATTATAAGCGACAAGGACTCACCGGTCCTCGCGTGCGCCATGCTTCCCGAAGTAGACCTGCTTATCACCAGCGACGCAGAGTTCGGAGAGGCGGAGCACCCCGACGTGAGGGTAGCCTTCCCGGATGGTGCGTGGGAAGCGATATAGTCCTTAATTCAACGCGTCAGAACCAGATGAACCTGCTCTGAATACTTTCTCTGTCCTCTCCGCAAACGGGTTGTGTCTGGGTTACTGTTAATAGGTTGAAATCACACATCGAGGTGTCCTGGAGGGGATGGAGAAGTGCCCGTAAAGAGGCTGCCAGTGGTGAGGATTTGAGTGCGACCCCGAGAAAAAGTGCCGAGGACCTCGCCGAGGACCAGCGCCAGATATCCATAGCGGAGTTCTTCGAGAAGAACAGGCAGATACTGGGCTTCGACTCGTCCACGAGGGCGCTGATAACGAGCGTGAAGGAGGGCGTGGACAACGCGCTGGACGCCTGCGAGGAGGCCGGGCACCTGCCGAATACCCTGGTCGAGATAAGCGAGACGGACGAGGGCTACTACCGGGTGGCCATCGAGGACGACGGCCCCGGAATCGTGAGGGAGCAGATACCGAAGATTTTCGGGAAGCTGCTGTACGGGTCCAGGTTCCACGCCAACAGGCAGTCCAGGGGGCAGCAGGGGATCGGGATAAGCGCGGCGGTGCTCTACTCGCAGCTCACCACGGGCACGCCCGCCAGGATAATCAGCAAGACGGGCTCCGACAGTGACGCTCACCTCTACGAACTCATAATCGACACCGCCAGCAACGAGCCGGAGATATCGAGGGACGAGGTCTACGACTGGGACAGGCCACGGGGGACCCGCATCGAGCTGCTGATGGACGGGCGCTACATCCGGGTCAGGAAACAGTCGATATACACCTACATCAAGAACACCGCGACCGTGAACCCTCACGCCACACTGACCCTGGTGGAGCCCGACGGGAACAGGGAGACCTTCAGCAGGGCGGTCTACGACCTCCCGCCGGAACCCAGGGAGATAGAGGTCCACCCGCTGGGAATCGAGCTAGGTCAGCTGATGAAGATGCTGAAGGAGACCGACTCCTACAAGCTCTCCGGGTTCCTGACCTCGGAGTTCAACAGGCTCGGAAGCACCAACGCGGAGAAGATATGCGAGGCAGCCGACCTCCCGGTGGGCAGGCGTCCCTCGAAGATGGAGAGGGAGGAGGCGAGGAGGCTGCTGGACGCCTTCGAGGAGGTGAACCTGGTCCCTCCCCCGGTCGACTGCCTTTCCCCCATCGGCGAGGACGGGATATACAGGGGTCTGGAGAAGGAGTACCCGGGCGCCGAGCTCATCTCTGCCACCACCCGAAACCCAGAGGTGTACGGCGGCAGCCCGTTCACGGTAGAGGCGGGAATCGCCTACGGGGGCGACCTGGAGAGCGAGGGCAGGGCGGACCTGCTCAGGTTCGCCAACAGGGTTCCGCTGCTCTACCAGAGGGGCGCCTGCGCGATAGCCTCCGCGGTCGAACGGATAAACTGGAAGACCTACGAACTGACGCACAGGGGCAACAACGGGATGCCGGAGGGCCCCGTCGTCATGCTGGTCCACGTCGCCTCGACGAACGTGCCCTTCACGTCGGAGAGCAAGGTCGCGATCGCGGACATACCGGCCATCAAGGACGAGGTGGAGAACGCGCTGCGCGAGGTCGCCAGGGACATGAGGCGGCACGTGAAGCGCCGCAAGAAGCTCCAGGAGCGCCGCAAGAAGGAGTCGGTGGTGAAGAGAATACTGCCCAGGATAGCGGAGAAGAGCGCCGAGGTCAGCGGGGGAGAGGCCCCCTCCGTGCGGCCCGTCGTCGCGAAGATAATGAACAGTGTCCTGGTGGCCAGGGAGACGGAGAGCGTGGGGGGAAGGGACGTCACGAGGCTCAGGGTGGCGAACTTCGACTCGAGGAGCCGCGACCTCAGGGTCTCCTACACCGCGCCGGGGGAGGCGGAGTCGGCCTCGCCCCCGCCCTCCGTCGAGAGACGGGACGGCGGGTTCAGGCACACCTGGAGGGTCACAGTTGACAGCGGCGGAGTCGAGGAGGTGGAGATGATAGGGGGAGGCGAGGGAGAGGTAACTGTTTCCGGCGTGGAGCCGGAGGACGTGGTAATCGATGGATAGGGACGCCGAGACGGTCGAGGCGATAGTGGAGCTGGCCGGCGGCATCAGGGGCCAGATAGAGGACTGGGAGGTGCCGAGGGTCGAGGTGCCGACGCGATCGAAGGCGAACATAGAGTTCGACGAGGGGAGCCGGGTCTGGAAGTACGGCGACCGGACCTCCACGCGCAGCGCCAAGAGCGTCAGGGGCGCCTACCGCCTCCTGAAGCTTCTCTACACGGTCGGGTTCTTCAGGGAGCAGCTGGAGCAGGACCGCTCCTCGACGCTGAGGGAGATGTACTACATCTCGGAGAACTGGAGCGACGCGAAGTTCCGGGAGCAGGGCGAGAGCGACAAGCTCATAGAGGACCTCGAGATAGTCACGGGCCTGAAGAGGGAGAACTTCCACGTGCGGCCGGAGGAGGACGGCGCCACCGTGCTGGGCCCGCTCCGCATAAGGGAGAAGACCAGGAGGGGGGAGCGCGAGATACACTGCCAGGAGGACGTCGGGGAGGGAGGCTACCAGGTGCCGAACAACCTGGAGAACGTCGAGTTCCTGGAGCACGACGCCGAGCTCGTCGTGGCCGTGGAGACCGGCGGCATGAGGGACCGGCTCGTGGAGAACGGGTTCGACGAGGAGTACGGCGCGATACTGGTCCACCTGAAGGGGCAGCCCAGCCGCTCCACGAGGAGGCTGGTAAAGCGGTTGAACGAGGAGCAGGGCCTCCCCGTGGCTGTCTTCACGGACGGCGACCCGTGGAGCTACCGCATCTTCGGCTCCGTGGCCTACGGCTCTATAAAGTCCGCCCACCTCTCCGAGTACATGGCGACGCCGGACGCGAGGTTCCTCGGCGTTCGGCCGTCGGACATAACGGACTACGACCTGCCGAGCGACGACCTGACGGACCAGGATATACGGGCCCTCCGCAACATGAAGACGGACCCCAGGTTCGAGGACGACTTCTGGAGCGGGGAGATAGAGCTCCAGCTCGACCTCGGGAGAAAGTCGGAGCAGCAGTCCCTCGCCAAGTACGGCCTCGACTACGTCACGGAGACCTACCTGCCGGAGCGACTCGGCGAGATGGGGCTGGCTTAGGGCAGTTTTTATCTCCGACACAGACTGATGAAAAGGGGATGAACGGGAAGAGGGTTAACGCGAAATCAGCGGTGACGACCCTCATCTACGCAGCGCTGAGTATCCTGCTCATCTTGGCCTTCGCCCTCCTTCAGCCCGTCTTTACCCCAAGTTCGACGTCCTTCCCGCTCATAGTGCAGAATCAGGATCACGTGAATCATACGATAGACGTGACTCTTCTGAACGGTTCGGGCGAGGCGGTTTTTGGGGAGCAGTTATACGTGGAGGAATTGGGGAGTGACCGGACGCACGTCGACTTGTCCCATGAGAGATACGTAGCTAAGGTTGAGGTGGACGGCGTCGAGGTGCGACGCTCTCTCTGGGCCGACTCCGTACGCGTGGACATCATCGTGGGTAGAGTCGATGGCGAACTGGATGTGCAGATACTGCCCGCGATTACCTGAGAGTTTTCTTAACTCCTATTCGTGTGAATGAGGGGGAGGAGGCATTGGTGGTCCCACCACTCTCATCCTCTTCTCAGCACCGTTTTCAAGGCCTCCCGTTCAGGCGTTTCGCGTCATCCGTGACTACCGGTGCATCAATACCTGAGGAGCTGAGGGAGGATGGCGTCATGGAAGTCGCAAGAACGGAGGGTGACAAGAAGGTCTACCGGTTAACCGAAGAGGGGGAGTTGCTGCTAACGGCCGTTGGGAAGGAGAATAGCTGACTTTTCGTGTGTCCGCCGAGCCGCAACATTTTAACGTTCGACCGGTGCAGGTCGTAGTGGTTCCATGTCCGGGAGTCCAGGTACAGGGGGCCTTCTGGAAGTAGGAGATTGTTGTCTTCGTTGTCTTCGAGGCGCAGAAAGCTCCTGTGGAGTTTCGAGTTCGCACGTCGCGTCGAGAATGAACTCGGGGACTGGCAGGAGAGGGTGGTAATGTTCGGGCCCGTAGCAGGGATTAGGGGCGTGAGGTAGCGACGTGGGGGTCGTGAGCGAGCGGTCTCGAAAAGATAGGTGCAGTCGGAGCCAGTTTTATGGCTGTCGGGTGCGTACTTTAAGACGGTGGCTTCCGGCTCAGTCGAGGAGAAGGCCTACAAGGCGCGTGAACTCGTAGAGGAGGGCGAGTTCGACTACCAGCGGGCCCTCGACATGGAGGGGGAGTTTAGGCCCCGGAAGGTATCTTCTCGGGCCTGCGAGGCCGTGTTCCACGCCCTGGTGGAGTTGACCGACGTGGTCCTGGCAAGGCATGGCAGGGTGTCGCCCAAGAACCACGAGGGTCGCGTGAACGCCCTGCTCGACGTAGGTAGAAGCGACCTGGCGGACCTGTACGAGGAGGCCATGTTCAGGCTGCACGACCAGGGTTACTACGAGCAGAAGCTCTGGCCCAGGGCGAAGGAGACCATCGACAGGGTGAAGGCGATGGTCGAGAAGGAGCTCGGGCCGGAGTAACGAGGCAATCGAGCCTGTTCACCTTTTGGCCGGAAGGTTTTGGCGTTTGGTCAGTTGTAGGTCTTAGCAGGTTCTATCTCTGAGTCCTCGGGGTGTAGGCAGGGGGATGCCCTTCGGGACTCGAGGATTGCGGATCTTCTGCGTCGCAGGAAACTCCGGCGAAGTTTTTCGAATTTGCCCGGCGGGTCGGGGAGCACCTCGAACAGGCGCAGACGGACCTCAAAAACGTTGCCAAGAGACCTCTTCCGCCAGGAAAAAGATAAATCCCTCGCGGCCGAGAAGTTTTTCTGAGGTATTCTAGTTGACCGAGATACGTCCGGATGTAAACTGGGTCGGCGCCATCGACTGGGACATCAGGGAGTGCGGGGCGTACACCACGCCTCACGGCACGACGTACAACTCGTACCTCGTCGAGGGCGAGGAATCCACGGCGCTGGTGGACGCCGTGAAGCGGGGGTTCGCAGACCAGGTTCTCTACAGGATACGGAAACACATGGATCCCGGAGAGGTGGATTACCTGGTCTGTCTTCACGCCGAACCGGACCACGCAGGCGACATCGGGGCACTCGCGGAGGCCACCGGGGCGGAGGTCGTTTGCCGCGAGAAGTGCAGGGATGCACTGGAGGGACACCTCGCCGGCGACCTGGACTACGTTTCGAGGGAGGACGGCGAGACGCTGGAACTCGGCGAAAGGAGCCTGCGCGTGATCGACGCCTCCATGCTGCACTGGCCCGATTCGACGTTTGCGTACCTGGAGGACGAGAACGTCCTGTTCCCAAACGATGCATTCGGGCAGCACGTCGCCTCCTCTACGAGATTCGCGGACGAGACGCGTTGGGTGATGGAGGAGGCCACGAGGTACTACGCCGCCATCCTGCAGATGTACTCCGGACTGGTCTCCCGGAAGCTGGAGGAGCTGGGCGAGCTCGAAATCGACGTGATCGCACCCGCGCACGGAACCGTGTGGCGACCGGCAGAGGAGGCGGCCGGGGACGGCCCGACCGTCGGGGACGTGCTCGAGAAGTACGGGCAGTGGAGCGGGAGTGTCCGCAGGGACAAGGCGGTGGTGGCGTACGACACGATGTGGGGCTCCACGGGCAAGATGGCGCGGGCCATCGCGGAGGGCCTGATGGAGGGCGGCTACGACGCAAGGGTGTACCACCTTCGCAGCAGCGACTTCACCGACGTGGCGGCGGAGATCCTGGAGAGCAGGGCCCTCTTCCTCGGCTCCCCGACCATAAACAGCACGATTTACCCGAGTGTGGGCGAGTTCCTGACCTTCCTTGAGGGGCTCAGGCACGGCGGAGACGCCCTCGCGTTCGGTTCCTACGGGTGGGCCTCCGCGGCGGAGAGGGAGCTATCGGAACAGCTTCGGGAAGCCGGCTTCGACGTCGACGAGGGACTGACGTCCAGGTACGTCCCGGCCGACGACGCCCTGGTGGCGTACAGGCGGCTGGGGAGGGAATACGCCGAGGCCCACCGCGCACCGTAACATTTTTATACTTGGAGTCACTTCTCATCCCGTTGTATCTTACCGAGGGTGCTCAGGCGGTTTTCGGACTCGTTTGCCGGTCGCCGGGGCGCGGGGGTAACCAGAGTTGGTCGAATCTGAGGAGTTAAAGAGCAGCGTAGAGGTAGAGGAGGGGGAGAAGCGTGCCGAGGCCGAAACCGGGACGAAGAGGGAGTCCCAGGGCGAGTACGAGGAGGAGCTGAAGTGTCCCGAGTGCGAGTCCCCTGAGCTGAGGCATGATTACAAGCGCGCGGAGCTGGTGTGTGACGACTGCGGACTCGTGGTCGACGACGCCTTCATAGACACGGGTCCCGAGTGGAGGGCCTTCGACAACGAGCAGAGGCAGAAGAGGGCGAGGACCGGTGCCCCCATGACGATGACGCAGCACGACAAGGGCCTTACCTCCGTTATAGGGAGCGACGACACGGACTCCTACGGCTCGCCGCTATCATCGAGCAAGCAGCAGCAGTTCTACCGGCTGAAGAAGTGGCAGCGCCGCGCGAGGCTGTCCGACTCGAACGAGCGGAACATGGCGCTCGCGCTCGGGGAGATCAACCGCATGTCCTCGCAGCTCGACATACCGCAGTCCATACAGGAGACGGCGTCCGTGATATACCGCTCGGCGACGAAGGCCGACCTGATACGTGGCCGCTCCATAGAGGGGGTTTCCGGTGCCGCGCTCTACATCGCGTGCAGGCACCTGAACGTCCCGAGGACGCTGGACGAAATCGCCGAGGTTGCCAGAATTCCGAAAAAGGAGCTGGGCCGCACGTTCCGCTTCATCGCCTCCGAGCTGAACATAAACATGATGCCGGCCAGCCCCATTGACTACGTCCCGCGATTCTGCTCCAAGCTGGGGGCCTCGCAGGAGGTCCGAAAGGAGGGCGAGGACATACTGAGGAAGGCCAGCGAAATCGGAATCACGTCCGGGCGCTCGCCCACCTCCATCGCCGCAGCCGCCATATACATAGCCGGAATCCAGTGCGGCGAATCCATCACGCAGCGCGAGGTGGCGGACGCCACCTGCACCACCGAGGTCACCGTGCGCAACAGGTACAAGGAGCTGGCAGAGGAACTCGACCTGGACCTCAGGGCGTAGAAAGCCCGTAGAGCGGGAGGGAGAGGGGCCGGGCTGAACCCTTCGTACCTATACTTCGTACCTATAGCTCCCGGTACGCCGAGTCCAGCCCGCCGGCGGCTTCCCGCAGGGCCTCCAGCTCGTGGTCTGCGAGGTCCAGCTCCACGACCTCCTTCACGCCGCCTTCGCCCAGGACGCACGGGACGCCGAGGCAGGGCCCCTCGATGCCGTACTCCCCGTCCAGCACCACGCTGCAGGGCAGCACCTCGCCGGTGTCGTTCATGACGGCCTCCACGACGTGGGTCAGTCCCCGGGCCGGGGCAAACTCGGTGGCGTCCTTCCGCTCGATGACCCGCATGGAGCTCTGACGCAGGGACTCCGTTATCTCCCTCCTCTCGTCAGCGGTGAACTCCGGAGTTTCGCCCCCCACGCTTACCGTGCTGAACACCGGTACCTGGGCCTCGCCGTGCTCGCCGAGCACAGACGCCTCCACGGACGTGACGGGGACGTCGAAGCGCCGGGAGAGGACGTAGCGGAAGCGGGCGGAGTCCAGGCGCCCGGCGAACCCGATAACCCGGCCCCGGTCCCTGTCACCGGCCTCCAGACCGTACCGGTTCAGCACGTCCACGGGGTTGGTCGTCGTGATGGAGACCGCATCCGGAGACACCTCCTCGATGGAGCCGAACACGGTACTCACGATGGGCGCGTTGGCTCCGGCGAGGTCCATCCGGGTCATTCCCGGCCTCCTCGGCCGACCCGCCGTCACCACGAATACGTCAGCGCCCTCCGCGTCCTCGTAGTCGCCCTGGTACACGTCCGCGTCGGAATCGTACGCGATGGCGTGCATGGTGTCCAGGGCCTGTCCCTGCGCGGCCTCCTCCATGATGTCGATATAAACCAGTTCGTCCACGACCCCGGTCAGCGCGATTTCGTAACCCGCGGCCGCTCCAACCGTTCCGGCCGCACCCACGACTGCTGCCTTGCGCATGCCCCTCCTATCGTGAGGACGTCCCAAAAAGATGGCTACGGTCGTCCCTCCACCACCAGTCTGCGGAACCGGTCGCTCCGACCACGTTCCGCCGAAGCGGGGCCTTCCTCCGGTTGCCAAACCCTTATTCTCGCTCCCCCCGAAATGGTCTAGGAGGCTACATGGCTCGTGAGGAGATAGAGTTCGGGGACAGTCGAAACGTCATCGGATGCTGCGAAAACACCGAACTTGAGGATTACAACGACGGCGAGTTCAGGGGGGAGACGATGGAGGTCGGCCTGTACCTCGCGATGGCGAGACAGGCGCAGCGGGAGGGATTTCCCGAGATCGGTCGCGTGCTGGAGGACATAGCGTGGGACGAAGCGTACCACGCCGCCCGATTCGCCGAGCTCAACGGCAGGGTCTCGGAGTCGACGGAGGAGAACCTCGAAAAGATGCTGAAGGGCGAGAGGGGTGCAAACAGGCACAAGCTCGGCGTGGCCCTCGAGGCCGTGGAGGCGGGAATCGACGAGGCGCACGACTGCTGGAACGAGGCCTCTCGCGACGAGCATCGACACGCCGAGGCCCTCAGGGGCCTCCTCGAAAGGCACTTCTGACGCTCCGTCCCCCCTCCGGGGTCCCGGAACGCCCCGGATCCTCCCTCTGGTACTCCCTTTAATACGGCGAAAACGCAACGTCTTGGCGTGAGCTACGAGTTCCTGGAACACACCGCGGACGTGAAGTTCAGGGCCACCGGCGGGTCGCTGGAGGAGCTCTTCGAGTCGGCGGCGGAGGCGCTGGTGGCCTCGATGGTGGACCCATCGACCGTCCGCCCGGAGGTGGAGGTCGAGGTGGAGGTGGAGGGCGACGACCTGACGGAGCTGCTGTTCCTCTGGCTCGACGAAGTAGTCTTCCTCGTCTCCGCCAGGACCATGCTGTTCCACAAGTTTGAAGTCGAGGAGGTCGAACACTTGGACGGGGCGCACAGGGCCAGGTGTAGGGGACTCGGCGAGGAGGCCGACCTCGACAGGCACAGCTTCGAGACCGAGGTGAAGGCCGTCTCCTACCACGGGATGGAGGTGGAGGAGACGGACGGCGGCTGGGAGGCCAGCGTGATACTGGACGTGTGATTATGAGGAGAGAGGAACTGGTCAGAAGAGGGGACAACCTCTGGGAGGTACCGCAGGGGTACAAAAACTGTATGAGGGCGCCGGGCAGGCTCTACTCGAGCGACGAGCTGCTCCCGGACGTGGAGGAGGACTGCCTGGAGCAGCTGGCAAACGTGGCCTGCCTCCCCGGGATACACAGGTACTCCATCGCCATGCCCGACACCCACCTGGGCTACGGGTTCCCCATCGGGGGAGTAGCGGCCCTCGACGCGGAGGAGGGCGTGGTGTCGCCGGGGAGCGTCGGGTTCGACATAAACTGCGGCATCCGCGTGCTCCGCACCGATATCAGGAGGGAGGAGCTGACCGACGTGAAGGGCCTCGTGGACAGCCTCTTCGAGAGGATTCCCAGCGGCGTGGGCTCGAAGAGCGAGTTCCGCGTCTCGAAGGACGAGCTGAAGAAGTTCCTAGAGAGGGGGTCGCAGCACGCCGTCGACGAGGGGTTCGGCCGCAGGGAGGACTACGAGCACTGCGAGGAGAATGGCATGATGGAGGAGGCCGACTCGTCGAAGGTTAGCGAGAGGGCCCTCGAGCGCGGAAAGGCCCAGATAGGCACCCTCGGCTCGGGAAACCACTTCACCGAGGTTCAGTACGTGGACGAGGTCTACGACGAGGAGGCGGCGGAGGTCTTCGGCCTTTTCGAGGACCAGGTACTCGTCATGATACACACGGGCTCCCGCGGCTTCGGACACCAGGTCGCCACGGATTACATCAAGAGGCACGAGGACGCCATGGAGAGGCACGGCGTGGAGCTCCCGGACAGGCAGCTCGCCGCAGCCCCGGCCCAGAGTCGGGAGGGACAGGACTACCTGGCCGCTATGGCGTGTGCCATGAACTACTCCTGGAGCAACAGGCAGATGCTGACGCACTGGGCCCGGGAGGTGGTCGCCGACCACCTCGACATGGACGAGGAGGCCCTGGGCCTTGATGTGGTCTACGACGTCGCTCACAACACCGCGAAGCGCGAGAGCTACGAGTTCGACGGCGAGCGCAGGGATGTCCACGTACACAGGAAGGGCGCTACCAGGAGCTTCGGACCCGGGCTCGAGGCCGTGCCGGAGAGGTACCGGGACGTCGGGCAGCCGGTACTCATCGCCGGAACCATGGGCAGCCCGAGCTTCGTACTGCACGGGACCGATACCGCGATGGAGGAGTCGTTCGGCACGACGTGCCACGGCGCCGGAAGGACGATGTCCAGGACCGCGGCGAAGAAGAAGTTCTGGGGCCGCACGGTTCAGGAGGAACTCGCCGAGCGACAGATGTACGTCCGCGCCACCAGCGGCGCCGTCCTCGCGGAGGAGGCCCCCCTCGCATACAAGGAGAGCCAGTCAGTCGTGGACATCGTCGACAGGGTCGGGCTCTCCAGGAAGGTGGTCAAGGTGCAGCCAATGGGCACAATCAAGGGTTAGGTGAAGAGGTCCTCGAAGCGCCTTATCTCCGGACCGGAGCCCAGCAGGACCACCTCGTCCCCCTCTTCTACGAATTCGCCGCCGTGGGCAGGAATCACCGCGTCCTCCCCACGCACCAACGCGACGACGAGGCAGCCCGTCCTTCGCCGTATGTCCCCGGCACGCAGCTCCTCACCGACCAGTCCCCCAGCGCTCCTCCTCGCTGCGACCGCGTCGAACGGTGGGTCCACGGCCCCGAGTCGCACGAGGCTCTGCATGAGCATCCTCGCACTGACCGTGGGCATTGAGATGGGGTGGTCTACACCTGCCCATAGAAATTTTGACATCGACCCCTCAGATACCGCTCTCGCCGATATGTGGACCTCCGGGTTCAGGGACCTGGCCTCCAGGGCCGACTGTATAGATGCACTGTCGTCGTTCAGGGCGATTACGAACTCTCCAGCCCCGGGAACGCTGGCCTCCTTCAGCGCGTCCCTCGACGTTGCGTCCCCGACAACCTGCCCGTCCAACTCCTTCTCATCGAGGTCCACGACGGTGGCCTCTATACCGGCCGAGTGGAGCCTCTCGTGGGCCTCGGCTCCCACGTCGCCGTACCCCGCGATAACGACGTCCCCGAGGCCCTCAGTGTCGCTGGTCAGCCTGGCGAGGTCCTTCACGTTCTCCTTGCTGCCGAGCGCAATCAGGGCCGCCCCGAGAACCTCGACGTCCGGTTCTGGGTTCAGCACGAGTTCGTCGCCTCTCCAGAGCCCGACGATGAGGGCCTCGGTCCTGCCCCCGATGTCAGCGACTCGCATCCCCGACAGCTGGGAGCCCTCGGTTATGTAGAACATGGAGGGGTTGAGGTCGCCTATGACCTCCGCGCCCTCCTCCACCTTGATCGGCGGGGGCCAGTCCGCGGGGGTCGGTATCGCCAGCGTCCAGTCCACGAGGCCCCTCCCCATCGCCCTCTTCAGGAGGATCACGTGGTCCGCACCCGCAAGCTCCGCGTACCTGGCGTTCTCCTTCCTCTCGACCAGTGAGACCATCGACAGCTCCCCCAGACTCCTCGCCGCCAGCAACGACCCGATGTTATCCGCGTCAGACCCGCATGCAACTATTCCCCCCGCTTTCCCGACGTTCGCCCTCTCCAGCGTGTCGGTTTCGTCGGGTTTACCGAATACCACGTCGAGGCCCCGCCTCGCAAGAATCAGTGCCTCTGACTCGTCGCTGATGATGAAGAGGTACGGGACGCCGAGTTCATCGAGTGTCTCGGCGAACTTGACGACCAGCTCGTTGTAACCCGTGAAGACGATGTGGTCCTTCAGGGAGCTCGACGTCGGTGGACGGGGTGCGACCCTCTCCTCCACCCAGAGCGCCACCAGGGTCGCGACTATGAAGAACAGCAGGGTGAAACCGACCACTATGAGGAAGGCGGAGAGGAGGTTCATCCCCAGCGACGAGAAGGGTGAGTACCCCCCGTAACCGACGGTGGTGATCGTCTCCAGCACGAAGACGAAGGCCTGGGCCCAGGTCATGGGCTTCCCCTCCTGAGTGATCACGAGGTGCCTGACAAGGGGAATGGACACCACGATCAGCGTAATGAGGAGGGCGAGGGCCAGACGGATCAGTCTCCTCATACGGTCGGTGCGCCTCATCCCCCTTAAGGAGGTGCCCCCGGGCAAAACCATTTTTGGGCAACCCGGTAAACAAAAATTGTAAACGTTACAAAAAAGTTTATTAAAGTTCCGGACACTCGGGATTCAATGACGGGACGCGGATTCCTCGACACGATCGAGGACAGGTCTCCCCTTTACGTCCTGCTGCTGGGGAACACCGAAAGTGCGAAGATACCGGGGATATCCGCCGCGGGCGCCAGCCCGGAGCTCACCGATTACACACCGGCCGCCGACGCCGAGTTCCTGCTGCACGGGGAGTGCCGCTGCATCGACGGGGTACCCGTCACCCCGGACGGCATCCCGACGCCCGCCGTGATAAGCTGCGCCGCCCTATCACTGCTCGACGCCCCCGTCCTCCTCGCCGACGCCGGACTCGGGCCGGAGCCGGAGGCACCCGTCCTTAACCTCGGCGGCTCCCCCGGCGGCGACGTCCGGGAACCGAAGCCGGTCCCGGACGCACGGGGGCTCTTCGACCGCGGAGCCGCCCTGGGCCGCGAGCTCTCCAGGAGCGACACCTACCTCGTCGTCGCGGAGTCCATAGCCGGCGGAACCACCACCGCCCAGGGAGTCCTGACCGCCCTCGGACACGACGCCACCGTCTCCAGCTCCCTCCCCGACAATCCTCTGGAGCTCAAGCGCGAAGCGGTCCGGGAGGGTCTCGACGCCTCCGGCCTCGCCCCCGGTGACGCCTCCGGCCTCGAAGCCGCAGAGGATATGGGCGACCCCGTCCTCCCCGCCGTGGCCGGTATCGCCGGCGGCGCTGACTGCCCCGTCCTGCTCGCCGGCGGCACACAGATGGGCGCAGCCGCGGCCCTCCTCCGCGCCACCGGCGACACTCGCGACCTCGCGATAGGCACCACGCGCTGGATAGTTGAGGACGGCTCCAGCGACGCGGAGGAACTCGCCGCCGAGACCGGTTCGGAGCTGCTCAACTCCGAACTCTCGTTCGAAACCTCACGATACCCCGGCTTGAGGGCGTACGAGGACGGGGCCGTAAGGGAGGGGGTGGGCGCGGGAGGTCTCTCCCTTCTCGCCGAACAGCGGTTCGGCGCGGAACCGCTGCTGGACGAGGTGGAGGCGGTTTACGAATCCTTGGTGGACACCTGAAGTCCCGCGGAACCGCGGTTATCGAATTGTCTGGATAGTCCCGGGCGGATTCGAACCGCCGTCCTGGGGACCAGAACCCCAGAGGATTGACCGCTACCCTACGGGACTTCAGCCTATAGAGAGTGGGCGGTGGGGAAATATTTTCGCCCTACCCGAAGCCGAGGACCTTGCCGCAGTGGGGGCAGGAGTGCATCTCGCGGCCATCGTCCTCCTCCGTCTCCACGTTGCTCCACCGGACGACGCCCCTGCAGTGGGAACAGATGGCCATCGGGGGTTAATCCGCCGCCCCGGAGGTAATACTTTCGGGGTCGGACCCTGCCCGTTTGAGCCGGAAGCGGAAGAAGGTCTCGAAGAGCTGCATCATCCCCGGGCTGTCGCTGAATATGCCTCTCCTTCCGTCCTCCGTCTCGAACGACACGAGCATCTCGGAGTCCCCGATGACCACGAATCCGTTCATCCTTATGGGATGGGCGAAATCGTCGGGGAACGGCCGGGTGTCGACGTCGACTTCCGCGGTGGTCACCACCCTGGTTTCCGCCGCCGTCTCGCTCAGTTCAGGTTCCAGGTCCGCGACGACGCCGGGGTAATCAATTATCCATACCTTCTCTCTGGACGCGCGAATTATCTCGCGGCCCCTCTCGACGACGTTTCTCTCCCCCGTGATGGTCCAGACCCCTCCCTTGCTCTCCTTCCGGGACTCCGTGTACGCCTTCTTCAGCGTCTGGAGGGCCTCCCGCTCCTCAGAGCGCCTCAGCCTCTTCAGGCGGTCCATAGCCTCCTCCGGCTCCACCGCCCTGTAAACTGTAGGTCGGGAACCGGACGTCTCGACCAGTCCCCGGTCGGCGAGCCTGTCGAGGGCTCCGTAGACGTTGGAGCGCGGCACCCCGCTTTCCTCGTGCACCTCCTTGGCCGTCGCCTCCCCCAGCCTGGTGAGGGCGGTGAACGCCAGGGCCCCGTACTTGGTCGGCCCCAGCTTCTCGAGTTTTTTCGCCGCGTCATCCACACGGCCGAATCCACCGGGACAGTAATTAATGTTGTTGTTTTAACAACAAAAAATATATGTCCACTTCTCGAAGAGGGTTGGGCATGAGAAAGCTTCCTCCCGTTATCGCGACGCTCACATTGGTGGCACTGCTGCTGGCGTCCACACAGCCGTCTTCCGCCATTCTGGGAATCGAGGACCTGCCGCCCACCCACCAGGAAAAGTTCGCCGACGACTGGTGGGACGTCGACTCAGAGCCCGAGTTCGACGCCGAGGTCATGCAGAGCGAGATCGGTCCCGGGAAGCCGCAGCAGATCCACGTCCTACTTACCAACGTCGGCCAGACCACGGGCTTCGACTCCGTCAACGACCCGGCAAGCGGAGGCGCACACGTCACCAGCGACCCGGTGAACGACACCAAGGCCGCCGGCAAAGAACTCGGCTACGACCAGGAGGGGACCACCGCAAAGAACCTGGTCGCCACTCTCGAGGGCAAGGGCCCGATAGAGGTGGACACCCGGACCGCCTCCTCGCCCTCCCCCGTGATCTCCGGCGCATCCGCCCAGCTGCCCTTCACGGTCACCGTGGACGAGGACGCGGAATCAGGAACATACGAACTCAACTTAACCCTCTCCTACAACTACCTGCAGGACGCCGCGGTGTTCTACGACAGCGGCAACTTCGTCCCCTACAGGTACCACAGGCGGACCGAAACCACGATACCCGTAAAGGTGACCGTCGAGGAGAACCCCGTGTTCGAGGTGATCGACGTGGAGGTCGCCGAGGGCGAACTCCGGCTGAGCAGGGAGTCCACGGTCGCAGTCACCTACCGCAACATCGGGCAGGACACCGCCTACCGGGCCGAGTCCAGCCTGACCACGAAGCCGCCGTTCTCCACGCAGGGAACCGTCCGCCCCTCCGGAGGCGCGTCCGCCGACACCACGTTCCTCGGAGACCTCGCACCCGGAGAAGAGGCCACCGCGACCTACGAGCTCTCGGTCTCCAGGGACGGACTCGCAAAGAACTACAGCCTCAAGTCCAGAGTCAGCTTCGAGGACTCCGGTGGCAACACCGAGACCTCACGCGCCCTCAAGACCGTGCTGAGCGTCAGGCCCTTCGAGAAGCAGTTCCGCGTGGTCGACGCCGAGCTCGGGTCCGAACTGACACCAGGAGGGGAGTCCGCCCTGACGGTCACGTTCGAGAACACCGGGGACAGGCCGGCAAACGACGCGGTCGGCCGCATCAGCGTCGCCGACCCATTCACGTCGACTAGCGACACCGCCTACCTCGGAGACATCGAACCCGGCTCGACGGCGACCGCGAGGTTCAGGCTCTCCGCCGCCGGCGACGCCATGCCGAAGCGCTACGGCGTCGACTCCGAGGTCAAGTACAGGGACGAGAACGGCCGCACCAAGCTCTCCGACAACATGAAGGCCGAGGTCCAGGTCGGAGAGACCTCCGGCGGCCCCCTCGGCGCACCCGGTCTCACAGCCGCCTCCGCCGCCGCGGCCCTCGCCCTCCTGGCGCTCCTCGCCAGACGCAGATAGATGCCTCGCCGCCCCCTAGAGAAGATGAGGGACTTCGAGTCGAGCACCTCTGAGAGGGAGGAGAGATGCTGAGCGACCTTTTCAGCCGGATAGGGACTATCGCGTCCAGGCACCCCGCCGCCATGCTCGCACTCGCCCTGCTCCTATCCTTCGCCGCGGTACAGGGCGCCGGCATGATAGGGTTCGCCTCCGGCTCTGACACCTTCATCCAGAAGGACACCCAGATATTCCAGACCTACGACACCTACAAGGAGAACTTCCTCTCCGAGAACATCGTCCTCCTCGTCGAGACCGACGACGTAACTGCCCCCAAAGAAATCCGGGCAATAAAACGCTTCGACAAAACCACCTCCCAAATCGAGGGCGTCGAAAACGTCTTCAGCGTCGCCGACGTCGCCGCACCCGGCGAAACCGTCCCCAACCACCCAGAAATCGTTCGGCGCCTCGACGCCGCCCCGCCCGGAAACCTCGAGCGCGTCATGCCGGACACCAAGCGCTCTTTCGTCCTCGTGGAGCTCGAGCAGGGCCTCTCCGAAGAACAGACCCGGCAGACCTATCCCCGGGTCCAGGACTCCGCCCGCTTCGCCGAGTTCCCCGCCGGCACCTCCACCCTCCTCACCGGCTCACCGGTCTTCGGCCTGCAGATGCAGGGGGCCATGCAGCGCGACCTCGGCGCCATGTTCGGGGCCGCCGCCCTCCTCATGGTCCTCGCCCTCACCCTGTTCTTCGCAAACGTCGAGTTCCGGCTGCTGCCGCTGCTCATCGTGCTCGTCGGCGTCTTCTGGACCTTCGGTGGCATGGGGTTCCTCGCCGTCCCCATGACCATGGTTTCGATGGCGATATTCCCGATCCTCGTCGGCATAGGTATCGACTACGCCGTCCAGTTCCACAGCCGGGTCCAGGAGGAGATGGAGGACGGCTCAGCCTCCGACGCCATACCCACCGCCTACCGCACCACCGGACCCGCCGTCCTCGTCGCCCTCGTCGCCACCGGACTCGGATTCGTCGCCATGATGACCTCCCCCATACCGATGATAGGGGACTTCGGCATGATGTCCCTCATCGGGGTCGTCGCCGCCTTCCTCGCCGTAATAATCCTACTCGTCCCGACCTACCTCCTGCTGGGGCGGTACGCCCCCGACCTCTCCGGACGCATCCCCTCGGCCGGAACCGGGTTCAACCCGCTGGAGAGGATGGACCTGGAGACCCACCTCGGCAACGCCGCCCTCACCGCGGCGAAGCACCCGGTTCTGATACTGCTCGCCTCCACGGTACTCATGGCGGGCGGATACGCCGTCTCGGACCAGGTCGACGTCGAGATACAGGAGGAGGCCCTCATTCCCCAGGACATGCCGGCCCTCCTCAACATACAGAAGTTCCAGGACCTCGGAGGAGGAGGCCGCCCCATCGCCGTCGTCGTCAAGGGGGACGTACTCGCCCCGGAGACTCTGGAGTGGATGCGGGATTTTGAGAAGCGACAGGTAGAGAAGAACCCCTACTTCGTCGGTCACAGCTCCATCGCCGACTCCGTCGCAGCCGCCAACGGCGGAGAGATACCGGACAGTCGCTCCGAGGTCGAACGGATCGTGGAGAACCTGCCGGACGTGCCGGTGGAGAGCCAGCTCGAGGGGAACTCCCAGGCCGTCGTCCGCCTCGACCTACCCGGGTTCATAGGATTCGAGAAGTTCATGGACACCATAAACGCGCTCGACCGGGACCTCCGGTTCAATCGGCCGCCGCCCGGCGTATCAACCGCCGTCACCGGCGACATGGTGCTTATGACCACGGCGTTCGACGCCATCGCCACCGGCCGAACCTTCATGAGCGTCCTCGCCCTCGGACTCATATTCGTAGCCCTGACCGCGATATACCGCGACCCCGTCAAGGCCCTCGTCCCCCTGATACCACTCGCGTTCGTCATCGGGTGGAACGGCGCCGCCATGTTTCTGACGGGGACGGACTACACCCCGCTCACCGCCACACTTGGGGCACTCACAATCGGCGTCGGCTCCGAGTACACGATCCTCATGATGGAGCGCTACTTCGAGGAGCGGGAAGACCTGCCGCCCCTCGAAGCAATGGAGACCGCCGCCTCAAAGATCGGCCGCGCCATAACCGTCTCGGGCCTCACAACGGTCTTCGGATTCAGCGCACTAATGGCCAGCGACTTCCCCATGGTCCAGAACTTCGGCAAAGTCACGGTCATCACCGTCCTCCTCGCCCTCCTCGCCGCCTTCGTCGTGCTGCCGCCGGTCGTAGTGGGTCTCGACCGCTGGAGGGGACGCGGCATCAGGGTCAGCCTGAGGGAGGCGGTGTCATTCTCCCTTTCCTTCCTACTGTCCGGATGGAAACGGTGAGAAGAGAGTACAAATCTTTCATTCAGGTACTTTGGGACCGCTGAATTAATAGACGTTGGATGTATCTCGTGACTTTTGTATGGGATAGGGAGAACTCGTCGAATTCTGAGTATTCGGATTTGGCGGCTTCAAACTTCTCTGCCGAGTAAAATTTTCCTTCTCTGAGCTTTTCCAAATAGTCCGAACCAAGGGGAGCAAGGAATTCATTAATAAACCAATTTTTTTCGACCGCTACGATAACGTTGTCTCTCACACTGTTTAAGTAATAGTCATCGATTAGGAAGCAGACTAGGGGGAGTTGTATACGGAGGTCCTGAATGATTGCATCAACTTCCTGCTCATGGATTTGTTCATGCTCCAATTGGTTGATGATGGGCTTTATGGAATTCTTAAATGGTTCCCTTGCTTTAACAAAGAGTCTCGGTCTGTCCTTGGACCTAAGCACTGACCACAGGACGAACTTCCACAATGCCATCCATCGGTTAAAGGATCTTTCGAGGGCGAGTTCCGGACTCTCCTCGGAAGTCGCAGCCTTTTCAAGTTCTCTAGTAATTTTTTTGATGGCGTTCTCCCGAATCTCTTCCCACTCTGGAGTCTCTAGTGGCTTTGGGGTTTCCTCCTCACTATCCTCTCCAGGTCCCCGGACGGGAGAGGAAGGGGGGGCGTCGGAATCTGAATCTTGGTAATCGAGTTTGGTAAAATCGAAATTGCTCAGGAAATGAGAGAGAGCCAAGCGGTCTTTCGGCCGTTCACCGTACATCTCCAAAACTTCGATGATGCCGTCACGCCACTCTGTTCGCTCCCCCTCTCTGATGGTCCTTCGAGGCGGCAACCCTGATATTCTATCCTTCGAGAGCCAACGCCAACGCGTTTTGATCGCCTCCTTTCCCGGAGTTACAAACTCGAGACGTACCTGCGTCGGTTCCGAACAGAATTCGACGCCTCCCTCGTCTAGTTCGGAGACAAACTCGTCATCTTCCTGGCGGGCGAGGTACTTCGAATCCTCATCCTTTTTCTTAGGGTGGGTTAACTGAACGTTTACTTGCGTATCTGGTCCCGGAGGTCCCTTATCCTTTAATTTAACCCTAATCTGTTTCTCTTTTAAAAGAGCCTCTTGTATATTAATCTCTCCTCGAATTTCCGCATCTGGAAATTTTGGGTAGGAATATGCGATGCTCTTGAGGTCGATTTTTTCTATGGTGAACGAGTCAGAGGAAATGAGGTGGTCGAATCCGTCTCTGCCTAGGGCCTTCCTGAGAATGGCGGTCTCAATATTTCCTTCTCCTCCAGCGGTTAGGAGTGCAGCTCTTGTTAGGTTAGGGCTGCCGTACAAGCAGTAGGAATGCTGATGTCCTTTTAGGATAAGCGCCTTTCCGTGGATGAATCGAGTGGGCTCTTCGCTGAAATTGATTTCTCGAAGCCCTACTTTGCATCCAGTCTCCTCAAGTTCGGGAATAGCTTCATGAGGAAAACCTCGGACCTTCTCGGGCTGGATATATAGCTGAAAAGAGGAGCACCCAGCTTCGGCCAACATTTTAAGAGGCTCTCCCTTCTCGTCCCAGAATGGGGAGATGATGTGGGCTTCCTCAATCTCCTCCTCAATTATATCTAGGATGTTGGGGAGTATGGGGGATTGGAGGTTGTGGAGGAAACGGAGTGCGTCGGTGCCTGCTTGCCCTTCAACCGCTTCCAAGACCTCCTCGTGAGCTTTCCGCAGAACTTCCTGATGGCGTTGAGAAGAAACCAATTCAGTTTTAATAATCTCATCTATAAAAGATGCTACGCCACGAATGGCGCTGATCTCCTCAGGAGTTGATTCGTGATGACCAAATTCAAAAGAGTCCGCTATCTCTCCATTTTTGTCCCATCCTCTGTTTGTCAGATTGAAACTGCCGAAAAGCACTTTCACGTATCCGGGCCCCGAAAGGAGACAGACCTTCGGATGAAAAGTTCCACTGGTTGGGACGTAATCTAGATAGTATCGATGGCCAAGATGGTTCGTATCTGTAGATCTTTGGTATTCTGATATATCGGTGAGAACTAGGGTTTCGCGCACCCCCAAAGAGGAGAGGGTTTTGAGAGCTACATTTTCGAAAAACGCTGGGTCGAAATTGAAGGTAAGGAAGATGGCGTAGTCCGCTTCGTCGATTCCTCTAAGGTTTTTGCGGAGATTCTGTTCCGGCTTTCCTCGCTCGCCCAACTTGTTAGCCGCCGTTGACAAATTTATCTAGAATCTTCAGCCCGTCTTGGGTGGGGGATATACTTGTGTCACCTAAGGTGGCTAGGCCTAGATCTCGGAGGGTTGATTTGGAACTGTTGAGTCTTGTCGTGCGGTGCCCCGCGTCGTGATCACGCTTCATGACATATCCGTCCTCCCCTCTACTGAAGTAGGTGGGGATATTTGGTTTGCTTAATGCAATGTTTCTGGCCTCGCGGATTACGTATTCATTGAAGAAATCACGTGCAAACTCCTCGACAGTAAGGCGCTGATTCAATACCTCTTGGTGGAGGTAGTCAACAAAGCGAACGATGCTCAAATCGTTATTGGCGTGGTTTTGTATCCAGGCCCATGAGGATGAACGTGTTTCTTTGAGGCGAAAGTTCCTCATGTACAGGGTGAGGAGTAGGACAATCCAGACTGAGCCGATTTTCTCTTGGTTACGATTATTGGCCATAGCCGCTTCGAGTTCCTCCACCAGCTTCACTTCATTTAAGTGATGATCCAGCCCAACTCGCCGATCAAATTCTCGACTGGGCTCTCTGTAGGGCTCTCCCCACGACGTTTCTGTTATACTTTGCGACGTTGACTCTACGAGATAGCTAAGGTTGGTGGTTTCTGGTGAATCGATATCTTCCGTGATTGATTCGATTAATGAGAGAGAGTCTCTGGTGATATCGCTTACGAAATCGTCAGGATTATTTGTTCCTCCACCCTCAATTTCTGAAAGAAACGACGATAGAAGGCATTCTAGACAATAAGTAAAGAAATCGTTGGCCGTAAAGATGCTCCATCTTTCAACAATTTCGTTTAGCTCCTCAGGTATGGCTATGCTTTGGTACGTATCCCCGGTCGGTATCGCCCTCAGATAAGAGGCGCTACGAAAAGTGGATGTATCCAAGGGCGTTCCGAGTTGGCCTACCCTTTCGGCAAGAAAGAGGATATACAGCAGGGACTGTTTGCGGAAGATGTGCCGCTTGTCGCTAGAACTGGACCTATCCCTCAGGAAAATTTCCCTCAGCGCTTCTCGTTCCGGCGCATCCTCGTCACCCAACCGGCAGAGGCAAACAGATTTTCCGGCTTCTAAGAGTCCTCGTTTAGTTGCTGTGCTCTTTTTAGATATGGCTTTAAGCCCGGCTTTAGTTGCAACTTTGTCGAAGAGCGAAGCAATCTCTTTACCCCGGTCGGTAGGCTTGTCGTATTTGTCGCCTTCAGTAATACGGAGCAACCCGATGGTATGGGTGGGACCCCGGTAATCTTGGGTGTAGCCTCCTCCTAGACTCGATAGAAATCTGAAATCGAGGTCTACCGTGTCTTCCCCTTCCTCCCAGGTCCTGCTTCCCTTAATCTCTCCCTCCATCGCCCGATGGTCTTCTGAGCCATTCTCAGCGCGGTGGGCAATACACGAAAGGAGGTAGGCCCTCTCCAGCTCATAGATTCCATCACGCAAATCGTTCCAATCTTCGATGTCATCCTCTTTGTCGAGCTCGTGGGCACACCACGTGTAGAACGAGTAATATCGAGCTCTTTGTGAAGTAGTGGTAATTCCGTGAAGAAGGTCAGCTACTAACCTATCCGAGGCTCTGTTTGCCCCCAAGGGTTCTCTTGCTCCCTGCTCTTCTGTCTGAGCCGTCCAGAAAGGCCTACTTCCCATTGCTGCACTCTCTCAGACTGTAGTATCACGTTGTTTGGAAAAGTGCTGCGGTGGCATTAGGATTCTACCCCCGCTCCCCCTTCGCCACGTCCCTCAGCAGCAGCGCACCGACTGCGACACCGGCCAGCACCGCGAGGAAAACCGCCACGATGCCGCTCGCGGTGTAGAGCCCTGCCAGCACCAGCGGTGCGAAGCCGTATCCCAGGAAGCGGAAGGAGTTGTAGATGGAGGCCGCGGTGCCCCGGGCCTCCGGCACAAGCTCCACGGACAGAGTGTTGTATGACGTGAAGACCGTGTGGGCGCCGAACCCCAGCAGCATCAGGCCCGCCACGAAGCTGTACACCTGCACCCTGGCCGCCACCAGGAGCAACACGAGGCCGCCCAGCGCCATGACTCCGAACCCGAGCAGCGCCGTCCTACGGCGACCGAGTCCGTCCGCCAGGTACCCCGCCATCGCTCCGGCCGGAATCCCCATGCCGAGCCCGAGGGACACGATTGTTCCGATTCTGCCCTCGCCCAGTCCCAGCGGCGGCCCGGCCAGGAAGTCGGAGGAGTAGGACGCGGCCCCGATGAGGCCGAAGAACACCGCCGCGGAGGAGAGCGACATCATGACCACGGACCGGTTCCGCAGCACCGTCCCCAGCCGTGTCGCCGTCTCCCGAAGAGCGTAGGACTCCCCCCGGTTCCGGATGATGGCGACGTACATGAGGCCCACCACGGCCGACACGGCCGCGAGTAGCACGAAGAAGACGCGCCAGCCGTACAGCTCCTGCGTCCACCCCCCAGTGAACGGTCCCAGCACGTTCCCCACCGCGATGAACATCGAGAACAGCCCCATGACGCGTCCCCTGAGCTCCGGTCCGAACTGGTGCCCGATGGCGCCCATCAGCACAGGCGCGATGAAGGCGGAGCCACTGCCCTGCACCGCCCGCGCCCCCAGCATGAACGAGAAATCCGGAGACGCCGCCACGCCCAGGGCCCCGCCGCCGTACAGCAGAAACCCGAACGCCAGCACCCGTCGCTCCCCCAGCGTCTCCGCCACCGCCCCCGACACGAGGAGCAGCAGGGCAAACGGCACCATGTACGCCGTGATGAGGCTGTTCGCCTGCGCCACCGTCACCCCGAGCTCCGCCTGGAACGTCGGTATCAGGGGAAATATGGCGTCCCCGCCGAACGGGCCCAGGAAGGCACCGACCGGCAGGAGCCACCGCAGTCTGCTCCTCTCCACTCCCCAAACATCGGTCCGGCGTTAAATGAACCCATCCTGAAAAGACCCGGGACTCGGTGTGTACGCCGGAAAACTCTCGGGGCCGTCGGGTCGCCCGGAACGAAGGCCCGCCACCCGCCACGACGTCCGCAGGTGGGGAGGTGAAGCCGGGTCTCTGCGGATAGCAGGGGTGAAGAAAAAAAAGTCGAAATCGGGGACCCCAAGGGTCCCCGGTCGTCCGGTCGTTTTGTCGCCTTAGACCTTGGTAACCTTTACGGCGCGCGGACCTTTATCCGCGTGCTCTATGGTGAACTCGACTCTATCGCCCTCGTCCATCGTCATGGCGTCGGCGTCGGAGATGTGGAAGAAGACATCGTCTTCCTCGTCGTCCATCTCGATAAACCCGTAGCCCTTCTGGTCGTGGAAGAACTTCACGGTACCTTCAGTCTTCACAGCACTTTCGTTCATTCTAGCTCTACCCCTCATTCGAGACGAGTACTTAATACTTTTTGGTTTTTTCATTCCGCCTCCCCGTAACGGACACGGGAAATAGGAAATATATGTCAGTTTTTAATCGAAAACTATCGTTCCCGTCCGCTGTGCTTGCCTGTCAATTCGGCTTTTTCCGGAGACGCCGACGTCAGGAACGCAGGAGCAGGAGGAGAACACCCGGGTGGGCTGCCCCGCGATTTCCGTGCGCTGCTCACAGAGTCTTTACGTCGACCGCCCTTGGCCCCCTATCGCCCTCAGTAATCTCGAACTCCACTTCTGCGCCCTCGTCCATCGTTATGGCGTCGGCGTCGGAGATGTGGAAAAATATGTCCTCGTCCTCTCCCTTTACCTCGATAAATCCGTAGCCCTTCTGGTCGTGGAAGAACTTCACAACACCTGTCGTCATTCTTGCTCCGCCGTTCATCTACTCCAGGGTTTAAATTATTTGGGTCAAATTCGGCCCTTACCGGAAAGTTCTCCGGCTGTGTGGATTCATGCCCGTCGAGGCTCAGACCGGAGGAGCAGTATCTGACGCACACGGCCCTTCCCTAAGCCGGCCGCGAGCGCAACGCACCCGGGGTGGTCAACGACGACCCGAGTGCGTCGGTCGACTGGGCCTCCCTGCACTAATCCGCGACGGAGAGGGCGGTCCCTGAACCACTTCGCACATCGACGCACGCCGCCCCTGGAAGGCCGAGTTCCCTGGCCCTGTCGTTCAGGAACCTCTGGACGTGCCGTCCACGCCGCCTCTTGAACCCCCTCCGGCGCGCCAGCCTGTCCAGCTCCCTGTCCACCAGGGTCCCGTACTGCACCGCCTTCTTCGGCTTCAACCGGATCGGGTCGGGAAGCACGTCCCGCATCGCCCTCCTGAGTACCACCTTTCCGAACTCCTCCCCGTCGATGGTCCCGACCTTCTCCTCCACCGCGATGGAGAGAGCAGTCTCTATCACGGGCCGCGTCAGGAACGGGCACCGAAGGTCGAGGCCGTTGGCGGCGAAGCAGTGCTCGTCCCGCTCCAGGTTCCGGCTCCCCATGCGGCCCAGCTCCATCCGCATCTCGGCCCCCGGGTCCTCCGCGTTCTGTATACGGACGTACCCCCCGAGGAGCTCGTCGCTCCCCTGCCCCGCGAACGCCGCGTCCACGCCGTGCTCCCCCATGAGCTCCGCAGTCGCGAGCAGCGGCAGCGCGACGCCCACCTTCATCCGGTCCGCGTCCCCGATGGTCAGGATAACGTCGTCAACCGCGCCGTACACCTCCTCCCTCGACATGGTGCGCTGCACCAGCTCCACCCCGAGCAGGTCCGCCGCCTCCCGGCTCCAAGTCACGTCCCGGGACCCCTCAAGCCCCACGTTGAAGGTCGTCACGTCGACCTGCTCCCTCAGAAGCGCAGCCGTCGCGGAGGAGTCCACCCCGCCGCTGAACGCCACCCCGACCTCCCCCACGTCCTCCGTGAGGACCTCGGTCGCCTCTTCGAGAGCGGAGAGCAGCTCCTGCGAGGCGGGGTCGGTCAGCTCCCTCGCCCCGAAACGCTCCCGCCCCACTTCCTGGACCGACAGGTCCTCTTTTATCCTGAGAGTGCCGCCCTGCGGCACCCGCCCAACGCCTCGAAACCCGGCGCTCCAGAGCGGACCGCGCTCCGTGCAGAACGCAGCGTCGTCCCCCTTCTGGGCGTAGAACAGCGGCTTCGCACCGACCGGGTCCCGCCGCAGAACCGGTTCACCGTCCTCAAGGGAGACCTCCGCGTAGCCACCGAACCCGCCACAGCACTCGTGCCGAACCCCGGGGCCGATGGAGACGTCGCCCTCGAAGACCGCGCCCAGCGCCGCGTCACCCGCGACGGAGACCGCCGCGTCCCCGGCCCGGTGACTCAGTCCCTCCAGAAGCTCCTCCGTGACGTCCCGTGCCCCGGGTCCAAGGGCGCCGGCGATGCCCCCTATCACTTTCTTCCCGCGAGCCGCAGCACCTCGTCGATCTGCTGCTGGACGGTGCCGAGGTAGTTCTCCGGGTCAGTGGCAGCCTCGATCTCCTCCTCAGTCAGGAGCTCGGCGGCCTCGTCGTCCCGGAGAAGCGCCTCCTTCAGGGAGTCATCGTCCCCGTGGGCCTCCATGGCGACGCGCCGCACCAGCCCGTGCGCCGTCTGGCGCCCCACCCCCTTCTCGACCAGGGTCATCATGACGGCCTCCGACATGTTGAGCCCCTTCGTCATCTCCAGGTCCTTCTCCACGTTCTCCGGGTGCACCACGAGGCCGCTCAGCACCCGCTCCATCTTCAAAAGCTGCTCGTCCAGCAGCAGGAAGGTCTCGGGAAACACGTTGCGCTCCGCCGACGAGTTGGTGAGGTCGCGCTCGTGCTCCAGCACCACGTTCTCCAGCGCCGTCCCCACGTTCCCCCTAACCACCCTTGCGAGGCCACACACGTTCTCGGAGAGCATCGGGTTCCGCTTCTGCGGCATGGTGGAGGACCCGACCTGGTCCTCCTCGAAGGGCTCCTCCAGCTCGCCCAGCTCGGTACGCTGCAGGTTCCGGACCTCCCTGCCCACCTTGTCCAGCGTTGAGGATACTATGGCGAGCGTGGTCACGACCTCGGCGTGCCGGTCCCGCTGAATCACCTGGTTCGCGATGACCACCGGCTCCAGCCCCAGCTCCTCCATCGTGAGCCGCTGAATCTCCCGCCCGTCGTACCCCAGGGTCTCGAATGAGGCTTGGGTCCCGACCGCGCCCGTCATCTGCCCCACCGGCACTCTTGTCTTCAGCTCCTCCAGCCGGTCCAGGTGCCGCATGACCTCGGCGGCGTACACCGCGAACTTGTGCCCGATGGTGGTGGGCACGGCGTGCTGCCCGTGGGTCCGCCCGACGCACACTAGGTCCCGGTACTCATCCGCAAGGTCCAGCAGCGCGTCCAGCACCGCCTCCAGCTTCTCCTCCACGATGCCCAGCGAGTCCCCGAGCTGCAGCATCCGGGCCGTGTCCTTCACGTCGTTCGACGTGGCGCCGAGATGGACGTACTCACCGGCCTCCCCGTCGCAGGCCTCCTGGATACCCTTCACCACCGCCATCAGGTCGTGCTTGATCTCCGCCTCGATGGCGTCCACCCGCTCCGGGTCCACGTGCTCCAGCGACGCCTTCTCCGCAATCTCCTCCCCCGCCTCCTCCGGAATCATGCCCACCGCGGCCTCCGCCCGGGCCAGCGCCCCCTCCACGCGCAGCAGGTAGCCGAGGTAGTGGTCCTTCTCCCAGATCTCACGCATCTCGTCCGAACCATAACGATAATCGATGGGGTGAACGCTCATTGTCGGTCAATCAATGGAGGTGAGGTAGTAAGGGGTTTATTGCGGCCCCTGTGTTTAGCATCTATCATAGTTTCTGACAGAGAATGTTGGCAGCCACATCGTCACTGGTAGCTCGACTCTTGATCTGTCCCTTCTTTAGGTGGAACGACGGTGAAGGGAAAACAGGGAGAACCAAGGACGGACACATTACCTGGGGGGACCGGTGACTCCTTTCTTCACCGCCTTCCTTTTGCACCGACGCAGTGACCCCGTCCGTAACAACCGCGCCCTCTTCATGCCGATGTACGCGTACCCGAGCCGTAGCGCCACCTACACTGGCAGGTGTCATAGGCAAGGCATCGACGTTCAGCGGGTTTTAGGAGATAATCTCCCCCACTTTCGCACCGACTCCGTCCAGCAGTGCCGCGACTCGTGCCGCCTTCAGGACCGGGAACGCCCCCAGAACTAGCCCTCCACTACTGGGCTAGGCGACGCCGCTACGCCACCAGTGGCCCTGTCTTTGGCCCTTAAAATTTCAACATGCCTTGCTAAACAACAGCGGTGGGTTGAAACCGTGTCCAAAGCTGATATCTGAGGGGTTGATCTGAAGAGGAAAAGTCCCCAGGGAGAGCTATACCAGAACAGACATCGGATATGGAGGGAATCTAACTGATTCTTTTACCTCCTCTCCAACTATTTCTCACAATCTGCTGGGATAAATCAGGATGCACTATACTGGCTAACTAGGCCAAGGATTATGTCCCTCACGTTGACTTTATTAACTGATGTATAGGGGATTCGAACTCACCGACTCTGGTATCAAACAAATGAATCCGGATGAGGCGGTTGAATTCTTTCGTAAACTTCTCTGGGCGGAGGCCTCGGAAACAGACGTTATTCAATCGTCTGCTCATGTTCCAACGGAGATAAATAGGTCAGATGGTGGTTTAGATGCAAAAATTGAGGATGCGGACCCGTCAAGAGAGGATATTATTCCTGCTGGGGACTCTGGATTTCAAATCAAATCATCGAATCTTGAACCGAAGGAGTGTAAGGAAGAGGTCCGATCTAACTCAGGCTCAGGACTCAAATCGAGAGTCAACGATCTTTTGTATAATGGTGGCACATACGTACTGGTCATCTTTGAAGAATTAAGCGGTTTGGCTCCACGAAATGATAAGGACATGCTTGAACGTAGGAAGGAAGCTTTAGAAGAAGAGTTCGCTTCCCAAGGTTATCCCGATGCCGACATCAGAATCTATGATAGCAGTAAAATAGTTGGGTTCGTTAATCGATTTCCTGCTCTCGTTGCGAAATATAAGGGAATTGAACATGTGGTTGATCATTCGACTTGGCACCGCGAAGCGATAAAGGATATTGAAGAGTTCTTTTCCGATACCAAACGAGATAAACAAATTGAAAAGATTCAAAACATTCTCAGAGATTCGAATGAACACTGTCCGGTGATAAGAGTCACGGGGCCACCGGATATTGGAAAAACGAGACTGGTCTACGAAGCACTTTCTGAAGAGGGTCTCCAAGAGCGAGTAATCTACGGTACGGCAAGGGAATTCAAATGTAGTGGCGTAGCCAGCCGTTTACGGATGGACCCAGACTGGTCAGCTATCCTTGTTATTGATGACTGTGACTCTAAGGATCACGATTACTTTCGACAACAATTTAGCGGTGAAGCTGACCGGTTAGCATTAATCACCATTTCCGCCGATCCAACCAGTACGGGAGATGTTCATAGTGTTTCGGTAGAACAACTGAAGAAAAACAAAGTTAAAGAATTGATCGAGAGCTTAGAGTTTAAGGTGGACGAACAGCCTGACTTTGACCGCATTGCCGAACTCGCCGATGGTTTTCCCAGCTTTGCAGTCATGATAGCTCGCAACGCAGCTGAGGCGGATGAACAGCTTGACAATCTCCTAGAACTCGGTGATGAAACGCTCATCAACAAACTATAGTGATTGTCATAACTCTCTTTATATTTTATCTCAGCATATTTTATCTCAGCGATTCTGCCCTATCCCCGAAGACGAGAGGTAAACCTGAATACTAAAGAAGTTTCGTCAACCACTATAATCGGCAGTGAGAACATGAGTGAGCAAGAATCGAAGAAACACCGAAGGATCCTCGAAGTATTTGCATTATTTGACAAGGTTGAATGGAAACTCAAAAACGAGGAACGATCGGAAGAGGCCAGATGGTTAGCCGAAGTTGCCGGATTTGAAGATCGCGAAGAAGAAATCGAGTTCAACGAAATCGTAGAATACCAACGAAAACGCGGCATACTTACCGGAGAATATTATTTGACCGTCACTCCTCTCCCTCTGGCTACCCACTTGTTAGGTTCTTGGCTCCAAAAACACGGCAAAACAGAGATCGAAGAGCTTTTTGAGCAAATGCCTCCCAAAATGTTCTCCCACTTTGGAGAACGGATCCCGTATATGGCTGCATATCGACCAGGCCGTCAATGGATCGTTGAAAGATTATCCCAAGATGAGATGTTCTACGAAAACGACGGGGATCTCCTCACAACCGAATGGGGTAGCTATCTCTTCAAGCAATTTGCTGAGGCCGCTCCAAGAGAAGCTATAAATCCGCTTGAACATTTCATTGAACATCAATCAGTTAACAAATTATTGGAATTTACCACTGGGCGACGGAACATTGTTCGATCACTTCAATATATGGTAGTCTGGGAGGATTCCTTCAAACGAGCTGCTAAACTACTCCTTGCGTTGGCAGAGGCCGAAAATGAGGAATACGTCAATAATGCGAGCGGCATCTTTACCAATCTTTTCTCACCAGGATGGGGAAAACTCGCACCGACAGAAACAGCACCTCAAGACCGGCTTACGGTCTTAGAGCAAGCTATCCACTCAGATTCTGAGAAGCGGCAACTCTTAGCTGTGAAAGCCGCTGGTGCCGGACTACAAAACCCCAACCGAATCACGAAGACTGTTGGTCCCGAATATCAGGGTTCACGACAATCTCCGGATTTCTGGCAGCCTGAAACTTACGAAGATTTGTTCGACTATTACCGCACTGTTTGGGAGTTCCTGCAAGAGGAATTAGACGAGATGCCCGAGCAGGTTCGTGATGAAGCAGTGGAAGTGATGTTGGGCGCGGTTAGGGGCTTAACAAAACTTCATCCGTCTTTGTCGCAGATGATTAGGAGTTCGTTAGAAAAACTCTCGGAGTATGATTTGGTTGATAAAGGACGAGTGATTCGAACGTCAGTAGATTTGGTGCATTATGATTCTGATGAGTTAGAGGATATTGAGGAAGTTGAAGAATGGCAGTCTTTTGTTGTAGGCCTCTCTGAGGATAGCTTCGACTCTCAAATTGAGCGCTATGTGGGTCTACATCTGCTTGCGGATGAAGATGTTTATGAGGAAAAACTGGATGAACTTGCTGTTGAGGTTATTGAGGACCCTCAGAAGCTCAAGTCGCACTTGGATTGGTTAGCTACAATAGTCCCGAATCAATATCGGGCGAGGGAGTTCGGTTATGAGGTTGGGATACGGGATGAGACTAATTCCTTCTTGTCCGACATTGTTACTGCGATAGATCAAGCGTCGGATGACGATCGGTCGATTAGCTTTCTCAGCGGGTATTTATCTGCCCTGCATGAACGTGATGAGGTGGCGCGTCAGGAGGTGTTAGATGAAGTTCAACAGAATGATAATCTTCGGCCCTATTTGGTGAAGCTCATCCGGCTATCTGCAGTAACTTCTAGGGACGCTGAACGTATCGTTGAACTGATTCGGAAAGGGGAAGTATCAGCGTCCAGTTTACGAGGCCTCGAAATGGGCGGTGTTAGTCGCAACTTCGATGAGCAAAAGTTTCGGGAGATTGTTGGGTTACTATTGGAAACTGGGGCAGATGAAGCTGTAACGATACTACCAACATTTTTCCACTACTATGTCTATCCGAACGACGCTCCTAAACTTCCTGAGGAGTTAACGCTTGAACTCCTCAATCATCCTGCTTTTGTAGAATCTGAGCAAGATATCGCAGCTAATATCGCAGTTAGACAGGGTATAAGCCATGACTGGAAGGAAATTGCACACGAATATATCCAACAACATCCAGATCACATCAAGGAGGTGCTAAAAACAATCCTTGACATATTGGGAGACAGGAGCTCGATTATCGGGGCCTCTCCAGAGATCAAAGAACTCCTTTACGACATATTACGAGAGCAGCCAGAGGAAACGTGGAGCAAAATTACTACAGTCTTGGATGAACGAGACGAACGTCTTATATCACTGTTTCATTGGTTTAGAGGTGACGATTCACGTATTGATGGTAAACCAATAGAATACGTATCGCCCTACCGTATCTGGGAGTGGATTGAGGATGACGAAGAGGCGAATGCGATTCTTGCCGCCCAGATAGTGCCAGCTGAGTTTTTCCACAGTGATGAACACGCCTGTCTTGCACAAGAATTACTCAAACGACATGGCGATCGAGAGGATGTCCGCAATGAGCTAAGCGCGAATTACCATACCGAATCATGGATGGGTCCGGAGAGCAAACACTATCAGCAAAAGAAGGCTCAATTAGAATCATTCAAAAAAGATGAAAGTAATGAGTATGTACTGCGATGGATAAATGACGAAATAGACATCCTTGAAGATCGTATCGAGCGGGCCAAGAAACATGAAGAAAGACTTGGCCTTTGAGTTTCTTGGCCTGGCTGTTGCCAAAATTTTTCTTCATCTCAACCCCCATGATTGGTCTGGCCTGAACGTAACCGGCTACGATGTCGACATTTCCAGAGCGTTCTCTGCATCGAGAGAGCTGGGTCGCAGTGGATAGATAGCCCGGGTACCTAGTCTAACTTAGTGACCGTCTCCTCGGACTCCTGTATCTACTCTAATCGGTAACTCTCCACGTCCAGCTCCGGTATTCGGTCGAAGTGCTCCGGGTTTCCGGTGACGACGCCGGTCTCGTGGGTGAGGGCGGTGGCTGCTATCATGGCGTCCTCCGCGTCTATGGGTTCGCCTCTCTTTTTCAGGTCGGCGTTGATCTCTCCGGCCCGTTTCCCGGCCTCTGTGTCGAATTCGGCCTCGTGGAGCCCCGTGAGCAGCTCCTTCACAGCTTCCCTTTCTCGGTCCGTCGAGTCGGCCAAGTGGATGCCCTCCCACAGCTCCATAACGGTCACGGGAGAGACCTGGCCGGTCCCTCGTTCGTCCACCTCTTCCTCCAGCTTCCGGGTGGATTCGTCGCCGCGGAGTACGTCTATCAGGAAGGAGGTGTCAAGAATCGAGCTTCTCCTCGATCTCCTCCATCCTCTCCTTCCGCTTCTCTCTGTGTCGCTCTCGGGACTCCTCCACGTGTATCTCCAGCTCCTCGGTCGTCCCCTCGCTCAGGGCGCCGTGGAATTCTTCTAGCCGCACCTTGGGAAAGAGGCGCCTCACTACGTCGCTGAAGCTTTCTCCTTCCCTCTTTTTGGCCTTCAGTTGTTCGTAGGCGTCGTCCGAGAGCGATATCGTCTTCGTCCCCATAAATCCGTGTATGTGTACGTACGTAAAGAGGTTTCGGGGCGCCCTGAAGGGCACTTAATAACGTATTAAAATGCATACATGTCGACGATCAGCGCCCGTATCCCGGAGGAGGACGAGGATGTTCTGGACGAGGTGGATGGAGCTGCGGTGGACCGGAGCACAACATTCGGCAGGCCTGATTGAGGAATCGATGATACGATGTCCGAGATGGTCTCTCCATCTCTTCGACTTTCCTATCTACGTCAGTCGGGAATGCGCGGGGCGTTTATCCCGCCTTTTTCCTCTTTGCTGCCCGCTGCAGCTCGTCCAGCACTTCGTAGACCTCGCCGTGGTAGTGTTTGGTGACCATCCCCTTGTCGAAGAGGGCGACGATCTCTCCTTCGTCCACGACGGGAAGCATCTTGGTTCCCTCTTTGAGCATGGTGTTGAAGGCCTTTTTCACGGTGGCGTCGGGGGTGGTGGTCGCGTCGCATTCCACCATGAATTCGGAGACGGGGGTGTCCCTTCCGTCTCCCCTTCCGAGGATTTCGAAGGTCAGGGTTTTCGCCTCCACGAAACCCGCCCCTTTGCCGTTCTCGGTGACGAGGAGCCTCTTCTCCCCGGTTTCCGCCATCTTTTCGGCGACGGCCCTGGCGCTGTCGTCCGGTGACACACTGGGAGCCCTGGTCATGTACTCCTTGACGAACATTTCAGGATGAGTTTGCAGCAGAGATATATACATTAATACTTCGGCCCGGCCTCGGGGCCGGAGAGGAAGAGGCCTGAGATGGTGGCGCTGGTTTCGAGGAGGACGGTTGGCACCCGTCAGTGCCCTTCCCGGATGCCCCGGCCACTCGTCCAGCGTCTCCTCCTCGGTGACCCCCTCATCCTCGACGAGGGACCGGAGGAGGGAGCGGCTCTGCTCCGATAGCACCTTTCGCAGCGCCTCCCGCACGACCTCGTTCACAGTCACGGCGCCACCACGAGCTTCACAGCCGCGAACAACAGGAAAACCGCGATGACGGTGCGGAAGTGCCTCTGCGGGATGCGGTTCACGAGTTTCTTGGCGGCCTCGGCTCCGAGGAGGGAGGCGGGCACGAAGAGGAGGAGGCCGAAGAGCAGGGGGTCTGGCAGGGTGGCGCCGCCCTCGACGTAGGCCGCGATGCGGGAGGTGTCTATCGCTATGGCGATGGCCCCCGACGTGGCGATGTAGACGGCCTTGGGCAGGTCGAAGGCGGCGAGGAAGGCCGAACGGACGGCGCCACCGACGCCGAAGAGCCCGGCCGTCACGCCGTACAGCGCGCCACCGGTCGCCGCCGAGGCGTCGGTGCGGGGGAGCTGCGCCGCCGGGCGAAGGAGAAGGAACGCGACGTAGATGGCGAGGAAGCCGCCGAGGACGCGGGCCAGGAGGTCGGAATGAACGTCTAGCGCGACCGAGGCCGCGAGCCAGGTGGCGACGACTCCCGGCGCTCCGAAGAGAAGGATGAGGCGCCACCGCACGCCCTCGCGGAACAGCAGCATCTTCCAGACGTCGCCGAACCAGTGTATCACGCCGACGAGAAGCAGGACCTGGGGCACCGGGAGGAACAGTGCGAAGGCCGGCACCATTACCGTGGAGGTTCCGAGACCTGCGAGGGTTCCGATCCCGGCGCCCAGCACTGTCAGCAGCGCCACGCCGAGGAGTAGTTCCCAGGTCATCCCGGGGTGAAACTGGGGACGCGGCCCCTAATCGATTACCTGTGCGGCCGCTCCCTGGACCCATCGCCTGACGTGGGACCTGTATTCCCTGTACTCGTCGCCGGACCTCTCCTCCAGGTACTGTTCCTCGTGCCTGATTATCCAGTTCATGTAGAGGACGAGGGGGACGAGGAGTGGCAGTGCCCACAGAGTATCCGGCCGCGAGGGAGAGGCCGGCGTAGACGAGGTTGAGGGCGAGGTACAGCGGGTTCCTCGTGAAGGAGATGTAGAGGCCCGCGGCTACCAGCAGCGCTCCGAGCAGCCGCAGCACCGGGTTCGCCGGGGCTATCGGTTCGACGAGGTGGAACGACCCCCATCGCGAGGGCCGCCAGGTATATCAGGGGAGGCGGGGCGTGGGCCCGATGGTCCTCGCGCACCTCTCGGGGGTTTACGGTGACGTATCCGGCTCGGGGGTGAACGTAGTGTTTCTGGAGATTTTTTGAGTGAGGAGGGTGCCCTCCGTTCTCTCTGTTAGTTGTGGCAGTAGGAACTTATGTTGGCTTCTCATGACTCAGATTCTGCAAAGAGCTTCAAATTACTAGGATTGGCATGAATGATGCCATTTTATTAGGCCTCCATATTTGCTAAATTTGTCTAATTTTCACCTATGCATTTGACGCGCGCTACAATTGCTCATCGGATTTTGATATAACGCTACACTAGTAGTGAGAATAACAGAATACGATTTATGGGCCTAACGCCGATTCTATACTCTCTCCCTATAGGTCGACAATCTGTTGTAGGCGTAAGTTTTATTGCAGATTATTATGATAATTAGTGCTATGGGTGAGGTACCTCTAGCTCCGAAGTATTCGGCAGAGATATATGCTCGGGCCCTCTCGAACCTCGTGGAGAGGTGGAAGCAGAAGGGCGGCAAGGGCTCAATCAAGTACAACGAGGCGGCCATCGGGATGGACAAAACCACGGTATCGACTGCTCTGAAATTCCTTGGTGAGATTGGGCTCTTAGAGGTTCCGAAAGCTGGGAGCTACATTGTCCCCGAGAGCGTCCTAGACTACAGGACTAAGATGGGGAACGTCAAGCGGGACGCGAAACAGGAAGTCGCGGCCCAGCTCGACGACTATCCGCTCTACAAGGAGGCGAAGTTCCTCCTCAGCCTGAACGACTTTACGGTCGGTGAGCTTGCTGAGAACGTCTCCGGCTACAAATCCATCGCCGCCGAGCAGGGCGAGCTCAACGATGTCGAGCGCAGCTTGAAGATTCTCGCCGAGCTGGAGTTCTTGGAGATTGACGAGGAGGGCAGCGTGTCGATTCCAGCCGACCTTGAGGACGAAGCCCAGCCGGAGTCGCCGCAGGAGAATGCTGGCGCCGAGGCCGATGCGGGGGCGGAAGCGGAAGGCCCGGGTGGGAGCGCCGAGGCCAGTGTCGGATCTCACGCTCAGCAGCCAGGGTTCGATGGGGCCCCAGCCAGCGACGAGGGCACCGTCGCTCTGACCGTCGACATGGACATCTTCATGGACGCGACAGACATGGGGCCGGACGAAATTAGGGAGAAGCTGGAGGCCATCAACGGGGCATTCGGCAGGGAATGAGGAGCAGCTGGTCCAACATAGAGGATGACCTCCTCGGGTTGTACGAGGACGGTGGGGAGCTGAACGACGACAGCCGGCAGTTTCTTGAGCGCATCAACTTCGTTGAGGACAGGCGCGTCTCTGATGTCGGCAAGAGGTATCTCGACTCGAAGTTTATCTTCGAACGTGAGGACCATGACGAGATCCTCCGTCATGAGATCCTAAACCTGCGAGAAATCCGGGAATTGTGCCAGTCCTTCTACGGCCAGCAGACTGACCGCGGGAAGGTGGAGCGGTTTTTCAGGACAAAGACGGACGTGTCCGACAGCAGGGAGGTCGGGAGGATTCTGAACCTGCTCAATTCCCTGGACATCGTCTCCTACAGCAAGAGGACAAAGAGCGTCCAGTTCAACGAGGTGGACCAGGTCGAGGAACAGGACCAGGATAGCTACCGGGTGATCCACCGCACCCCGTACTCGAACATCAAGCGGCTACGCAGGTCGATCCGGGCATGCGAGGACGACCTCCTGTGGGTCGATAAGCACTTCTCAAAAAAGGGTCTTGAGCCCCTCTCGGAGGAGGTGACCGGAGACCGATTCACATCGGTCCGGATTCTCTGTGGCCCCGACAATGTCACCCACAAGTTACGCTCCGACTTCGAGCGCTTCGAGGAGGAGATGGGGAACCGGAACATCGACGCCGAGCTCCGGATTATGACTGATGTTGAGGCGCTCGACAAACTCCACGACAGGTGGATTATCTCCGACGGTAGCTCGTGGAACGTCCCGCCCATTAACTCCCTCTATAGGAATCAAGAGGCGGAGTTGCACAAGGTGACCGAGGACATTTCCTTCGATGAGTGGTGGGACAACGCCACGGACATACTCTCAAACTGGAACGAGGTTCAGAAGCACATCTGAGGTTGGGTCCGATTACAACGGGCACCCTCCGGGTCTGGCGTGACGGTCACGTCTTCAGCGACTGAAGCCACTGTTTTTGGTCATCAGGGAAACCGCGCCGTAGCAACGCTTCAGGCCCTCGTACACGTCGTCGCTTCCTCGGTCCAGAATGGAACCGTTTGATGAGGTCCTTGTCCTCCGGTAGATGTCCGTTGGGGTTGTGGTCTCGTTTTTTCGATTTCTCCATTGTGTTCAGGTGCCCTCGGATAAGAGATGTGGTCCTCCACTGTGGCCATGCTCTTCTGATCTTCTTTGAAGAGGAATAGTACGTCCTGCTCATAGTCCCGGACGGATTCGAACCGTCGTCTTGGGGACCAGAACCCCAGAGGATTGACCGCTACCCTACGGGGCTTCCCGGGATAGAGGGTTGATGTGGGTAGAAAATTGTTGCCTCTCCGGCATCGGCAAGGTTTGCCCGGTCGCGGCGGCGGGTGGCTCAGAAGATTTTATCCCGCGTTTCCCCGACTCTAACGCCGGTGTGTCCCGGGAGAAACGGCTGGAACTGGTGCGGCGCAACGCCGAGGAGATAGTCACGGAGGGGGAGCTGGACTCCCTCATCGATGACGGGTCTCCACGTGCCTACACGGGCTACGAGCCCTCCGGCACGATACACCTGGGCCACCTGGTGACGGTCGAGAAGCTGAAGGACCTGGTCGAGGCGGGATTCGACGTCACCGTGCTGCTCGCGGACCTGCATGCCTACCTGAACGAGAAGGGCGACCTGGACGAGATCGAGGAGGTCGCGGACATGAACCGCCGAGCGTTCGAGGCCTACGGCCTGGAGGCGGAGTTCGTGCTCGGCTCGGAGTTCCAGCTGAACGACGGATACGTCATGGATATGCATCGGCTCGCAGTCTCCACGACAATGGCGAGGGCGCAGCGCTCGATGGACGAGGTCTCACGGTCCAGGGACGACATCCACGTTTCCCAGGTAGTGTATCCGCTGATGCAGGCGCTGGACATCGCGTACCTCGACGTGGACCTCGCCGTCGGCGGGACAGACCAGCGGAAGATACACATGCTGGCTAGGGAAGGGTTGCCCAGGATAGGGTACGACGCTCCGACATCCCTGCACACGCCGATACTGACGGGGCTCGACGGCTCCAAGATGTCGTCCTCGAAGCAGAACTGGATAGACCTCTCCATGTCGGAGGAGGATGTGGAGGGGGCCCTGAACAACGCTTACTGCCCGGCCGGTACGGAGACCGACAACCCGGTGCTCGAGATCGCGAAGTACCTGGTGTTCCCCGAGTTCGAGGAAGTCGAGGTGAAGCGCACGGAGAAGTACGGCGGCGACGTCGAGTACCGGGGATACCCCGAGGTCGCCCGGGACTTCGAGTCGGGAGAGCTGCACCCGTTAGACTTAAAGAAGTCGGTGTCCAAGTACCTTAACGGGGTCCTGGCGCCTGCCAGGGAGAACTTCAGATGACGAAAGAGGTCCGAAGTAACGAAACCAGGGGTGGACGCCTCTGAGCGAAGAGGAGCAGAACTACAGGACGCCCCGTCTACCGCGGGGCGACGAGGTCCTCGGAGTCGTCGAAACCATGCTGGGGGCGAACAGGATAGAGGTCCGGTGCATGGACGGAAAGACTCGTCAGGCCCGGATACCCGGAAAGATGCGCAAACGGGTCTGGATACAGAAGAACGACGTCGTGATAATCGAGCCCTGGGACTGGCAGGACGACAAGGCGGACGTCAAGTGGCGGTACGTCCAGGGCGACGTAAGGTGGCTAAAGGAGAACGGGTACTTGGACGTCTGATGGAGGACTACGTCGATGAGGGCGTCCTGGACGAACACACCCTGAAGACGCTCTACAGGCTCTCCAGCCGCGGCGTCTTCACTGCCCTCGGAGGCGTACTCAGCACGGGAAAAGAGGCCGACGTGTTTCTCGCGGAGCGGGGCTACGAGGACGTCGCTATCAAGATATACAGGGTCGCCACGACGCGTTTCAAGGAGATGCGTGAGCACCTCACCGGGGATCCGAGGGTCAGGGGAATCGGAGGCAGTAGACACTCCATCGTTTACCGGTGGACTCAGAGGGAGTACGGAAACCTGAGGAGGGCGAAGGAGCACGTGAGGGTTCCGGAGCCGCTGGCTATGGATAAGAACGTCCTCGCTATGGAGTTCATCGGCGAGGACGAGCTGAGGGCACCGTCCCTCCGCAGGATGGAGTTCGACGACTGGGCCGAAATCGCGGAGATGTGCGTCGAGATGCTGATCGACCTCTACGAGGGCGGACTGGTCCACGGCGACTTCAGCGAGTACAACGTCCTCGTGTTCGAGGAGCTCGTACTGATAGACTTCAGCCAGTCCGTCACGCCGGAGCATCCGCTGGCGACCCACCTCCTTCGCCGGGACGTGGAGAACCTGGTCAGCTTCTTCGGAAGCAGGGGCGTCGAACTGGACGAGTGCGAGGTCCTGGAGAGGATAGGTGAGGCCTTGTGAAGGAGCACGTAAAGGTACCCATGGACCGCGTCGGCGTAGTCATCGGCAGCGGCGGCGAAACCCTCCAACTGATGGAGGACCTGACCGGGGTATCCGTCTCGGTCGACAGCGAGAACGGCTTAGTGAGTATAGACCGTTCCGACGCCGACCCGCTCCTCGGCTGGAGGGTCCGGGAGGTCGTGAAGGCGATCGGTCGCGGCTTCACGCCCGAAAAAGCACTCGAACTGGTGGATGAGGACAGGGTGCTGGAAATCGTCCGGATAACGAGGTACGACGACTCCCCGAAGGGTATGAGACGTCTGAGGGGCCGCGTAATTGGCCGGGACGGGAAGACGCGGAACCTGATAGAGGAGATAACCGGCACCCACCTCGCCGTTAAGGGAAAGACGGTCGCCATCGTGGGTGAGGCTGGGCCGGTAGCCGCCGCCTCCGAGGCAGTCAGGGACCTGCTCGGCGGCGCGCCGCACGGCGCGGTCTATCGAAGCCTCGAGAGCTGGAGGCGCGAGGAGAAGAGGCGCAGGCTCCTGAGCGAGTAGCCCCGCTTATAGGAAAGCAGGCGTTCTAACGACCCTCCTGCCGAGAGCCGCGTAGCTAAAAGGTCGCCCGGGTCACGCGCCAGCTCTTGGAGTACTTCTCCACGTCGAAGCCCACCCCGCTGTCCGGCGTCACGTCCCTCAGCATCGACAGGCACACGCCCACGTACCGCGGGTCGTTGAAGTGGACCGATTCCTTGACGAGATCCTTGGCCCGGACGTAAACCACGTCGGCGTCTTCCAGCTGGGCCTGGAGGGCCTCCACGAGCTGCGTGATCTTAACGCGGCTGATGCCCCGCCGTCCCTTGAGTTCCTCCAGCCCCTCGAAGAGACCATCGAGGTCGCCTATCTCCCTCATACAGACTAATGAACCTCTCCTCTTATAAAAAGGTTGCCCGGTTTAGCTTTTAATAAGCACGGCCCAAATGTTGAATAACGCCACGCGATACCGGTTATCGGTACCGACTTTATAAACAATAAGGATTCAACGTTCATCTCTCGTTAAAATACTTTAAATCATTTGAAATTTATAGTTATTGACATTACTCTTTTATTATCTGTGTCCAGAATTTCTTGATCCAGCTCTGTGCGAATGTTTTTCTCTTTGAGTATTTTTCGAAGAGTTTTTTGATAGTTTGTTTGAATTGTTGAAGGT
>JAANXF010000018.1 GCA_018263395.1 Methanonatronarchaeales archaeon
ATTCTTTTCTTCTTAATTTTGTTTACCAACTCTTTTTTAGAAATCCATTTTTTGGTTTCGGTGACGTAGTCTCTCGGCATAAACCATCTTCAAGAGCAAACCATAAATAAGTTACGTCAATAACTATAGTCTCCCAGAACGGTTAAGGCCGATGAAGTCCCAAAAATTTGGTTAGCCATGGATGCCTTGATTGTGGTCGCGGACGGTTTCGAGGACTCGGAGTTCTTCTACCCCTACTACCGGTTGCTGGAGGCCGGGTTCGGCGTCGACGTCGCCACGCCCGGCGTTGAATCGGTCGAGGGGGAGCACGGGTACTCCCGGGAGGCCGACCTCTCCGTCGACGAGGCGGATGAGGAACGGTACGACCTGCTCGTCATCCCTGGGGGAAAGTCGCCGGAGCACCTCCGTATCGAGGCTCCGCGTTCCGCCGCGCTCGCGAGGGAGTTCGACGACGCCGACAAGAAGTTGGCCGCCATCTGCCACGGTCCGCAGATACTCATGAGCGCCGGCGTCCTGGAGGGCAGGGACGCGACGTGCTACCCGTCGATACGTGACGACCTGGAGAACGCGGGGGCGAACTTCGTGGACGAGCCTGCCGTCGTGGACGGAAACCTGGTGACGTCGAGGAGCCCGGACGACCTGCCGGACTTCATGGCCGAAACGATACGGGCGGTCGGAGCCGACCGTTGAGGCAGTTCGTGGTGTTCGGGCACGAGGCCCCCCTCACCCCTGACTTCTCGCTGGACGACCTTCCGGGGGACGCGGGTCACCTGGACGTGCTTTGCAGGTGCGTCAACTCGGCGTTCTTTCTCTCCCACGGAATCAGGGAGGACGTGAGGCTCCACCTCGTCCACAGGGACCAGGTGGCGATAAGGTTCGAGGGCCGGGAGCTCAGGTACCTGAATCCCGACGAGAGGAGCACCGCCGCGAGAATCAGGAACGCCCTCGAAACCTTCCAGCAGAACCTCGGCAGGGAGGAGAGGAAGAGCTCCTACGGGATATACGCAGCGGAGAGGAGCTTCGAGAAGGTTCTGGAGGGGGTCTCGGAGGACTCGACGGTGATTTGGCTCCACGAGGAGGGTGAACCTGTCACCGAGACGGAGCCCCGGAGAATCCGTGCTTCGTTCTATCGGACCACGTCGAGTTCGGCGACGACGAGGTCTCGGCCGTGAACAGACACGCCGACGAGAGGGTCTGCCTCGGCCCCGCTCCCATCCACACGGACCACGCCGTGGTTCTGGCCCACAACTACCTGGACACCGGTGGATACAGGACGTACCGTTAGCCAGGCAGGGGCGCCGGGAAAATTTTTGGGCCATCGTCGGGACGTTACCGTCGCGATGACGGCGTCCTTCCTGGCCAGGTGTCTCCTCGGGCTCTCGCTCGCGGCTCCACCGGGGCCCGTAAACGCGCTGATCGCCGGGGAGAGCGTCCTTTGAGGAAGGGCGGCCGGTGTGCTGGCGGGCACGGGCGCGATGTCGGCCGACGGCGTCTTCTACGTACTGGCCCTCGCTGGGGCCGCGAAGCTGCTGGAGGGAAGACCACTCTTTACAGGGATGGCTATGGGTCTCGGTGGCCTCCTGATGCTCTACTTCGCCGGCGCGGTCTGGCTGGAGGCGGAAGAGGCCTACGCGTCCCAGGCGCCCCTGGGAGAGCGCGCCGGGTTCCTGAAGACGTTCACCATCGCGTTGACGAACCCTTATCAGCTGGCGTGGTGGATGACGGCGGGGACCGGTCTTCTGGGGGGAGGCTACGTCGAGGCCCTGGGGAGCGGGTTTTCGGTCCCGTGGGCCGTGGCGGGCCTGTTCTCGGGCATACTCATATGGGTCGTGCTGTTTCCGGCGGCCTGGTGGCTGCGGGGGAACGGTTCGACTCCCTCGTTCCACTGGTCGCGAGAGTCAGTTCGGCGGTCCTCTTCCTGTTCGGGGCGTTCTTCCTCCTCGGTGCCATCCCCTCGCTGTGGTAGGGCCCGAGCCGCCGGGGGTGCGCACGAGTCCGGTGGAGAAGCGTGGTCCACAGCTTTCGGCGACGCCCCGGCGCCTCGTGACTCCGGGTTCACCGCGAACGTGGTCCACTCAAAGCGTCACCGTAAAAACTCTTTAGAGGGGGGACCCATTCTACGCGATGCTCGAAGCCGACCTCTGCGGCCTCGAACTCGATAACCCGTTCGTGCTGGCCTCCGGCGTGCTCGGTTCCACCGGGGCATCGCTAAAACGGATGGCCGGGCTCGGAGCCGGGGCCGTCGTCACGAAGTCCCTCGGCCTGGAGCCGCGGGAGGGGCACGACGGGCCGAACGTGTGCGAGGTTGAGGGGGGCCTGCTGAACGCGATGGGGCTCCCGAACCCGGGGGTGGCCGCCTTCGAGGAGGAGGTGTCCGCCGCGAGGTACGGGGGAGTCCCGGTAATCGTCAGTGTATTCGCCTCGAAGCGGGACGGGTTCGCGGAGGCCGCGACCCGGGCCGAGGCGATAGGCGGCGACGGCGTGGAGCTCAACCTGTCCTGTCCACACGCCGAGGGGTACGGGGCGGCAGTCGGGAGCGACCCGGGCCTCGTCGAGGAAATCGTCTCGGCGGTTTCGTCGAAGGTGGATGTCCCCGTGTTCGCGAAGCTCACGCCGAACGTGCCGGACATCGCCGAGATTGGGGTGGCGGCCGAGAGGGGCGGCGCGGACGGCCTGGTGGCGGTGAACACGCTCGGGCCGGGCATGGTGATCGACGTGGACCTGGAGAGGCCCGTCCTGGGCAACGAAAGAGGGGGGGTATCGGGCCCGTCTCTCCATCCCGTCGCGGTTCGCTGCGTCTACGACCTGTACGATTCGGTGGAGGTTCCGGTGGTCGGAGTCGGGGGCGTCCGGGACGCGGAGACGTCGCTGGAGATGTTTCTCGCAGGGGCATCCGCAGTCCAGGTAGGCACCGCTGTCATGGACGGCACCGACGTCTTCGGCAAAATTCGTGACGGCGTCCTGGAACACCTTGAGGAAGCTGGTTACGGCGGTCTCGGAGAGCTGCGGGGCGCTGCGCATGGATAGGCCCGGCGTGCTGGAGGTGACCGAGGCCCTCGAGTTGGGGCCGGGGATATCCAGGCTGGTGCTCGACGGGTCTCTCGATTTTGAGCCTGGGCAGTTCGCGATGGTCTGGGTTCCCGGAGTCGACGAGATACCGCTCTCCCTGGTTGGCGGGAGCCCCCTCGAGCTGCTCGTCCAGGCCGTGGGCGACGCTACGGAGGCCGTGCGCTCGCTGTCCGCGGGCGACCGTCTGGGTATCCGGGGACCGTACGGCTCCGGGTTCGAGGTGAGGGGTGGAAGGTCGCTGCTGCTCGGTGGAGGAATCGGGGTCGCGCCCCTCATCCCCCTCGCCAGGAGAGTGGCCGAGTTCGATGCCGCAGTCGGCGCGGGGACCGCTGACCTGCTCGTGGGTGTCGAGGAGCTGGGTGCTGAGGTGGCCACTGACGATGGCTCAGCCGGATTCCACGGACTGGTCACGGAGCTGGTTGAGGAGAAGGATTTCGATAAGTACGACGAGGTTTACTGCTGCGGTCCCGAGGTCATGATGCGGGCAGTGCTGGACATGTGTCTCGAAGGCGGTGTGGAGGGACAGTTCTCTCTGGAGAGGTACATGAAGTGCGGCGTAGGGCTGTGCGGCTCCTGCTGCATGGACCCGGGCGGCGAGAGGGTCTGCGTCGAGGGCCCGGTGTTCTCGTCCGGAGGCCTCGTCGGAACAGAGTTCGGGAGCTACGTCCGAGACGGCGCCGGCAGGAGGCACCGGCTGTGACCGGGCTCTACGTCCTGGTTGACACGGAGACCTGGTTCGACGTCGTGGAGGCGTCGGTCGGCGAGGTGGATTTCGTCCAGCTCAGGGACAAGGATGCGTCCGATAGGGAGCTGTTCGAGGCCGGAGCCGCGATTGGGGAAGCCACCGAGGGAACCTCGACGCAGTTCATCGTAAACGACAGGGTCGACGTCGCGCTCGCCACGGGGGCAGACGGCGTGCATCTCGGTGAGGACGATCTGCCGCTCGATGCGGCCAGGGAGCTGATGGGGGACCTGTCGATAGGTGCATCGGTCGACTCGGTGGAGGAAGCCGAGGCGGCGGCAGAAGTGGCCGACTACGTCTCTATCGGCCCCGTGTTCCGGACGGAGAGCAAGGCGGGGCCGGGAAAACCGGTGGGGCCTGGAGGTGTTAGAGAGGTGGCCGAAACGGTCGACTCGCCCGTGGTGGCCATCGGCGGAATCGAGGCCTCGAATGCAGCGGAAGTAGCCGGTGCAGGTGCGGATTACGTTGCGGTTCTTTCCGCGGTCAGGGACGAACCGGACCGTGAGGTCGAGGAGCTTCTCGATTCAATCGGGTGATCAGCGCGGCACAAGGTCTATCTCGGCTTCTAGGTCTCTATCCGCCAGGGCCTCAGGGCTGAAGTCCATAACCTCGACCCCGACCTTTTCACACAGCCGATCCAGCTGGGGCTGCGGGTCGGTCGTGACCAGGAGAGGGTCCACGCTCTCGACGGACGCCAGGGGACTGGTCATGTGTCGCGCGTATAGCGCCTCTTCGTCTATCTCGGTGAGGACGGGGGACCTCCGCTTTTCGGCCGACCTCTCGTCCCGCACGACCTCCTCTATCTTCTCCACCGAGAGAAGCAGAGTCCCGAGCCTCTTGCCGGCCCTCTGCTCTATCGCGACTGGAACCATGGTATCCCTGCCGCTGCTCATCGCAACGTCGTCCAGCTCGTGGAAGGCGTACATCCTGCCGACCACCGAATCCATGTCGAGCGGCTCCCATCCATCGCCCAGGAGACGTGGCAGGTTTTCACGAAACGTCGTGAAGAGCTCCTCCGAAGTGAGCAGGGGGCCGTTCCAGACCCTCTCGATAAGCTCCTTTCTCGCGGATTCTGCCAGTTCTATCCCCGACTCCTCGAGCGCCGAACCGAGGGTTCTCCCGTCGAGCCGGGAGTCCCTCGGCGAAAAGCTGTCCTCGACTATGTCCCTCGCCCTGAGGAGTTCGTCGAGGGGCAGTCTCCGGGCGTCCTGCAGACGCATGCCCTTGACGATCGGCAGGAGACTGAAAATCTTTTGCCCCTTCGGGGCCCCTGTACAGGGGTGCCCCTGAAGGAGGTCTGCCGGGAGCTCGCAGAGATGGTGGCAGAGGGACTGGAGAGGGACGGTCTCCAGGACGCCAAGAGGCGGTTGGCGAGGAGTCGCTCGCTCGATAGGTTTCCCTCCAACCCGGAGGTCCTCGAGGCCGCAGAGGAGATGGAGCTGGGCGAAGAGGTGCGGTCCGTCCTGGTCAAGAAGCCGTCGAGGGGGCTCTCCGGCGTCTCGGTCGTGGCGGTCATGACGTCGCCCGCGGAGTGCCCCCACGGCAGGTGCGGTATGTGTCCTGGGGGGCCTTCGAGCGGCACCCCTCAGAGCTACACCGGCAGAGAGCCCGCGGCGAGGAGGGGAGCGGACAACGGCTACGACCCGTTCGACCAGGTGGAGTCACGGGTCGAGCAGCTGGAGTCCTCGGGTCACCCGGTGGACAAGGTGGAGCTCATCGTGATGGGCGGCACCTTTACGTCCCGTGAGAGGGGGTATAGGCGGGACTTCGTCAGGGCCTGCTTCGACGCCCTGAACGGCTCCGAATCCGTGTGCCTCGACGAGGCACACCGGCTGAACGAGACCGGGAGGAGGAGGTGCGTCGGAATGACGCTGGAAACCAGGCCGGACGAGATTGCGGAGGAGAGCGCGCTCGAGGCCCTGGACACGGGTTTCACCCGGGTCGAGCTCGGTGCACAGACGCTGAACGACGGCGCCCTCGAGCGGATGGAGAGGGGGCACACGACACGGGACCTGCGGCGGGCCTCGGCGCTGATGCGGGACCTGGGATTCAAGGTGTGTTACCACTGGATGCCCGGGTTCCCCGGCGTGGACAGAGGAGAGGAGGAGAAGCTCTTCGAGGAGCTGTTCACCGAGCCGTACCAGCCGGACGCCCTCAAGGTATACCCGACGCTCGTGATTGAGGGAACGGAGCTGCACCGGGACTGGAGGGAGGGGAGGTACCGACCGATGGGGGACGACGGTTGCGCGGAGCTCGTCGCGTCCCTCCTGGAGCGGGTCCCTCCCTGGGTGCGGGTGAACCGGGTGATGAGGGACATACCCTCCACCGAGGTGGCGGCCGGGCCGACGGCCACGAACATGAGGCAGCTCGCCTGGGACCGCATGGAGGGGCGCGGTACCCGGTGCCGGTGCGTCCGCTGCAGGGAGGTCGGTCGCAGCGACGCCGAAGTCGAGGCCGGGGCCGTGGAGCTGCTGCACAGGAGCTTCCGTGCGTCCGGTGGAAGGGAGCACTTCCTCTCCTTCGAGCAGCCGGACCGGGACGTCCTCGTCGGTTTGCTGCGGATGAGGGAGCCCGCGGACCCCGTCGGGATGCTGGACGGTTGCGCGGTTGTGAGGGAGCTGCACGTGTACGGGAAGATGGTTCCGGTCGGCACCTCCGGTCCGGGCTGGCAGCACAGGTCGTTCGGGAGGAGGCTCATGAGCGAGGCGGAGCGGGTGGCACGGGAGGAGGGGTTCGGGAATCTCTGCGTCATAAGCGGCGTCGGTGCGAGGGAGTACTACCGGGCCCTGGGTTACAGCCGCAGGGGGCCCTACATGGCCAGGTCGCTTTAGGCTCTATCGTCCCCGGGTCTCCATCTCCAGGTCCCCGTATCCGGACGGGTCCCCCGGAACGTCCTCGAGGGGTGTCCCCTCCCTCCAGAGGGATTCGAACCTCTTCACGAAGAAGTCGAGCGACTCCTCGCCGGGGCTGCCCATGTAGTCGAAAGCGAGCCTGTTGTGGGCCCCGTGCTCCGGCTCCACCCATAGCTTCTCCCGTCCACCTATCACGACGTGCAGGCGCTCCGGTTCGTCCAGCAGTCTCACGTGGACGTGGTCCCTGCCCTCTATGTCGCGCCGGGACGTCTCGTCGACGCCGGGTCCACCGACTATCCGCACCTTATCGACGGTGTCCAGCCACCTCCACAGGTCGCCGTCGCACCATGCCTCCTCGTCCAACGGTCCCACGACCATTCGCAGGCTTACGACGCCAGCCATGAACGCCGGCAGCCTGTTCGTAACGGCCGAGACCCTTCCCTCCGGCGCGACTTCGATCGCGCCCTTCGAATCCGCGCCCTTCGAACCATCGCGCGAGCCAGCGCCGGGGGAAGCCTCGTCACCCGTCCGTGAGGAGGAAACGGGGAGGAGGATACGCCTCCTGAGGGAGCCGAGGATTTTGGACAGGGCTCCGGGCTCGGACGATTCTGGCAATGATTTCTACCGTTTTAGAGCTCGCGTAAGGCGGGCATTAAGATTGTGCCGGTGCAGGGGAAAGCGGTCTCAACAAACCTTTTGACGCCCCGGGGAGAGGTTCGGCCGTGCAGACGGACCCCGGGAGTGACGCGGCTGCGGAACGCAGCGACCTGAAGAGGAGGGCACGGGAGGTGGCGTCCAGGTTAGAGGGACGGGACTTCGGCTCACGCGACGAGCTGAGGGACGAGCTGAACGGGGACTCCGACGTCGCGGACCTGGTGTACGTGGAGGTTCACAACCTGAACGACCTCGAGAGATTCAGGGAGACCGATGGCCGGATGGCCGTGTTTCTGCCCCACTGCCTGCGTGACGTCTCCGAGTGCCTGGCGGAGCGAACCGGTGAGGGATACGGCTGCAAGCTGTGCATGTCGTGCGAAATCGGAGAGATCGAGTCCGCGCTGGGGGGGGAGGCCGACGTGTACATGGTTCCCGGTGGAGGTATTATCCGCAGGATACTCGGCGAGAAGGACTACGCCGCCGTGGTGGGCGTAGCGTGCTTCCCGGAGCTGGAGCTCGGGAAAAAGCTCACCGGCAGCATCGGTGTCCCGGTTCAGATGATTCCGCTGGAAGAAGACGGCTGCCAGGATACTTCTGTCGATATCGAAAGCGTCGTCGAGAGGGCCGGCTGAAGGGGTGGCGCTATGTACCGTAAAGAGAGGCTGGGTGCAGCGGACGACGGGGCCACGAGCTTCACGTCTTCTCTGGACTCCGACGAGTGGATTTTCGATGCGGACCTGCTGGTCGACAGGGCGCACCTCGTGATGCTCGCGGAGCAGGGACTCGTGGGGCGAGAGGGCGCCGCAGAGATCGCAGACGCCCTGGACGCCGTAGGGGAGGAGGGGTTCTCCTCCCTGGCGGGAGAGGACGTCCACGAGGCTATCGAGGCGAGGGTCGTGGAGCTGGTCGGCGAGGAGGGAGGAAGGCTCCACACGGCGCGGTCCCGAAACGACGAGGTGGCGACCTGCATACGCCTCGCAGCGAGGGGGGACGTGCTGCGGCTGATGAACGAGCTGATCGCGGCCAGGGGACGGCTGCTCGACACCGCGTCCGAGAGCGTGGACACCCTGATCCCCGCGTACACCCACCTGCAGAGGGCGCAGCCCACGACGCTGGCACACCACCTCTCTGCCCACGAGCGCCGCCTCGCCAGGGATTCGGGGAGGCTCTTCGACGTCATGGAGAGGCTGAACAGGTCGCCTCTGGGTGGCTGCGCCGCCGCATCCACGACGCTGCCCATCGACAGGGAGCGGACCTCTGAGCTCCTGGGCTTCGAGGGGCCGGTGGAGAACTCCATGGACGCGGTCTCCGCGAGGGACTTCGCCACGGAGCTCCTCTTCGTCTGCTCCTCCGTGATGGAGGCGCTATCGAGGCTCGCAGAGGAGGTGGTGCTCTGGAGTTCCTCCGAGTTCGGAGTGATGGAGCTGGACGACGGCTTCGCGACCACGAGCTCCGTGATGCCGCAGAAGAAGAACCCCGACGTGGCGGAGCTGGTTCGCGCCAGGGCCGCTACGGTCCAGGGCCACCTCCAGGCGGCCCTCTCCATCGTGTCGGGTATCCCGTTGAGCTACAACCGGGACCTGCAGGAGCTCACGCCGCACCTGTCCGACTCCCTCAGGGTCGCGGCCCGGTCCGCCCGGGTGCTGAGTCGCGCCGTGGAGTCTGCCGAGTTCAGGGAGCCCGGTATGGAGCTCGAGGTCGGCGCAACCGACCTGGCGGAGGCACTCGTGGAGAGGGGTGTCCCCTTCCGCGAGGCACACGCGAGGGTCGGGCGGCTGTCGAGGACGGGGTTCGGGACGGAGGACGCGGTCGATGCCCTCGGTGACCGCCTAACCAGGGGCGAGGTGGGTGAGGCCCTCGACTTCCACAGGAGCGTGGAGCTCAGGGTGAACGGGGGACCGGGGTCCGCGGAGGAGCTCCTGGACCTGGGGCGCAGGGACCTGAAGAGTCACGGTGACGCGCTCAGGGAGATCGAGGGAGGCATAGACAGGGCTTACTCACGGCTCGAGGAGGTGCTGGCGGAGCTTTGAGGGAGGGCAGCAGGGTCCGTGTAAGACGCGGGGACAGGACCCTGGAGGGAGTCGTCATGCCCTCGAAGGAGGAGTTCGTCGTACTCAAGCTCGACAGTGGCTACAACGTCGGCCTGAAGAGGGAGGAGTTGCACGGCATCGAGGAGCTGGATACCCCCGGAGAGCACGGTGTTGAAGAGGAGGGTACGGGTTCAGGGGAGCGGGGGGAAAGCAGGGAGCCCGGAGAGGGCGAGCTTTCCGTACTGAGCACCGGAGGCACCATAGCCTCGAAAATCGATTACCGCACGGGTGGCGTGAGGCCCGGATATTCCGCCGAGGACCTGCTGCGGGCGGTCCCGGAGCTCGAGGAGGTCGCCCCTATAAATGCCGACGTGGTGTTCGAGAAGCTCAGCGAGAACGTCGATCCCGGTGACTGGGTTTCCCTGGCCAAGCGGGTTCACGGGGAAATCGAGGACGGGGCGGAGGGCGTCGTGGTCACGCACGGTACGGACACCATGGCTCACACCGCCGCTGCCCTGTCGTTCATGGTGGAGACACCGGTTCCCGTAGTCTTCACGGCGTCGCAGCGGAGTGCGGACAGACCGAGCAGTGACAACGTTCTCAACGCGGTTTCCGCCGCAAAGTTCGCTCTCTCAGATGTGGCGGAGGTCTCGGTCGTGATGCACGAGGAGTCCAGCGACACCACCTGCCTGGCGCACCGAGGTACCCGGGTCAGGAAGATGCACACCTCGCGGCGGGACGCCTTCAGGTCGCCCAACGCCAGGCCCCTGGCCAGGGTGGGCGAAGACGTGGAGGTGCTGGTCGACGAACACGTTCGGCGCGGAGAGGTGGAGTTAACTCTCCGGGACGACCTGAACGTGGACGTGGGGCTGGTGAAGTTCTATCCCGGCATGCCGACGGAGGTCCTCGAGCCGTTCTTCGAGAGGTTCGACGGCCTGGTGATTGAGGGCACCGGTCTGGGGCATGTCTCCAGCGACCTCGTCTCCACGGTTCGGGAAGGCGTGGCCTCCGGAGTCACCGTCGTGATGACCTCGCAGTGTATACACGGAAGGGTGTGCGACAGGGTGTACGAAACCGGTAGGGACATGCTGGACGCCGGTGTCGTCGAGGGAGAGGACATGCTGCCGGGGACCGCCCTGGTCAAGCTCATGTGGCTGCTGCCGAGGGCGGATGGGGGGAAGCTGCGCAGGCTGATTAAGACTCCGCTCAGGGGAGAGCTCTCTAGGAGAAGTCGTAGCGACCTGTTCTGAGTAAGCGTAAAGTCCCGCGCACGAGATTCCGGACCGTGAGCGGGCTGAAAGTGGGTTTCGAGTTTCACCAGCAGCTGGATACAGAGGAGAAGCTGTTCTGTGGATGCCCGCCGGAGCTGAGGGAGGTGGAGGATGCGGACCACTCGCTCGTTAGGAGGCTCCACCCCACCGAGAGCGAGCTCGGGGAGGTGGACCGTGCGGCGCTCGAGGAGGCCAGGAGGAAGAGGGTGTTCAGGTACCTCGGATTTACGAACTCCACCTGCCTGGTGGAGGAGGACGAGGAGCCCCCCAGGCGGCTCAACCGGGAGGCGCTTGACCTCGCGCGGCAGGTCGCGCTCCTGCTGGGCTCTGAGCCCGTGGACCGGGTGGAGGTCATGAGGAAAATCGTCATCGACGGCTCCAACACCGCGGGATTCCAGCGCACGGCCCTCGTGGCGCTCGGGGGAGAGGTGGATACGTCGGAGGGACCCGTGCGGGTGGAGACAGTGGCCCTGGAGGAGGAGGCAGCTCAGCGCCAGGGCCGGGAGGACGGCTTCACAGTTTTCTCCCTGGACCGCCTCGGGATTCCGTTGATCGAGGTGGGATGCGCCCCCGACATCGAGAGCCCCGGGCAGGCACGGGAGTTCGCGGAGAGGGTCGGCACCATTTTTCGCTCCACGGGAAGGGTGAAGAGAGGCATAGGGACGATTCGGCAGGACGTGAACATCTCCGTCGAGGGAGGGGCCCGCGTCGAGCTGAAGGGGGTGCAGGAGCTCGGTCTCGTGGAGGATTACGTAGAGAGGGAGGCGGCGCGGCAGAGGGCCCTTCTGGACATCCGGGACGAGCTGGATGAGAGAGGAGTATCGGGTTCCGTGCTCGAACCGGTCGACGTTTCCGGGATTTTCGAGCGGACCGGTTCCCAGGTAATCCGTGACGCGCTGGAATCCGGGGGAGGGGTGTACGCCGGGGTGCTCAGGGGGTTCGAGGGCCTGCTTGGAAAAGAGGTTCAGCCCGGCAGGAGGTTCGGCACGGAACTCTCCGATAGGGCCAAAACCGCTGGGGTGGGAGGAATACTCCACACAGACGAGATGCCGGGCAACGGCGTAACGCGGGAGGAGGTCGAATCGCTGCGCGACGCGGTCTCCGCGTCGCGAAGGGATGTCGTGGTGCTGGTGGCGGACGAGCGGGACGCCGCGATGGACGCCCTCGACAGGGTCGGGGAGAGGGTCCGCGAAGCGCTTCGTGGCGTCCCCGGGGAAACGAGGAGGCCTCTACCGGACGGGAACAGCCAGTACATGCGGCCCCTTCCCGGGGCGGCCAGGATGTACCCCGAGACCGACGTTCCACCGGTAGAGGTTTCCCGGGAGCGGGTCGGGCGGATGCGTGGGGAACTTCCGGAGCTGGTTCCGGATACGGTGACGCGCTTCGTGGAGGAATACGGACTCAACGAGGAGATGGCGAAGCAGGTCGCGCGCTCCGGCTACAGAGACCTGTTCGAGGCAGCGGTAACCGCAACCGGGGTGGACCCCGTCCTGGCTGTCAGGACCATCCTCCACTACCCGCGCGAGTTGGGCGTAGAGGTCGACGAGGGGCGGCTGTTCGAGGTCATGGATGCGGTTTCGGGCGGAGAGGTCGCGAAGGAGGCGGTTCCGGGCATTCTCGAGGAGCTCGGGCGTGGAGACCGTGCCGTCGCTGAAATAGTAGAGGACCTCGGCCTGCAGGGGCTCGAAGAGGAGGAGCTTAGGGAAGTAATACGCGAGGTCCTGCGGGATAGGCGGGGCTTCGTGGAGGAGAACGGGATGGACGCCGTCGGCCCGCTTATGGGTCCGGTGATGGGGAGGGTCCGGGGAAGCGTCGACGGTGCGGAGGTGAACAGGGTGCTCGTCGATGAAATAAAGAGGTTACTGGAGGACTGAACAGTGGCGCACCGGGGGGTAATCCGAGGCCGTCGCCCCCGGCTACGTGGGTTAGTTGAGGTGGTTTATTAGAAGAGGAAGGAGGACGGCTACGCATCATTTGGAGGGGATGGGGTGCCGCCCGTCCTTCCAGCGTTAGTTAAGAATCTTACAACATAAAGCCTTCCCCCCATTCCGTAAGAGGGGCCACCCGGGCCGGCGTATCGTGGGGTCAATCAACCCGGATACCGACGCCTCAGCGGGTTGAGGCGGGTCTTCAGGTAGAGCGCAGCCAGCGGAAGAGCTATCCAGGGCCGCTTCGCCAGGGCGAGCGCCAGCCTTGAGGGGTGATCGATATCTCCGTATCTCCTCACGAGCTGCATCGAGCGCTCCACGATGCTTAGGAGCCTCTCGATATCGCCGTCCGTCGACCGGCACATGGTCCGGTGGACCGCCATTCCGAAACGGAGGTCGCGACCTATTTCCCTCCTCCAGAGGTCCTCGTACCTGTCGAGGCTGTCTCCCCTGAAGACGAAGCCGTGAGCCGCCTCGGCGGCGGCCCTGGCGGCCACAGAACCGGTGTATACTCCTCCACCGCTAGTGGGTTTGGCCTGAGCCGCCGAGTCCCCGACCAGAAGCACGTTTCCTGCCACCGTCCTCTCCGGTGGACCGATCGGTATTGGTCCGGGTTCCCGGGAGACCGGTTCGCCCGAGAGACGACCCCCGGCCGGGTGTTCCCGCAGCAGCTTCTCCAGCAGTCTCCACGGGTTGCCGGGCCCCCCGGTAGCGAGCCCTACGCGGGCACCGTCATTCACAGGTACGGCCCAGGCGAAGAAGCCGGGTGCCCACCGGTTCCCGGTGAGGACCTCGACGAAGTCGTCGGACAGGGTCTCGGCACCCTCCAGAGTGGTCTGTACCGCCGGAAGGACCTTCTCCGGCCCCAGGCCGTGCTCCCCCGCGGCGAGGGCCCTCGCGCCCGATGCGTCTATGACCACCTCGGGCTCGACCCTCTCGTCGTTCAGGTAGACTTCGCCTCCCTGCAGCCTGGCCGTGGTCCCGGTCCTGAGTTCCGCCCCGGCGTCCACCGCCGCTTTAGCGAGGGCCGCGTCCATCCGGTCCCTCTCGACCACGAGGGCCCGGGTATTACCGCCGTCCATCTCGATCACCCTCCCCGACGGTCCATGTACGTGTGCACCCCGAATGCGTCTACTGACGTAGTCTCCGTCGAGGGGTAGGCCGCAGGTTTCCAGGGCCCTCGGGCTAACGAGGCCCGCGCACCTCACCGGCCTGCCCACTTCGTCGTGCCCCTCCACGAGTACCGTGTCGAGGTCGAGGTCGGCGCAGAGGCGGGCCGCGACGCTTCCCGCCGGACCCGCTCCCGCGACGAGGACGTGCATCACTCGGCTAGTCGTTCCGGGCTTCCATCAAGCCTTTTTACCGTTGGGACCGTCTTTACCCCATTGCCGAGAGAATCCGTTTTCGAGGTTGAGCGAGTCTCGGGCCTCGAGCTATACCTCTCCGGGTCCAGCGGGGGCGGAGGCGTCCTGAAGGGGGAGGCTGATGACTTCGTGGTGGATGAGGTCCCTGGGACCGACGGCGATGGGGACCACACGATTTTCGAGCTGGAGAAGGTCGACTGGGAGCTGAACCACCTCGTCAGAGACCTCGCCCGTGAGCTCGGGGTCAGCAGGAGCCGCTTCGGGTTCGCAGGAATGAAGGACAGGAGTGCCGTCACGAGGCAGCGGATGTCGGTCTGGAACGTCACGGCGGAGGAGGTGCGTGCCGCGGATCTGGAGGGCGTCTCGTTTTCGAACTTCAGGACCGGTGCCAGGGTGGAGCGGGGGGACCTCCTTGGCAACCGTTTCCGGATACGCGTAAGGGGCGGGGACGAGGAGGCCTTCGCCGAGGTTCACGCCGAGCTGGAGGCGGCCGGCGGTGTGCCCAACCTGTTCGGGATACAGAGGTTCGGTGGGCAGCGCCCGATAACTCACCGGGTGGGAGAGGAGATCCTTCTCGGTGACTGGGAGGGGGCCGCCAGGATCTACCTCGCGGAGGACTGGCCCTTCGAGCGAAGGGACGCCGTCGAGGCGAGGCGAAAACTATCGGGGGACTGGGGCGACTGGAGGGAGGCGTTCGATTACTTCCCGGGCAGGCTGCGTTACGAGAGGGCAGTGCTGCACGGACTGGCGGAAGGAATGGATTTCGCGGAGGCGTTCGGGGAGCTTCCGGAGAACCTGCTCAGGCTCTTCGTGCACGCGTACCAGTCGTACCTCTTCAACGTCGTGGTCTGTGAGAGGCTCAGGGAGGGGCTGCCCCTGGACAGGGCGGTCGAGGGGGACGTGGTGTGCTTCGCCGACGTCGATACGGGGCTACCTGGCCGCCACGTGACGGAGAGGGTTCGTCCTCAGTCGGAGGGAAAGCTGAACGAGATGGTGGAGGCGGGGAAGGCCTTCGTCACTGCGCCCCTGCCAGGTCCGGACACGAAGCCCGCAACGGATGACCCCGGGGAGGTCGAGAGAGGGGTCCTGGGAGATCTGGAGGTCGATTTCGAGGTTGATGGACGGCCGCGACTATCGGCGAGGGGTATGCGGAGGGAAGCATTGTTGGGAGTAATGCCGGAGCTATCGGGGCAGGTTTTCGAGTTCTTCCTGCCCAAGGGGTGTTATGCTACGACCGTACTCAGGGAGTACACCAAGTCCGATCCCCTCGACATGGTTTGACGCTCAGTACACCACGTCGACCTCCCTACCGCACTCCGCACATTTTCCGTCGTCCACGTGCTGTACGTCGACGGCGAATCCGCTCCTGTTGATTATTTTGGAGCCGCATCCGGGGCAGTAGGTGTCCTCGTACTCGTGTCCCGGGACGTTTCCGACGTAAACGTAGTGCAGTCCCGACTCCTTGGCGATGGAGTGGGCCTCCTCAAGCGTCTCGACCGGCGTGTTCGGGAGGTCCCTGATGAGGTGCGCGGGGTGGAACCGGGAGAAGTGGACGGGTACCTCCGGTCCCAGGGAGTCCCTGACCCAGTCCGCAAATTTCGCGAGGCTCTCCTCGGAGTCGTTTTTCGTGGGCACGACGAGGTAGGTCAGCTCGAGGTGTACGCCCCTCTCGTACAGCTCCTCACAGGAGTTCAGCACGGGCTCCAGACGCGAGGAGGTTACTTTTCTGTAGAAGTCTTCGTCCATCGCCTTCACGTCGACGTTTGCCGCGTCCAGGTGCGGAGCTACGAGGGCGACGGATTCCGGAGTGAAGAAGCCGTTGGTCACGAAGACCGTGTAGAGGTCCCTATCCTCTGCCTCGCGGCAGCCCTCCAGGGCGTGCTCCATCCATACGACCGGTTCGTTGTAGGTGTACGCGACGCCGGAGCAGCCCCTCTCTTCCGCCATTTTGACCCCCTCGACCGGGGACCGGTCTCTCAGAGGGAGGTCCTCCGGTCCCGCCGTAGAGACCCGGTAGTTCTGGCAGAACCCGCACCTGAAGTTGCAGCCCACCGTTCCGAACGACATGACCCTCGTTCCGGGGTGGAAGTGGTACAGAGGTTTCTTCTCCACCGGGTCCACGGCCTCAGACGATACCTTGCCGTAGTTCAAGCTGTAGAGGTCGCCTCCCCGGTTCTCCCTCACCCCGCAGATTCCGCGCTCTCCGGGCGCTATCGAGCAGCGGTGAGCGCACAGGTCGCACCTCACCCTTCCATCGAACCGCTCGTAGAGGAGGGCCTCCCTCACGGGGACCTTCTCCTTCATCGAGGTTAGGTGTACGCGGTGCTCAATAACCCCTCGGTGCGCCCAGCTCCCGGCCGTTACCCCCGGTTTTCAGGGCGCTTCGAAAGACCCGGCCGGAAATTTCCCATTATGGGCCCCCAGAACCGGCTACAGACCTATGTTTAACCAAAAACTTATTATAAGATATTTTAAAAACTCAGGTACTATGGAGCTGGATAGGACAGATATACAGATACTCAGGGCCCTGGCGGAGGATGGAAGGATCTCCTACCGCGAGATTGCCGAGATGACGGGGGTAACCCCGCCCACGGTCAAGAGCCGTATCGACAGCCTCGTGGAAGAGGGCGTTATCGAGGGCTTCACTGTGGTGCTCGACGAGGAGGCACTGGTCGGCGAGGGCAAAGTGGTCAACGCCCAGGTGGAGGTCGGCTGCGGTACGGAGTCCGTGGACGACGTTTTCTCCGAGTTAGCCGAATCCGAGCACGCCAAGACGGTCCTGAAAACCGCGGATTCGAAGGTCCTCGTGAGGTACACCGGTGATTCGGGAGGCCTTAAAGAGCTGCTGTCCGACATACCGGAAGGGGCCACGGGGTACAGGACCGTCCTCATCACTGAGGAGCGCGTGAGGGGGCCCAGGCTGCCGTCCTGAAGGAGACCTGTCCTCCCCGAGGTGTATTTTCCCGGATTGGTCAGAGTAAAGGTGCCTCGGTGCCAGTTCGCAGTGGTTGATTGAGGAAGGCGAACCGGCGAAGGCGCTCTGGAGGCACAGGGAGGAGGTTAACGACCTCCTCGGGGAATATCCCGGCCTGGTCTACAGCTCCTCGGACATCAGGGACTCCGGTTCCCGGGCCGCCACTGTCGACGTAAACGTCTTTCCCGCGGGATTCAACAACCTGCCCGTCCTCGACAGGGCGTCGAGGCTCTTCAGGGCACACGTCGAGGAGTTATTCGATGGTGTCGAGCGGGTCGGCCTGATCCCGGAGAACCACACCAGGAACCGTTACTACGTGGATAACCTGTACAGCCTCAGGGCGGCCATCCGTGGAGCGGGATTTCGTTGCGTGGTGGTGACTCCCGAGGAACGGCTGATTGGAAGCAGGCTGAGCGGCGAGGATTCCCCGGGTGTGGAATACCGCGACCTGTCGAGCTTCGATGCGGACCTGTTCCTCCTAAACAACGACCTCTCGGATGGCCCACTTGAACAGCTCGACGAGGGTGGCGTACCTGTAGAACCGGCGCAGGATATGGGCTGGTGGAACCGCAGCAAGGGCGAGTTTTTCCCGATACTTGAGGGTGAGTGCGAACGCCTGGCGAGGGAGGTTGGCATCGAGAGCTGGAGGCTGTTTCCGGAAACCCAGCGGGTCGAGGACGTGGACTTCCAGGGGGACCTGGACCGGCTGGCCGACTCTGTCGATGGCGTACTCGATGTCTGCAGGGACAGGCAGGAAGGTGGAGAGGAGGCCACGGTTTTCATCAAGGACGACCGGGGGACCTACGGCCGGGCCACCCTGGCGGTGACGTCCGGGGATGAGGTAAGGGAACTGGCGTCGAGCGAGAGGAAGAGGATGGCCGTCAGGAAGGGGGGCCAGAGGGTTTCCTGCGTCGTCGTCCAGGAGGGCATACCGACCAGGTTACGCGTGGAGGGGATGCCCGCAGAGCCCGTGCATTACGTGATCGGTAAAGGGTCAGCGGGGTTCTTCTGGCGATGTCTGGACGGTTCCCCCACCTCGGTGCTCAACAGGCCGGGGCAGGTGTTCCGGCACGACGGCGGCCACCTCGGCGAGAGGACCGTCTTTCTGCACGAGGCGCTCGCCGGGCTGGGTCACAGGGCGGCGGCCCTACAGTCCCTGGGCTGATGGCTCGAAGAACAGCCTGCAGTGACAGTGCCCCTCTTCTTCGATTTCTTCCTCGTGCCACTCGCAGGGGCATATCTTGGGTCGGTCCTCGGTCGGGTTGCCAGTTACGGGGCGGCAGGGGCAGTACTGTGGTCCGTACCTTGCCCTGTTGTGCGCGAGTCCCTTCAGAACCACCTCCAGCTCCTCCTCGTCGGGGTTCAGGCGGAGGCCAGACCTCTCCACGTACCTCTCCGCGAACGTACGTACCCTCTGGAGCTCCTCGTCCATCGCAGGTGTATCTCTCCGCACACAGAAAAACCTTCAATTTAAACCGTTCGTACATCGACTAACTAAATTGTAATTGGAGTTTAAACTCCGCATAACTGTAATTTTAACGGGATTAACCTTTAATAAAGGGGATGTGGAGGGTAAAATAATCGGTTTCAAATCTTGAACAGTTCAGAAACCCACAACCTTTATTAGTTAACGGCGTTAAATAACTCCGGTTGCTCAGATGGATATTTCGACAGATAATCGCCCACGGCGAGACCCGCCTCCCGACAGGCTGAAACGCCTTCCCCCGAGCGCCAAACTGGTCTACAAGGTGCTCGAGTACAGGCCCACGTACTTCACCCAGAAGGAGATAGCGGAGGAGAGTCTCCTGCCGCCCCGGACCGTGAGGTACGCCCTGAGCCGACTCAAGGAGGAAGACATCGTCGAGGAGCACTCCTACCTGAGGGACGCGAGGCAGAACCGCTACGCCCTTACGGGAGCCTAGGGTGCCCCGGCCAGGTCCCTGATGCGATTCAGGCTACGACGACCGTCTTCCAGGGACCTCCCCTCGATAACGAAAATAATTCCCTCTTTTTCGAAAAGATTCCCGGCCCGTTCGAAGGGTATCGACCCGTCGAGTACGGCCAGGTGCTGGTCCCCCTCCCCGTCGTTGTCGTGGACGTGTACGTGGTCAATTCTGTCGCCCCGGTCGAGGAAGCCGTCCAGCTCCCCCTCGATAAATGCATGGCCGACGTCGAGGGTGACCTCCAGCCCCGCCCCATCGGCCATCGAGAAGAGGTCGCCCGGAGTCCTGCCCAAGAAGACTTCCACCCCCGCCAGATTCTCCACCCCCACGGAGATACCTGCATCTTCGCCGGCAGCGGCCACTTCTCTCAGCGACTGCAGGTTCTTCTCCCAGGCTACCTCGGGGTAGCGCCTGCCTATCGGTGAGCGGTGCCCCGGGTGAAGGGTTACCCTCTCTGCCCCGACCTCCGCTGCCGCCATCACCACGGCACGAGACTGCCTGACCACGACCTCACGAAGCTCCTCGTTCAGCGTGGCGAAGTTCATGTCGGATATCGGCGCGTGCACTGTGAGGCCCAGGGAGGTATCCGCATCCAGGAACTTCGCCACCACGTCCCTGTTCCTCAGGTCGTGTAGCCCCTCCGAAAGTATCTCGAAGCCGTCGAACCCTGCTCCCTCCACCCTGTCCAAAATCTCCCGGGGTTCGACGTCCACGGTGGTGTACGAGGCGTAAAAAATATCCATCAGGACGCCTCCGGTCCGCCCTTGACGGTTCGGGGAGCGACAAGGTCGATTACCTCACCCACCCTGCCGCTCACCTCCAGACGTACCGGGCCGAGGCTGCTCCCGACGTCGAGGTTGACCCTGTCCACCATCGCGGCCTGCCTGTCCAGTTCGATGGTGGAGGTTGAGTCCCCCCGTCCCTCGAGCAGCGCGTTCCGCACGGTGTCCGTAATCCGCTGCTCGAAGACCCTGTCGCGGAAGTGGTCCAGGTCCTTACCAAAACCCCGGCCTCTCACCCACCCATCGGATTCTAGTTCCAGCGTCGGGAAGAGCGTACCAACGGCCCGGCTCACCCTTTCCACGGTCTCCGGGGGGGCCACGTCGGCGTACACCCGTATACCGGACGCCAAGGCCGGGAGCTTTTCGGCATCGGCAGCTACCCCCTCGACGCTTCCCTCGTTCTCGATTACGAGATCCGCCATCTCCCCGGCCTCCTGAAGTCCCCAGGCGTCCTCCCTGCGCTCTTTCTCGACGAAACGCTCCCAGCTCTTCGGGTCGTCGCTGCGCCCCCTTCCCGAGACCCTCTCGAACCTCGTTTCGCGTGACGCCGTTACCGCAACCAGGAAGAACCCGTCGAGGGCCTCCCGGAACACCTCCACCTCGGCGTCGCTCCTCACCCCGTCGATCGCCACGTCACCCGATACACCCGCCTCGAGCAGCAGCTCGGCTACCACCCCTCCTCCGTGTTCGTCACGTAGCTCGTCGGATATCTCGCCCAGGTTTTTCTCGGACAGCTCCACCCCCCTGGACTCGGCCTCGGCCCTGACCACGTCACCCATCGACACGACGTCGAACCCTTTCTTTCGAAGGACGCGCGCCACGGTAGACTTCCCGGACCCCTGTCTGCCGACGAGGCCGATAACTGTCATTCGTCCCTTTCTCTCGCCGACGGGACAAACCCTTTCGGCTCCGACGTGGCCCCCGGGATGCCGCCGCTCCACGGCCAGATGGTCGTCCCGATGGTGATTGGGAGCTCGTTTCAAAAAGGGCTAAGAGGATGGGCCCATACGAATCTCTCTCACCTGATCATAAGGGGGAATTCCCTATCCCCACAGATTTTGAAACGACCTATGGGACATAACGGCCTGCGTCCATCGTTCAGACCGCCCGGATACCTCCGGGGACCGTCGCAGGCACGGTTTTTGAAACGGGGTGAACTTCGGCGGGGCACTAAACGCATTCCGGGAGAGCAGGGTCCCCGTTGGCCGCGCTAACTGAGGGCACGGTCGCCGTCATCGGAACAATCACAGGGGCGGTGTGAATTTCGGCGTCGACCCACACGGGCAGCAGGCTTTACGGCGGCGTGGCCTCCTGATAATAGGCGTCCTCCTCACGTCCTTCGCCCCGATCCTGGCGTGGGAGAACCGGAACCTACGCGCAGGGGAGGCTATTCCGCCGGAGCAGCAGAAGCGGTTGGTCGAGGTTCTGAACGGGCGAGACGGTGGGCCCGGACTCCGTTATGGTTGCAGCCGAGGTAAGGTTCAAGGACCGGCCAACCGCCGATGAACCGGAAAAAATCACCTATACGATGAAGCACCGGGTCAGACCGGGTCAGGGCCGAGATGTCGAAGGCAACCTGGGTATACATCGAGGCGTCCTGAGGTACACCCGCCGTATCCCACAGCTTGGTCGGGGACAGAGAGGTCGGTTACTCGGGCCCGCCCGTAGAGGCACGTCGCGTCCCACGATTAAAGCACCCGGGACAGGTGCTTTCGAATCCCGCCGATTCCTCACCCCGACACCTCGAACCTGCAGCGACCCGAACCCGAGGCACCGCAGCCCCGCGTCACGACGGCCACGTCCTCTCCCAGGGACGACGATACGACTCCCTCGAATAAGCCCTCGTAGAAACCGCACACCTCCGGTCCGGGTATCTTCTCGCAGCCGAACCCGTTATCGAAAACGACGAAGGGATAATCGTAGTCCAGTTTGCCCATTCCGTGCTCCTCCCAGCAATCCGAGAGGCTCTCCAGCAGTTCGTCCCTCGAGCCCGCTTCGAGCTGCTTGCCGACCTCGCTACCCACGATTCGGCCGGCCTCCCGCATCCCCGGGTTCATGTCGATGCCCGCGAGGTAGGCATGGTATCTGAGGACCAGTATGGTGGCCTTCAGGAAGCCCTCCCGGTCGCCAATCGAGGCCTCCAGTCTCTCCCGGAGTGGGGCCTCGATCTCCAACACCTCACCCGTGTATGCGACCCTCCTCGAGTCGGAGCGCACGACCTTGCGTCTACCGTCTCTCTCGTCGGGCCACATCAAAATAAGGCCCGCGGACTCCAGGTCGGTCAGGTGGTTTGAAACTGTCGATTTGGCCAGCGAGAGTCTCTCTACGAGTTCGCCGAAACCCAGCGCTCCCCCCTCCAGCTCGTTCATTATCTCCACCTTGGGGCCGCCCTCGAGAATCCTCGTACCAGAGCCGTTGAAGTAGAGAGAACCCCCCATACCGTAACCATTAATGCTCGGCGTTAAAATGTATTGTTGTTCGCATTGTGCCGAACGACCGGGCCCTCAGGGCGGCCTGTGCAACGAGGTGTTAACCAGTCATGGTGAAGTGTCCAGGAAGCGAAAATTCCGCTATCGAGTTTACGGGCTGCCCGAAGTGTGGATCGGAGGTGGAGTCGTTCTCTACAGATCCCAAGGCGGAGTGCGGAGAGTGTGGGCACGTTATTTTCAAGGATAGCAACCCGACCTGCGTCGAGTGGTGCGAGAGTGCCGTTATCTGCGTGGGCGAGGAGCGGTATAGCGAGATTATGGAGGCGCTGGAGAGCAGCGGGCCTTCAGAAGACGGCGACGGCTTCGTGAAGAGAGCTACGGACGAGCCGGGAGAGCTCGACCTGGAGCTGGCCTAGATGGTGGGGCCGGGGACCCAGGAAACTGGCGAAATAGCTGAAAGATTCATCCTGGCGAGCGTCGCGTGGCTGGCATTCGGGTCAGTTCTGGCGATTTACTTCACCCTGAAGCCGGTTATCGGTCTGGGGGGACCGATAGGGGTGGGGGGCCCGCTCAAGTTCGCCCACGCCCACTCCCTGCTGATAGGGTTCGTGGGGATGATGATATTCGGGGTGGCCTACAGGATGCTTCCCCTGCCCCCCCTGCTGGCCACCGGAGGACTGTACAGCGTGGACCTGGCGAGGTACCACTTCTACCTCGCGAACGGCGCACTGATAGGCCTGGTGGCAGCAGCCGTGGCGCTGACGGCGGCCTTCGACTCCACAGTATGGAGGTACGCACTGGCCCTATTCGGTCTCCTGGAGGCCGCAGCCATGTTCCTCTTCGTTTACAACATATACCGGACAGTAGGGCTGAGGAGTGCAGAGCTGCCATTCGGTGGACCGGGCGGACCGGGTCCCCGATAACCCGGCCGGGAACGAGCAGTTCCTATAGTTCTTATTTTTCCAGTTCCCTCTCCACCTCGTCAGCTGCCCTCTTGCCGGAAATCAGCATCGCGCCGAACGTAGGCCCCATTCGCGGCAGGCCGAAGGTCGTTGCAACGGCCATCCCCGTGACCACCAACCCCGGGTGGGCAATAGCGGTGTGCTCGACTACCAAGTTCTCTGAGCGCTCGACCCACATCGACTGGTGACCGGCCACGTCGATGACCCCTTTCTCAGCGAGCTTTGAAACCACCTCCGCGTCGTGACCCGTCGCGTCCACCACTATTCGGCTCTCGATCGCCACGGGGTCCACACAGGTTATGGCACGGGGCAGGGCGTCGACGGGGGTCCAGTTCATCACTATACCCCCGACCCTGCCGTTCTCCCTTACGACCACGTCGTCGAACTTCGTCATATTCTGGATCTTCAGTCCCGCTCCACAGGCCTCTTTTATGAGTGCGGAGCAGCTGTGAGGTCCGTCCGCCACGTACAGACCTTCGGCGGCTTCCCTGTACGGGACACCGAGGTCGTCGAGCTCGCTCTGCGCCGGGGCCCTTACGGTAATCTTGTTCATCAGAAAGCCCCCCAGCCAGAATCCGCCTCCCAGATAGTTGTTCCTCTCGATGAGCAGGGTCTTGTGTCCCCGCTCTGAGAGCTCCTTGCCGGCCATCAGGCCCGAAGGGCCTCCTCCGACTATTATTACATCGGAGTCCGCGTATTCCATAAACTCCTCACTGAACTCTCCCGCGATAGCGCGGGTCACGTCCTTCTCCCCGACCTTATGGAACTGACCGACCTCTGCGGACTTTTTACCCTCGTTCATCCCGTCCCCCTAATTGGGGTCCATACGGTTAACAGTTCAGGGAGTGCGTGTTACGGCCGGCGCGAGGGGGTCCACGCCGTCGAGTTGCGTAGGTTTTTGGCCGCTCTGTCACTCCGATGCGGCTCCTGTTTAACGTTCACGCGGTTGTGCCCTGATACTACACTAATTACAAAGAAAAACTTATTAGTTAACACTGTTATTAATCGAAGGGATGGGTAAGAGGGTGGAGCTGACCCTGTCAGAGGACGTCGAGAGGTTCGCCGACAGGTTCTCCCTGGGCCGGGACAACGGCCGTGGCTCCCAGCACTTCCTGAGGGTAAAGGTTCCGCGTGGCAGCCTGTCCTCCGACAAGTTCAGGGACATAGCCCGAATGGCGGAGGAGTACGGTAGGAACGGGTACGCGGAGGTGACCAATCGCCAGTCGATCCAGCTACACTGGATAGAGGGCGGAGACGCGATGGACATCTTCCGGAGGCTGGACGAGATGGGGCTCTCCACCGACAAGTGCGGACAGTCCTATCCCGGGACCAGGTACGGCGACGTGAGGAACGTCGTCGTCTGTCCAGCGGCGGGCCTCGACGCCGAGGAAAAAGTGGATGTCGAGGGGATCGCGGGGGAGATAAACGACTTCTTCATCGGGAATCGTGACTTCCTCGACATGCCCCGGAAGTTCAAGATATCCATCACCGGGTGTGGCATCGGTTGCACCAAGCCACACATCCAGGACCTCGGCCTCTACCCGGTGGAGCGCGAGGGCGGGGTGGGCTTCGGAGCCCTCATAGGGGGATCGACGGGGCAATCCCTTCCCGGTCCAGCGATAGCGAAGCCCCTGGGCGCCTTCATCCCGAAGGACCGGGTCTTCGACGTCACGAGGGCCGCAGTGGAGATACACCGCGACAACTCCAACCGGGAGAGCAAGGCGAGGTCGAGGTTCAAGTGGCTCGTCAGGGAATGGGGGGTACAGAGGGTCCGTGAAACGATCGAGGCGAAGATAGGTGGCACCCTCCCCGATCTCGACGTGGTCCCCGAAGTGGCCGACGAGGAGCACCCGGGAATAGGTGAACAGAAGGACGGGAGGAACTACCTGACCGTTCCCCTGATAGGTGGAGTGATGTACAGCGACCTGATGAGGGGCATAGCCTCCGTCGCGGAGAGGTACGGAGGAGGCGAGGTACGGACGACCACCCACCAGAACCTGCTTATCCCGAACGTCCCCACATCCGAGGTGGGGGGAGCCAAAGAGGAGCTCTCGAGAATCGGTGTGCCCCTGGACCGCAGGCCCTACCAGTGGACCGCTATGGGCTGCCCGTCGGACTTCTGCGGAAAAACCGTGGCCTCCTCCTCCAAGAAGGACCTCGTACGCGCGACCCACGCCCTGGAATCCCGCTTCGGCGACAGGCTCGACGACCTGGACCTGAAGCTCTACATATCGGGCTGCGTCAACGACTGCTGCCTCGCATCCATAGCCCACCTGGGCCTCAAAGGGAGAGGATCGGGCGACTCGCAGAGATACGACCTCCTGCTCGGCGGGGGGCTGACGGGGGAGCCGGAGCTTTCGGAGAGGGTTGCAGAGGCCATCGCCCCCAGCGAAATCGAGGACGTGATAGGGGCACTCGTCCAGGAGTGCGTCGACTCCGGTTACGACGACTTCGGCATCTTCTTCGAGGACCGGGGTCCAAGGGAACTCGAGGCTGCGGCTTCCAGTGCTCTCGGCAGGGAGGAGTCGTCCTGATGCCGGACCTCATCGAAGCCGGTGACGGGGTCTACGAGATGGACGTCAGGGGGTACAGCTGTCCGTACCCCGAAGTGTTTACGAGGAACGCAATCGACTCCCTAGAACCCGGCGATGTGCTGAAAATTACGCTGGACAACCGGCCCTCTACCGAGACCGTACCCGCCGCAGTAGAGGAGGTCGGAAACCGGGTTCTCGGAGTGGAGAGCCGGGGAAGCAGGGAGTGGGTTATCGAGGTGGAGAGCCGCTGAAACTCTTCTCCCGTTCGAGGCCGTGACCCCGGTCTTGAGCTGCCGGCCCCTCCCTGGTCGAAAAATCTGAGACCTTTCTGACCCCGAGCCGCGTACCTCCGACCCGCTCCGACCGGTCGGAAAATCCAGGATTTCCCTATCAGGTTCGAGCATCTCCTCCGGAGCTTTCGTTTCGAGTGCGCCGACCGGGAGTCGAACCCGGGCCGTGAGCTTGGGAAGCTCAAGTCCTGCCTCTAGACCATCGGCGCCGCCGTTGAGGATTGCTGTGGCTCCGCAAAAATCTTTGCGAATCGGGCTGCAACTTTCCCGCGTGAAGGGTTTCCTGGCGGATTGGCGGGGGTGGTGGTTCTGCGTCCTGAGTGACTGCGAGGTACGGGCGGTCTCCATGTTCCGGGGCTCCCCGGGGGAGGCCCTGTCCGCTGCCGAGGAGAAGGCCGGGTCGGAGGCGGACGCGGTGCTGCGGGATGGCGGAGTCGTCGACGAGCTGCGGGCGTACCTCGAATCAAGGGAGCCGCTCTCCACGGCGGCGGAGCCGCGGGGGACGGGGTTTCAGGGGAGGGTCTGGGGAGCGGTGTCCAGGATTTCGCTGGGCGAGACCCGGACGTACGGCGAGGTGGCGTCTGAAATCGACGGGCCGGGTGCGGCGAGGGCCGTGGGCAACGCGCTGGGGGTCAACCCGGCTCCGCTGTTCGTGCCGTGTCACCGCGTCGTTTCGAGGAGCGGCCTGGGCGGTTTCTCCGGCGGCACGGACCTGAAGCGTTTCCTCCTGAAGCTGGAGGGCGTGAGGTTGTAGGGCCTACGTGGGTGCGTCTTCCACCGCGAGGTCCCTGAGCCTGTCCACGCCGTCCACCTCTTCCACGGTTTCGGCGACCTCCTTCGGCACGAGGTGTCTCCACTTCTCGCCCTCGAGCATCCTTCGCCTGATTTCGGTACCGCTGTGCTCTTCCCTGCGGTAAAGAGGGGCCCCGTGTACCTCGTACCCGGCCTCCCTGAACAGCCTTATTACGAGCGGGTTGTGGCTGTATACCTCGTCGAACGGCGGTGTGAGGGACTCGACGTGCGACACCCAGGCGGCGTTTCGCTGAATGTCCTCGACCGGCATGATGTAGAAGAACTTTTCGACCCCGTTCTCCAGCAGGGCGCGCTGAATCATCGCCATTCGCTCCCCCGCCGTGAAGGGGTCGTCGAGTTCGTGCGACACCTGGGCGCTGCCGATGCAGACGACGATTTCGTCGACGCGTTCCGAGATTTCCTTCACCACGCTGAGGTGTCCATTGTGAAAGGGCTGGTACCGCCCGATGGTGAGGCCGACGGACATGCGTTGAGAATGGTGGTGAGGCGTTAACCCTTTTTCTTCAGGATAACTTCTTCTCCGGGCTCCGCCCCGAGGACCTCCTCAGCGCTGCCCTGGTTGACCGATAGCTCCACTAGGCCGGTGCTTCCCTCCAGGAGGAGGAGCTCGCCCTCCCCGGCCTCCCCGTACGCATCCACGCGCCGTGCCCGGCGGGAGGCGTCGGCGGTGTCGACGAGAAACGCCTCACCCTCCACCGCCTCTGTAGGTACGCCGGTCACGACGTTTCCGAAACGGTCCACGAAGGCCACCGACGTCTTTATGCCCCTCCCGGTCTCCCTGTAAACGAACAGCTCCAGATCCTCGGCCTCGGACACCGGCCCGACCTCCTCGAAACCGAGGTCCGCCGACAGCATCGCAGCCACGGGGGCGAACACGTCCCTTCCGTGGAACGTGGACGACGACTCGCCGAGGTCCAGCGTTACCTCGCGGATCTCTGGTCCCTCGGAGACCCTCCTCGCCGCCGGCAGAATCAGCCCGTTGTCGGGGCCTACCAGCAGCTGGCCCCCTGCTCTCGCCGCGATCGCCCTCCTCCCGGTGCCTACGCCCGGGTCCACGACACAGCAGTGCACCGTTCCCTCCGGGAAGTACGGCACCGAGGACCAGAGGACAAATGCGCCGTGCCTTACGTCGTGCCTAGGGACGGAGTGGCTCAAGTCGACGGCGCGTGCCCCGGTCATCGATGCGATGACGCCCCTCATGGCGGCGGTATACGGCCCCTCGCCGAAGTCCGTGAGCAGCGTGACCTGCGGCATCCTCTCCCCTCTTTCACCGCACGATGTCGTGATTCTCCAGATTTCGGTCGGCGACCGCCTGAATTCGTGCGAGTTCCTCCTCGCCCCCTTCTCCGCCGAAGAGGTGCTTGAAGCGCCCCTGGGGCTTCAGGTAGTCCTCCACCGGCCTCACCTGTCGCTCCGGGACCTTCGTGTAAACGACCCCGTCCCCCCTCTTCTCGAAATTGACCCAGAGGCCGGTCTGTACCGCGAGCTTTCCGACCTCCACCATCCTTGAGTCCTCCATGGACCACCCCGGGGGGCAGGGGGAGAGAACCTGGACGTACGCCGGGCCCTCCGTCTCCACGGCGGCCTCCATCTTGCCGATGCAGTCCTTCGGGTACGCCACGTTCGCCGTGGCTACGTAGGGGATTCCGTGGGCCGCAACGATTGCGGGCATATCCTTTTTCTTCACCGGATTCCCGAAGCTACAGCTGCCGGAGGGACTGGTAGTGGTGGAGGCGTCGAGGGGCGTGGAGCCGCTCCGCTGGACCCCAGTGTTCATGTAGGCTTCGTTGTCGTAGCACACGTACGTTACGTCCTGACCCCTCTCCAGCATTCCGCTGATGGCCTGCATGCCGATGTCCACCGTTCCGCCGTCTCCGCCCATGGCGAGGACCTTCTCGTCTCGGCCCTGCGCCTTCAGGGCGGCCTCCACACCCGAGGCTACCGCGGCGGAGTTCTCGAAAAGGCTGTGTATCCAGGGCACCCGCCACGAGGAGTTCGGGTACGGAGAGGTGGTTACCTCCAGGCACCCGGTTGGGAGAGTCACCACCACGTCGGGTCCCGTCGCCTTGAGGGCGTACCTCGCTATGAGCGTGGCGCCGCACCCCGGGCAGGCGTTGTGGCCCGGCGCCAGCAACTCGCCGTCAGGGAGTCGGGCCACGCGCCTCCCTCTCAAAAAGCCTGTTCTCGTCCACGTTGACCCACTCCACGCTCTCCGCCTCCCCGCTCTCAACCCGGCGATAGATGGACCCTACGTCCCTCACCGTCACGTCACGGCCTCCCAGACCGGTTACGAAGCCGTGAAGGGAGGCGTCGAGGTCCCTGTTGAACATCGTCCCGGCTAGTTCGCCGTGCACCGCCCCACCGAGTCCTATCGAGACGTCCTTCTCCAGCACCGCCACACGTTTGGCGCCCTCGAGCGCGTCGTAGAGCTCCTCCTCCGGGAAGGGCCTCAGTGAACGGAGCTTGACCAGGCCGACACTCTCCCCGTCGTTCCTGAGTCCGTCCACGGCGTCCTTCATCGTGCCCACCATAGAGCCGAGGCTGATGAGGACAGTATCGGCGTCGTCGGAGTGGTACCTCTGAATCAGGCCACCGTAGTCCTCGCGGTCGAACTCCTGACAGTACGCCTGGGCCACCTCCCGGATTACCTCCCTCGAGGCGTCCATGGCGAGCTGTTGCTGGTACCTGAACTCCGTGTAGTCCTCTGGGTACCCTACCTCGCCGAAGCTACGGGGGTCGGAGGCGTCCAGCTTTATTTCCGGCTCGTAGGGAGGCAGGAAGGAGTCCACGTCACCACCTTCGGGGACGAACGCCGGCTCGTAGGTGTGGGTGAGTACGAAGCCGTCCATGTTCACCATTACGGGGAGCCTGACGCGCTCGTCCTCCCCGATTCGGTAGGCCTGGATTACCTGGTCCGCGGCCTCCTGGACGTCCTCGGCGTAGAGCTGTATCCAGCCCGCGTCCCTCGCCGAGACGGAGTCCTGCTGGTCGTTCCATATAGAGATGGGGGCACTCAGTGCGCGGTTGCAGTTCGTCATTACTATGGGCAGCCGCATACCGGACGCGTTGAACAGGACCTCGAACATCAGTGCCAGTCCCTGAGACGCCGTTGCGGTGTACGTCCTGGAGCCGGCTGCAGCCGCACCGACGCAGGCAGACATCGCCGAGTGCTCCGACTCCACGTTGACGTACTCGACGTCCAGCTCACAGTCCGCCACCATCTGTGCGAGCTCCTCGACGACGTGGGTCTGCGGCGTAATCGGGTACGCGGCGACCACGTCCGGACGGCAGGCCTTCACCGCGTGGGCGACGGCGTGGCTTCCCTCCATAACCGTCTCCCGCATTTACTTCTCCTCACGCTCCATCTCGATGGCGTCGGTCGGGCAGACCTGGGCACAGACTCCGCACCCCTTGCAGTAGTCGAGGTCCGCCGAGTAGACGTCCTCCCCCCTCTCGATTGCGACATCGGGGCAAACCTCCCAGCACAGGTCGCAAAGCGTGCACCCCTCCTCGTCGAAGGCGGGGAACTCTACGCGCCAGCCGCCGGTCCTGTTTCTCGTGGAGGTCCCCGGGTCCGCTACCGCGCCCTCCTTAATTTCGTAATCCGTACTCACACACCAACCTCCTCGTACGCCCTGTGCACGGCCCGAGCGTTCTTTTCGCCAATCTCTCCGCCGAAACGCTCCCTGACGGCGTTCTTAATCGCATCTACGCTGACCTCGCCGGTGGCGCCGCTAAAGGCCCCGAGCAGGGACGTGTTCATAATCGGGACGCCGAGTTCCTCCAGCGCGATTCCGGTAGCGTCGATCGTCGAGACCTCGGCGTCCAGGTCGAGCTCCTCCGGCGACTTCTTCGAGTTAACTAAGGCAGGCCCCCTGAGGCCCTCAGTCACGTCCACCGTGGACAGCAGCGACGCGTCCTGAACTATGACGTAGCCGGGCTCGTATATCTGGGACCTCAGCCTGATTTTCTCATCGCTGAGCCTCACGAAGGCGGTTACGGGCGCACCCCTCCTCTCAGTCCCGAAGAGGGGGAACGCCTGTGACATCAGTCCGTCCTCGAAGGCCGAGACGGCCAGAAGCTCCGCGGCAGTGACGGAGCCCTGACCACCTCTTCCGTGAATGCGTATCTCCTTCATCTTGAAGGCGGGGTAACAATCGTTAACAATGTTAATATAGGTTGCGAGACCCCGGGTCAGAAAGCTGCGGGAGTCGAGGGCGGAACAACGCAAGCCGCCTCCGGGGCTCTCCGCCACTCCCCGGCCCAATCCGCCCCCGGCCACAAGATATATGGTAAGGAAGAGGAACAATCAGCCTGAATTTTAGCGGGGTGGGGTAGCTAGGAAATCCCGGCGGGCTCATAACCCGCAGATCCGTGGTTCAAATCCACGCCCCGCTATACCAGGCTGGTCCACACTGGTACGGGATTTCGTAAACAACTGATGTTAAGGCACATCCCAGGCGACCACGATAATGAGTCGTAAGGTACCCGTCTCCGTAGCGGGCCCCTGCTGTTAAAAGAGATTCAGTCCCCGGAGAGGAGGGACTCCTCACAGGTGAGAGAGGAGGCAGAGGGAGGTTCGAGGAGGGCGTGGATAGCCTGCAGAAGCCGGTGAGGGCCTCCCGGGAAGACATCGATGACCCGCCGGGAGGAGGGAACTCAATTACTTCGAGAAGGACCCGGAATCGTCTCCGGCCGGGAGGTCGAGAAAAGGGACAGCTTCCGAACAATCTGAATATACCGCAACCCGGCCATAGACACCCCCGGTCCGGCAAAAAAACGTCTTCAGATGGATTTCAGTTCCCTGCCGAGTTCCAGCGCCCTCTTTCCCCGCGGAGTCAGTTCGTACCCCTTCCGTCCCTCTTTCTTGTCAACGAGGCCCGCCATGCGGAGGTCCTTCAGCCTCATGTTCACGACGTTCGGGTTCAGCCCTGTATCTTCCTCGATCTCGTTGAACCTATTACGGCCCTTTTCTATGGAGCCGAGGACCTCCACAGTGCATGGGCGTAAGTAACCACCCTGAGGACCTCGGGAACATCCGCCATCTCGTGGCACGATGCACGGGAAGAAACAAACGTGTTCCGGCCGCCCTGTCCACCTGACCCCCGTAGAACCGGGTGAAACCTCACCGGGTCGCCGTTCGGGGAGCCGCCCGGGACCCCCGCTGTTCTTTAGGAAACAGGGAACACCGGGGACCTAAGGCGTGTGGGGTGAGCTGGATACGACCGATTATGGCCATCAGTGAGGGGACGTCCACCCCCGTAGAGACAGTTCCCGCCGATTCGAAGATGATATGCGCTGCCGAGGCTTTTCAATAGCGGTTCCTGGAGATGTTTGGGTGATTCTTTCAGCGTCGAGGGGCCGGTTTATGGTTTTGCAGAGCGCTTTTCTCCTCTGGTTGGGTGGAGAGGAATAAGTCCTTATCAGAGGTGAAGGGGCCCAGTCTTCTCCGATAGTCACTATATAGGTCGTTTCAAAAAAAACCTGAAGATAGGGAGAACAGTCCTCACCTTCAGACGAGAAAAAGTGACGAGTTTCATCTTCTCAGCCCTGTTTCATCTTCTCAGCCCTTTTTGAAACGGGCTCCTAGGTAAGGGGAGGTTCCCTCGTAGCTGTCGAGCGTAAAGAGGATGGTTCCCACAGGGTGGAGGAGTGTAAACCGGCCTCTTCAACAGCTTTATTGCCGAGTACCCCAAAATGCATGGAGACACAATGGCTGAAGACAACGCAGTGTACGTCGGAAAGAAAAGGCCAATGGACTACGTGACTGCTATAATAACACAGTTCAACGACGGCAGTGACGCGGTTGTCCTGAAGGCGAGGGGAAAGGCGATTTCCACCGCCGTCGACACGGCAGAAATTGTCAGGCACCGGTTTATGCAGGACGTGGAGATCGACGACATAATCACCAGCACAGAGCAGCTGGAGAACAAGGAAGGGGGAACCAGCAACGTTTCGAGCATAGAGATCACGCTGAACAGGTCTTCCTGAGGGGACGGCCTACATCGACTAAAAACACCCTATTTTTAACCAATTAGACCTTCGGGTCGGTATCCCGTTACCGGCCTCCATCGCCTCTGGGGATCGTCCTTTGGCGACCGTGTCCCCGGAACGGGGTGAAACGGAATCGGGTATATAAAAAGTGAGTTTTTAAAAGTTTTTATTTCGCCTGAGTTCTACTGACCGGCCCTCGGCGCTCTGGCCAGGTCGCCGTCGCCGTCCACGTAGTAGATGTACTTGTCGTAGTCAGGTGTAATTCTCGTGACCTTCAGCTCCTCACGCTTTGGGCTGCTCATCTTGCCGCCACCGCGGTTCATCTTTGACCTGTAGACGGCAAGCCTGCCCCCCTTGTTCTTGGCGTAGTACAGCCATCCCTTCTCTTTCGTTATGCCGAGCCTCTCGATCTTCTTACCCATGAGTTCCACCTACGACAAATGCACTCCACCCCCTTATATAAGTTGCCTCTATTTCACCCCCTGAGACGGCCGTAAACATACTTTTTGGTCGGGAAAACGCTCAGGCCGAGCGGGAAAGGAGCCCAGCCCCGGCTGGACGGCTGCGGGCCGACCTGTATCCCTCCGTATTGAACGGCGAGTAGTTATCGCTCGATCAGCAGAACTCGCCGAGCGTTCCCTGTAGGGAGGAACCGCCGCGAAAGGATGTAATCGGTTGAACTATCGTGGACGAAACCCGTCTTAGAAAGGATTTGCAGCAGGTGGTGGACAGCCTCGTATTCGTCTTCACCAGGATAGTCCCTGCGATACTGGTCGGCGTGACCCTCGCCAACGTCGCGGTCGAGCTGGGCCTAATGAGGTACATCGCCGCGGCCACGAGGCCGATAACGAGAGGGGCAAATCTCCCCGACGAGGCGGGTGGTGCCATACTGACGTGCCTGGCGTCGCCCGCTGCGGGTTACTCCATGCTCGCCGACTACAGGGAGAAGGGTCGAATCGACGACAGGCAGACCATCGTTGCGGTCACCATAAACACGTTCCCGGGCTCGGTTTCCCACCTCCTCACCTACTACGTACCTGTCGTGATTCCGATACTCGGGACGAGGGCGAGTGCCCTGTACGTCGGGGCGAGGCTCGGAATAGCGCTGGCAATTACGCTCACCGGTCTCCTACTCGGAAGACTGCTTCTAACTGCACCAGCGAGGTACACGACACCTCCCGGGTTCGACGGGAGGGACTGGCGGGAGAGAGTTCTCGAGGGACTGGAGAGTTCGTACCTCCTGCTCAGGAAGGTCCTGGTCCGCATAGTGGCGGCCTACGTCGTCGTCTCGCTGCTGATAAGCTACGGCGCAATAAGCAGCGTCACGGTCTACGCGAAGCCCCTCACCTCCGCTCTAGGCCTCAACCATGAGGTCGCCGCTATAATCGCGACGAGGGTGGCGGACGTGACCTCGTCATTCGTGGTGGCGGGGAGCCTCATATCCGGAGGAAGCCTTGCCGAGACCGAGGCAGTCGTGGCGCTCCTCGTCGGAAGCCTGCTCTCCCTTACGGTGAACACCTTCAAGAGCAGCATGCCGTTCCAGTTCGCCATCTGGGGTTCCAGTTTCGGAACCCGGGTAGTGCTGGTGAACCTGATCCTCAAGCTCTTCTTTCTGTCGCTTTTCGTGTCGGGATTGATCCTCCTCCTTTGAAAGGACCCCCTGCAGGGTCAGACGTCGGACGCCGCACCTCGCCAAGGGCCGCGGAGGACCCCGAGTCCGCGCGAAGAGTCCGGGTCGTGAGGTCGACTTTGAGGTCGATCAGGGGACCGGCGGGTAGTGGTAAAGCTGCCAATGCGGCCCGGGACGGTTTCAGATCCCCTCCGGGACCCTGCCACGATGGATATAATGATTATTGGAGATGTGTGGTGATTTTTATCGAGGTCAAGGTGTGGTTGGATGGGCCGTTTCCTCCTCTGTTTTCGTGAAGGATTGCGGGTTCCCTTCAAGAAGGAGAAGTTCACCAATCTTTTACGGTAATCACTATAACTGATCGGTTCGCGGCGGCTCCACCGGTGCGCCGCGCAGCGGACACCCGCCGGAAGAGGGGTAGTTCTCCCGAACCCCTCACGTTGCAGGCCCGCGCCGGGCGTTCCCGCACAGGTTCGTCGGTCAGACCTCCAGGTACCTCAGCATCTCCGAGGCGGTGAAGTCTCCGAGTTCCTCAAGAGCGCGGTCGCCGGCCCTGCCGTTTACGAACGCGGCCGCGGTCCCGGCCCGAAATGCGTCGCCGGTGGCGAGCAGTGCAGCCGTTACCCCGCTCAGCGTGTCGCCGGTTCCGCCGACGGCCATTCGTGGGTTACCGGTGTCGTTGAGCTTCGTGCGCTCCCCGTCGCTTATGAGGTCTACCGGCAATTTCAGCAGGATCGTCGCGCCCAGCTCGGCGGCGGCTGACTCGACGTTCTCCCGAGTCGGTTCTGAGCCGGTCAGGCGTCGAAACTCGCCGCCGTGAGGGGTTGCGATGGAGCCGTCCGGTACCTCCACGCCCGGCTGGATCGCGTCGGCATCCACGACGAGGGGGGTTTCGCCTCCGGCGAGCAGGGCCGCCGCCTCAATGGCCTCGTCGGATTTCCCGAGGCCCGGCCCGACGACGCACGCGTCCAGGTCGTCCATCCGGTTCAGCACCGCCTCGACGTTTCCGGGAGACAGCGTCTTCCCCGGGAGTTCGTGGACTATGAGGTCGGGCGAGAAGGAGGCCACGACCGGTGCGGCCGTCTCCGGAGTGAACACCTCCACCACGTCGGCCCCCGCCCTGAGTGCCGCGAAGGCGCAGAGAGCCGGTGCACCGGTGTACGGTCCGCCACCCACGACGCCGATCGTTCCGTGCTGGCCCTTGTGCGTGCCGGGTTCACGGGGTTTCGAGGCCAGGGATACGTCTCCGGGGCCGGCGTGGGTCCGAGCCCTCGAGGGTACCCCTATATCGACGGGCCTGCCCGGTGCGCCGCTCTTGGGCGCGTGGAGGGAGAGCAGCTCATTGCACTCGACGCCGTCCCCCTCGCCGGTGTCGGGGTCGATTCCGCTGGGGACGTCGATGGAGACGACCCGACAATCGGACCCGTTAAGCAGGTCGATTGCACTCCTGACGGGTTCCCGTGGTTCCCCCTCCACACCTATGCCGAGCATTCCGTCGATCGCCGCCTCCACGTCTATGTCGTCGGGCAGTTCGTCGGAGTCGTCGACTATCCTAGTTTCGACGCTGCACTGCACTAGGACGTTCCAGTTCTTCTCCGCGGCGGGGTGGGGGAATTCCGTTCCGCCCAGGAGATATACGGTTACGTCGCGGTCCTGCAGGTGCCGCGCGGCCACCAGCGCGTCTCCTCCGTTACCGCCGCGCCCGGCGAATACCGCCACGGTTTTCTCCTCTATCTCCCGGGCTGTGGCGGCGCCGGCGTTCTCCATCAGCTGCAGCGCGTCCACCCCTCTATACGCAGCGTTGACGTCGATTGCCTGCATCTCCCTCGACGATACCGCCTTCATCGGTCGATTTATCTCGGCGGCCCCGAATAATAAAGCTCCGTGAAAGCGCGCCTGGCGAGGATAGCTGATTACCAGTTCGGCAGAGGTGCCGGAGAGGCCCTCGTCCCGGAGGATGCAGAGGTGTCCGCAAGGCCCTCTATGAGGCCGGAACACGTCTCCCTGGACGGGCAGCGGCTTGCCTCGTACAGGCCCCACGTCGGCCTCCTCACCCTGAGCGCGACGGGGGCGGCGCTGCTTCACTCCGCGCTGGCACCCCCGGCGCTGCGCGTCTACGTGAACGATGAGGCGGCGCCCTTCGTGGCAGAGGGAAAAACGGCGTTCGCGAAACACGTCGTAGAAGCGGACCGGGAGATCCGTGCCGGAGACGAGGTCCTGGTCGTCGACCTGGAGGACAACTTACTTGGGACGGGGAAGGCATCTCTAAGCCAGGTCGAGATGCTGTCCCTCGATAGGGGGCAGGCAGTAGACGTGAGGGAGGGTGTGATGTAGATATGTTTCCGGGAGGCGGCAACCCGCGGCAGATGAAGAGAATGATGAAGCAGATGGGGATAGAGATGGAGACCCTGGAAGACGCGGAGGAGGTCGTGATAAAGAGGGAGGGCTCAGATATCGTCATCAGGGCACCCCAGGTCTCCGTAATGAACGCTCAGGGTCAGGAAGTCTTTCAGGTGGTCGGCGAATCGGAGGAGAGGGCGGCTGAGTACGAACCGTCCGAAGAGGACGTGGTTCTCGTGGAGGACCAGACCGGGGCCTCGGCCGAAGAGGTCCGCGAGGCTCTGAGGAAGTCCGGGGGCGACATCGCTGAAGCGATCATGGAGCTTTCCTGAATCCGGAGCAAGGGGCCAGACCGGGGACGGAACTATTTACTGAACGTATTCCTCAGGTTTAAGCATGTCATTCCGCCTGCTGCACGTCTCCGTACCAGGGGGACTCGCCGACAGGGTAGAGGAGGCACTGGCCACGACGGAGGCCAGTTTCGACAGGTTCGACGGTGAGGAGAGCGTGCTGTTCGTGGCCTACGCAGCGGTCGAGAAGGTAGAGGAGGTCACGGACCTGCTGGACGAGGCCGGTATTGGGGACAGCGGATTCATCTCGATTTCGTCCACGGAGGCACTCATATCGGAGCGGGCGGAGGAGGCCGAGAGAAAGGCCAAGAGCGAGGGGGAGAGGGAGCGGGTGGCCAGGGAGGAGCTGATGAGCGACGCCCGCAGCATGTCCTCCATCTCGACCAACTTCCTGGCCCTCACCGCCGTTTCCTCCGTAATCGCCACCGCGGGCATTATCGCCGACTCGACCGCCGTCGTCATCGGCGCTATGGTCATAGCGCCGCTAATCGGCCCCGCGATAGCGTCGAGCATAGGGACGGTGCTGGGGGATCCTGACACGTTTTCCAGAGGCATACTTGCAGAGGCTGCCGGGCTCCTGGTCGCAGTGGCCTCCTCAGCGGTCTCTGCGCTACTGATATACACCTTCATCGTCGCGCCGCCCGTAGACCTCATGTCCCTGGGTCAGGTGGCCGAGAGGGCGTTCCCGACCCTTCTGAACGTCGCCGTGGCGCTGGGCGCTGGCGTGGCCGGGGCACTATCCCTTACGACGGGCGTAAGCGCTGCGCTGGTGGGGGTCATGATCGCCGTCGCGCTGATTCCTCCGGCGTCCACCGTCGGCGTTGGGCTCGCGCTGGGGGACAACAGGGTGACGCTCGGAGCAGCGGTGCTCCTGCTCGTGAACGTGTTCTCCATACACCTGGCGGGGACGCTGACCTTCAGGTACCAGGGATACGCCCCCTCCGGGTTCTTCGAGAGGATTCGCTCGAAGAAGGTGATCGTCTGGAGGGCCGGACTGATGTTCGCCATCCTGTTCCTGCTATCGACAGCGCTGGCCTTCGTTACCTACGATTCCTACGACAACGCCGTCTTCGAGAGGGAGGTCCAGGGGGCTCTCACCGAGCCGGGCGTGACAATCGCGGAGGACGGGTCCGTGAGGCTAAAGTCGTTCTCAGTCGCGTACCGGACGGAGCTGTTCGGATTCGTCAGGGAGCCGTCATCCGTAGAGGTGAGGGTCGGGCTCACCGGTGCCTCTCCCCCGAACCTGGTCGACAGGGTGGCTGCGGATATAAGGACCCGAACGGGGAGAGACGTCCAGGTCCTGCTGGAAACCAGCGAGGTCGAGGTGGCGGGGTAGGGCTCGAAACCAATTTAACGTTTCTCGAAGACTTGTTAGGGATGCTGCCGGGCCGGGACATAATATCCATGATGGACCTTTCGAGGGAGGGTATCGAGGAGGTGGTGGACCTGGCCGGCGAACTGGAGGACGAGCGCTCCGGCAGGCTCGAAGGCAAGTTAGTGGCCCTTCTCTTCTACGAACCCTCGACCAGGACGAGGCTCTCCTTCGAGGCAGCGTCCAAGATGCTGGGGGCGGAGACGATCTCTATCGATTCGAAGGAGGCCTCCAGCATGGCGAAGGGGGAGACCCTGGCGGACACTGTCCGAGTGGTGGAGGGGTACTGCGACCTGATAGTGCTCAGGCACCCTGCGGAGGGCTCGGCACGCATGGCGGCTGAGTTCTCCGGGGTTCCGCTCATAAACGCCGGCGACGGCTCTAACGAGCACCCGACTCAGACCCTGCTCGACCTCTACACGATATGGAAGTGGAGGGGCGGCCTCGACGGCCTCACCGTCACTGTGGCCGGGGACCTGAGGTACGGCCGTACGGTCCACTCCCTCGCAAGGGCGCTGGCACTATTCGAGGACGTGACTCTAACGACGGTTTCGCCCGACAACCTGAGGCTGCCGGAGGACCTGGTGGGGCAGCTCGACGGGCTCGAGGTGCGCGAGGGAGACGACCTCGAGGGTGCCGTCGAGTCCGCGGAGGTCCTCTACCTAACCAGAATTCAGAGGGAGAGGTTCGCCGACCCGGAGGAGTACCGTAAGGTGGCAGGCAGTTACCGGGTTATGCCGGAGCTTCTGGAGGGAAGAGACCTCGTCCTCATGCATCCCCTCCCCCGCGTGGACGAAATCTCGCCTGAGGTGGACGACATGCCGCAGGGCAGGTACTTCGAGCAGTCGGCGAACGGCGTCGCCGTGAGGAAGGCGCTCCTCTCGCTGCTGCTGGAGGACGGTGATGGGTAGAGAGCTGAAGGTCTCCTCGATAGAGAGGGGAACCGTCATCGACCACATACGGGCGGGGAACGCACTAAAGGTGGTCAGGATCCTCGGAATCGAGGGGTCAGGAGCCACCGTTTCGATAGTGATGAACGTGAGCAGCGGCACGATGGGCAGGAAGGACATCCTGAAGGTCGAGGACCGGACGCTCTCCAGGGAGGAGGTGGACAAAATTGCCCTGGTGGCGCCGGGCGCCACCATAAACATAATAGAGGATTTCGAGGTCGTGGAGAAGCACGGCGTCGAGCTCCCCGGCGAAATAGGGACCATCCTGGGGTGCCCAAATGAGGGGTGTGTAACGAACTCCGGAGAGCCCGTATCCCCGAGGTTTACAGTGGTGGGCAGGGAGCCGGTGAGGCTGAGGTGCGTCTACTGCGAGGAGGAGACCGAGGACGTGGAGGAGAACCTTTTATGAACCTGGAGGAGGCGGTGTCGGCCCTTGCGAGTGGCGACATGAAGCTGCGCGACGCGGCGAAGGCCCTCGACGAGGACCGGGCCGTCGAGGCGAGGCGCAGGGCCCTCGAGGCGAGGCACGACCTCGATCTCTCCCCCCTCGACGGACGCCTGAGGGGGTCAGAGGCAGAGAATAACGTGGAGAACATGGTGGGTGCCCTGGAGATTCCTCTCGGCGTCGCCCCGGAGCTGGAGGTTCACGGGGAGCACGCCCGAGGGATCTTCGACGTGCCGCTGGCGACCACCGAGGGCGCCCTGGTGGCGAGCGTTTCTAGGGGGTGCTCCGCCGTGAGGGAGTCCGGGGGCGCCGTGGCGCGAATCCTGAAGGACGGCATGACGAGAGCCCCCGTTTTCCTCACCTCGGGCGTGGAGGAGGCCCTCAAGGTATCGCGCTGGATAGACGGGAACCCGGATGCGGTAAACCGCGCCGTGTCCTCCACGACGGAGCACGGGGAGCTCCTCGACGTGGAGCCGTTTCCGGTGGGCAGGAACCTCTTCCTTCGGCTTCGTCTCGACGCGAAGGACGCCATGGGGATGAACATGGTCACCATCGCGAGCGAGGCCGTCGCTGAACTCATCGAGGGGGAGCTCGGGATCCGCCTGGTCTCCCTGTCCGGCAACATGTGCGTCGACAAGAAGCCGTCGGCCCTGAACGTCGTGAGGGGGCGGGGAAAGTCCGTCGCAGCCGAGGTAGTCGTTCCGCGGGACACGGTGGAACGCGTGCTCAAGTGCACGCCGGATTCCATCGTAGATTTGAACGTCAGGAAGAACCTCATCGGTAGCGCGAGGGCCGCGTCCCTCGGGTTCAACGCACACCACGCAAACATCGTTGCGGCACTCTTCCTCGCCACTGGACAGGACGAGGCACACGTAGTCGAGGGGAGCACCGGCATCACCACCGCGGAAGCCGTTGACGGTGACCTCTACCTCTCGGTAACGCTCCCCGCCCTGCCGATCGGCACGGTCGGAGGGGGGACGCGCCTACCTGCCCAGCGTGCGTGCCTGGAGACGCTGGGAGTCGCGGGGGGTGGCGAGCCGCCCGGAGAGAACGCGGACAGACTGGCGGAGATAGCGGCGGCCACGGTCCTCGCCGGGGAGCTCTCCCTCATGGGGGCCCTCGCCGCCGGGCACCTCTCCCGGGCCCACGAGGAGCTCGGTAGATAGCGCGTTAAACCGTCCCGAAGGGTGCGTTTGGTCGAGCGCCTCGGCGAAAAAGGCGGGGGACGCCGGGTACCGGGGGACAGGTGACACCTCCATGACGGGGGGCGCCGGCATCTATATGGCGCTGAACCGGGTACTCTTCTCACCGATGGCGACGCGCCCGTCGTGCCCCGTGGCGAACGACCCCTGCGCAGAAGGCGTGCCAGCCGCCGCGCAGCCAGGCCTCGACCCGTGAGTCCAGGGGTTCGACGGTCCCTGGAGGTCCGGGGAAGCGTGGCGCGGGAGGGTAACAGGGTATAATGAACTCTGAGGGAGCTATCCGTCTCAGACCTCACCACCTGCTCTGCGTACAGCGGTTCCGGGGACTGGGCTACTCCGACGTGTTCGTGGAGAACCTCTCGGAGGTCGTGGACCACGTGGAATCGGGTGAACCCGTCGAGGTGGTGCGGGGGAGGGACGACGTCTGCTCGGCCTGCGGCGAGGATTGCGACGAGGAGTCGGTCGCAGAGAGGGACGCAGCAGTCTTGAATGCCATCCCGGAGCCGACTCTGGCCTCGGCCAGAGAGCTATCGGCAGAGGAGATGCGTGAGCTCTGTCGCGGATGCCGATGGTTCGCGGTCTGTCACGGCTAGAGTATGTCGGAGCCCCGCCGGCCGCTCCGTCCCTCTACGTCCGTCTCCGCCGCTCCATCTGCTATCCGGGCCCTGCCATCGGTACCTCTCGCGGCCGGCTCAGTAACTATCCAAGTGTCTACAGAGCCCGCCCGTGACGCGCCTGAAATCTCCGTCCGGGAGCTCAACCACGAGGGCGCCGTCCCTGGACAGGCCGACGGCGTATCCCACGAACCTGTCGCGACGCGTCTCTATCAGGACCTCCCTTCCAAGGGTCTCGCTGAGCTCCTTCCAGCCGGTAAGGACCTCCTCGAAGTTCCCGTCCTGCGTACCCACGTAGAGCTCATCGAACTCCTCCAGCAATGAGGCCGCCAGCTCCCGCAGGTCGATTTCCCCCCCGAGTTCGTCGCGCAGTATCGCGGAGTCGTCCCTGATCTCCTCGGGCAGCTCACCGGGGTCGGTGTTCGCGTTTATCCCGATACCGATTACGATGTAGTCCACGGCGTTCTCCTCCGCCGACATCTCGGTTAACACGCCGCACACCTTCTTCCCGTCTATCACCACGTCGTTGCTCCACTTTATCCGGGCGTCGACGCCCAATCCCCTGAGAGCTCTCGCCACGGCGAGCCCCGCGAGGAGGGTCATTTTCTGTGCCTCGGTCGGCGCCATCCTTGGCCTCAGGAGAACAGAGAGGTAGAGGCCGCCTTCGGGGGACTCCCACCTCTTCCCGATGCGGCCCTTACCCTCCACCTGCCGCCTCGCTACGACGACCGTGCCCTCCGCCGCGCCCTCCGCCGCGAGGGACTTCAGCTCCTCGTTAGTGGAGGCCGTGGTGCCGAGCACCACCACGTCCCCACCGATAACCTCGGTATCGAGCCTCCTCTCAATCTCCAACTCGTTCATCTCCCCGCTGAACCCTTTCAGAAGGTATCCCTCGTCGCTTGAAAGTATTTCGTATCCATCCTCGCGCAACGCCTCCACGTGTTTCCATACGGCGGCTCGGGATATCCCGAGAAGCTCCCCGATCGCCTCGCCGCTTATCACCTCCTCCCGGTCCAGGAGCTCGAAAATCCTGCCCCTGTTGCTCATCCCGACGAGTCGCGGTGGTGAATTGCAGCAGCCACGGCTGCTCTGCTCTTCCTATCGTCGAATATCTCGGAGAGGTCGCGCTCCTTTTCCTGTATGGCACTGACCTCGTCGAAGAGCTCCGGGTGATTCTCGATAAAGTTAGTGGAGAGTCGGCCCTCGACGAAGTCGGGGCTCTTCATAAGGGCCTTGTGGAACGGGATGTTCGTCGTGACGCCGCCGATGACGTAGTCGAAGAGGGCGCGACGCATCCGGGACGTCGCCTCCTCCCGGTCGCGACCCCACACGATGAGTTTCGAGATCATGGAGTCGTACGTGGAGGGAATGGTGTACCCCATATGGACCCCGGAGTCCACGCGGACGCCCACGCTTCCCGGGGAGCGGTAGTGCTCGATTCTCGCCGGCGTGGGGGCGAAATCGTTCAGCGGGTCCTCGGCGTTTATGCGGCACTCGATGGCGTGGCCCCGCATCTCCACGTCGTTCTGTGCAAAGCTCAGGCTCTCCCCGGTGGCGACCCTCACCTGTTCCTTCACGATGTCGATGCCGGTAACGAACTCGGTGACGGGGTGCTCCACCTGGAGCCTGGTGTTCATCTCGGCGAAGTAGAACTCGCCTCCGGAGTAGAGGAACTCCACGGTGCCGGCGTTCTCGTAGTCCACGGCCTCGGCGGCTGCGATGCCCGCCGCCCCCATCTCTTCCCGCATCTCCTCATCGACGATGGGGGAGGGAGCCTCCTCGAGCACCTTCTGGTGGCGACGCTGAATGGAGCACTCCCTCTCCCCCAGGTGGGCCGTTTCATCGCCGTCCGCGAGGACCTGTATCTCGATGTGCCGCGGGTCCTGCAGGTACTTCTCGACGTAGACGGCGTCGTCGCCGAACGCCGACCTCGCGGTGGAGCGGGCGGTCTTAATTGCCTCCGCCATCTCCTCCCTGCGCTCCACCACCTGCATACCGATGCCTCCCCCGCCTGCAGAGGGCTTGACGATGACGGGGTACCCGATATCGTTCGCCGCGTCGATGAGGTCGTCGTCGCCAGCCGCGTCGGTCCCCGGAGTGACCGGGACGCCGGCGTCGTCCATCAGCTCCCTCGCCCTCGCTTTGTCCCCCATGTCCGCTATCGCCTGGCTTGAGGGGCCTATGAAAGTGATGCCCTCCCTCTCGCACCGCTCCACGAATCGGGCGTTCTCCGCGAGGAAGCCGTACCCGGGGTGTACGGCGTCCACACCGCTGAGGTTCGCGACCCCGATAATCCTGTCGATATTCAGGTAGCTCTGTGAGGGAGGGGAGGGCCCCAGTTCGTACGCCTCGTCAGCGTACTTGGCGAAGAAGGCTCTCCTGTCAGCCTCGGAGTAAACCGCGACGCTACTCACTTCGAGCTCCCGGAGGGCCCGCATTATGCGAACGGCTATTTCGCCCCTGTTCGCCACCAGTACCTTGTCGAACATCACGCTATCTTCATCAGGTGCTGCCCCGCGTCGACGTCCTGTCCCGCGTCGACGTAGACCTCATCGACCGTCCCATCCCTGTCGGCACACACGTCGCTCTGCATCTTCATCGCCTCCAGCACCGCGACTACCTCTCCCTCTGATACGTCGTCTCCCGCGGAGACCTTCACATCGACGATTGTTCCCTGCATCGAAGCCTTTAATCCGTCCCTGGACGGGGCCGCAGTGGCCTCGGCGGCGCCCTCCGGCACCACCACGACGTCGAAGGCCTCTCCGTCCACCTCCACGGTGTAGGAGGCCTGTCCGGTGGACGGCGAGGTGGCCTCGACCTCCGGCACCGACTCCGGTATCTCCTCGGCCTCTGACTCGCCCCTGAGGAACCTGAGGCCTACCTGGGGGTACAGGGCGTATATCAGGAGGTCCTCCTCCGTCTCCGCGAGGCCCCCCGCCTCCTCCCTCACGGCGGGGAGGCCCGGCTCGATGTCGTCCGCTGGGCGGTGGTCGATGGGCTCCTCGCCCCCCGCGACCTTGGCCTTAACCTCGGGATCGATCTCGCCGGGCGGGCGGCCGTACCTGCCGAGGACGTAGTCCCTAACTTCCTGTGGCACGTTGCCGTACCGCTCCCCGGTCAGTACGTTCATTACCGCCTGAGTGCCCACTATCTGGGACGCCGGGGTGACCAGTGGGGGGTACCCGAGGTCCTTCCTGACCCTCGGGATTTCTGCGAGGACGTCCCCGTACCTGTCCATGGCGTTCTGCTCCTTCAGCTGCGACATCAGGTTGGACATCATCCCACCAGGAACTTGGTAGAGAAGTACGTCTGTGTCCACGCGCTCGGACAGCGGGTCGATCAGCGGTTCGTACTTCTCCCGGACGTCGCGGAAGTAATCCCTCACCTCCTTCAGCCTCTCCAGGGAAAGCCCGGTTTCGTGCCTCGTACCCTCGTAGGCGGCCACGAAGCTCTCGGTCGGCGGGTGGGCCGTTCCTCCGCTCAGCGGCGAGATGCCGGTGTCTATCATGTCGGCGCCAGCCTCCACCCCTGCCTGATACGCCATCTGCGCCATGCCCGAGGTCGTGTGGCAGTGCAGGTCGACCGGGAGACCCGTGTCCCCCCTGATGGACGTGACGAGTTCCCGCGCATCCCCCGGTGAGAGCAGCCCAGCCATGTCCTTTACGCAGATGGAGTCGCAGTCAAGAGCCTTCAGCTCCTCGGCGAAACCCATGTACTTCTCTATCGTGTGGATTGGGGACAGGGTGTAGGAGATGCAGCCCTGTACGTGGGCCCCCGCGCCCTTCGCCACCTCGATGGCCTTCTCCATGTTCCGCACGTCGTTCAGCGCGTCGAACACCCTGAAGATATCTACCCCGTTCTCGTAGGCCTTCTCCACGAATAGCTCCACGACGTCGTCAGGATAGTTCCGGTACCCCACGAGGTTCTGTCCGCGGAGCAGCATCAGCATCTTCACGTCCGGCATGGCGTCGCTGAGGGCCCGCAGCCTCTCCCACGGGTCCTCGTCGAGGTACCTGATGCAGGAGTCGAACGTTGCGCCTCCCCACACCTCTAGTGCGTAGTACCCCGCGTCGTTGACCGTCTCGGCGATGGGAAGCATGTCCCCGGTCCGCATCCTCGTCGCCATGAGTGACTGGTGCGCGTCCCGAAACATCAGGTCGACTATCTTTACCAACCCGGACCTCCTTTAAACGTCTGACCCTCTGCCGGCCAGAACCCTCTTAGAATAGACACTGAGCTTATTTAAGCTTCTTGCCAAAGGAAGAATTTTTATCGGTAAAGCAGATATAGCCCGTACATGGAGCTGACTCCGGCGCAGAAGGAGATAATAATGGCCCTAATCAACCTCTCGAGAGATGGAGGGGGGGCTGTCAAGGGGGAGGCGATCGCGGGGATGGTGGGCAGGAACCCCGGAACCGTCCGGAACCAGATGCAGTCCCTCAAGGCCCTGGAGCTGGTAGAAGGTGTACCGGGTCCGAAGGGCGGCTACAAGCCCACGCACGTGGCGTATGAGGCACTCGACCTGGACGAGCTCACCGAGGAGGCTCCCGTGGACATTTACGACGACGGGAAGCTGGTAAAGGGGGCCTCCGTAACCGAGGTGGATTTCACCACGATTCAGCACCCCGACATCTGCCGTGGCGCGGTGAGGGTGCTGGGCGACCTCGGCCTGTTCGACGCCGGTGACGAAATCGTTGTGGGGCCCACGCCGGTCAACCGTATGTACATAAAGGGAACGGTCACCGGGAGGGACGAGGTAGATAATCTCCTCATGCTGGACATCGCCGAGATCCAGTCCATCCCGAAGAAGAAGATTTCCGAGGTCGCGTCGATGGACCTGACCTGGGTGGACGCTGACGAGACCGTGCAGCAGGCGGCAAGCCGCTTCCTCGAAAGGGGGATAGAGGGCGCCCCGGTCAGGAGGGACGACAGCCTGGTCGGGATAGTCACGTTCACCGACCTCGGGAAGGCCGTCGCGGAGAGCAGTGTCGATAAACTGGTGGAGGAAGTAATGACGCCCGAACCGGAGAGCGTATCGCTGGAAATGAGCCTGGTGGACGTGATCCGGCTCATGGACGAAAAGGACATCGGGCGTCTCGTGGTAACAGACGACGGTGAGTCGATCGGAATAGTGACCCGGACCGACGTGCTTCGCAGGCTGGCGGTTACGGGCGGCTCCACCGGCAGCTAGCCATTTTCGTGCCTGGAGCGCAACTCCTCCTCGACTTCTCGCAGACTGTGGTCCGATGCGCTGAGGACGACCAGGGTGTGAAATAAAAGGTCCGAGGCCTCGTGGACCACGTCCTCACCCGACTTTGTTGCCAGAATGAGTTCGACTGCCTCCTCACCTATCTTCTCCAGAAGCAGGCTCTCGTTCGACAGGAGCTCCACCACGTAGGAGCCCTCCGGGGCCGACTCCTTCCTCGACTCGATTACCTCGTAGAGGTCCTCAAGAAAACACACAGTTATCAGCTCTTCCTGTACCTCTTGGTCAGACGTATCAGCGGGTGCTGGTCGTCCTCCAGTATCTCCACGTCCCCCAGGCTCCTCAGTCCCGAACTCTCGGCGGTCATCTCGAGCCCCAGCTCCACGTCGCTGGAAAGCTCAATTACGTAAGCCTCCAGCTCCTCTATACCCTCCTGGTGCGCAGCTACTGCCCGGTGGTGACCATCCACGAGTATGCTCCTGCCGGTCTTGTGAACCACAACTATCGGCTCCGCCAGCCCCCTCTTAAGCTCGTACTTCCGTCCCTCCAGCTCGTCTCTGAACACCCGGCCCTGGGTCGGAACGAGGACGTCGACCCCGACCTGTCTCCTGTCCACAGTGGCCTCGACGCCGTGAACCCTCTCGAGGGTCTCCATCAGGTCCTCGACCTTTGCGGGGGTCGCGCGCTCGATCTGCGACCTTATAACGTCCGAGTTAGTGATGATGCCGACGAGCCTCCCCGCGTCGTTGACAACGGGGAGCTTGGATACACCCGATCTGAACATGACCCTCGCGGCGTCGTTCAGGTCCATGTCCGGGTGGGCCACGAAGAGGTCTGCCGTCATTATTTTGAAAATTTGTTCGTCCGGGTCCTCCATGACCAGGCTCCTGGCCGACACGTAGCCCACGAGCCGCCCGTCCTCCACGGCGGGGAAGCCCTCGTGTCCCGTCTCCTTCATCCTCCGGGCGACGTCCCTCACGGTCTCGTCGAGGCCCACGATGACCACGTCGTCGGTCATGTAGTCACTCACACGGATGTTATCGTCCATCTCGCTACGGCATATGGTAACGTCGACTATTGAGGCTGTCGCCACAGCTCCCCGTGTGCCTCCACCGCGGCGGCCTCGACGTCCCCCGGCCCGAAGAGGTGGCTTCGGCAGGAGCAGTCGCTGCACCCGAAACCCTCCACGGCAACTGAGAGCCTCTCCCCGAGAGACCCCGCCACCTCGCATTCTAGCTGCCTCCCTGTGACGGTGGCGAGGGCAGAGACGACGGAGCCCTCGTGGAGAATGTGGTCCACGTGCCACCGCCTGACCCCGCCGTCCTTCACGGAGACGTGTCTGTCCACCCGCTTCAGGCCCCCGGGCCCCAGTGCCGACCCGACGTAGACGTACATGCCGTCGAAGTGGTGCCCGCCCAGAGCCCCGACCTCTACCTCGCCCCTTACCTCCAGGATCAGGGAGTAGACGCCCCTCACAGCGTCGCCCCCGCGAGCCTGGCAGCCGCCCCGACGTCGCTCCACCGCCCCCTCCCCCCGTGGCCGCTGTAGAACTCCTCCAGGTCGAGTGGAGCCATCCTCTCAAGGGACTTGACGAGGTCCCCCGGTGACCCGCCCTGCAGGTCCGTCCTCCCGAAGGACCCTCCCGGAAACACCAGGTCCCCTACGAACGCACCGCTCCCTGTGACGAGGCAGCAGCTGCCCGGCGAGTGCCCGGGGGTGTGCAGCACCTCCATCCCACACACCCGGTCGCCCTCGTCGAGCCTCCTGTCCACGGTACAAGCCGCGGCCTCGGCGGAGAACGCAGAGCTAAGAGTGAGGGGGCCGCCGAGCTCGAGCTCGTCAGCCTCGGCCCGGTGCACACAGACCTCCGCCCCGGTGGACCTCCTGAGGGACGCGGCCGCAGCGGAGTGGTCGAAGTGGACGTGGGTGAGTGCGATGAATTCCAGAGATACGTCCCCCTCCTCGAGGAACCTCTCCACGGGCCCCGGCTCGATTCCCGGGTCGACGACCGCCACTGCTCCCTCGGTCTCGACGACGTAGGCGTCTCCCCCGACGGCTCCGCTCAACTTATGGACGGTCGCCACGACTCTTGAATCCGCGGACAGGGGGAAAGGAGTAACGGATGGAGTCTGCAATCCACAGAGGGGGCAGGAGTGTCTCGGTGGCCGGGATGGAGGTCGGCGAGGGGGCCTCAACGAAGGTGAACGCCAACGTCGGCACCTCACGCAGCGAGTGCTCCGTGGACCTCGAGGTGGAGAAGGCGCTGGCGGCCCAGGAGGCCGGGGCGGACGCCGTGATGGACCTCTCGATAGGGGGAGACCTCGACCTCGTGAGGCGGGAGCTGCGCGGGGCGCTGGAGGTCCCGCTGGGAAGCGTCCCGGTGTACCAATTCGGGTCGGGAGAGGTGGAGCCGGAGGACGCGTCGCCTGACGACTTTCTCGGCGCGCTGGAGAACCACGCCCGCGACGTCGACTTCGTTACGGTGCACGCCGGAGTGACGAGGGAAACCCTGGACACGCTGGAGCGCAGCGGCAGGACCATGGGCATAGTCAGCAGGGGGGGGCACTTCACGCAGAGGTACGTCCGCTCGACGGGCGAGGAGAACCCGTTCTACGAGCACTTCGGCTCCGTCCTGGACATCGCCGAGGAGCACGGCCTTGTGCTGTCCCTGGGCGACGGCCTGAGGCCGGGGTGTATCGGCGATTCAGGGGACGCCGCCAAGTACCACGAGGCGAGGGTGCTGGGAGAACTCGTTGAGCGGTCGAGGGAGCGCGGCGTCGGAGCCATGGTTGAGGGGCCAGGCCACGTACCACTGCACCGGGTGGAGGAGGTGGTGCGTCGAACAAAGGAGCTCGCCGGCGGCGCTCCCCTATACCTCCTGGGGCCGCTGGTGACGGACGCCGCCGCGGGGTACGACCACGTCTCCGCCGCGATAGGGGGAGCCGTGGCGGGGATGAACGGGGCCGACTTCCTCTGCTACGTGACTCCCGCGGAGCACCTCGGGCTGCCCGGCGTCGACGACGTCGTGGAGGGGGTGAGGGCCTGCAGGGTCGCAGCCCACGCCGCGGACGTCGCAGAGGGGGTTCCGGGCGCGAGGGAGGGGGACGACCGCGTGGCGGGGGCCCGGGCCTCGCTCGACTGGGAGGCGCAGTTCCGATACTCGCTGTTCCCCGACGTCGCGAGGGAGAGGTGGCGCTCCTCGGGGGACGCATGCTCGATGTGTGACACGCTATGCCCGATGAAGAGGTGATTCTGGTCGGTCACGGTGGAGGCAGTAACCGTGAGGTCGTCGAATCCCTCGCGGACAGGCTGGGCGTCTCTGCTGCGTTCGTGGAGGGGGAACCTTCCCTCGAGGACCTGGTCGAGCGCACCGAGGGTCACGTCGTCGTCCTTCCAGCACTCCTCGCCAGGGGCCACACCCTCCGGAGAATCCGTTCCATCCTGGAGGGTTCCGGGGCGTCTTTCGAAATGGGCAGGCCGCTGATGGACCACCGCGGCGTCGAAGAGGCCCTCAGGGACCGTTTGATGGAGGTTCGACGGCAACCCGAGGAGTTCTGACGAACGCACGCGGGAGTGACTGCACTTAAGCTCCACAGGGGCCGTTCTACCCCGGGCCTCGAGAGGACGCGCCCCGTCCCTCGAATGGCGTTAAGTCCAACGAGCTGGGGCCTACCGGATTGAGTCCCTGATGAAGTGGACCGGGAGATTCGGAGTGACCACCAACGGTGAAGGGAGGGCCGCCTGGAGGAGGTATCACTCCGCACCGACCCCTTTAAAGTCGCACCGGCTCCTGCGATCTCCCGGATACCGACACAGAGTCCCGGACCACGTTCCCATCCCGAACCACGTTTCCCCCGGAGGGTTACCGCTCAGGGACGAATGGAGGTGGTCACGCGGCCTCGTGGTACTGCATGCCCGAGATATGGGTCCCGTCCCGCCTCTACGTCTCACCAATCCCCAGTATCCTGACGGCGAGCTGTGCCGCCACGTCGCCCCTGTCGATACCGACGCAGGCCACCGGGTTGCCTGGCGGCATCTGAGAGATCGACAGAAGTGCGTCCAGTCCGCCGAGCTTCACGTCTACCGGCACGCCTATAACCGGCCTGTCCGTGAGGGAGGCGATTACGCCGGGCAGGGCGGCGCTTAGACCCGCTATTCCTATGAACAGGAGGGCGTCACTGGATTTCACGTACTCCTCGAGTTCGTCGGGATTCCTGTGAGCGGAGATTACCCTGCTGTCGAACGAGATCCCCTCGTCACTGAGCACCTCCTCCGCCCCATCCGCCACGTGGGTGTCAGAATCCGAGCCTCTGATGACTGCAACGTCGACCATCCCTGGGGTTTACGCGCCGCTCCGTTAAAAAGGTGGTGCAGCCCTCTTCAGGCTGAGTCCCGAGCAGCGTTCGAGGGACGGAAGAGCGGGTAACCGCAGGGGGACCGGGGCTCCACCGAGGGCCGGAGCTCCGCTCCCCTTCCCTCCGGGCGGTTCCACGCCCCTCACGCGACGGTGATTCGGGGTGTCCAGCGGTGACGAGAGCTGTAACAAGGCGCTCCACGTGGATCCCCCTCCCCCGCAGCCCTCTCGTCTGACGCTGGGAAACTTCGCGGGAGGGCGCTCCGTGCCGGCGGTGTTCGTCGACACGGTGCCCGGGGACAGGTTTTTGATTAGGGGGAGGAATAAGCGAGAGGATGAATCTCTTCATTCCGGGTCCAGTGGAAGTCAGGCCGGAGCTCCTCGAGCAGATGTCGAGGCCGATGATCGGTCACAGGACCGAGCGGTTCTCCGAGCTCTACGAATCCGTGGTACAGGGGCTGCAGAGGCTCACCCACACCGGGAACAGGGTGTTCGTGTCCACCAGCTCCTCCACCGGCCTGATGGAGGGGTCGGTCAGGAACGCTGGCTCTCCGGTGCTGAACCTCGTGAATGGCGCGTTCGGTAAGAGGTGGCACGAAATCACCCTGAAGAACGGGGTCGACGCCGACGCCCTGGAGTTCCCCGTGGGCGAGCCCGTCGATCCTGATACCGTCCAGGAGATGCTCGGGGAGCGGAGCTACTCCGCGGTGACCATGGTGCACAACGAGTCGTCCACGGGCGTGCTGAATCCCCTAGAGGTTGCGGAGGTGGTGCCGGACGACACGCTTTTTCTCCTCGACACCGTGAGCTCCATGGGGGGCGTCGACGTGGACGTCGACTCCCTCGGGGTGGACGTCTGCCTGTTCGGAACCCAGAAGTGCATGGGGCTGCCCCCGGGTCTGTCCTTCGCGTCCCTCAGCGAGGACGCCCTCGACCGCTCCGAGAACGTGGAGCCCAGGGGTTACTACTTCTCATACGGCAGCTTCTGCAGGTACGACGAGAAGAGGCAGACCATATCCACCCCGAACATCCCACTGATGTACGCCCTCGACAGGCAGCTGGAATACATCCACGATGAGGAGGGCATGGATGCCCGGTTCAGGAGGCACGCGAGGATGATGGATATGACGCACAGCTGGGCGAGAGGTAACGGATTCGATATTTACCCCAGGGAGGGGTACGAGTCCCGGACCGTGACCTGCATAGAGAACACGAGAGGTGTCAACATCGACGAGGCGATTGTGAAGCTCAGGGACAGGGGATACCTGATAAGCAACGGTTACGGCGAGTTGAAGGGGGAGACCTTCCGCGTAGGCCACATGGGGGACAGGCGGCCCGAGGAACTGGAGGAGCTCCTCGGAGTCATGGACGAAGTCTTCCGGGAAGCCACATGAAGCGAATAGGGGTGGCCGACACCACATTCGCAAGGGTCGACATGGCCGGAGCTGCCGTAGATGAGGTGGAGTCCCTGGGAAGCTTCGACGTGGCCAGGTACACCGTGCCTGGCGTGAAGGACCTCCCCGTGGCGTGTATCCGGCTGATAGAGGAGGAGTCGTGCGACCTGGTCATGGCCCTCGGAATGCCTGGACCCGAGGAGCTCGACAGGACGTGCGCCCACGAGGCATCCCAGGGAATAATCAGGGTCCAGCTGAAGACCGGGGTGCACGTCCTGGAGGTATTCGTGCACGAGGACGAGGCACCGGAGGACGAGTTGAGGGAGTTGGCCCTCCAGAGAGCGAGGGACCACGCTCTAAACGCCGTCAAGCTGCTGGAAGGAGGAAACGCGTTGACCCGGAGCGCCGGCACCGGCATGCGCGAGGGTCACCCCGACAGGGGACCCCTCCGGTGAGGGGGAAGGGGCGACGGTTCATCCGCCTTAAAAAGCCCCGCCTTGCGTCTCCCTGCCTCCCGTTTAGTCCCGGTCCGCTTCGAGTTCCGTCCCCGCGTCGTTCCAGGGCTCCTCCATCATGCGATACTTCGGTTCCTCCAAGTCGCGGAAGTGCCCAGTCAGCACGCCCCGATGAGTACGGCTGTGGAGAGCAGGAGCGTGGCGCCTACGACGAAGAGCAGGACGACGTGTCCGGGAAGCAGAGGGTTCAACATCCGTTCACTCCAAGGTTTTCAGGTACCCGATTATCGCGTCCACCTCGTCTTCGCTCAGGCGGTCCTCGTAGTCTCCGGGCATGACTCCCGATGGGTACCCCTGCACGACGTGGACGCCTCAAGCCGGGATGTCCTACTGCCGGGTGCGGTGGGTACCTGGTCCCGGCACCTTTGACCGAGAATACCCGATCAGGGACCGAGCGAGAGGCAAAGTTGATTACGGGAAGGGGAAACTACTTCGGGAAGGCGGTCACTTACGCGAACGCCGGAGGATAGGAATGGTAAAGCTCGGAATGGTGCTATCGGAGTTCAATCTCGAGATAGTCAACGACATGAGGGGGGCGGCGCGCAGACACGCCGAGTTCCTGGGAGCAGACGTGGTGACGGAGAGGTGGACCCCCGGTGTGTACGACATGCCGCTCGCAGTCAAGAAACTGCTGGATGAGGGCGAGGTGGACGCCGTAGTTACGCTCGGGGCAGTTATCAAGGGAGCGACAGGACACGACGAGGTCGTTACCGGGCAGGCATCCCGCAAGTTCACCGACCTCTCGGTCGAGTACGGGGTCCCGGTCACTCTCGGCATCAGCGGTCCCGATCAGACACGCCACGAGGCAACGCAGAGGGTAGGCTACGCCAAGCGCGCCGTGGAGGCCGCAGTGAAGATGGCCAAGCGGACCTGAATGCTCTCGGACAGAATCCAGCGCCTTAACCCCAGCGCCACCCTCGAACTCGCCAACAAGGCCAGAAGGCTCAGGCGAGACGGAGGAGACGTCGTCGCCCTCAGCGTCGGCGAACCCGATTTTCCGACCCCGGGCTTCATCCGTGACGCGGCGGCGGACGCCCTGGACAGGGGAGAGACAGGATACACCGACACCGCAGGACTCTGGGAGCTTCGGGAAGCAATCGCCGAGAAACTGGGCAGGGACAACTCGATTCGTACGGCGCCTGAGAACGTGCTCGTCACTCCCGGTGCGAAGTTCGGAATCTTCCTCGCCTTTCAGACACTGATGAACGAGGGGGAGACCGTGGTTCTCTTCGATCCCGCCTGGGTCTCCTTCGAGGCGATGGCGGAGATTACGGGGGCAGAGGTGCGGCGGTGCCCGCTGGACAGCGAGATGTTGCCCGATGAGGAAACCTTTAAAGAGGCCGTGGAGGGTGCATCGCTGGTGGTTCTGAACTCGCCGTGTAACCCCACCGGCGCCGTCTATCCCGAACGCCTCACCAGGTCCCTGGTGGAGACAGCGGTGGACGCGGGGGCCATCGTGCTCAGCGACGAGGTCTACGAGAAAATTATCTACGACGGGAGGCACTTCTCGCCAGCGTCCGAGTTCGACGAAGTCGTGACGATAAACGGGTTTTCGAAGGCCTACTCCATGACCGGCTGGCGGCTCGGGTACGTACACGCAGACCCGAAAATCGTGGAGAGAATGTCGCGGCTTCAGTCCCACTCCGCGACCTGCGCGAACTCCTTTGCGCAGCACGGAGCTCTGGCTGCCCTCGTATCGGGGGAGAGAGGGGAAGCCGCAATCAGTGAAATGGTGCGGAGCTTCCGTAAGCGCCGGGACTACCTCGTTGACGCCCTCAACGGTGTGCAGGGGATGAGGTGCGTGGAGCCGAAAGGTGCGTTTTACGCCTTTCCGTCCTTCGACCTGGAGATGGGGTCCTTCGAACTCTCGAACAGGCTCCTGGAGCGCGGCGTGGCGGCAACTCCCGGAGCCGCCTTCGGTCCGGGGGGCGAAGGGCACCTGAGGCTCTCCTACGCCGTCTCCGAGGACAGGTTAGGTACAGCGGTGGACCGCATCTCCTCCGCGTTCGAGGAACTATCCGAATAGCTCCAGAACCCTTTCAACTATCTCGCTTGAACTGCAGAGGCCGCACTCCTCGTACCTCTCGACCCTGACGACCTCGGTGTCCAGCCCCCGCTCCCCGAGGCGGCGCCGGATTTCGTACTCGTCCCACTCCTGGTCAGGGCCGAGGGCGAGGACGTCGGGGTCTATCCCCACGACGGGGCGAAACATGTCGTCCTCGCTCCCGAGGACCGCCCTGTCCACGGGTCTTAGGCCCCCGACCATCCTTCGTCTCTGCTCCTCGGGCACTACTATGCGCTTCTCGGACCTTTTGTCCCTCGCCACGATCACGTAGAGCTCGTCCCCCAGCTGCCCCGCCTGCTCGAGGTAGGCCAGGTGGCCGGGATGCAGCAGGTCGAAGGTACCGGTCGCCAGCACCCTCAAAGCAGGTCCTCCGCGAAGTCCTCCACCCTCCCGAGCTCCTCCAGCCACTTCTCGTCGAGTCCGACGTCCACGACCTTCAGCCCCACCTCGCGGCCACTCCGGTCAAAGGCCCTCCAGTCGTCGGGGCCGAACGGGGTGCCCACTATTATGTGAATCACCCCCCTGCTCCGGAACATCGAGAGGTCCTCGTCCGAGGGACGTAGCGCACCTCCAGGATGGGAGTGCGCCGTCCCGGCGACGGAGACGTCGATCGGAAGCGACTCCTCGGCGTAGAACACCTGGAACTCGTTGGCCTCGGTGTCGGGAGGCAGCAACGCCTCCGTCAGTACACCCCCCTCGCCCCTCAGCATGACCACGAACTCGTCGGGCACGGAGGACTTCCCGAGCCCGAGCAGGAAGTCGAGCAGCCCACGGGAGACCTTCATCCCCGTATAGATGGCGCCCCCGGAAGAAAACCTCAGCGATACGCCTCCCTGAGCACCTCGAGCGGGTGTTTGGCCTCGCCGAGCGCGTGGCCCAGCTGTATCTCGCACGATGGGCACTCCGTCACGGGCGTGGCGCCCGACGCATCGAGCTCCCCGAAAAGGTCGCGACCTATCTCCACGGAGTCCCCGTAACCCTCAGAGGTGAACCCGAAGCTGCCGCCCATCCCGCAGCACCCGTCCTCGATCTCCGCCAGCCCCGCCACCGGGGCGAGGAAGTCCCGGCACCCGCTTCCGCCGAGCACCCTCGAGTGACAGGGCTCGTGCAGGGCGAACGCGCCCTCCACAGTTCCGTTTGGCTCGACGAACTCGTCCCGTCCCCTCAGCTCATCGAGGAACTCGAAGGCCTCGTAGAGCCTCAGGTCGTGCTCGACTCCCATCACCCCCGGGTAGTCCATCCTGAGAGCCACTACGCAGCCGGGACACGTCGACACGACGGGCACGTCCTCCGGCAGTGACTCCACATTCCTCTCGGCCACCGATTCGGCCCTCACCCTCTGTCCGGCGGCGAGCATCGGCATCCCGCAGCACGCCTGTTTCGGAAGGTAGGCCGTGTACCCGCACCTCTCGAGTACCTCCGCGAGGGCGAGGGCGGGACCCGGGTCGTAGTAAGCGACGTGACACCCGGCGAACAGGGCGATGGGGCGGTCCCCCGCAGGCTCCGCCGGCAGGGCCTCGCCGAGGGACGGGCCCTCGAAGGCCGGCAGCTGCCGGCTGCGGGTCACGCCCAGCAGGGCCTTCGCGAACGCCGGGGGCTCCGGGGGCTCGATGGGGAGCGTCCGTCCGAGCCTGCCCAGGACCCCGTAGGTCCCGAAGACGGCGCCCCTCAGGTCCGGCTCCCTGTGCAGCATGGAGACCTCGCCAGCGTCGACGCCGGTGTAGCACTCCTCGTGGCAGGAGCGGCAGCCGAGGCAGGCGGAGAACACCCTCGCTGCCTCGTCCTCCGAGACGGTTCCCTCCGCCAGCCCCCGGGCGACGTTCGCCCTGGCCCTGGGGGAGGCCTCCTCCACTCCGCGGAGCCGAAACACGGGACACGTCCTCCCCCCGCTGACCCCGCGGCACATCCCGCACCCGTGGCATCCCTCGACCGAGCCGGCGACGGGGGGCTCCAATCCCTCGACTGCGAAGGGCCGCAGCCCCTCGGTCATGCGGTCCGGACCCACGATCTTCCCCGGATTGAGTACGGACGACGGGTCGAGTGCGTCCTTGAGGTCGCGGAACACGTCGGCGAGCGGGCCGTACTGCTTCTCCAGGAAGCCGGTCCGCAGGTAGCCGTCGCCGTGCTCCCCGCTTATGGTGCCGCCCAGCTCCACCACGAGGTCGAAGACCTCGTCCGCTATCGCCCTCATCCGTTCCCTGTCTCCGGCGTCGTCGAGGTCGAGGAGGGGTCGGGCGTGGACGTTTCCCTCTCCGGCGTGTCCGTAAACCACGAACTCCACCCCGTGCCGGTCCAGAATCGCCCCTAATCTCTCTACGTAGGTGGGCAGGGAACCGGGAGGGACCACTACGTCCTCGATGAAGGGCGTAACCCTGCGGTCGCCCTCCCTGCCGTAAAGCAGCGGCAGCCCGGCGGTCCTCACCCGCCAGAGGTCCCCTCGCCGCGAGTCGTCGAGGGCCGCGTACGAGTCGAGGGCCAGGTCCACCGTGGCTCGCAGCGCAGCCTCCATCGATTCCTCCACCTCCCGGCCGCCGCCGTCGAACTCCACGAGAAGCGACGTGTCCGCCTCCACCGGAATCATCTCGCCGACGTCGGGCCTCTTCTCCCTCACCAGCGAGATGAACGTGGAGTCCATTATCTCCACAGCGGAGGGGGCGTACCCGAGCAGCCTCGGCACGGCCTCCCCGGCGTCCCCGAGGGAGGAAAAGTGGAGCAGCACGGTCGACCTCGCGTCCGGCACCCGCTCCACCCGGAGCCTGGCCCTGGTGAAGACGCCGAGCGTGCCCTCGGAGCCCACGAAAACCGACGTCGGGTCTCCCGTCTCGAGGAGTTCCTCTAGGCAGTAGCCCGAGCAGTTCTTCGAGACGTCCGGGGTCCACTCCTCGACCAGCTCCTCCCTTCCGCTCAGGACGCCCGAGACCCTGTCGTCGAGGTCGTCACCCAGCTCGCCCGTGCACGCGACTGAGTCGTCAGCCAGTACGACCTCCAGCCCGAGGGTGTAGTCCCGGGTGTCGCCGTACCGAAGGGAGTGAGCCCCGGATGAGTTGTTGGCCAGCATCCCGCCCAGCGTGCAGAAATCCGCGCTTGACGGGTCGGGAGGAAAGAAGAGTCCGCGCTCCTCGAGGACCGAGTTCAGGTCGGAGAGCACGACCCCCGGCTCCACCTCCACCCACATCTCGTCCTCGTCGACATCGAGGACCGAGTCCATGTTCACGGAGAGGTCCATCACGACGCCGGGACCCAGGGCCTGACCGGCCAGGGAGGAGCCGGCTCCCCGTGCGGTGATGGGCACTCCGCTCCTCGACGCGAACCTCACGGTCTCGACCACGTCCCCCAGGTCCATCGGCTCCACCACGACGAGGGGCCTCTCCCGGTAGATGCAGGCGGCGGTGCTGTACAGCTCCCTCGTAACGTCGTCGGCCCTGACCCTTCCCTCGACGAGCTCCGAAAGCTCCGCCGCGACCTCCCTCGGCTCCATCGGTTAAGAAGACGACCTCCGGGCTGAATACTCCTTCGCTACGCCAGGGAGCGGTACACCTTCAGGAACCTCTGGAGGAAAGTCGCCGCCGAGAGCGCTACGACCAGCCAGGCGGCGTACACCAGGGCTCCGGCGTAGACCGCCTCGGCGAGCGAGGCGACGAATACCAGAGCCATGACGTTGCTCCGGCGCGCCAGCCCGCCGTACACCCTCTCGAGCCCCACGGCCTCCGCCTGCGTCCCGAGGTACGCCACCAGTACCGTTGAAAGCGCGGCACCCAGCCCGACTTCGAGGGGAACCATGGGGCCGAGGCCTAGCCCGACGAAGACGGCGGAGTCGCCCACCCTGTCGAGCGTGTGGTCCAGGAAGTCCCCGAGTCGCGTCGACCTTCCGTGGCTCCTGGCGACCTCACCGTCCACGAGGTCGAGGAAACCGCTGAGGGCGACGAGGGGGGCCGCGTGGACCGGGAGTCCGGCGTGGAAGGCGGCCGCGGCCAGCAGCGCCGCCGCCAGCGAGGCCCATGTCAGGGCGTTCGGGTCCACGTCCCTCGCGGCGGCTCTCGCCAGCCGCCTCGCCCACGTCTCGCTGAGAGGGGGCATCCTGCCCATAATTAAGCCCACGGAGCGAAATACCTCCGATGCGGCCGGAGGTCCGGAGGGAGCTTGTGGAGCAGCCCGGAGACGCCCTCGTGGCGCTGGAGGAACCGGACAAGGAGCTGACGCGGCTCCTCGGGGACCGGGCCAAGGTGGTGAAGCCCTACCCAGGGGGTCCCGGGGGCCGCGTCGCACTCTCCGTCCTGGACGCCGCGGTCGTGGGGAGGCGGGCGTACCTGGGCAGCCCACTCCGTTTCGAGGAAAGGGTCGAGCCCGGGGTCTACGCCAGGCGATCGGTGGTGGAGCCCCTGAGGAGGGAAATGGAGGGGCTCTGGCGTATCTCCCCGGAGCACGGAGAGCTTCCCGGGGAGTCGTGGAGGGCGAAGAGGAGGGTGGCGGAGGCGTACGCGAGGTGGAGGTTCCCCCGCGGCGAGAGGAGCCTCCCGGACAGGCTCCAGGAGCTCAGGGAAGAGTTCCGCCGCGGATACGTCGGCAGCAAAGACCACCTGACCAGGGTAGAGGGAGGGTTCTGGAGCCGGGTCGACGCCGGGGGACTCGGTACGTTCATCGACGACGTTGAGGTTGCGCCCCGGGTGGACCGGCTGGACCTGATGGCGCCCGAGAAGTCCCTCCCCGGCGAACCGGAGCCTTCGGCAGAGCTCCTCGAGAGTCTGATGAACTGGGCCGCGGAGGCAGAAGAGGAGGTGCGGCGTGCAGCCCCGGCCTCGGGCCTCGCAGCCAGGAGGCTCGCCGTCGACGGCTCCGCCGGTAGGGGGCTGCTGCTGGTAGTGGCGTCACTGCTGGAGGACTCACCGAGCTGGAGGGACTCCCTGTTCGCGGCCGGCGCCACCGTACTCCTAGAGTCGGTCGGCGATTCCTGACGCAATTTTCTCAGCCGCACCGCCCGGGTCGTCGGCGTCGTAGATCGAGCGGCCGACGATTAGGAAGTCCGCACCCGCCTCGACCGCGGCTCCCGGCGAGCCTCCCTGTGCACCTACTCCCGGGGACAGGACCGTGAGGCCGGTTCGCTCCTTCACTGCGGTTATGGACCGCGGCCTGGTCGCGGGCGCCACGACGCCGTCCGCGCCGGCGTCCACGGCTATGTCGGCCAGGAGGTCCCTGTTCCCGGCGAATACCGCCTCGGCGCCGGGGTGGCTCATTTCGACGACCGTGTAGACCTCGCCGTCGAAGGCCTCGACGCATGTCCTCAGGGAGTCCTCCCCCGGGAAGGCGTGGGCTATTAGGCAGTCGGCGTGAGGGTCCACCTCCTCGCATATCAAACGGTTCGTGTTTGGCACGTCGGCGACCTTCAGGTCCGCTATTAACGGGCCGGGAAGCTCGTCGAGAAACTCGACGCCCTGTGAGAGCACCAGGGGGTAGTTCACCTTTACTGCGTCGATGTGCCCCTCCACGGCCGAGGCGACGCGCAGGCACCGCTCCCCGTCACTCAGGTCCAGCGCGAGGATCAGACCGGTCTCCCTCTTCAACTCCCCCTCCTGGCTGCCGAAACCAGTATCGGCAGCGTGATAGTGGCGTCGCCGTAGACCGTCACTCCCCTGCCCCTCACTTTTCCCCAGGACACGGCCTCCTTCAGGGTCGCCCCGCTAAGCCCACCGTTCACCGGGGTGTCCGTAGTGAGCTGCACCGCGTAGTCGAGGCCTTCTCCCGCGGTCATCATCGTCTGCAGGACGTAGTTCTTCGGCACGCCCCCTCCCACCAGCAGGGCGCCGGTCCTCTCAGCCCCGAACCCGGTGTCCATTATCTCGTCCATGTCTGAGAAGGCGTCCACCTCCAGGCCGTGGCTCCAGACCTGGAGACCGAGGATGGAGTCTTGGATGGCGGGGCAGTAGACGTCGACCCCTCTCCTCGCCGCGGCTCCGAGCAGGCAGTCACCGCTCACCCGTTTCCCGATTTCCCGGAGCATCTGGCTCACGGTGAAGCCGTCATCAACTTCGTCCAGTAGCTCCCTCACGCCCACCTCGAAGGCGCGGAACCCCTCCTCCGGCAGGTATACGTCGTAAATCCTGCTTATGCCGCGGCTTCTGAGATCTCTGTCGTCGGCCGTCTCGTCCCCGCAGTAGTGGCCCACCCCGAGTTCCTCGATGAGGTCGTGGCTCAGGTTCGCTCCGGTGGACACCACGACATCGAGCAGGCCTTCGTCCAAAAGCTCCAGGACGGGGCCCCTCATCCCCGCGGGCACCATGGCGCCGGCGAGGCCCAGGAATCTCGTGCACTCCTCGTCCTCCAGCATTTCCGTCAGTAGCCGGGCCGCCCTGGCCAGTCGCCCCGCGCCGAATGAGCCGCTTTTCCCGTACTGCTCCACCAGCTCCTCGACCGTAATCCCGGGTGAGGGTCGTACCTCCCCTACCCTCCTCAACGCGACACCTCCACGGCGGCCAGGACCTCCCTGACCGTCCAGGCCGCGAGGAGCGCCGTGTTGCCGTCGTCGATCCCCGGCACCACCTCGACCACGTCAACTCCGACGATGCGATGGGTCATAGCGTCCACCAGGGTCCTGACGTGCGCCGGCTCCAGACCCATGGGCTCCGGATTGCCGACGGCCGGGGCGTGGGACGGGTCGAAGACGTCCATGTCGATGGAGAGGTATATTCGGTCGAACTCGTCAGATATCCGGTCCCCCACCTCTCCGGGCTCATCCGCGACTTCGTCAGACCTCACGTGCTTTGGTGGGTAGGACCACTCCTCCTCTGCGCCCGACCGGGCCCCCACGACCACCACCTCGGAAACGACGTCGAGCTCCTCGATGCGTCTGGAGCTGCAGGCGTTGGAGTCCGGGTCACCCCTGAACTCGTCCCTGTAGTCCAGGTGGGCGTCGAGGGAGACGACCGTCACCTCATCGTCGAAGAAGGCGTCCACCAGATGGGGTGTTATGGAGTGGTCTCCCCCGAGGAAGACCGGGAACTCCCCGTCAGGGTCGACGTGCAGGGGCAGGTCTCCGTGGGGGGCCCTCGGGAGGTCCCCCGCATCGGCCAGCGGTATATCCCGCAGGTCGATTCCCTTCCTGTGAACGTAGGGCTCGATTCCCTTTGAGGCGGTCCGGACGGCGTTAGGCGCGCCAGAGGCACCGACCCTGAAAGAGGGGTTCTCGTACGGCACGCCCGTTACGGTGTAACGGTCCTTCCCCTCCCTCGCGGGTCCGAAGGTGAGGTGCATCAGTCCAGAATCTTTCGCCTGTCCATGGCTGCGAGGTACGTGATTTCCTCGCCCTCCGAGAGCTCGCGGTCCCCGGGCCTCTTGGCGTCGAACGTCTGGTAGGTGGAGAGGTTCATTATCTGTACCGTGTCTCCCGCGATGGAGACCACCTGCCCCTTTTCCCTCTCGATAATCGGGACCTCCACCTTGTCGTTGACGGATTTTATAAAGGAACGTTTCTTGTCGTCGAAGACGCCCACGGCCGATACCCTGGCCTTCGCGCTTCCGTGCTTTCCTGGCTGCGATATCTGAATCTTCTTTATCCTGCAGGGCTCGTCCTCAATAACGACGTACCTGCCCTCCTTGAGGCTCCTGACGTCGGTTCTTTCCGTTGCCATCAGAATCGAAACTCCTGGCGCCCCACCGCCGGGGCACCGGGAGGGCTTTTAAACATCCAGTACCCATAAAGGTTCCGCGATGCTGGGCAGGCCGGGCAGAGCGTTCGTGTCGAGCGGTACCGGAAGGGGAGAGGGAGAGCTCGCTGCAATGGACGCCGCCCTTCTCGAAGCCGGCGTGGGGGACGTCAACCTCGTGAGGGTGTCAAGCGTACTGCCTCCCGACTGCGAGATAGTGAAGCCCTGGCCCGTCGGAGACGGCCAGCTCCTGCCCTGCGTCCTGGCGAGCGACACCGGTGAAGGCTGGCTGGAGGCCGCCGTCGCCGTAGCGGTCTCCGAAGGCGTGGGCATGGTGGCGGAGGTCTCCGGACCAGGTGCCGAGGAGAGGGCCGAAGCGTCCGCAGGGGAGATGCTCGGGAACAGGGGCCTGGAGGCCCTCGAGGTGGTGTCTAAGTCCGCCGTATTCGAGGCCCGGGGGGCGGGCGCAGCGGTTGCCCTGCTCGCATTCGGTACCGATTTAAAACCGCAGGAATCGATTTAGAAGCGATGACCACAGTTCTCGACGCGCTCGAAAGGGCCGCTGACGCCGCGGAGGCAGCGATGGTAGAGACGGAGAACTGGGACGAGGTCGTAGGGGAGGGCGCGGACGGCAGGCCTACGCTGCGGGTGGACGACGCAGCGGAGAGGGCCGCTCTGGACGTGCTCGGAGAGCTCGACGCAAGGGTGGTCAGCGAGGAGTCCGGCGCGATCGGCGAGGGCGAGGGTCTGCTAGTGCTGGACCCCCTCGACGGCACCGGTAACGCGGTCAGAGGGGTGCCCTTCTACTCCTTCTCGGCCGCACACCTCGGTGGAGAGGACTCCGCGCTCGTCAAGGACCTCGTTAACGGCGACGTGTTCACGTACGGGGACGGCGTTTCGCGTATGAACGGCGAGGAGGTTTCTGTCTCCGGTGCCTCGGATATCTCGGCCTCGTCCATAAGCCTCTATACCTACGGTACCGAGAGGGGCACCGATATCTCGATCCGGGCGAGACGGACCCGTACGCTGGGAAGCGCGGCCCTGGAGCTGTGCTACGTCGCCGCCGGAATCCTGGACGGCATGGCCTCCCTGAGGAGTGGGCTCTCCCCCACGGACTACGCGGCGGGCCGAATGATTGTGGAGGGGGCGGGCGGGGCCGTGGAGACGATGGGGGAGGAGTCGGTCGAGCAGGTGGAGAGGACCGTCAGCCTGCACGCCGGGCCCCCGGCCCTCGTTGCAGAGCTCGGGAGGTGGTCGCGTTGAAGGTCGGGCTCACCGCCAGGCACAACCTCGACGAGGCCCTGGAGAAGGCGGGTTCGATACTGGGGACAATCGAGGACAGGGCGGAGGTCTCCGTGGAGCTGGACACCGCGTCCGCCCTCGGTGTAGAGGGACTGCCGCTCCGGGACATGTCTGGCCTGGACCTGCTGGTGCTGATCGGTGGAGATGGCACGATACTCAGGACTCTCCACGGGCTGGAGACTCCGGTCCCCATCCTGGGAGTCAACATGGGTGACGTCGGGTTCCTCACCAACGCGGAGCCACAGGGAGCCGAGGAACTGGTAGTCGACCTCCTAGACGGTTTCGACGTGGAGAGGCGAGACAGGCTGCAGGCCAGCGTCAGAGGTGAAAACGTCCCCCCGGCGATGAACGAGACCGTCGTGATTACGTCCGAACCGGCCAAGATCCTGAACCTGGAGGTCCGCGTCGATGGAAGGGAGGCGGAGCACGTCCGCTGCGACGGCATGATAGTCGCCACGCCTACGGGCAGCACCGCCTACGCCATGAGCGCCGGCGGGCCCATAGTCGACCCCAGGGTGGACGCCTCCGTCGTGGTGCCGCTCGCTCCCTTCAAGCTCTCCGCCAGGCCACTCGTGGTTCCGGGGGGCTCAAAGGTGGAGGTGGAGCTCCTCAGAAAGGGAAAGCGGGCGAAGCTCGTCGTGGACGGACAGTTCGTCCGGGAGCTGGACGAGGGGGACGTAATCGAGTTCAGCCGGGCGGAGGAGCCGGCCCTCTTCGTCAAGACCTGGCAGGGAGAGTTCTACTCCAAGGTCAGGCAGAAGCTGGAGTGAACGGGTGAGCAGGTTCTCTCGTTTGAGGAATTGACAATGCTTTTGGTAGAGAGCTTACAGTCTCATATTGGGCAATCAAGAGTCTAAAAGAGGTTAACGCACCCCCATGCAAATCAAATTACTATACCACGATACGAACTCCCCCGTGGGAGTATCACCTTTCGACGAGAAACTTCGGAAAATCGTCGATGGTGAAGATATTAAAATCGCGTGCCCCTACATCAGCATGGACTACCTCGAAGATTTGCTGGAGGAAACGGACTCATGGCGCATAATCACCGACTTGGAGGAGTGGCTATCATCTCATAACAGTGAATCGAGGAGTGATATCCGAGACTTCATCGGGTCGAACGACGGTAAAATCCGTCATTATCGGGATATCCACGCGAAAGTGATTATCGCCGGGGACAGCGCAATCGTAGGTTCCGCAAACCTGACCAAGAAGGGCATAATCGGGAGAGTTGAGATGTCCGTCCTCGTCGGGGGAAGCCCTCAGGTTGGGGAGCTTCACGAGTGGTTCGACGGGTTGTGGAGAGGCACATCGCCGATTGGACTGAAGGAGGTCGATTCTTATCTCGAAACAGCCCCAGAGCGGACTCATTCATCTCACAGTAATCGAATTACCTCCACAGGCCCCGGATACGTGCAAAGCTGTTGAAGGAAAATGAGATACCCAGAGCCCTCGACGGTCTCGAAGACGAGTACCACAAGCTGGTCGACACGATAAAAACAGGCGCCGAACAGGCAGTGGATCGAGGAGTTCCTCGACCTTGTAGCCGAACTCTTAGAGTTCACGGGGCTCGACGATGACGACCCTGGGATAGTCACATCGGTACCTGCCTCCCGCGACAAGGTACCAATCTCGATTAACAGCAGATACGTCTTCGCGGGGTACCCTGCTAAAGAAGTGACCGGTTTCACGCTTCCCGCGGATTCAGACGGCCCTAAAAGCCTTTCAATGCACATATTGGATTTCAAGCCCCACTCCAAAGACGATGAGCCCTCGTACTGGTCCGAATTTCCCGGAAGCCCGAAAAGGTTCATCTCAGAGATACGGGAGGACTGTGAGAGATCGATAAAGAACGAACTCGAACGCGGAAATAGCTCACCATACAGGAGACACCATTCATCGGCAGTATACAGAGCCGCTAAAATCCCTACTATCGAAAGGGGGTTCTAGACGAAGCTTTCGAGTAGGAGCCTACTTTAGGAAAACGTCAATTCGCTCTGAATCGTTACTCGGAAATCGATTCCGCCTCAGTACCTCTCCAGCCGCAGTCCTCTTATCCTCTCCATGTGGGAGTCGTTCGAGACGAGGGGCGCGTCGTGAACTTTCGCAACGGACGCGATGAGGAGGTCGAATTCCAGTACCTCCCGGCCCTCTCGCCTGAGGCGTGCCGCTTCGTCCGAGGCTTCCTCGGCTGTCTCCAGGTCCAGGTCGAGGACGTCGAGGTGGACCAGTAGGGAGCATGCGTCCTCGGTGGCGCGCTCGTTTCCGAGCGTCTTCGGCCCCTTTAGAAGTTCGTATGCGTTCAGGGCCGTGGTGGCCACCCGGTCGTCCCCTATCTCCTCGATCCTCCGGGCGGCACCCTCGTCCCCGTCCAGCAGGTCGATCAGAAGCGTCGTGTCGAGGAGCCTCACACCCTGGCCTCGAACCTCTGACGGTCTCTCCTGAGCTCCTCTTTGAGGGATTCGGCGTCGACGCCGTGGCTCCTCCAAGCTCCACGGAACTTCAGCAATTCGTCCGCCGGCTTATCACCCTCCACGAGGCGGTCGATCAGGTCGCTGAAGGACTCATCCTCCCCCTTGAGGGCCCTCAGGCGCTGATAGACCCCTTCCCGGATGCCGATAGTCTTCTGAGCCATGTCTCTACATACATCACACATACATATAGGTTTACCTCGAACGGATGGCCTAAAACGAAGAGGGGAAAAGAAGTTGACTTACTCCCTAGCGACCTGCGCGGCAAACGCCCCGGCAGTGAACCCTGCGTCGATGTTTACGACGGCCAAGACGGAGCAGCTCTGAAGCATACCCATCAGGGCGGCCTCACCGTCGCCGCCATAGCCGTAGCCGTTCGAGGTAGGGAGGCCTATCACCGGTGCGTCCACGAGGCCGGCGACGAACGTGGGAAGTGCCCCCTCGCGGCCCGCCGCCACTACGACCGCGTCCACGCCCTCCTCCACCATGTCCCTCAAGGGCGGCAGGAGGCGGTGTATCCCCGCGACGCCGACGTCGTAGCTACTCAGGGTAGAGCAGCCCAGGAAATCCGCGGTGACGCGGGCCTCCTCCGCCGCATTCTCGTCCGAGGTGCCGCCCGTCACCACCCCGACGGTCCCGCGCCCCTTGGCCGGTTCTGACTGGAGCGTCAGGGCCCTGGCGGTTGGGTGCCACTCCACATCGAAGCCCTCTGGGACCTCCGCCCTGGCCGCCTCGAGCTGCTCTCTCGAGACCCTCGTGGCCAGGACGCGGCCCCGGGCCTCCGCCATGGTGACCGTGGCCTCGGCGAAGCTCTCGACGCTCTTTCCCTCCCCAAGCACGGCCTCGGGTAGACCGGTCCGCGCCTCCCTGCCGATGTCCAGGACGGAGTGCTCCACCTCCTCGATCGCGTCCAGCCTCACGAGACGCTCCGCCTCATCCAAGTCGATTTCGCCTTCCACGAGGTCCTGAAGAATCCGCCTCAGCATGCCTGCCGGTAATGGTTCCCCGGGGGGCAAGGTTTTTTTGCTAAGCCCCGATAGCCAGAAGTGTTTGAGGGAGGAAAACCGGAGTCAGGGGGAGCGGGGCGACAGGCAGTACTTCGTCTTCGACACGACCGCCATAACCGACGTCGAGACCAGGAAGAGGGAGGGCTGGGGCTCCATCTGCGAGGGGATGGAGGGCGTCCTGGAGCTCGTCGCGGAGTCGCGGCTCAACCTGAACATAAGCTGCTACGTCCCGTACCCCACAGTCTACAAGGAGATGGAGGGATTCGCGAAGCGGCACGACTGCGGCGGCGAACTCATGGATTCCATAGACACTTGGCTCGTCAAGAAGACCCCCAACCGGTACGAGGTTACTGTGCCTGCCGGCATCTTCTACGACTACGTGGACCACATGCGCGGACGCATAAATAAGGGGATGCGTGTGGCGGAGGACGCCATCAGGGACGCCTCGACGGACTGCCTCTACGTCGAAGCTGAGGACCGACCGATGAAGGAGGTCCGGAAGGAGGTCGAGCGCGAGGTGATAGGCGGCACCATCAGCAAGTTCCGGGACAGGTACCGGGACGCCCTGCGCTACGGGATACTCGACGCCGCACCGGACATCGACGTGCTTCTGCTCGCGAAGGAGCTGGACGCCGCCGTCGTGGGTGCCGACGACGGAATCGAGAGGTGGGCCGGGCGCCTGGGGCTCAGGTTCGTGCACGCCTCCTCCTTCCCCCGTATGATCAAGGAGTACCTCAGGAAGACCGAGGAGAAGTGATGCACCGGGCGACGTCCCGGCCCGAAGCTAGAACGAGGTCCCTCCGGGCCCACAGGGCTACCTGAGGACGCGGAGAGACTCCTGGAAGGGTCACTCGGTTTGGAGCCGGGTTATCTCCGGAGCCCCTCACACGGGACAACGCTTCGAGGAACAGCTTTCGGAGACCCCCACGCCGTCGACCCACCGCGGAGGCGTCGCACCCGTCCAGCAGGTTGCAGGGGCGGCACCTGTTCTCGTTCCCCGTGGGCTCCGGAGGCCTCTCGCCTAGCAGGACGGCAGGTCGGGCTCGCAGTTCCTTTACGGCTATTACCGGTCGCCGAGCAGCTCCACGGCGTCGTCCAGACTCAGCGTGACCTGCTCCCCGGACTCCATGTCCTTCAGGGAGACCTCTCCGGCCTCCTCCTCGCGTTCCCCTATGACTATCAGCTGCGCCACCCCCTTCGAATCGGCGTGCTTCACCTGTGCACCGATGCCGCGTCCCTTTACGTCGATTTCCGCCCGCAGCCCTGCGTCGCGCAGCCTCCTCGTAACGGAGATGGCGTACCTGCGCACGGAGGTCGTGACCGGCGCGACGTAGACGGCGGGCTCCCCCGGCCCGGGCAGCTCTCCCTGCGCCTCGAGGGCCTGAACCACGCGGTCGAATCCGAACGCGAACCCGGTGGACCTCATCTCGTCGCCGCCGAAGACACTGCAGAGCTCGTAGCTCCCGCCTCCCATCACCTGGTCCTGCGCCCCGAGGCCTGGTGCGTAGGCCTCGAAGACCGCCCCGGTGTAGTACTCCAGGCCCCGGGCGATGCCCATGTTCAGCTTCGGCCCTACCCTGAACCGTTCGAGCTCTCGCATCACAGCGCGGAGGTCCTCGAGGCCGTCCCGCGCGTCGTAGGGCGAGAGGACGTCCTCAAGCCTCCTCAGGGCTTCCTCGGCCTCACCCCTGACGTCGAGGATCGATAGCGCCCCCTCTGCCTCGTCACCGAAGACCTGCCTCACGGCCTCACGATCCCCGCGGTCTATCAGGGACAGCAGCCTGTCCCTCTCCTCGACGGGGACGCCCACGTCGTCCGCCAGTCCCCTCAGGACGCCGAGGTGGCCCAGCTCCAGCGAGTTCTCCAGCCCCAGTTCCCGCATCACGGCGTCAGAGAGGGCTATCGCCTCCGCGTCCGCCTCCGGGGTGTCTCCCCCGAGCACCTCGGTGCCGAACTGCCAGAACTCGCGGTACCTCCCCGACTGGGGCTGCTCGTACCGGAAGCAGTTCGCGAGGTAGTACAGCCTGACGGGTTTGGGGTCCGCACGCATCTCCTGGAGGTAGGCCCTCACTATGGACGCGGTCGCCTCGGGGCGCAGCGCCATCCCCCGGTCACCCCTGTCCGTGAAGGCATAGAGCTCCTCGACGATGTCCTCGCCCGACTTCTCCTTGAAGAGCTGCAGGTGCTCGAACACGGGCGTGGATATCTCCCGGTAACCCCAGGATTCACAGATCCTCCTGATAGCGTCCTCGACTCTCCTCCGTGTCTCCATCTCCCCGGGCAGCAGGTCTCTGGTCCCCTTCGGCCTTCGAATCATCTGGCCCACCTACTTATCTCCAATCAATCTTTACTTTAATCGAAACACAAGGATAGACATGGCGCTCCAGGTGTCCACGTCTTCGGCTACGGAGGTGGTCGATGTCACGGAGGAGGTTTCGGAGGAGGTCGAGGCGTCCGGGGTCGATAGCGGCATCGGCGTCGCCTCAGTGACGCACACGACCGCGGCCCTGGTAATTCAGGAGAACGAGACGGAACTGTCGGAGGACCTGATGAATGTGCTCGATGACCTGGTACCCAAAGGTGCGGGTTACCTACACGACGGGAGTGACGGCAACGCCCACTCCCACCTCAGGGCCGCACTTCTGGGGGGCAGCGTCTCATTCCCGGTGACTGATGGTCGGCCGGTTCTGGGGACCTGGCAGCGGATACTGCTTTTCGAGGCCGACGGTCCGAGGCGACGCACCGTGGAGGTGGAGGTGGTTGGGTAGCCTGGAGCAGCTTATGGCCGAGTTCAGGACCCTTCACTACAGGGATCGGCCTTCGGGAATCAGGCCGGACAGGATGCTTGCCATGTTCGGAAAGGGCGGGAGCTTCCGGGGGGCGGTGCACGCGTTCAGCAGGGGGACGGGAGGCACCGACGTATGGCTACTCCTGGACGGGGGCGTGCCGGTGGCAGGGATCGGCAAGAAGGAGGGAGAGGTAGTCGCCGGTCGGGAGGCCCTGGAAGCGGCACGGGTCCTCGACCACGTCAGCTTTACGCGGCTTAGTGAGGACGTGTTCGAAAGGCTTTTCTCGAGAGGTCAGGCTACTCCGGCCAGGATAAGGACCGAGACGTAGGCCGCGAAGGGAACCGTCAGGTTGTCCCGTGGCAGGTAAGCCTCTGCAACGGTTCCCACCCCGGCACACGCCACGGCGAGCCGGGGTTCGAGGAACAGCAGGGAGCCAGCGAGGCCCCCGGCGAAGCCGGCAGCAGAGCCCTCGACCGTCTTCTCTGTGCAGGGCAGGGCCCTCTTCCCGCTGGACCCAACGAGCCCTGCGAGCCCGTCGCCCAGCGCGAGCACCTCTACGGTCGCGTACGACGCACCGGGATGGAAGGGCAGCAGCAGAAGGATGGACGCCGATAGCAGGTACTCCAGCGGGGCCACGTCCGGGTCCATCCGCTTCACCGGCTCGAGAACCCGGAGGCCAGCCGCCTCGTGTGCGAGGTACGTCGCGGCCAGCAGCGAGGCGAGAGCCACGATAGGGACGGGGCCGAACCTCAGCGCGAGAAACGGGAGCGCCGCTCCCGAAACGTGCAGCAGCTTCCTGACGACCTCGCCCATGACGCGAGTTCTCCCCAGGGATGCTTTTACCCAGCGAACCAATTAGGCAACATGTTAGCGGCATTCGGCGACTCGTTCGTTGACGTCATCGTAAGGACCTCGGGAGAGGCGCGGGGTGGCACTTACGACGGCGGGGTGGAGGTCAGGCCCGGAGGGTGCGCCAACGTTCCGGTCTGGGTTGCCAGGGACGGCGGGGATGCGGAGCTGTACGCTATCAGGGGTGACGACCCCTTCGGGGAGTTCTTCGAGCGGGCCGTAACCGAGGAGGGCGTCGGCCACGGTCTCAAGGTAAAGGGGGGTCCGACGGGTCTCTGCGTCTCGATAGCGGAGGCGGGTGAGCGCACGATGTACACCCGGCGCGGCGTAAACGACTCCGTCGAGTTTGGGGACGTGGAGCCCTGGCTTCCCTCCATCGAGGAGGCGGAGATACTGTTCGTGAGAGGTTACGCGCTGCGCCGCGACCCGATGCGGAGCGTACTCTTAGAACTACTGGAGTCCCTCGATGGCCCGGAGGTATGGTTCAACCCGGGTTCCCCGAACCTGGCGGCGCTGGACGACGTGATGAAGCTGCTGCCGATGGTGGACCTCGTGGTTCTGAACGAGGCAGAGAACGAAGCTCTCACCGAAAAGGTGCCCATCGAGGGGCTGCTGAGCACCGTGAGGGAGGTGGTGATTACCAGGGGTCCCGGGGACGCCGAAGCCTACGCCGGGGGCTCGAAGGCCTCCGTTCCTCCGGAGCCGGTGGAGGTCGTGGATGCCACGGGGGCGGGAGACGCTTTCGCCTCTGGCTACGCTTCTGCCTACATGGAGGGAGAGGGGATGGAGGGACGTCTGCGGAACGGTCACCGCCTCGCAGGGATGGCTGTATCGCGGCTGGGGGCAATTTAAAGCGCCCGACCCGGGAATCTCTCCCCGGCAGGCGGAAATAGAATCACGTATGGAAAACGTTTTACGGCGCCCCTAGGAATAGCAACATATAAAAGGCTAACGTCCAATTAACGGTGTTAACGATATGTCTGCGCTGAAAAGCGTTATAGGCTCCGAGCCGCACGGCGGAAGACTGGTTAGCAGGTACGTGGAGCGCGAGGACGATAGGAAGAGGCTCCAGGTGGAGGCGAAGGAGCTTCCCTCCCTTGACGTATCTACCGCCACGGTCCAGGACCTAGAGATGCTGGCCACCGGGGGCTACTCCCCGATAACCGGGTTCATGGACCGCGCTGACTACAGGAGCGTGCTGCACGAGAAGCGGCTGGCGAACGGTTTGCCCTGGACAATTCCGATACTGCTCAACTGCAGCGAAGAGGAGGCCGAGAAGATAGACGAGGGGGAAGACGTGGCGCTACTCGACCCGGCCGGGGGGCCCTGCGCGACGCTTGAACTCGAGGAGAAGTACCACCTGGACAAGCGGGAGTACATGAAGCACGTCTTCGGTACCACCGACTCGAACCACCCCGGGGTGCAGAGGGTCACGGGTGCCGGAGAGGTCGCGCTAGCCGGGGACATCACGCTGCTCCGCAGAATCAATCACTGCGACTTCAAGGATTACTGCCTCACGCCGAGGGACGCACGGGAGATATTTGACGAGAAGGGCTGGGATACCGTCGTGGGATTCCAGACCCGGAACGCCGTTCACCGCGCACACGAGTACATACAGAAGTGTGCCCTCGAGATCGTGGACGGCCTCTTCATACACCCCCTGATAGGCCTGACGAAGGATAGCGACTTCGACCCGCTTCTCCGGCTGCAGAGCTACGAGGCACTCATCGGGAACTACCTGCCAGGGAGCCGGACCGTGCTCGCCACGCTGCTAGCCCCGATGCGTTACGCGGGGCCCCGGGAGGCAATACTGCACGTCCTCATCAGGAAGAACTTCGGATGTACCCACTTCATAGTGGGCAGGGACCACGCCGGCGTAGGGGACTTCTACCCCAAGTACGGGGCACAGAGGCTATTCGAGGAGTACGACCGGTCCGAGCTCGGGATAGAGCCCCTCTTCTTCAAGTACGCCTTTCACTGCAGGAAGTGCGAGGGGATGGCGACGGAGAAGACCTGCCCCCACGACGACGTGTACCGCGAGGCGCCGAGCGGCACCCGAATCAGGAACCTCCTGAAGGAGGGCAGGGAGATTCCACACGAAATCATGAGGCCCGAGGTCTCCTCGCTGCTCCAGGAGAAGGCCTCCTTCGCCAACGGAGACCCGGTGGCGTAGAGTCGGGGGCGAGAAAGCGGAAAAACGGCCCCGGTGAAGCTCGGTGGTGCCTAGACTCTTTTGGGCATCATCGTAAACATAAAACGTTTTCATCGAGATCTTGATAAAACGCAGGAGGAAGGTGAACGCGTCTAATGGCAGCAGAGGTTAAAGAAAAGTTCCTGAAACGTCTCAAGGAAAAATACGGTAAATTAAACAGGATCGGCAGGAGCAGGTCCTTATACGACATAGGTGATGGCGCCGCCAGAATTTACATAAGATACTCCAAAATACACGATAATAACCACACTTTTTACGGATTGCGAGATAAAGATTTGAAACAACTAGAAGGACATCGATCGTTCATATGTTTCCTGTGGGAGGGTCAAAAAGAGCCGCTTATAGTACCGTTTTTGAAATACGAGGAGATTTTCAACACTGTGTCTCCTGCAGGTGATGGACAGTATAAGGTACAGGTCTTCTTGCAGGAGGATGGAACTGAGCTGTATATCAGTAGGGCGGGACGTTTCAACGCGGAGGGCTACTTTGGCTGGGACGAACTGGATTCGTCAATAAAAAACAGAGAGGCTCGAAGAATTTCCAGACCTAGACCATGGTCAAGTTCAGACCTTACTCGGGAGTATAGGCACAAAGAAAAAATTCGATGTCTGGATACCTCGATACGATAGAAAACAGTTAGACTGGGGCTTAGCAGATAAATTCGGATGCCGTAACCGTCTGCCGGAAAACTTTGGAGGCGTAAAACACGTTTTGAAGGAGGTTGACGTAATCTGGTTCCAGAAAGCTTCCAACACTCCAAAGGCTTTATTCGAAGTCGAGCACAGCACCCCGATTTATTCCGGATTGCTACGTTTCAACGACATCACTCTGGTCGACCCTGCTCTGGATACGAGGTTTACGATAGTAGCAGCCGAGAACAGGAGACCAACCTTTGTTAAGCATTTGAACCGCCCAACATTCAAAACTAATGGCCTTAACGAGAACTGCACATTTCTGGGGTACGGGAACGTGCTTGAATGGCATCACCGCCTCAACGGATGAACTGTTAGAAAAAAACGTTTTAGAACCTGTTTTAAGGGTTCGCGGTTTCATAAAGGGTCGCCCACGCCCTTCTTCACCGCCAGAAACTCGACGTAAAATCTGGTATCGTCATCGAGGCAGAGATACCACTCCCGGCTCCTATCCCCAGGTCCCGCGACATTGAGTGAATCGTTCATGGTGTCCTCACCCAGAAACCGAAGATTTTCTACCCTCCGCATTTCGGGCAAGACACCTTAACCTCCTCCTGAGCTTCACCCATTTTTCTGTATCTCTTTTCGTTCTCTGATTCCACAGCCACGTTCTACATGTACTACTGGGTCGGGATCCTGCCTCGTCGAATAAATAGATTTCTATCCAGAGGATTGCGAAGTAGGATTACCCTCAACCATACGGACCGAGTGTAGGCGATTGAGCCCGACCGGTTTCGAACCGTAACGTAAGTGAGTGCCATCCGTAACTCTTAGCCCCTATCCCAGCCCCGCCCACACAACACTTATTACTCGCGCAGCACCACTAATGCACATACTTAACCATGAAGAGCCTTATGTGTGTATTGACGGTCTCTGAGAGGGGTCTGAGGTGAGGATACTTGAGAGGGTGCTCGCAGGCGAGCACCTGACCGAAGAGGAGGCGGAGGAGGCGATAGCGGAGCTGTTCGAGAGCGCGACGGACACCCAGATAGCCGGGCTCCTGGTGGGGCTGAGGCAGAAGGGCGAGACCCCGGAGGAAATCGCCGGGTTCGCAAGCGGAATGAAAAGGGCCGCGAGAACGATATCTCCGGAGGTGGAGGGGCGGCTCATCGACACCTGTGGCACCGGCGGTGACGGTGCCGACACCTTCAACATCTCCACGGCGGCCGCCATCGTGGCGTCGGCGGAGACCCCGGTGGCGAAGCACGGGAACTACTCCGTCTCGTCTAGGAGCGGCTCCGCGGACGTGCTGAAGGCCCTCGGCGTCGACATCGAAGCGGAGCCGGAGGAGGTGGAGCGCTCCATCGAGGAGAACGACATCGGCTTCATGCTGGCTCCGGTTTTCCACCCCTCCATGAAGGCGGTCATCGGTCCGAGGAGGGAGCTCGGCGTCCGTACCGTGTTCAACGTCCTCGGGCCCCTGACCAACCCTGCGGGTGCGGAGGCACAGGTCGTCGGCGTGTTCGACCCCGGCCTTACCGAGATACTGGCGGAGACGCTGGGCCGACTGGGCTCGAAGCACAGCCTCGTCGTGCACGGCTCGGGGACGGACGAGCTCGCGCTGCACGGCCCCACGGAGGTGTCCGAGCAGAACGGGTCGGAAGTGGAGACGTACGAGGTGGGGCCCGGGGACTTCGGTCTGGATGGATGCGGCCTCGAGGAGCTGGCGGGAGGATCCCCCGAGGAGAACGCGGAGACCCTGCTTGGGATTTTGCGTGGCGATGTCGAGGGTCCGAGGAGGGACGTGGTGCTGCTTAACGCCGGTGCCGCGCTCTACGTGGCCGGGAGGTCCTCAATCGAAGCCGGGATACGGGCCGCCGAGAGGGCAATCGGCTCGGGCGACGCCCTGGAGCAGCTGGAGAAGCTGTCGGGAGAACAGTTTTGAAGGTGAAGGTCTGCGGGCTTCGGACCAGCAGGGACGTGGAGGTATGCGTCGAGGCGGGTGCCGACATGCTCGGCTTCCTCGTCGCGGACGTGGACAGCCCCAGAGCGATAACGCCCCAAGAGACCGCCGACCTAATAGACGCCACAGGTGGGGTGGAGACCGTGGCTGTGGACACGTCGAGGGACCCGGACGACGCACTGAAGAAGCTCGATATGACCGGTGCGGACCGCCTCCAGATGCACCGCGACGACCTCGACGGCCGGGAGCTCTCGGACCTCGCCGGCTCCTGCGACCTGATACAGGTTGTAAAGGTCTGCGAAGAAGGGCTCCCCGATATACGTGTCGAGGGCGACTTCGTTCTGCTCGACACCACTGCCGAGGTCCACGGCGGCACCGGCGAGACGCACGACTGGGACGCCAGCCACCGGCTCGTGGAAGAGTGCCCGGTGCCCGTTATTCTCGCCGGCGGCCTCGGGCCTGACAACGTGGCGGAGGCGGTGTCGGCGGTTAGGCCGTCGGGGGTGGACGCGGCGTCACGCCTCGACGGCGGGAAGGGGAAGGACCCGGAGGCCGTCAGGAGGTTCGTGAAGAATGCAAAGGGGGCGTGAGCCGGAGCCCTCGCTGGAGACCTACTTGGAGGAGGTCGCGGAGGGTACTGTTCACCCGATAAAGGTGGAGGCGGACCCTGCCTGTGGACCGGTGGACCTCTACCGCGAGCTGCCGGGGGACCGGAAGTTCCTGCTGGAGTCGGCCGACATGCCGGGCAGCGACGCTCAACATTCCCGTTTCTCGTTCGTCGGCGGCTCCCCGGACGCCGTCGTAACCGTGACCCCGAGGGGCAGGGAGTTCGAGGCCCTGACCGAGAACGGAGAGCGTCTGGAGGAGATGTCAGGCGGGACTGATACCGGTGACCTGTACGATTCGCTGCGGGGCTGCATGCCAGAGTCCGGCGGATTCGAGGGTTTCTCCCGCCAGGTTTTCACCGGAGGTGCAGTAGGCTACGTCAGTTACGACTCCGTCATGCCGTATATCGATCGGGACGTCGACGAGGACGCGACGCTGGCCAGGTTCTTCCTGACGAGCGAGGTCGTGGTGTTCGACCACGCCCTCGGAAAGGCTTACGTGTACGAGACGCCGGTCGCGGACGGCGAGGAGACCTACCGCGGAGGCGTGGAGAGGGCCCGCGAAACGGCGGACCTCGTGGAGTCCGTCGAGGGAACCGGGTACAAGCTGAGTGAGGAAAACGGGGAGCTGGAGTCGTCCGACGAGTTCGGGAGGGAGGGGTTCGTAGAGTCCGTGGAGCGGGCGAAGCGACACGTCTACGACGGCGACGTTTTCCAGGTCGTGCTCTCCCGCCGGAAGACCGTGGAGAGGACGTGCTCTCCGTACGACCTCTACCGGGCGTTGCGCGAAATCAATCCGTCACCCTACATGTACCTCTTCGGGGATGGTGACTCGGCCGTGGTCGGGGCCTCCCCGGAGACTCTGTTCGGCGTCACGGGAGACACACTGCGGGTCAACCCCATCGCGGGCACGAGGCGACGGGGAAAGGACTCGATGGAGGACGAGGAGCTTGCCCGCGAGATGCTGAACGACGATAAAGAGAGGGCGGAGCACGTGATGCTGGTTGACCTCGGACGCAACGACGTACGAAAGGTCTGCGAGCCGGGTTCCGTCGACGTGACGGACTACATGTCTGTGCTGCGGTACAGCCACGTCCAGCACATGGAGTCCACCGTGGAGGGCACCCTCCGAGAAGGAATGGACGCCTTCGACGCCGCCCGCGCCACCTTCCCCGCCGGCACCGTCTCCGGCGCCCCGAAGGTCCGGGCGATGGAGATAATCGACGACCTCGAACCCGTGCCTCGGGGACCTTACGCCGGAGGAATCGGGTACTTCTCCTGGACCGGAGACTCCGACTTCGCCATCATCATACGGACCGCGGTTTTCGACGGCGACGACGTGAAGGTGCAGGCCGGTGCCGGAATCGTTCAGGACAGCGACCCGGAGAGGGAGTACGTCGAGACCGGGGAGAAGATGGAGGCCGTGCTGGAGGCGCTCAGGAGGGCGAAAGATGGCGGAGAGAGCTGAGACGAAAGGCGCGGATACGGAGGTGGACAGTCCTCCACCTCAGAGCGAGGGTTCGACTGAGGACCGTTCGTCTCGGGACAGGCTCCTCGTCCTGTTCGTCGACAACCGGGACAGCTTCGTCTGGAACCTCGTGGACGCCTTCTCCGTTGCCGGAGCCGAGACGGTCGTGAGGCCCAACACCGTCATCTTGAAGGAGGTGCGGGAAATCGATCCCGACGCCGTCGTGATTTCGCCGGGTCCCGGCTCCCCGGAGAACCCGCGAGACATCGGGAACTGCGTCGAGATAATCCGGGAGGTCGACGTCCCGATCTTCGGGGTCTGCCTCGGGCTCCAGGCCGCCGCCGTCGCGTTCGGCGGCTCCGTCGGGCACGCACCGAGCGGCCCTGTACACGGCAAGGCCTCCGACGTGAAAGTCTCCAATGGAGACACGCTTGAGCACCCCGGCAAAGTCGGGTGCGGGCCACACGACCCGGATGTCCTGTTCGAAGACGTCGAGGGCCCGCTAAGAGGAGGGCGCTACCACTCCCTCGTCGTCGCGGACCCTGGCGAACTCGAAGTGACGGCCCGGAACGGCGACGGAGAAGGCGTCATTATGGCGGCGAGACACCCCAACAGACCCGTCTACGGCGTCCAGTTCCACCCCGAGTCCATCCTGACGCCGGATGGGGGGCTAATCGTGGAGAACTTCCTGAAAGAGGTTAAGGCGTAGAGGGCCCACTTCCCACCATGCGCCGGGTCGAGAGCTTCCCCTCGGAGGGCACGAACTCGATGTCGGGCTGGTGGAGGATACGGAACCCTGTCCGGGTATCCCTCAACGTCCTCGTCGTCAAGCTCTGCGGCCTCCTCCCCACCCTGCGGCTCAAAAGGGTCCTGCTCCGACGGATAGGGGTCGAGGTCGGCGCCGGGGTCTCGGTCGCTCCCGGCGCGACGCTGGACTTCTTCTTCCCCGAACTCGTGTCGCTCCGCGACGGATGCACCGTGGGGTACGACGCCCTCATCCTTACCCACGAGTACCTCCGGAAGGAGTGGAGGCGGGGCGAGGTCGTGGTCGGGGAGGGGGCAGTAATCGGGGCGAGGGCAGTCGTGCTGCCCGGGGTCCACGTCGGGAGAGGGGCCGTGGTAGCCGCGGGCTCCGTCGTCACGAGGGACGTGCCGGAGGGCGCGACGGTCGGGGGAGTTCCGGCGGAGGCGATAATAAAACGAGGCAAGGAGTGAATCTCGGGTGAAACCCTTTATTCGTCACTCCTATGTGTAACCGATGGACGAGGCCGCCCGCTGGATAAAGCAGGCCCGCGAGGATCGGGAGACCGCCGACTTCCTCAGTGAGAGCGGCAGGTACGCCCATGCCTCGTTCCTGTACCAGCAGGCGGTCGAGAAGGGCCTGAAAGCGGTTCTACTCGAAAAGGAAGCGGGGCTGCCAAGGGTCCACGACTGCTTCGTCCTCGCCAAAAAGGCCGAGGCCCCTCACGGGGTGGTCCAGAAGGCCGACGTCTTGACGCCGTATTACTTCCGCACGCGCTATCCCGATACTGCGGATGTCGAGATAGCCGAAGAGGACATCGAAGACATTCGAGAGGCCGTCAAGGAGGTGTTTCGATGGATCGAAAAACAGCTCTGAGAACCGTAAAGCGGGAGCTGGAGAAAGAGCTGGACGTCCAGGAGGTGTATCTGTTCGGGTCCCGCGCAAGGGGCTCGTACGACGAGGACTCGGACTACGACCTCGCCGTCGTATCGCCCGACTTCGAGGACACGAGGTTCAAGGAGCGACAGGAGTTAGTCAGGCCCCTCGTCAGGAAGGCACTGGGAGACGTCCCGCTCGACGTCGCATGCTACACCTCAGCCGAGTTCGAGGAAGGTAAGAAAGGGTTCCTGCCGGGTATTATCGAGAAGGAAGGAGCTCGGGTAGGAAGTTGAGAAAATAGCCATATCTAAAACCAAATAAACCAATTCCTGCAGAGAGGTTCACGTCACCTGTACCGCTCTACCTTCACACTCCCCAGTTCACCGAGATGGTCGTCTTCCGTAAGAACCGGCTCGCCTTCTATGCGGGAGGCCGCGGCCACGAAGTAGTCAACCTCGCTAATCGGTCTACCTCCCCGTAGTAAACCCCGCCTAATGATTCCCGCCTCCTGCTCCACTTCGGTACTCAGGTCGACCCTGGGGAGGCGGTCGGCCAGGATGTCGATCTGCCCCTCGGCTCCGGAGGCACCGGAGTACAGTTCGAACAGCACGCCGGGCGGCAGCTTAGGGGCCTCTCCCCTGTCCTCCAGCTCCCTTCGCTTCGCCAGCGCCGCGTCGTCTCCCCGCAGGAGGTCGATGAGGAAGCTAGAGTCCAGCAGCATCTCTCTGGGCCTCTACGCTCTCCTCGTCCAGCCGCTCTATCTCGGCCCGCATCTCCTCGGCCTCCCGCTCAGAGAGCGTACCGGCCACCTCGTCCAGGGCGTCGTAGGCGCTACCGATGTAGGACTCGATGGCCTCCCTGATGAAGGAGCTCCTTTCCCTCCTCCGTCGAGAGCTCGCCCGCGTGCCGCTCGGGCTGGGCCTCGGCGCGGCAGTGCTCGCACACGAGGTCGCAGGCCTGCGTCACCTCCCATATGACTAGAAAAAGGTCCCTGTCGAAGTCCATCTTGTGCAGGGCTGCGGGAGGCTTCGACATCGGGGTAAGAGTCGGCGCGGAGAGCCTTTAATACTCAGGGCTCCTCGGGTATGACCCGAGCACCTCCAGCCGCTTGACCTCGTCGGCGAGGTCGTCTAGGCAGGCGGCGACTTCGCGGTCGTCGCGGTGTCCCTCGAGGTCCGCGAAGAAGTAGTAGTCGCCGAGTTCTCCGCGGGCGGGGCGTGACTCCAGCATGGTGAGGTTGACGCCGTGCCGGTAGAATATGCGGAGGGCGTGGTGAAGGGCGCCGGGCTTGTCCTCCACAAAGAACGCCACGGTGGTCCTGTCGTCCCCGGTGGGCTCCGGCCTCCCCCTCCCGATGACGACGAAGCGGGTGACGTTGCGCTCCACGTCCTGCACGTCCCGCGCCACGACGGGGAGGCCGTGTCTCTCCGCCGCCTCCTCCGTGCCTATCGCGGCGACGTTCTCCCTCGACGCAGCGAGCTCCACGGCGCGGGACGTGGAGTCCACCGTCCTGACCTCCACGCCGGGGAGGTTCTCCTCCAGGTAGTGTCGACACTGGGCGAGGGCCTGGGAATGGGACGCGACTACTTCGGGGTCGCGGGAGCCGACGAGGTGGTGGCGTATCTCGGTCACGACCTCTCCGACCACGCGGAGGTCGCTCTCCCTGAGCAGGTCCAGGGTCCTGGTGACGACACCCTCGATGGAGTTCTCGACGGGAACGACGCCGACGAGTTCCCCGTCTCCCCCGACGAGCTCGAAGACGCCGGGGATAGAGTCGGCGAACTCCACCTCCGCGTCCTCCGCGTGTAGCCTGGCGGCCCTCTCGCTGTGTGTACCGGCCGGTCCGAGGGTGACGATGCGCATCCGGGTTTAAAGGGAACCGCGGAAGGAAAGCTTTGGTGGAACGGACCGAAGTGAGGACCCGAAACCATTATCTTTAGACATATCTATACTTTGAGGTACAGAAATGGTCACCGAGGTCGTGCGGGAAATTATCGAGGAGTCAGAGCGTCGGGCGTCCCGGCTGCCGGAAGAGGACGCGGAGCCCGTGGATTCGAGAGAGTCGCATCGCTTCAGAGAAGCGGGTGCTGAAGCAGGTTCCCGAAGGCTTCGAAAAAGCCTTCTTGCAGAAGACCCCGAAGGAATCTTCAAATCCGGTGTAGACAACCTGCGGTTTGCGGAGGGGCTTAGCGGCGGGGGCGTCTCGATTATCGCGGAGGTGAAGCCGTCGTCCCCGACGAGGGACTTCCCGGCAATGGACCCGGCGGAGGCGGCGCGGGCGATGGAGCGCGGCGGCGCATCGGCGATATCGGTGCTGACTGAACCGACGCAGTTTGGCGGCTCCATGGAGAACCTGCTTGCGGTCAGGGATGCGGTGGACCTGCCGGTTCTGCGGAAGGACTTCGTGATTGACGAGCGGCAGCTCCACGAGACTGCTCGGGCCGGGGCGGACGCGGTTCTGCTCATCGCGCGGTTCCTGCAGGACCTGGACCGGTTCGTCGAGACTTCAATCGACCTGGGAATCGAGCCTCTCGTGGAGGTTCATAGTGCGGAGGAGCTGGAGCGGGGTCTCGATACGGAGGTAGAGGTCGTCGGCGTGAATTCGCGCGACCTAGAGACGCTGGAGGTGGACCTCTCCGTGGCGGAGGAGCTTCTCCCCCGGGTGGACCGGGTAGCGGTGGCCGAAAGCGGCATACGGTCGGAGCGGGACCTGATGCGCGTGAAGGATGCGGGTGCTGACGCGGCCCTGATAGGGACCGCGATAGTTGAGGGCGGCGCCGTGGAGGCTGCGGCTCGACGGTTCGTGGAGGCTTCGTCTTGATGAGGTACTTCGGGGATTACGGCGGCAGGTTCGCGCCGGAAATCCTGATGGAAGCGCTGGAGGAGCTGGAGTGGGAGTGCTCCCGGGTCCGGGGGGACGACGGCTTCCGGGAGGAGCTGGACGAGCACCTTGGGGAGTACGCGGGGCGGCCTACCCCCCTGACCTATGCGCCCAGTACGAGTGAAAGGCTGGGTTTCGACGTCTACCTGAAGAGAGAGGACCTTGTTCACGGCGGCGCCCACAAATTGAACAACACGCTGGGCCAGGGCCTTCTGGCCCGGGAGATGGGGAAGGACCGAATCATCGCGGAGACCGGGGCGGGTCAGCACGGCACCGCCACCGCCATGGCCGGCGCGGCGCTGGACCTGGAGACGGAGGTGTACATGGGGGCGAAGGACGTGGAGCGGCAGGCGATGAACGTCTTCCGGATGCGGCTCATGGGGGCCACCGTGAACCCTGTGGAGAAGGGTTCGAGGACGCTGAAGGACGCCATCAGTGAGACCCTGAGGGACTGGTCCGCCTCCGTGGAGGACACGCACTACGTCATCGGCTCCGTCGTGGGTCCGTCGCCTTACCCCGCGATGGTGCGTGAGTTCCAGTCCGTCATCGGGCGGGAGGCGCGGGAGCAGGTGCTGGAGATGGAGGGCCGGTTGCCTGACGCCGTGGTGGCGTGCTGCGGCGGCGGCAGCAACGCCGTCGGAGCGTTCCACGAGTTCGTGGAGGACGGGAACGTGGACCTGGTGGCGGTGGAGGCCGGCGGCACCGGCGGCGTGGATTACGGGTCGCGGGTGGCGCACCACTCGGCGTCGCTGTGCGAGGGCAGGGACGGCGTGCTGCAGGGCTCGAAGACGAAGATTCTGGACGACCGGTACGGCCAGGTGCTGGAGAGCCACTCCGTGGCGCCGGGGCTGGACTACAGCGGCGTGGGGCCGGAGCTGGCGCACCTTGAGGAGACGGGTCGAATCGAGGCCGCGAGCGTGGGCGACGGGGCGGCGCTGCGCGGATTCAGGCGTCTGTCGCGGGAGGAGGGCATCATCCCGGCACTGGAGTCGAGTCACGCCTTGGCGTACTTGGAGGAGATGGACCCTGAGGAGCACGACCTCGTGATCGTGAACCTGTCGGGCCGGGGCGATAAGGACGTTCAGACCGTTTACGAGATGGAGGGAGAGAGGTGAGTCTTGAGGAGGCGTTCGCGGAGCCGGTGCTGGTAGGTTTCGTGATGGCCGGTGACCCCTCGCCCGGGGAGTCAGTGGAGTACGCGGAGGCGCTGGTGGACGGCGGAGCGGACGTGGTGGAGCTCGGGATTCCGTTCAGCGACCCGGTGGCGGATGGCCCGACGATTCAGCGGGCTCACGAGCGCGGCCTGGAGGCCGGGGTCGACACCGACAGCTTCTTCGAGATTGCGTCGGAGGTCAGGGACCGGACCGGTGCTCCGCTTGTGACGCTGTGCTACTACAACTTGGTCTACCGTCGCGGCCTCGACAGGTTCGTGGATGAATGCGAGGATGCCGGCGTGGAGGGCGTCGTAATTCCGGACCTTCCGGTGGAGGAGTCGGGGCCGATGATAGAGGTTACGCGGGGGAGCGGCGTGGACGTGGTGTTCCTGGCGGCTCCGACTACTGGCGACGAGCGGATGAGGCGCATCGGGGACGCCGCCTCGGGCTTCCTCTACCTCGTGGCGCGGGCGGGAGTGACGGGGGCGCGGGAGTCGCTGGACGCCGCGACGGCGGGTCTGGTTGAGAGGGCGAACCGGAACGTGCCGGGGGTGCCGAAGGCCGTGGGTTTCGGTGTTTCGAGGGGGGAGCACGCTCGCCGCATAGTGGAGGCGGGGGCGGACGGCGTCATCGCGGGCTCCGTATTCGTGGACCTGGTCGAGGAGGGCGATTTGGCCGGGGTGAGGGAAAAAGCCGGGGAGCTGCGCGGAGGAATGGACTCTGCGCGGAACGAGAGCTGAATCCAGGAGGTATACCGGACGTCCCGCGGGGAAAGACCTCAAACAGGGCCAGCAGATTTAATGGGCTCAGGAAGGCTCACCCAAACGCCCACGTCTCCCTCGAACACGAGTGCATCCCCTTATTCCGCGAGGGGGCCTCGACGAGGAGTTTCGAACCGGAATCCGAGCGACGGCACATAAGCACACTTCCGGGAAGAACGCAGCACCTGGTTCTCCGACGTCTGGACCGACGTCGAGTGCACACTGCAGGAGCTGTACCACAGGGACCACGACGAGCTGAGGGAAGGACCGCTGCATTCCGATCGAGCTTCCCTGCAGACTGATTCAGATGTACTCGCTATGCAGGGACGTCGTCCTGGACACTTTTTGGGGACCGGTACGACGACGGTGGGAGTGATAACTCATCAGCCCCGGGCCTCCAGGCACACGAAGAACCCGGTGATCTCCCTTTACCCCCTGAGGCTTTTTACCTGATCGTCGAGGCAGAAACGGTACGTCGTGCCCTTAAACTACTCTTTAAAGAGTCTGGACGAAGAGGAACGTATTAGATGAAGATTGCAGAGGTGGGGCCAGGGGGGGGTCTCGCGACCTACGGGGCCGCGAACGTCTTGCTTCTATCGGCCGGTTACCTCGTCTGGGGCTCGACGTCGGTTCACGGAGCTGTTTCGGCCCTGCTCGTGGCTTCCGCCCTGACCCTGCTGGCGGCGGGCAGCTTCAGGCCCGGGTTCAGGCTTCCGGGCTGGGTAGCGATGGCAGCGTACTGGGCGCTGCAGCCGATGCAACTGTACCACAGGGATCTGGCAGACGTAGTGAACGCCGGCTTCGCTGCCCTGGCGGTGCCGTTCTTTCTCTACCTGGCGTACAGGGAGCTTCTGGGAGACGACAGGGCCCTGCGGTTCGCTGCAGGGATGTCGGTCGTGGCGGGAGGAGGCTACTTCGCGCTTTACTACGCGCCGGTGCTGGGCGACCAGCTGAGGTACGCAGTAGCTTACATCAGCCGCGGAATTTTGAGCGCGTCTACGGCAGGGAACGTCGGGCTAGCGGAGAGGTACACGCCTGGACACCCCGAGTATATGCCTATAATCGAGCTTGGAAACGCCAGGATAGGCATAATCCTGGCCTGCACGGGTATCCAGTCCATACTCATATTCGTATCGGGCATACTGGTCACCTCCGCTCCTGCGGTGGACAAGGCGAGGGCGTCGCTCGCCACCGTCCCCACGATTTTCGGCCTCAACCTGCTGCGGGTCAGTGGCGAGGCCTGGGGCATTGATTACCTGATGAGGCGGGGCTGGAGCGAGGTCACGGCCTACAACTTCCTCGAGAACGGGGTCGCCAAGGTGGCGTCCCTCGTCGCGCTCTTCGTCCTGGCGTACGTGGTCTTCGCCCTTCTTCCCTCGCTACGCGATGACGTGATGAACCTGGTATCGCTGCCCAAACGGGGGGGTCCACTGGAGCGAGCGGTCGCCGGAATCGTGGCTTGAGGCACTTTGCCTGGGCGTTTCCGGGAAACCCTTTTGCGAATTCTGAACGATTTCCCGGGACAGATGAACGTCGTCGACCTAGCACGGAAGCATAACGGTTACCGGGAGAGCTGCGCCAACCTGATCGCGAGCGAGAACGTCACGTCGCCCGCAGTGGAGGAGGCCTACGGGCTGGGGAAAGACCTTGGGCACCGTTACGCCGAGGGAGAGAACGAGGTGGCCGGGCACCCGGTGTCGCGGCACTACCAGGGCCAGAGGTACATCAAACAGGTGGAGGCCGCAACAGCGGACCTGTTGCACGAGGTTTTCGGCACGGACTTCGTGGAGCCCCGCGCCATCTCGGGATGCAACGCGAACCAGGCGGCCTTCAGGGGCCTCACCGACCTGTCCCACAAGTCGATGATGATGGCCGTGGCTCTACCCTCGGGGGGCCACATATCCCACGATTACGCAGGACTCGCCGGCCAGATGATCGGCCTGCAGACCGCGAACTTCGCGTACGACGAGGAGGCGATGAACATCGACGTCGAAGGGTCGAAGGAGATTATCCGTGCCACGAAGCCCGGGTTCGTCGTTTTCGGCGCCTCGCTGTTCCCCTTCCCGCACCCCATCGAGGAGCTGGCGCCGGTCGCCAGGGAGGTCGGTGCATTCGTGGTGTACGACGCAGCTCACGTCCTGGGCCTCGTGGCGGGCGGTCAGTTCCAGCAGCCCCTGGACCACGTCGACTTCGTTACCGCATCGACCCACAAGACCTTCCCGGGTCCGCAGGGCGGGGTTATCCTGGGGCGCGTGAAGGGCGACGAGCGGCTTGAGAGGGCCGCAAGGGGCATCCAGAGGGCCGTCTTCCCAAAGTCGGTATCCAACCACCACCTGCGCAGGTTCCCGGCCCTGGGTGTCACTGCGCTGGAGATGCTGGAGTTCGGGGAGGGCTACGCCTCGATGGTGGTGAATAACGCGAAGGCGGCCGCGGAGACACTGCACGACGAGGGGTTGAACGTGCTGGGGGAGGACCTAGGCTTCACGGAGAGCCACCAGGTCGTGGTCGACGTGAGAGAACTCGGTGGCGGCACAGAGGTCGCGGAACGCCTCGAGGAGGCCCGCATCATCCTGAACAAGAACCTGCTTCCCTACGACGAGCTCGGCGAAGAGGCCGACCCTTCGGGTATCAGGATCGGATTTCAGGAGGTTACCCGGCTCGGGTTCGACGTGGCCGATACGCGGTACCTCTGCAGGCTGCTGGTCCGCGCGCTGAGGGGCGAACCTTCAGCGGTCAAGGAGGAGGTGACGGAGTTCGTGAAGGACCGGGACGTCCGCTACGGCTTCTCCTCGCTCGAAGAGGCGGAGGCCCACCTCCCGGCCCCTGATTAAGCGGAGCGGTGGGGACCGCTGTATCGCGACGTGGACGCGTCTGACCGTACCGGCCCGTATCGGATCCGCAGGTGGTAACCGTCCCGCCGGGGCGTCCTCGGCATAGGGTAGTTTTTAAGCGAAGTAAGATTCAACTATAGCGGAGGGGTTCTGAGGGGATGGAGGACCGTATACTGGAAAAGGCCATCGAACTGGCGGGGGAGGTGGACGCCACCGCCGTAATAGTTATCCAGGAAGAGAGCCCCGACCTGAAAGTCTCTTCGCCCGAAAGTGATCTACCGATATACGTCGTATCCTCCCAGGGGGAGGCCCGCGGCGAGCCCTCGATCGACGTGCTGGGTATCGGAGGAACGTTCATAGAGCGGCTGAGGGACGCCGTGATGATGGCATACGTCCAGGACAAGATCGACATTGGCGACAGAGTCGTAGGGATCGGAGATCTGGACAAGGAGGGTACAGCGATCGTCGTGTACCGTGTCGAGGAGGACCCGCTGCTGAAGAGCGTGCGTGAGTCCCAGGACCTCGTCAGTGCAGAGGTGATGCGGGCGGTAATCACCCTCGCAGTCGAAATCGGCAGGGAGGGACGGGAGGGGCGGCCTGTGGGCACGATGTTCGTGGTAGGCGATTCCGATAAAGTGATGGCCAGCTCTCACCAGTTGCTCCTTAATCCCTTCGAGGGTCATCCTACTTCGACCAGGGACGTGACGGACCCGGAGACGTGGGAGAGCGTGAAGGAGATAGCACAGATAGAGGGCGCCTTCGTTTTGGACGACGATGGTGTGGTCCTCGCCGGTGGTAGATACCTGGACGTGGACGCGGAGGACGTCGACATAATCAAGGGCCTGGGCGCAAAGCACACCTCTGCCGCGGCAATTTCCCGGATGACCGATGCCGTGGCAGTCGTGGTGGCCGAGAGCGGCGGCGTGGTCAGAATTTTTAAGGACGGCTCCATAATAGGCGAAATCGAGCCCCGTATACACGTGCTGAGGGTCTGAGTGGAAGGTTTTTACCCCGTTCGGAGCCATTAAACCCAGAGCTCCATGGGGAGAAACATAGACGTCGAGAGGGCGAACAGGGTCTCTGTAGAGGACGAGGGCGTAGAACTCGTCGAGAGAAAGGGCATCGGCCATCCCGACAGCATCGCCGACGGCATAGCGGAGTCGGTCTCCAGGAAGCTGTGTCAGGAGTACCTGGACCGATACGGCGCGATTTTGCACCACAACACCGACGAAACACAGATAGTGGCGGGCAGGTCCTCCCCCGGGTTTGGCGGTGGAGAGGTTATCGACCCCATATACATACTCCTCACCGGCCGAGCCACGAACCGGGTGGGTGACGACCAGTTCCCGGCCAACAGGATAGCGCTGAAGGCCGCCAGAGGGTACCTGAAGGAAAACATGAGGAACCTCGACCTGGAGGGCGACGTCGTAGTCGACTCCCGGCTGGGCGAGGGCTCCGCCGACCTGAAAACGGTCTTCGACGAGAAGGAGAGTATCCACAAGGCGAACGACACCTCGTTCGGCGTGGCGCACGCCCCGTTCTCCGATGCCGAGGCCATAGTGCTCGATACGGAGAGGTCTGTGTGCGAGTGGCGGGGTAAGGACCTCAAAGAGGTCGGAGAGGACGTCAAGGTTATGGGTCTACGGAGGGGTGACGAGATTAGACTGACAGTCGCCGCGGCCCTGGTGTCCCCGCTTATCGACGACGTGGACCACTACCGGAGCGTCGTGGAGGAGCTCGGTGGGAGGGTAGTCGACAACGCCCTGAAGCAGACGGAAAGGGAGGTATCCGTCCTGGTGAACACGGCGGATAGCTACGCAGACTCGAGCCTGTACCTCACGGTGACCGGGACAAGCGCGGAGATGGGGGACGACGGGTCGGTCGGGCGAGGAAACCGGAGCAACGGCCTCATCACTCCAAACCGCCCGATGTCGATGGAGGCGACGAGCGGAAAGAACCCGGTTTCCCACGTCGGCAAGATCTACAACCTGCTCTCGGGCGAAATCGCGTCGGACATTGCCGATTCCGTCGAGGGCGTGCGTGAGGTCTACGTCAGGATTCTCTCACAGATAGGCGAGTCGATAGACAATCCCCAGACGGCCAACGCGCAGCTCGTCCTCGAAGAGGGGTACTCCCTTGACGACGTGAAGTCCAAGGTGGAGGCGACCGTGGACATCTGGCTGGACGACGTCACGCAGATTACCGATATGGTTGTGAGAGACGAGCTGTCCACATTTTAGGAGAGTTCATCGGCCACGCGGTCCAGCAGCGTCCTCATCTCTCCCTCCCTCAGCTCCTTCAGGTGGTCGACCGCCACCTCGAGCGCCCCGCTGTACTCCTCCTCGTCCATTATCGTGAACGCGTCACGGTGCCTGAGCTCCAGGTTTCCGGCGTCCATCAGGGGGACCTGGTTCTCCAGGAGGGCCTCCTCGGCGTGATGGGGCAGGGCGTCCTCCGATATTACGGCCTCTACGCCGGCCCCCGCCAGCACCTCCACCCCGCTTCGACCGGCACCTCCACCGCTCTCCACGTACACAGGGTGGGAGGAGACGTCGAAGTCCTCCGTAACCCGCCTCGCCTCACCCCGGGTCAGGTTCTCCATCCTGTACGCTATCCTGCCCCCACGGCTCTCGACTAGGCGGCCCCTCCTGGCCTCGTTAATCCGCCTGGAGAGCCTCGAGGACCGTTCCCTCTCCCTGTTCAGAAGGGAGTGCAGGCGGGACACCTCCCCGCGCAGCTCCTCGACCTCGCCGTGGCCCGGGGAGCCGCTCTCGGCGCGGGACCTGAGGACCTCTATCTCCCGGGACTTTTCATCCAGCCTGTCCTTCAGCTCCTCCACACGTTTCCTGAGCCTGGCGATGGTCCGTGCCTGCCGGGTAAGCAGGGTCTCCTCCTCCACCTTCCTCTCGGGTTCCTCCGGCTCCTCCTCCGTGGTCTCGAGTTCCCTTATCGCCTCGGCTATCGGGCGGCCCCTCAGTACCTGTCGCTTGACCTCTTCAACTTCGAGGTCGCCGGGGGTCCTGATCTCGATCCTCTCGAATAGGTTGCGGTGGGCGGCGTAGGCCTTCAGGGCTGCGGCGAGGGCGTCCCGCTCGTGGTCGTTCCCTACGGGATGGTCCCTGGCCAGCTCCCGCTTCTCGTCTATGGAGAGGTCGCGGCCCGGCACCCAGAGCTGGGCGTCCACGGCCCTGGAGAGTTTCCCCACCGACTCGGGCGAGGGGGTGACGTCCGCCGCGACTACGACGGGAGTTCCGTGAACCAGTGCTCGCTCGAGGAGGACGTCGGTGCCCGCGTCCCTTGAAGAGCCCGTCGCCAAAACGTTGCCCTCCAGGTCGAGGACTGCCCAGGCCGCTGTGGTCCCCGGGTCGACTCCCAGTACTGTGGCCCTCTTCACGTGGGAAATTAGGTCGCTCAGACCCATAAATGGTTACATGGAGTGCGTCAGGTGCGATGAGGAGTCGGTGGTTCACCAGAGGTACTCGGGTCTGCACCTGTGCCAGGCCCACTTCCTGGAGGACGTGGAGAGGAAGGTGAGGAGGGAGATTCGTAGCTACGGCGTAGACGGCGACATCGTGGTCGGGCTATCCGGTGGGAAAGATAGCGCCGCGGCTCTCCACCTCCTGGTGGACGTTTTCGGCGAGTGGCGCGACGTCGAGGTGAGGGCGGTCTGCGTACACGAGGGTATCTCGCCGTACAGGGACCGCGGCGTGGAGGCCGCACGCGTGTCGGCGGAGGCTGCCGGAATCGAGTTGGAGGTGGTGCGCATGGACGAGGAGCTCGGAATCTCTATGGAGGAAGTGGATGGAAACGAGCTGACCACCTGTGGGTACTGCGGCGTCTTCCGCAGACGGGTTTTGAACGACGCCGCCCTGGAGATGGGGGCCGACTGGCTGGCGACTGGACACAACCTGGACGACGAGGCACAGACCGTCCTTATGAACGTTCTGCGGGGAGACGGTTTCCGGCTCTCGGTGCAGGGGGGCGTTCCCGAGAGAATCAGTGGCCTGGTTCCGAGGATTAAACCCCTGAGGAGGGTCCCGGAGAGGGAGGTGGCCCTTTACGTCCGCCTCAGAGGGCTTCGCGCGGTCACTGAGGAGTGCCCCTTCGCGGAGTCCTCCTTCCGGTCCAGCGTAAGGGACCTGCTTAACGGCCTGGAGTCCGCCAGGCCTGGCACGAAGTACTCGGTCGCCTCGCTGCCGGCGTCCCTGAACGTGGACGCAGGGAAGGCCTCACTCGGGAGCTGCGAGAGGTGTGGACATCCCTCCGGCTCATCCACCTGCCCGGCCTGTCGCCACCTGGAGTCCGTGGGCGCTACCTGATGACGTCCAGGTTCAGTGCGGACTCGTTAACCTGGCTTCCGGACGCCTCCATCTGCTGGTTGCTGAGGATCTGGGCCGACTCAACCCCCGTCATTATCGCGACGACCCGGACCTTGCCCTCGTGGCCCTCGCTTATCCGCGCACCCCATATCATGTTTGCGCTGGACTCCATCTCGTACGTTAGCTGGTTCGCGATTTCCTCGGCCTCCTTGAGCGTAAGGTCGGTTCCGCCGGTTATGTGTACCAAGGCCCCGGTCGCTCCATCGTAGCTTACGTCGAGGAGAGGGTGGCTGAGCGCCTCTTTGACGACTGAGGAGCTCTTCTCCTGCTCGTTCGTTTCACCGACGAGCATAACCGACAGTCCTCCCTGCGACATGACAGTCTTGATGTCGGCGTAGTCCAGGTTGATCAGCGAGGGCTGCGTGATCGTCTCGCTGAGACCTTTCACTGTCTGTGCAATGAGCTGGTCCATGACGGAGAACGCCTGCTCTATAGGCAGGTTTGGCACGTAGTTCAGGAGCCTGTTGTTATCGAGGACGATGACTGTATCCGATATCTTCTTGACGTCGTCGAGACCCTGCTCTGCCTTCTTCATGCGGGCTCTCTCGACGTGGAACGGTGTCGAAACCATCCCCACAACGATGGCGCCATGGTCCTTGGCGACCTCGGCAACGACCGGCGCGACTCCTGTACCGGTTCCTCCCCCCATCCCGGCCGTCACGAAGACGAGGTCCGAACCCGATAGCACGTCCTCCAAGGCGTCGCGGCCCAGTTCGGCGGCGCGCCTGCCAACGTCGGGATGCCCACCGGCCCCCAGTCCCTGAGTAAGGCTCTTCCCGATGAGCAGCTTCTTGTCCGCCTTTACTATGTCGAGGTGCTGTTTGTCGGTGTTTACAGCTATCGTCTCGGCGCCCCTGATGCCGATATTGTGTATCCGGTTGACGGTGTTGTTACCGGCGCCACCGCAGCCGACAATAAGGATCTGCGGTTTACCGAAGCTGTCCAGCTGTTCCTCAACGCTCTCTCGGAAATCCTTCTCTTCCTCCGAGTGCTCCAATGCCTCAGAAATTATTGACTCCAGTTCCATCCCCTCCAGGATTGAGTTAAGATTCGGCGGTTTATTTAAATACTTTTGGGTAATCGGGGGACCTCCCGGGGCGGAGGGAACGGGTTTAAAAAGTCGCGGGGGAGCCCGTCGTTGGGCTCCCGGTTTTTACGTTCTCAGGAGGCCGGTTTTATGCTCTTGAGATTGTTCCGGGTTTCACGCCTCGATAGCTCTGCGTCGTGTGTCTCCCGGGCGTGTCGCTTCGCCATTTCGACCAGCTCGTCTTCCTCGTCGCTCTCGACCGCGAAGTTGCAGTTCCGGTTTCCGGCTCTCCTGCACGAGAACTTATGGGTCACATTTCACCTCCTGGGTTCGGAACCCGAGTCTGTATGGAAGACGGTTAACTTAAGGTTATCTTATACATTTAAGACATTAATTAAGGCCGTGGGTTATCGGCGAGGGGATGGATACCGGCGTGACGTACCCCGGGAGGGCGCGTGAAACCCGGCCCGCCGGGGTTCCCCTCGACCTCCACGACCGTCAGCCGTACTTCGACTCCAGGTAGCGAACAATCCTGGACGAGTCGCTCACGACCTCCCCGTCTTCATCGACGAGAACAGGTACGGCGCGCTGCCCCGATAACCTGTAAACCTCATCCCTCTCCTCGTGGGGCAGGGGTACCTCCACCTCCTCGTACTCTAGGCCTATGTCGTCCAGTTTCCTGCACACCCTCTGACAGTAGGGGCAGGACGGTATCTGATAGAGCTTCATCGTTTCCTGTCGAGGTACCTCCCGATAGTTCTTGCGTATATCGTGCAAAACCTTTTGGGCGGTGGCGGAGAGGTCTACAGGTGTACACCTATTCGGTCGAGATAGAGGCGTCGACGGCAGAGGCGGAGAGGCGAATCCGGAGGGAGCTGGAGCGGGAGGGATTCGGGGTCCTGACGGAGATCGACGTCGAGGAAGTTCTGAAGGAGAAACTCGGCGTGGACTGGAGCCCCTACAGGATACTCGGCACCTGCAACCCGGAGTTCTCCCACCGTGCACTTGAGACGGAGAAGGAGCTGGGAGTGCTCCTGCCCTGCAACGTGGTCGTATACGAGGACGACGGGGCAACGAAGGCGTCCGCCGTAAGCGCACGTCGGATGCTGTCGCTGGTGGACAACCCGGACCTGGGACCCATCGCGGAGGAGGTGGACGAGCGGCTCGGGCGGGCCCTCGACCGGGCGGCCAAAAGCTAAGAGGGATCTACACCATTCATTACGGATGAGGGTCGACCTCAGCATCGAGCTGAAGGACGTGCCGGGCGAGCTTTTAAGGGCCCTGGAGCCGCTTAGCGAGGCCGGCGCGAACATCGTAAGCGTAGTTCACCACCGGGAGAAGCGCACCGCCCGCGGAACCCTGCCGGTGGAGGTGGAAATCGAGGTGGAGGAGAACAGATTGGAGAGGCTGCTGGACGACCTGAGGACGAGTGGCGTACAGATAATTAACGTGGGACACAACCGCCTGAGGGAGCGGCTCAGCGTCGTGCTCATAGGCCACGTTCTCCACACCGGTCTCCAGGACACCGTGGACAGGATAGATTCCACGGGTTACGCAGAGGTCGTGGACCTGGCGATGGAGATGCCGGAAGTAAACGGCAGAAGCGCCGCCCGGCTGGGGATAAGGACCGTGTCGGAGAAAAGCTCGAGGGACGTTCTGATGCTGCTGGACCGGGTTTCGGAGGAGAAGGACCTGATCCTAGTCAAGGACGTGGGGGCACCTGCGTGAGGATCGCTATCAGGGGGTTCGGGTCTGTGGGGCAGGGCCTCGCGGAGGTGTTGAGGGACGAGGGCGACAGAATACGTCGAGAGGAGAGCGTGGACGTAAGGATAGTCGCAGCCGAGGACTCCAGCGGCTCCGCGGCCGACCCGGACGGCATCGAGCCCGCGGAGCTCCTCGAAGCGAAGTCGGAGGGCCCCCTCGCGTCCGGGAGATGGACCGCGTCAATCGAGGACGTCGACTACGACGTACTGGTAGAGGCCACCCCGACGGACGTCGAAGGGGGAGAGCCCGGTATGTCGAACATCAGGGAGGCGCTTTCCAGCGGTACACACGTCGTCACCTCCAACAAGGCCCCGCTGGCGCTTAGTTACAGAGAGCTGACGGAGCTGGCCCGGGAGAACGGGGTGGAGCTTCTCTTCGAAGCGACCGTCGGTGGAGGGATGCCCCTGATCAACCTGTCGAGGAGGTGTCTCGCCGGAAACGAGGTAACGTCCATTCACGGAGTGCTGAACGGCACCTGCAACTACATCCTCAGCCGGATGGCCGTGGAGGGGCTGTCCTACGAACAGGTGCTAAGCGACGCCCAGGAGCTCGGCGTGGCCGAAGCGGACCCCACCTACGACGTGGAGGGGCTGGATACCGCCCTGAAGCTGGTCATCCTGGCCGACGCCGTGATGGGGCTTTCGTGCTCCTACGACGACGTGGAGGTGGAGGGGATCACCGGCATAACTCAGGAGGCGCTTCGCCTCGCGGGAGAGGACAACATGAAGATAAAACTGGTGGGAACGGTTCACGACTCGCGAATCGAGGTCGGGCCAAGGCTCGTTCCCTCGGACCACCCGCTGGACGTGCCGGGTGTACTGAATGCGGCGACGCTCTCCACCGGGCTGGCCGGCGACATAACCGTCACCGGGATGGGTGCCGGCTCCATAGAGACGGCCTCGGCTATTCTGAGCGACCTTCTTTCAATCCCTCGGGCCTGATTGCCCAGCCGGCGCTCTTCAGTGAACGGGAGGCCCCGATTCCGAGCAGGGCCAGAAGCAGGCTGGAGCCGATAGCGAAGAAGAGGCGCTCCTCCCCGCCGAACGAGGGGCTCAGTATGTACTCGGAGCCGCCCCAGAGCAGGAGCGCAGCCGACCCCGCGAAGAAGGGCAGGATAACTATCCGGTTGTCCACCGCCCCGCTTCCCAGGTACCTGTCCAGCATAAGGCCCAGGGTTACCAGAATCACGCTCGCGACCCACCACCAGACCGCCACCACGAAGAACGCCGCTATCCTGAACAGGAGGCCCTCACCCCAGAAGGCCCCAACCGGGGACGCTGCTGCCTCCAGGGCGGCGTAGTAACCCCTCACAGTGCCTACTATCAGCAAGATGACGCCCGCAAAGTAGCTGAGCACGGACACCTGACCCGACAGGAAGGATTCGGCGAGGCGCTGGTAAAACTCGTGAAGCCTGAGGTCGATCCTCGCGGCCCTGTTGACGAGGTACAGCCCTATGACGCCGAGAATGCCGCTGACTCCGTACATCTGCAGCCCGGCGACGCTCAGGGCCGCGTACGCCAGGCTGGCGAGGCCCAAGGGTATAAAGAACCTCTTGACGAACCTAGGGTCGTCCAGCACGCGCTTGACGATGTAGTACGTGGTCTCTAGGTTCTGGCTCTGATTTACGATTACGCGCTTTATAGACGCGACCTTTACCCTCGACTCGACCAGTGGCAGGACGAACTCGTCCTCTGCCCCGTCCGTCACGACGACCGCCTCCTCGAAGTCCTCGAGAACCTCGTCGAGCTGCCGGGAGACGTGTCTATCCGACTCCATTCCCACGCTGGAGTGACCCGTTATCGTCGCCACCTCGGCGTCGAGCTCGTCAGCCAGATTGACGGCCTGAAAGATGGTGTTCACGTCGGAGTCCTCGGGGTCGGCGAGAGCCAGCCTGTTAACTGCGTCGATATTGGCCTCCCTACCCACGACCGGGCCCTCGATGCCGGCCTTCCTGCCGACGTCGTCGTCCCGGTCTATACAGAGGACTATGCGCTCCATCAGGAAAGATTCAGCCCGCAAAATAAAACCTTTTGCCCACTCCCATCCTGCGGAGGTCCTCCAAAACGTCCCTCACAGAGGAAAGACCTGGTCAAACGAGGCCGGCGCGCTGCAGCAGCAAGAGGTCGTCGGTGTCGAGGGACTCGCCCTCCTTGAACCTCTCGAAGACCTCCTCTGCCCTCTTCTTGACGACGAGCTCGCGCTCTTCGAGCTCCTTCCGCCTCTCCTGAGGCGCGGCTCTGCGGGATTCGTCACGCCGCTTCCGCTTCAGGCTGTGGATGACCTTCTGGAAGTCGCGAAGGTCGTTCTTGTAGTCGAGAAAGGTCTCATGGTGCCCGTCGGCGATCCCCTGGGCCTCCACGAAGCTCTCGTGGGCCTCGTCCGCCTTTCTCCTGGTCCTCTCGGCTTCCTCGAACAGCTCCGTCATCTTCTCGTGCTGCTCCTGGGCGAGGCGGGAGTACTCCAGCACCTTCTCGTGGTACTTGGATGCCTCTTCCTTCAGCTCCTTCGCCTCCTCCAGCTTCTCGCGGAGCTCCGAGTGCTCCTCCAGAATGCTTCTGCGCCTCTCCAGCTCCTCCCTCAGCCCCTTGATTCGCTCGACGACCTCCCGCTCCCTTTCGGTTGAGAGCACCTCGGTCTGTTGCTCGAACTCCAGGCGCTGGAGCTCGTCCTCCAGCTCTTTTATGGGGCGTCCCTCGTCGCCGAGCTCGGAGCGCTTCTCCTCCACGGCCTCAAAGAGTTCACTGGCTCTCGAGTTCAGTTCGTCTCTCTTAGCCTTGTTTTCCTGAACAAGCTCGTTGTACTCGTCCCGCCTGGCCTGGAACTCCTTCTTCTTATCCATGAGCTCGCGGGCCTCCGAGTTGTACTCGTTCCTCGTGGCGGCCCACTTGCCGGCCTTCTGGTTATATTCGTCTCTCCGGGAGGCCTTCTCCTCCACGGCCTCCTTTAAATCGTCCCTTCTTTTTATTAGCTTCTCCAGCATATCTCCGTCCCCGCTACTCGACATGGTTAAGCACCGCAGTCAAATCCGCGTCGTCGGTAATGATGTCCGCCTCACTGTATAAAATTTTGTTCGCGTTGAACGCTATCGCGAGGCCGGCCTCCTCCATCATCGGCAGGTCGTTCGCGCCGTCACCCACCACGACGCACCTGTCCAGACCTATCCCGAGTTCCCCGGCGAGCGCCCTCAACGAGTCACCCTTCGTACCGTCCACGAGGGGGCCTCTCACCTCACCCGTCAACCGACCGTCCTCGAGAACCAGTTCGTTCGCGACGACGTGGTCCACCCCCAGTTTATCGGCTACGACCTCCGCGATGCGCCTGAAGCCACCGGTCACCACGGCGGTCTCGCAGCCCCTTTCGTGCAGGGCCTCGACGGTTTCTCTCGCGCCCTCCATCAGGGGGAGAGCGTCGGCTACGCGGCCAACCTCCCCTGCCGAGAGGCCCTCGAGCAGCCCGACTCTCTCCCGCAGGGCGTCGGCGAAAAGAAGGTCGCCCTCCATCGCCCTTCGGGTAATTTCCGCTATCTCCTCGTGAACTCCCCCGGCCCTGGCCAGTTCATCTATTGCCTCACCGTCGATCAGGGTAGAGTCCAAATCGAAGACTACGAGCCTATTCATCCGGTTTCCCTTAAGTAGCAAGCCCTATTAGGGACGCGGCTAAATATCTCTTTTTACCCAACGAGCAGCCCACGTATCTCGTCTATCCGCCGCCTCTCCTCCTCATCCGCCCCCCTCTCCATCGCCGAGAGCCTCCTCAGCACCCGGCCCCTCTCGACCACCGAGACGTCTCCCTTGGCCGCGGCCCTTAGTTCCGACAGCTCGTCAACCTCATCCGAGCCGAGAGCTGTGGCCAGAGCCGAGGCGACCCTCTGGCCCTCCTCCGTGAGCGACAGCGCCTCGTCCAGCAAACCGGCCTCCTGGAGCTGTGCCGTTACCCTCTCCACGTAGGGTCCCTGGTAACCCGTGGACCCCGGCTCGCCGCGGGTGAAGCCCAGCAGGATGTCCACCGGTCCCTTCCTGAACAGGAGCCTCTCCCATCGATTCCCGGACCCGGCGGGGGAGTTGTTGACCACGCGAATATTGATACTCGGCGGCACCTTATTTCTTGCCGATGGAGCTGCTCTCTCCAGGTGAGCTTAGACAGCGCAGGGAGCGCCTGGGCCTCACCCAGGCTGAGCTCGCGGAGCGCGCAGGCGTATCACAGCCCCTCATAGCCCGCGTCGAGAGCGGCTCTTTGGACCCCAGTATGTCGACCTACACCCGGGTCCTGGAGGCCCTGCACGAGACCGAGAGGGTGCAGGTGGAGGCCAGGGACCTCATGCATACCCCCGTGCTATCGGTATCCCCGAGGGATTCGGTACGGAAGGCGGTAGAGCTGATGAGGGACAGAGGGTTCTCACAGCTGCCGGTGATCGATGAAGACGTGCCGGTGGGAAGCATATCCGAGTCCGACGTGGTCCACGAGATGAGCGTCGAGGGACGGGCCATCACCGAGAGAAGCGTCAGGGACCTGATGGACGAAGGATTCCCGACCATCTCTCCCTCCACCGGGATCGACACCGTCTCGAGGATACTGGAGCACGAGTCGGCGCTCATGGTGGTCGAGAGGGGTGCGGTCGTCGGCGTCGTGACGAACGCTGACGTGATGAGGGTCCTGGAATGATTCTACAGGTCGCACTCGACCTGACCAGTCTGGACAGGGCTATGGACATAGGTGAGGCAGCCCGGAGCGGGGGGGCCGACTGGCTCGAGGCAGGAACCCCCCTGATAAAGAGCGAGGGTATGGAAGCCGTCCGGAGGCTCAGCGAGAGATTCTCCGACGCCAAAATCGTCGCGGACATGAAGACGCTAGACACGGGCTCCCTGGAGGCCGAGATGGCGACCAGGGCCGGAGCCGACCTCGTTACCGTCGTGGGAAGCAGTGAGGACTCGACAGTGGAGGAGGCCGTCGAATCCGCGAGGAGGTACGGCGGCGAGGTAGTGGCTGACCTGCTCGGCGTCGACGACCCGGAGAACAGGGCACTGGAGCTACAGGGGCTGGGCGTCTCCCACCTGCTCGTACACACGGGGATAGACGCCCAGATGGCTGGCGCCTCGCCGCTCGACACGCTCAGGCGCGTGGCCTCCGCTGTCGATATCCCGGTAGCCGTCGCCGGCGGTATAGACGCCTCCTCGGCCGCCGGGGCCGTGTCCGCCGGTGCAGACATCGTCGTCGTGGGTGGAGCGATTACACGTACCGACGACGTGAAGGCCGCGGCGCTCAGGGTAAGGGAGGCGGTTGACTCCGGCGGCCCCGCCGAGCAGCCGGAAGAGGCGGGGAGGCCGAGTCCGTCCACTGCCAACATCAGCGACGCGGCACACCGCCGGGGCGTCGTCAGGGGACTCGGCGCCCTTCTCGACACGAGGGCCGAGGGGAGGGCGCTTACGGTAAAGACCGCGCCGGGGGACTGGGGGAGGGTTGTCCGGGCCCTTGAGGGGGCCGGCGAGGGAGACGTCGTGGTGGTGGACGCCGGAGGGACGGAGATGGCCGTGTGGGGGGAGCTGGCGAGCCTCTCAGCACTGAACCGCGGGGTCGCCGCAGCGGTGATAGACGGAGGGATACGGGACGTCGAGGAGATAATGGAGGCCGGTTTCCCCGTCTGGTACAGGCACGTGACGCCGGAGGCCGGCGAGCCGAAAGGGCTCGGCGAGGTGGGGGGCGAGGTGGAGGTCGGCGGAGTCCGGGTCTCGGAGGGCGACTACGTCGTCGCGGACCCGGACGGGGTCGTGGTGATCCCGTCGAGCCGGGTCGAGGAGGTTCTGCGTCGAGGAGGCATGGTGGAGGAGAACGAGGACCGGGTCAGGGCCGAGATTCTGGAGGGCTCGACGCTGAGCGAGGTGCTGGAGCTGGAGAGGTGGGAACGCGGCGACTAGGCAGAGGGGGCAGGTTGCAGTGCCCCCACGGCCCTGTGCAGCAGGGACGGCGTGACGAGGACCGATACCACCACGAGGGCCAGAACGGCAGAGAATAACCTTTCGTCTATGATGCCTGCACCGAGGGCCGTGCCGACGATCGCCAGCTCGACGCCCGTCCGTGGCACCATGCCGACCCCCACGACCAGGGACTCGCCGTGATCGCCACCGGCAAGGCGGTTTCCGAGGTATCCACCTAGTAGCTTCCCCGCGATGCCCACGGCCACCACGGTCAGAATCAGCGGGTCCATCCCCGAGACGGAGGCGAAGTCCAGGCGCGCCCCCACGTAAACGAAGAACAGGGGTATGAAGACACCGTAGGCTATACCCGTAATGCCCTCACGAACCTCCAGCTCCTCCAGGCGTTCCTCGCTCCCGACGATGAGGCCGGCCGCGAACGCGCCGACCATCGCATCGAGTCCCACGACCTCTGCGAGGTACGAGAAGACGAACAGGACCCCCATTATGCCGAGAAAATCCGCCCCCCTCTGCACGGAGCCGAACAGCATTCGCGACATGCCTCCGACGACCCTGTAGAAGAGGAGAGCCGCCGCGAAGAACAGGAGTGCCCCGGCCACCGAGCCTGCGATCCCGCCTCCAGTCGAAGAACCGCCTTCAGCGACCACGAGGAGGACGGAGAACCCGAGTAGGCCGAGGACGTCGTCGACCACTGCGGCGCCTATCAGTCTCGCTCCGTAGGGCGTGCCCAGTCGACCGATATCTATCAGGACCCTCGCGGTAACCGCTATCGCCGTAATCGAGAGCGCGAGGGCGAGGAACAGGCTCTGCAGGAGCGGGTACCCGAAGTAGAGCCCCGTGGCGAGGCCGCAGGTGAAGGGAATCGCCATACCCAGGAGTGCTATCAAGAGGGCCGGGCCAACGGCGTTCACCAGCGGCCCCAGCTCTACCTCCTCGTAGCCGGCGTCGAAGAGGAGGAGAACCGCGCCCATCGCAGCGAGGGCGGAGAACTCTCCGCCCACGTCGAGGAGACCCAGAAGATGAGGTCCGAGTATCACGCCGGCGAGTATCTCCCCAAGCAGCCCGGGTTCACCGAGCCTCTCCGCCGCCTCTCCGAGAAACAAGGCGGATATAAGGGCCGCACCCACCGTCAGGAATATCTCCAAACAGGTCCTCCTGCCACTGTCCTGATATGGGTACCGTATCTAAAAAGGATGGGGCGGGGTGCCCGCGTAGCAGGAGCTACACGGCCTTCGCCGGCAGCGGGAGACGTCCTTCCACTCCACCCCGCGCCTCTCTCGGTGGGCGTGGCGCCGAAGGCATATTCCGACGGAACAGGAAGAGGATATTACCCGTTTCGGACAGATTAGGTGGGAGCTGATGAGGGTCTTGGGAGTTATCGGGACGCGGCCGGACGTGTCGGTCGAGAGCGCGAAGGTAGCGGCCGGTGACGTGGCGGTGCTCGCGCTTTTCGTCGTGGTGGGGGAGTCCTTCCACAGCATAAGCCCCCTGAGCTTCCCCTGGCTGGCGCTGGACACCTTTTTGCCCTTCTTCATCGCGTGGGTCCTGCTGGCACCCGTGTCCGGCGCCTACGGCAGGGACGCCCGCTCGTCCGCCAGGGGGGCCGTGGTCCACGGAACCGTGGCCTGGTCCCTCGTCAGCCTGCTCGGTCAGGCGATAAGGGCGTCGCCGTACTTCCACGGCGGCACCGGGGTCGAGTTCTTCGTCGTCACCCTGGTCACGGGAATGCTCTTCCTCCTGCCGTGGAGGATAGCGGCCTCCAGGTGGCTCAAAAGCTGACCAGGTCCCGAAGCGCCTCTCCCGGTTCGTCGGCCTTCACGACGCCGCTGGCGAGAAGGACGCCCTCCGCGCCGAGAGACAGGGCCGCCTCCACGTCCTCTCCCGTGGAGATTCCGGCGCCGCAGAGAACCGGTACGTCCGAGACAGCCACGGCCCCCTCGACTATCTCGGGTTCGGCCCTGGAGACCGGTATCCCCGTCCCGATTAGCTCAGGCGGCTCGATCGCGACGTAGTCGGGCTCTAGCTCCGACGCGGCGGCCGACGTGGAAGCGTCGTTACTGCACACGATGGTCTCGAGTCCGACCTCCCGAGCCCACTCCACCGCTCCGCCGGCGTCGGCGAGGGTGAGGCGCCTCTCGCTGTGGTTTATCAGGGTACCGACCGCCCCGGCCCCCCTGACGGCCTCGGGCAGCGCGTGTCCGGTGTTGCTGCCGGGCTCGACGGCGTCCACGTGCTGGGCCCAGACCTCGGCATCCGTCTCCCGCGATACGCGGTACAGGTCGGCGGCCTGAGGCGCCACGGCGATACGTTCTCCGGTCTCCTCCGACGCCTCGGCGCAGAGCTCCGCGATTCTCACCGCCCCCCCGCCGGTCCCCTCCGCGTAGGTCTTCAGGTTGACGAGGATCAACATCACCCTTAGCTCTCACGGTGGGGTCAAAACGGTTTAGGCCCCTCGCGAACGGGGACTGCGTAGAGAGGATGGGAAACTGGAGCCCGCCCGAGGGGACCCCTGTCGTAAAAAAAGTGTTTTTTTTTGCACTCTACCTGTTTATCACGTCCTCCTCGGTGAGCTCGTTTCCACAGCAGACTATTTTCTCTATGCCGGCTCCTCCATCGAGTATCTCTATCCTGGCCCCGCAGCACGCTCCGTACTGTTCCGGGTCCTCGTACACTATATCTCCTTTCTGGAAAACCATTTCCTGGACCTCCTTACCTTTAGTAGGCTAGTAACAAAGGGAAACTACTTAAGGGTTCCCTGAGAGGGCGGTAATCGGATGGCTTCAGGGAAAGAGGCTGACTGCCCACTCACCTCCGCCGCCGATATCCTCGGAAGGAAGTGGAGCTTCGTTATAGTCGGACACCTGACGGGCGGGGATAAAAGGTTCTCCGAACTCGAGGCCGAGATTCCCGGCATCTCTTCGAAGGTACTGTCCTCGAACCTCAAGTCCCTGCAGGGGGAGGGAATCGTGGAGCGCAGCGTCGAGACCAACTCCCCCATAGAGGTCAGGTACAGCCTGACGGAGAAGGGACGCGACCTCGAACCCCTCATCGGAGAGGTGGAGAGGTGGGCGAGCGAGTGGGACGTTTAGAGCGGCCCCTGTACCTGTGACCCCCGTGACCCTCAGTTGACCAGGCGTCGGAGGAGCCGCGCCGAGGAGAGGGCTACCTCTCCCGGAGGAGGCAACGGCTCAGAAGTCGGTCTTCCAGCGGAACTGGTCTATGTCGCCGAACTTCTCGTCCATCCCGCTCCAGGCCGTATCCATCTTCTCCAGGAAGTTCCTGGCCTTGGCCTCCGGGTCCTTGGAGTTGGCGATGGCGCGCCCGACCACCAGGATGTCGGCTCCCGCCCTCAGGGCGTCGTCGACGGTCTCCTCCGTGATGCCGCCCGCTACCGCGACCAGGGCCCCCCCGGTGACCTCCTTTATCTCCGCGATGTCGCCCCAGGCGGAGTGTTCTCCTCCTGCGTACTCCTGATCGATGCCACGGTGGAGCTCGACGACGTGGGGCCTCTCGTCCAGCTCCTCCAGCAGCGCGACGGGGTCCTCCACGTTCAGCATGTCTATTATGCAGTATATGCCGGTCTTGTCGGCCTCCCGTATCGCCTTCTCCACGGTGTTGCTGTCTGCCAGACCGGAGACGACTATGCCGTCCGCACCAGCGTCGCTGGCCATCCTCGCCTCGAGGTGCCCGGTATCCAGGGTCTTCAGGTCGGCGATTATGAATGCATCCTCGTCGTGCTCCCTGAGCTCCTCGATTACGTTTATGCCGTACTTCTTCGTTAGCGGCGTTCCCGCTTCGAAGATCAGGTGGTCGCTCTCCGGCATGGCCTCGAGTATCCCTATCTGCTGCTTTATGGAGGGCCTGTCCATGGCCACCTGCAGGTACGGCGGGCTCCTGAGCTTCACGGTGCGGGTACCCATAAGCGGGTGTCCCCCCCTGTCCTTCTCCTCCATCAGCGTCTCGTAGTCCGGGAAGTCCTCCACGGCGCGCTGGATGGCCAAGCGGGTGGCTCCGTAGTTGAACCTGTTTATTTTCTGGTAGTCCTCGGCCTCGGGGTGGATGAATACACTGACTATGAGGACCAGCTCCTCCAGCCGGTCCTTCGGAAGTGCACCCTCCTCCACGGAGTCGGCCACGGCGCGTGCCACAGCCTCCTGCGCCGGTCCAAAAATCTTTCCCGCCTCCTCCATGTCACTGACCGTGACCTTCGGCACGAGAAGCGTGGCGGGCTTCGTGGGCAGGTTCGGCCTTATGACGCTCAACAGCGGGGTGTGTCCCCTCGAAAGCTCGGTGAGTCCGTTCAGAAAGGCCTCCCCGACGGGGCCCTCCTTGTCACCTACCACGAGATCTATGTGAGCCACCTCGGGCTCCTCACCCACGAGTGCCTCTCCAACCTTGAACATGATGGTGGTACTAATAAAGAGGGGGCGCTATAACGTTTTCCTCGGAACCCCGGGGGGTCAGGCCGCCTCCACCGAGACCGTCTCCACGTAGTCCCCGTGAATTATCATCTCCTCGCAGAGCCAGTGCCACTCCTCCTCTTCCCGCTCAGTGGGTCGGCCGAACAGGCTCAGCTCCTCGACGTCCCGGAGCAGAAGGGAGAGGGTCTCGGAGTCGATGGACTTGCACACCCCCCGGTAAACCGAGTCCGGCGTCTGTATCCTGACCCGCTCCCCGGTCATCTCCGAGAGCTGTTCGAAAAAATCGTTATCCATATCGTTCTCCCGAGCAATTTGGAGGGGCACCATGTTTAACTCTTTGCCTCCGGACCAGCGGGGTGGACCCGGTGGTCCCTAGGGGTGAAACAGTGGCAGGATGGCTGAGGGGGCTGGTGGACCGCGACGTACAGACCTGCGGCCACGGCGTGGACCTGACGGTCGGCGGCGTGGAGGAACTGGACGGGCCCGGAAGGCTGGACTTCGACAACTCCACGAGGAATATCCCGGAAGGGAGCGGCGTGGAGTTCGGCGACGAGGTGTTTCTGGAGCCCGGCTGCTACCGCGTCACGTACAACGAGGTCGTGAGGGTGCCGGGGGACCACGTCGGCGTGATTCTCCCAAGGTCGTCCCTTCTCAGGAGCGGCGCGGTGCTTTACGGCGCGCTGTGGGACGCCGGGTACGAGGGCAGAGGGCAGGGCCTTCTCGACGTCAGGAACCAGCACGGATTGACGCTCTGCAGGGACGCGAGGATAGGACAGCTATTCTTCGTCGCCGCAGAGGCCGCCGGAGGGGGATACACAGGCAGGTACCAGGGGGAGAACCTGTAAGGCCGTCACCCGTCCTCGCTCAGGCGTCCACCGTCGGAGGGACCCGCTGTAACGCTCACTCCCTCGGAGCTGCCTGAGCCACGACCTTTCCGTCCGCGCTAAAGGTGGAGACCTCCGCCTCGACGAGAACCAGGTCTCCCGAGGAGTGGACCTCGTCCGCACGTGCCCTCCGCATCTCCACCCCGTCTGCCTCCAGTGCACCTATCCCGGAGCCGGGGAGAAGAATCGCCGAACCCCTTACCGAGGCTCTCCCCATGACCTTCGCGCGCGGGCCGAGCACCAGGTCGCCCCCGATCCGCAGGTCGCCCGTCACCAGGGCCCCGTGTCCGAGGGAAAGGTTTCCCCCGGCATCGACGCCCCCGCACACGGTCGCGGACATCCCTACCACAAGGTTCTCCCGCGTCCTGACCCCCCTATCGATGGTCCTCCCCGACCTAATTACGGAGCTTTTCACCCTCGAACCTCTTCTCCAGCCTCTCGAGCACCGCCGGGAGTGTCGTGTACTCGAGATCCTCGGCGCCGACGAGGTTCGGCTGAAAGGGGCCGTGTCGCCGCATGTACTCCGCAGCCTCCATGGCCCTCTCCCTGGTGTAGTCGAAGGCGGGGTCGTCGAACAGGTCGTGGGACCCGACCAGCTTCCCGTCCTTCAGCTGGAAGCCGAGGCCGACCACCCGGGGCGGTCCGTCGAACCTCGAGGGTGTGGACTGCTCCTGCGACACGGGCATGAGGGGTCCATGGTGGCTCCCCCGCATCCACCCGGAGACGAGGTGGGGGAAAGAGAAGGCCTCCGTGGCCTCGCCGACGGCGGGGAACCCGGACTGGTTCCTGACCACCGCGACGGGGTCGTCCTTGCCGACGTACTCGCCGGCGACCAGATTCAGCTTGTCCGTCGAGACCGCTGCAGCGGGTGAGCCGTCGGGCTTCCTTATCGATTTGACGTGGTACTTAGAAGTGACGCCAATGAGGGCGAGCAGGTCGTACAGCTCCTCCGGAGCCTCGATCTCCGCTACGTCGCCCTCCTTCACGTCCTGGACCTCAAACACGAAGCCGTCGTGCAGTGAGGGGTCCAGGACCAGGCCGGAGGTGTTGAACGGGTCGGCGAACATCCGGTAGAGCGGCAGGTTGAAGGCGGCGGGCTCCGTCTTGTCGCAGAGGAAGACCGTCACGGGCTCGGCGGGGCGCTCCTCGAACTCCATCTCGGCGCTTCCGGGGCCGAGGCCCTTCACGTTGCCGCTGAAGGCGTCGCTGAGCAGGTCCTGGCCCGCCCCGTAGAGACCGAGGTCTCCGGCCACGTCCGCCGCGCTCGTGAACGCGTCCCACGCGAGGCCGTGGACCTCCTCGGCGTCGGGTCCGAGGTCGTGGGTCATGACAAGGTCCACGTCGTCGCCGCAGTGGGCGACCCTGTAATCGGTCAGAAAGTCGCTCTCCGCGAGGACGGAGTCCACCTCCCCGAGGAGGGACTCGTGGACCTTTACGTGGCCGGGGTAGCTGCCGACATCTGCCTTCAGAACGCTGACCGTGACCATAACGCGTCTCCATCGACCCCGCGCCTCTAAGAGCTTTTCCTAAATCGCCCCGACCAGGAAGCCCGCGAGTGCCACCGCCATCGCCGCCTTGATACGGCGCTGGGAGGTTCCCGCGGCCTCCACGGAGGGACTCCTCAGGAGTGATGATGCTGCACCTATCAGCAGGAGGTCCGCGGCGGCCGCGAAGGGGAGAAAACCGTGGCCCAGGACCCCGAGTAGGTACGGCAGGGGGCTCGCGGCGGCGGCGAGCAGGGAGACGGCAGCCGACGCCTCGGAGGCCCTCCCCGGGCCGTACCTCGTGGCGAGGGTGTCGGCGCGCCCCGCGTCGCCCCGCAGGTCCTCCACGTCCTTCGCCACCTCTCTGCCCAGCGTGGCCAGGAGCGCGAGGAGGAAGAGGGGGACGGACTCCACCGGGCCGCCCACTGCCGCCCCCCCGAACAGGAACGCTGAGCCGACGAGGTACGAGACCGCCGCGTTGCCCACGAGGGGTAGGCGCTTGAGCCTGAGGGAGTACAGGACGAGAATCGCGGCGTTGAAGACGGCTATCGCCAGGACGAGGGGGTTAATGAGGAGGCCCAGCACCGAGGAGCCCAGCAGTACTGCAGACGCGACGATCGCACCCTCCCTCGATAGACGGCCACCGGGTATGGGCCTGCCGGGCCTGTTCACCTCGTCGATTTCGGCGTCGAACAGGTCGTTCACGACGTTTCCGCCCGCCGTGACGAGGGCGGCAATCGCAGAGGCGGTGAGCAGGCTCGCTACGTCTGCAGTGGAGAAAGACGGGACGACTATGCCCCCGACGACGACCGCCACGAGGGTCATCGCGGCGTTCCCGGGCCGGGTTGCCTCAAAGGCGCCCCTCAGGCCCACCCCGAGACCTCCGGAGGACCTCTAGGTTCGGACGCTCTTTTGACCCGGCTCACTGCTTCCATCCCCCACATCCGCTTGCGGCAACCGGCATCGACCGGTTCGTGATGGACGCGCTGGCCAGGGAAACCCCGGCCCCGTACATCGACCCCGCGTCCTCGAGGCCGTCCTCCCGCATCTGTTTAAAGGAAAGGTTTCGCTTGATAAGTCTTACCTGTAGGGCCCCCGAAGGAAGGCGCATGAACGACCTCTTCGAAGAGGTTCAGGAGGTCCTTTCCACGAGTCCCGGGGAGTACGAGGAGCGGGTGGAGAGGCAGGTGGAGTTCCTCAGGCGCGAATGCGATACCGGGGCCCTGCACAACCCCGAGCCGACGGTGGGGCTGGAGATGGAGCTCTACTGCGTGGACAGGAAGGGTCGCCTCGCGAGGATACCGTACGGCCTGTTCGACAGGGTGGGCATCGCCAAGGAGCTGGGGCTTCACAACGCAGAGGTTAACACGGACTACGCCCTCCTGGACGAGGAGGGCTTCAGGGCCCAGTTCCGGGAGCTCTCTGAGAGGCTCTGGAGGGCAGAGGAGGTTTTCTCTGAAAGCGGTCTTCGCCTCGTGTCCGACGGGATGTGGGTGATTCCTCCGGCTGAGGGCTCGGAGGAGTACCTCGGCGCAACGGATGAGGTGGAGGGAATCGTGATCGCGAGCAACGCAGCGGAGTTGCCCAGGTACCACTCGATTTCCAACGTCATTCTCGAGAGGACCGGGGGCAGCATACGCGTCGAGGTTCCCGGATTCAGTGGCAGGTTCCAAACGATTCTCCCAGAGGCCCTTACCACGAGCATACAGCCGCACCACCAGGTGCCCGACCCCGCCGATTTCCCCCTTCACTTCAATTACTCCATAAGGCTCCTGGGGCCGATGCTCGCGCTCTCCACTAACAGCCCCTTTCTCCCCTCCGACCTCTACGCCGAGGACGTGGACCCCCGTGAGGTCGCGTACCACGAGCTGAGGATACAGCTCTTCGAGCAATCCATAAACACCGAGGATGACTACCGCGACAGGAAGGTGCGGGTCCCCGACGACCTCCACAGCCCGGACGACGTTTTCGAACAGATCAGGGCAGACGAGACCATCGTGCCGATGCTGGCCAAGGAACGGGGAGAGATGTACGAGGACAGCTTCTTCGAGTTCAACATGAAGCGTGGCACCTTCTGGCGCTGGACCCGTCCGGTCATCGGCGGAGAGACGAGGACCGAGGCCAACCTGAGGCTGGAGTTCCGGCCGCTTCCGTCCCAGCCCACCCTGAGGGACACCGTCGGGCTTCAGGCACTGTTCTCGGGCGCCCTGCTCGGGCTCGTGGGTGAGGACCATCCGCTGGTGGAGCAGGACTGGTCCGTCGCGAGGGATAACTTCTACGCAGCCGCCGAGGGTAGCCTCGACGCGGAGCAGCGCTGGATCGACCGGGAGGGTGACGAGGTTCGAACCAACGACGAGATGTACGGAGAACTGTTCGACCTCGCCGAGAGTGGGCTGCGCACGAGGAGCGTCTCTGAAGGCTTCTTTGACCAGTTCCTGTCTCCCCTCAAGCTGAGGGTGGAGGAGGGTGTAACCCCCTCCGTCTGGAGGGTGAGGAGAACCGTGAAGCACCTGCACAGTGGGGAGGGTCCGAGGGAGGCGATGGAGGCTGCGCAGAGGGACTACCTGGCGATGCAGGAGGGGCGTCTCTTCGACGGGAGCTTCGCGGACTGCATCAGGCAAGGTATATAACGGTGTTAAACGATAATAGGGGGATGGGTCTGAAACCCCCCTGCGAGATGATGGTCAGGACCTACCTCCCGCTCATAAGAAGGAGTCTGGCCCAGAAGCTCGTCGATAACGGGGTTAGCCAGAGCGAGGCAGCAGACAGGCTGGGTCTCACACAGGCAGCGGTATCCCAGTACCTCAGCAGGAAGAGGGGCTCCAACGAGCTGGAGGAGCTTGGCCTCCTGGAGAAGCTGACCGAGGAATTCGCCAGCACCCTGGCGGAGGAAAAGGTCGGAGAAGAGGACCGCGTGCTCGGCCTCTGCGGCATATGCGTGGAGCTACGCTCCTCCAAGACCGTCTGCGAGCCCCACCTCGGAGACGGAGAGCTCGTGGACTGCAAGATCTGTTGTGCCTGAAAAACACCTCCAACAAAGAGGTGCGTTTAATGAATTCGTCACGATTAGTCAGCGGGATGGCTCTCTCGGAATCCATCTCCGACACTGTGGGTGGAACCCCCCTGATACGGGTCAAGAGCCCCGGCGATGTGGACGTGCTGGCAAAGGTCGAGTGGTTCAACCCCGGAGGCTCCGTCAAGGACCGTCCCGCACTGAGGATGATCCTGAAGGGTGAGCGTACCGGAGAGCTTACGGAGGACAGGGTCCTGCTGGACTCCACCTCGGGAAACACCGGCATCTCGTACGCCATGCTCTGCGCATCCCGGGGCTACCGCGTAAAAATCGTGCTGCCGGCAAACGCCTCATGGGAGCGTAAGAAAATGCTCAGGGCACTGGGCGCCGAGATAGTGGAGAGCGACCCGCACGAGGGTAGCGACGGCGCGATACGTCTGGCGCACGAGTTGAAGGAGGAGGACCCCGAGCGCTACTTCATGCCCGACCAGTACAACAATCCGGAGAACTGGAGGGCACACTACGAGACCACGGGGCCGGAGATATGGGAGCAGACCTCGGGGGAGGTGACGCACTTCGTATCGGGGATAGGTACAGGCGGGACGATCACCGGTGTCGGTAAGCGCCTCAAGGAACTCGAGCCGGACGTCAGAGTGGTGGGGGTGGAGCCCGACGACCCTCTGCACGGTATCGAGGGCCTCAAGCACATCGAGACGTCGATCAAGCCCTCGGTGCTGGACGAGTCGATTGTCGACGAAGTTATCCACGTGAGTACGGAGGACGCATACGACGAGGGCAGACGCCTGACGCGGGAGCAGGGGCTCCTGGTGGGGCAGTCATCCGGAGCAGCGATGGCCGCCTGCAGGGAGCTGGCAGGGAGGATCGAAACGGGCACCATCGTTACCGTCTTCCCGGACGGTGGTGAGAAGTACATCAGCACCCAGTACCTCGACGATGAGGATTGAGCGCCGCGTCTTCGAGGCGGTAAAAGCTCACTGCGAGGACGAGTACCCTCGAGAGGGGTGCGGGGTTCTCGGCGGCGACCCCGAAACCGGGGTCGTAACAAGTTCGTCGCCCGTGGAGAACGCGGCGAGGCACGAGGGTTTCGACGTGTACTACATGGATCCAGTGGAGCAGCTCGAGACCTTCGAGGCGCTGGAGAGAGCCGGCCTTAGCAGGGAGGGCTTCTACCACTCACACCCCGACCACGGGGCATATTTCTCCAGGATGGACAGGGAGAGCGCCCTTGTGGAGGGAGAACCCCTCCACCCGGGGGAGACCTATCTGGTGCTATCCGTAGTTGACGGCAAGTGCAGGGGGGCGAGTGCCTTCGGATGGGGCGGAAACGGCTTCGTCGAGGAGGGGTTCGAGGTCCTGTAGAGTCCCGACTAATCCCTCACCCGGACGCGGGCCTTTTTCTTCTTTCCGCCCTCGCCGTCGTCCTCGTCGTACATCTCTATGAACTCGTCGCACGTAGGGCAGCACATCTAGTATCCCCTCACCGGGCCCATTGATGGCGCAACTACATATATAGTTATTGACGTAACTTATTTATGGTTTGCTCTTGAAGATGGTTTATGCCGAGAGACTACGTCACCGAAACCAAAAAATGGATTTCTAAAAAAGAGTTGGTAAACAAAATTAAGAAGAAAAGAAT